>NZ_JBTYHB010000001.1:0-605481 GCF_054871485.1 Streptomyces sp. UC4497 | reverse complement strand
GGACCGTGATTCCGAATCGCATACAACTTGTATACGGAAGTTACCACGGGGTGGAGAAGAAGTACCCGGTCGCTACTCGGCGACCCCGTCGCGGGTGCGCTGGTAGTGGCGCCTCGCCTTCATCCGGTTTCCGCAGACGGCCATGGAGCACCAGCGGGCGCGGTTGGTCTTGCTGCGGTCGAGGAGGAACAGGCGGCACTCCGGGTTGGCGCACGGGCGCAGCCGGCCGGGCTTCGCCTTTTGCAGCGCGCTCCATGCCAGGACCGCTTCCACGGCCGGCCGGCGCTCCGCGGGCACGTCGAGTTCCCAGGTCACGCCGTCGGGGGAGAGGTGCGGCCGGGAGCGCACGCCCTCCAGGATCGGTTCCAGTGACGTGGCGGGCCGGTCGCCGCGCACCACCTCCTGCAAGGCGTCGCGCGCCTGCACCAGGTGTCTCAGCTCCCGGGTGCTGCCGCTGCCGCCGTGCGCCTTCTGCCACGCCTTGGCCGCTTCACGGTCGGCCAGCTCGTCCGTGGGCGTTCCGTTGGTCACCGGTGTGGTGTTGAGGAGTTCCAGCAGTGTGTCCTGCTGCTCGGGGTCGATCACTGCAGTACCTCCTGTCCGGCGTTGAGTTCGCATGCAGATTACTTGCCGCGAAGGTGCGGCCTCGCCGCCCACTTAAGCCTAACCCCTTAAAGCGTATTGACTGGTTACCCCAAGCGTGCTCGACTGTGTCCATAACCAGTAAAACTCGAAAGAAGGGTTAGATCGATGTCCTCCACGGTCCACCACCGCACCGCCACCATCAACGGTCTCGACGTCTTCTACCGGGAGGCCGGCGATCCGAAGGCACCCGCCGTCGTCCTCCTGCACGGCTTCCCGACCAGCTCGCACATGTTCCGCAACCTGATCCCGGCGCTCGCCGACCGTTATCACGTGATCGCACCCGACCACATCGGGTTCGGGCAGTCCGCGATGCCCGCGCTGCGGGACTTCCCGTACACCTTCGGCGCGCTCGCCGACGTCACGTCCGGCCTGCTCCAGCACCTGGGCATCGACAGGTTCGCCGTCTACGTACAGGACTACGGCGCCCCGATCGGCTGGCGGCTCGCCCTGCAGGCCCCGGAGCGGATCACCGCGGTCATCACGCAGAACGGCAACGCCTACGAGGAGGGCTTCGTCCGGCCGTTCTGGGACAGCCTTTTCGCCTACGCCGCGGCGCCGGGGCCCGACACCGAAAAGCCCGTGCGCGCCGCCCTGGCCCCGGAGGCCGTCCGCTGGCAGTACGTGACCGGGGTGGCCGATCCGAGCGTGGTCAGCCCCGACAACTGGGTCCACGACCAGGCGCTCCTGGACCGCCCCGGCAACGCCGAGATCCAGCTCAAGCTCTTTCGCGAATACCCCACCAACGTCGACCTCTACCCGGCCGTCCACCAGTACTTCCGCGACTCCCAGGTCCCGCTGCTCGCGGTCTGGGGCGCAGGCGACGAGATCTTCGGACCCGACGGCGCCAGGGCCTTCGGCCGTGACCTGCCCGACGCCGAGATCCATCTGCTCGACGCGGGACACTTCGCCTTGGAAAGCCGCCTCGAGGAAGTCACGGAGCACATCCGGGGGTTCCTCGCCCGGGTGCTGGTCTGACGCCCGCGACGGTCTGCGGCTCGCACTCGCTACTGCCTAGGTGTGCGGAATCGTGAGACGGAACCGGGCGCCGCCACCGGGCGCGGGTTCGGCGACGAGGTCGGCGTGGTGCGCGTGCGCGATCTGGCGGGCCATGGCGAGGCCGAGGCCGGACCCGGGCAGCGCGCGGGCGCTGCGGGCGCGGTAGAAGCGGTCGAAGACGTAGGGCAGGTCCTGTTCGGAGATGCCGGGGCCGTGGTCGCGGACGGTCAGCTCCAGGGTGTCCGACACGGAGGTGAGCGTGACCTCTACGGGGCGTCCCGGCGGGCTGAACTTGGCCGCGTTGTCCAGCAGGCTCGACAGCAGCCGGGAGAGCCGCGCCGGCACACCTGCGACGGTGGCGGTGCGTGCCTCGGGGGCGATCGACAGGGTGAGCGGGGTGGCCGGCCAATGGCCGCGTGCCGTCTCGACGGTGTGCGTCACGATGTCCGCGAGACGGACCTCCTCGATCAGCGGGTCCGGTTCCTCGTTCCGGGCCAGTTCGACCAGGTCGTTGACCAGGAGGGTGACCTCGCGCAGCTGGCGGCTCAGTGCGCCGGCCGCGCGCTCGCGCTGGGCGTCGCTGAGGCGTGAACTCCTGGTCAGCAGCTCGGCGTTGGTGCGCAGCGCGGTCAGCGGGGTGCGCAGTTCGTGGGAGGCGTCGGCGACCAGGCGCCGCTGCGCGCCGATGGACTTCTCCAGCTCGTCGAGCATGGTGTTGAAGGAGGCGGCGAGGCGGGTGATCTCGTCGTCCTGGCCGGCGCGTTCCGGCGGCAGCTCGATGCGGTGCCGGGCATCGCGCGTGGCGGCGATGCGTTCGGCCGTGGCAGTGAGCCTGCTGACGGGCGCGAGTCCCGTACGCGAGACCCAGGCACCGAGCGCGCCGGCCAGCAGCACACCGGCCACGCCCATGCCGCCGAGCAGCACCGCGGCCTGACGCACACCCCGGTCCACGGTGTCGGCCCGCACGGCGACTTGAAGGGCGCGTCCTTCGGGCAGCGGTGTCGTGAGCATCCTCGCTCGGTGGCCTGCCAGCCTCAACTCGCTGTAGTACGGCCCCCGTTCGCCGGAGGCCACCTCGCGCGTGGAGTCGGTGACCGGCAGAAGGTACGGCTGCGTCGGGTCGTCGTCCGGCTGAGCGGGGACCAGCTGCGCGCAGGCCGGGGCGGCGAGGTAGCGGCACTGGCCCTGCACCACACCCGAGGGTTCGTGGCCGTACTGCTGGGTGGCCAGCCGGGCGGACTGTGTCAGGTGCAGGTCGAGCTGGTGCAGCAGCTGATGACGGATCACCACGAAGCTGCCGGCGCACAGGCCGACGGCCACGGCGGCCACCGCCGCCGAGGCGGCGAGGGTCAGCCGGGTGCGCAAGGGGCGACGGCGCATCCAGCGGGCATGTCTGCGCCCGCCCTTCGGCAGCGGCCGGGCCCGCGGTTCAGTGCTCTGCGTTTCAGCGCTCACGCCAGGTCCAGCCGGTAGCCGACGCCGTGTGCCGTGTGGACGAGCCGTGGTTCGCCGTCGGCCTCCAGTTTGCGGCGCAGGTACCCGACGTAGACGGCGAGGGAGTTGGAGTCGGGGCCGAAGTCGCGGCCCCACACCCGCTCCATGATCGTCTCGCGGGGGAGTACCTGCCCGGGGTGGCGCAGCAGCAGCTCAAGCAGGGAGAACTCGGTGCGGCTGAACTCGATGACCCGTGTGCCGCGCCGCCCGCTGCGGCTGGCCGGATCGACGACGAGGTCCGCGAAGCCCAGCGTCGTCGTCGACTCATCGGGCGCGGCGCTGCGGCGCAGCAGGGCCCGGATCCGTGCCACCAGCTCGTCAAGCGCGAACGGCTTGACCAGGTAGTCGTCGGCCCCCGCCTCCAGGCCGTCCACCCGCTCGCTCACCGAGCCCAGCGCCGTGAGCACTAGGACCGGCGTGCGATCGCCGAGCGCCCGCAGGCGGCGGCAGACCGCGAGGCCGTCCATGCCCGGGAGCATGACATCGAGCACCATGGCGTCCGGCTCCCAGGCGGCGAGGGCCGATAGCGCCGCCAGGCCGTCCTCTGCCCCGCGTACTTCGTAGCCCTCGACCGCGAGTCCGTCCTCGACGGCGTACCGCACCTCCGGCTCGTCATCCACCACCAGAACCTTCGGTGCGTTCGTGCACCCGTCGGCCGCGTTCATGGGAACAGCCTGCCAAAACCTGGTCTTAGAAAGTTCTTAGAGCGCGTCAGCAGTGTGTCGGCCATGAGGACACAGCGAACATCCCATGGCCGGCTGTCGGTGGTGATCGGCGCGGGCGGCACGGGCGGACACATCTATCCGGGGCTCGCGCTGGCGGACGCGCTGCGGCGGGCCGTGCCCGACGCCGAGATCTCCTTCGTCGGCACCGAGCGCGGCCTGGAGACCCGGCTCATCCCGGAGGCCGGGTACCGCCTGCACACCGTCGACATGATCCCTTTCGATCCGTCGCTCGGTGCCCGGCGGTTCCTGCTGCCCGCCGCACTGGTCAAGTCCGGCGCCCAGGCCAAGTCGGTGCTGCGTGCGCAGCGTGCGCAGGTCGCGGTCGGCATGGGCGGGTACCCGAGCGCCCCCGTGATTGTCGGAGCACGGATGGCCGGGCTGCCCAGCGTCATCCACGAGTCCAACGCGGTGCCCGGGCGGGCCAACCGCTTCGCCGCACTGCTCACCGACCAGATCACGCTGGCCTTCGAGGAGAGCCGGGCACATCTCGCCGGCAGTCGGCACGCCGACGTCGTGGGCATGCCGATCGCCTCGGAACTCGCCGCGCTGGACCGCCCCCGGCTGCGCGACGACGCACGGCGGGCCCTGGGGGTCCCTGCCCACGGGCGGCTCCTGCTGGTCAACGGCGGCAGCCTCGGCGCCGCCCGGCTCACCGCGGCCGCCGCCGACCTCGCCCGCCGCTGGCGGGACCGCACCGGCGTCCACCTGCTGATCAAGACCGGCCCCGCGGCTCTGGAGGACGTCCGCCGGCGGCTCGTCGAGACCGGCGCGGACCGCGTGGCGACCGCCGTGCCCTACCTCGACCGCATGGACCTGGCGTACGCGGCCGCCGACCTGGCCGTCTGCCGCGCCGGCTCCGCGACCGTCGCCGAACTCACCGCCACCCGCACCCCCGCCGTCCTGGTGCCCTACCCCTACGCGCCGGGCGACCACCAGACCCACAACGCGCGGGTCCTCACCGACGTCGGCGCGGGACTCCTGCTGCCCGACGCGGACACGGACGCCGCCGCCCTGGCCGCTCTCGTCGAGCCACTGCTGGCCGAACCGTCCCGGCTGGCCGCCATGTCGGCCGCCGCGCACCCCGGCCGACACGGACAGGCGGCCGACCTGCTGGCAGCCCACGTCCTGCGCTTGGCCGGCCGCCCCAGCACCCACCCCACCCTTCCCACACCTCACACGGAGATCGCCATATGACCACCAACACCCCCGCCGCTGCCGCCGACTTCGACTGGACCGGCCGGACCGTGCTCGTCACCGGAGCCGAAGGGTTCATCGGCTCCACCCTCGTCGACCTCCTCGTGGCCCGCGGGGCGAAGGTCCGCGCCTTCGTCCACTACAAGCCGTACGGCGAAAAGGGCAACCTCGCCCCCTACCTCGGCGCCACCCACGGTCCCGTCGAGATGATCGCCGGTGACGTCCGGGACGCGGGCCGGGTCATGGACGCCGTCGAGGGCTGCGACACCGTCTTCCACCTCGCCGCGCTCATCGGCATCCCCTACAGCTACGACTCGCCCGGCGCGTACGTACAGACCAATGTCGTCGGCACCGAGAACGTGGCCGAGGCCTGCCGCAGGCACCAGGTGCGCCGCCTGATCCACACCTCCACGAGCGAGGTCTACGGCACCGCCCTCACCGCCCCGATCAGCGAGGCCCACCCGCTCCAGCCGCAGTCCCCGTACTCCGCCTCGAAGATCGGCGCGGACATGATGGCCCTGTCGCACTGGCACGCCTTCGAGCTGCCGGTGACGGTGGTGCGCCCGTTCAACACGTACGGCCCCCGGCAGTCGGCCCGCGCCGTCATCCCCACCATCCTCGCCCAACTGCACGCCGGGCGACGCCAGATCAAGCTCGGCTCCCTCACCCCCACGCGCGACTTCACCTACGTCACCGACACCGCGCGCGGCTTCCTGGCCCTGGCCGCCTGCGACGAGGCGCTGGGTCACAGCGTCAACCTCGGCACCGGCCAGGAGATCGCCATCGGGGACCTCGCCAAGGCGCTGATCAACGCCTCCGGCCGGGACGCCGAGGTCGTCGTCGACCGGAGCCGGCTGCGCCCCTCGGGCAGCGAGGTGCACCGCCTGCTGTCCGACAACTCCCGCGCCAGGGATTGGGCGGGGTGGGAGCCGGAGGTCCCGCTGGACGAGGGGCTGCGCCGCACCTCCGACTGGGTCGCGGAGAACCTGCACCTGTTCGCGGCCGACCGCTACCAGATCTGACCGATGGATCAATAGGCGGCCGACACCAGGTCTGACCGGAAGGTCAGGAGGCAGCAGACGCTGACGAGTCGGGGTCCGGGACGACGCTGAGGCCACGGTGGCGGATCCGGTCGCGGCCCCACTCTCCGAGCGGCAGCAGCGCCTCGTTGAGCGCCGCGCCCGACTCGGTCAGCGAGTACTCCACCTTCGGAGGCACCTCCGCGTACACCGTGCGGAGCACGAGGCCGTCCTCTTCCATCTGGCGCAGATGCTGGGTCAGCATCTTCTCGCTCACGCCCGTCAGCGCACGGCGCAGTTCGGCGAAGCGCCGGACGCCGTGCGCGTGCAGCTCCCAGAGGACAAGGCCCTTCCACTTTCCGCTGACGACGTCGAGCGCGGCGTCGATGCCGCAGATATAAGGGCCGTTGCGGGGCGCCTTCGCCATGTCCTGCAGCCTCCGGTCTCTGCTTGCTTACAAAAAGGTAAGTACCGCAGTAAATAGTGGGTACTTCCGCGACGATACCGCCTTGCGCAGCATGGTCGTCGTGTCCGAACCCACCCGAAACCCAGTCCAGTTGACCGACGTCAGCATGCTCGGCCTCGGCGCGATGGGCAGCGCGCTGGCGGCCGCGCTGCTCGACGCCGGCCGTTCCGTGACCGTCTGGAACCGAACCCCTGACCGTGCCGCAGAGTTGACGACCCGCGGAGCCCGCGGCGCGGACTCGGTCCGCGAGGCCGTGGCGGCGAGCCCGGTCGTCGTCGCCTGCCTGCTCAAGTACGACTCGGTCCGGGACGCCCTCGGTCCGGTCGCCGACGCGCTGCGCGGTCGCACCCTGCTCAACGTCACGACCACCACACCCAACGAGTCCCGCCAACTCGCTGCCTGGGCCGCCGAGTTCGGTGTCACCTACCTCGACGGCGCCATCATGGCCGTACCCGCCATGATCGGCGCCCGCGAGGGGCAGATCTTCTACAGCGGCTCGCGGGCCGCGTACGACACCCTCCTGCCGACCCTCGATGTCTGGGCCACGAGCGAGTTCCACGGCGAGGACGCCGGCCGGGCGTCGCTGGTGGACCTGGCGATGCTGTCGGGGATGTACCAGATGATCGCGGGCTTCATCCACGGTGCGGCGATGGTCGCCCCCATGGGGATGAGCGCGTCCGAATTCGCCGCCCGGCAGGCCCCGTTCCTGTCCGCCATGACCCACGGGCTCGCCGGCTTCGCGGAGGTCGTCGACGGCGGCGACTACACCGTCCCCGGCCAGCAGAGCCTGGACTTCTCCGACCTGTCGCACATCGTGCGGGCCAGCGAGGAGCAGAACGTCGACGCCGCCCCGATCGCCGGGGTCCAGGCGCTGATCAGCCGACAGATCGACGCGGGTCACGGCCCGGAGGGGTTCGCGCGGATCTACGAGAGCCTGCGCGCCGCCGCCCGTCCCGCCAACACCCGCCCCCAGGAAGGAACCGCAGCATGAGTACCACCCCCGTCACCCTGATCGGTCTCGGCCCGATGGGCCAGGCCATGGTCCGGGCGCTGCTCGCGGCCGGCCACCCCGTGACCGTCTGGAACCGCACCGCGGCCCGCGCCGACGGCCTCGTGTCCGACGGCGCCACCCTGGCCGCCTCGCCCGCCGACGCGGTCGCCGCGAGCGAACTGGTCGTCCTCAGCCTCACCGACTACCAGGCGATGTACGACATCCTCGGCGGCGCGACCGCGGAGCTGGCCGGCCGCACGATCGTCAACCTGAGCTCGGACACCCCCGACCGGGCCCGCGAGGCCGCGGCCTGGGCGGCGTCGCACGGGGCGACGTTCCTGACCGGCGGGGTGATGGTGCCCGCGGAGATGGTGGGGACCGAGGCGGCGTACGTCTACTACAGCGGACCGACCGAGGTCCTCGAGGCGCACCGCCCGGCGCTCGCCCGCATCGGGGCGCCGCGCCATCTCGGCGAGGACGCGGGCCTGGCACAGCTCATGTACCTGGCACACCTCGACGTGTTCCTGACGAGCCTGTCGGCGCTGCTGCACGCCACCGCGCTGCTGGGCTCGGCCGGGATGCCCGCGGCGGAGGCGGTCCCGGAGCTGATGTCGACGCTGACCGGCATCCCGGCCATGATCGAGGCCGGCGGGGACGTCGGCGCGCAGATCGACGCCGGCGAGCATCCGGGCCACCTGAGCACGGTGACGATGATGGGTGCGACCGCGGACCACATCACCGAAACCAGCGAGACCGCCGGGGTCGACCTCGCCCTTCCCCGCGCCGTCCAGGCGCACTACCGCCGCGCGATCGCCGACGGCCACGGGAAGGAGAACTGGACCCGCATCGTCGACGGGATCCGGGCCCCGCGGACGAGCGCCTAGGCGAGTCAACGGCCGGACATGAAAGGCGAGTTCGCTCGCGGCGGCCGTGTCGCGGCAGCATGTTGATCGGTTCCGGGGTCTCCACCGGCCAGGAATGGACGCAGTAGGGAGAGCAGGGCGCCTGGCCGGTGCAGCGGGATGATGTGGCCGCAGTCCTCGATGAGGTGCCCGGTGAGCTCGTCGGTGACCGGGCGGAGTTGGCGTTCCAGGGCCGAGCCGACCGGCTGCGCGCCCAGCGCCATCGTCGGCACCGTCAGGCGGGCCGCGGCCACCGCGTCCTCGATCTGTGCCGCGCTCTCGGGCATGGCCCGGTAGTACGAGAACGCGCGGCTCAACGCCTCACGGCCGGTGTACGCGCGGACGAAGGCGTCCCGGACGGCGGGGCGCACCCCCTCGCCGAGGGTGCCGGCGCGGAGGAACCAGTCGACGTATTCGGCTTCGTGGCCCTCCAGCACGGTCTCGGCCAGGCCGGGCACGGCAGAGTGGAAGCCGAACCACCACGGCGGCCCGCCGGCGAGGAAGTCCTCGGCGCCGGGCAGCCCGCCCAGCAGGGACTCCATGACGACCAGGCGGCGGACGAGGTCGGGGCGGCGCAGGGCGAGGAGAAACGCCGGCGGGGTGCCTGCGTCGATGCCCACCACCGCGGCCGAGGACACACCGAGCGCACCGAGAAGCGCCGCGGCGTCCTCGGCCAGGGTGCCCGCGTCGTACCCGGATTCGGCCCTGCTGCTCGCGCCGAATCCACGCAGGTCCGGTGCGATGACGCGGTGGCGGTCGGACAGGTCGGCCATGACGTCCGTCCACACCTCCCAGGTGTGCGGGAAGCCGTGCAGCAGCAGGACGGCGGGTCCCGAACCGGCGAGGGCGACGTTGAGTTCGACACCGTTGACGGAGATGCGTCGGAGCTCGGGCATGGAGGGACTCCAAGGGGGAGTGCGATGAGGACCAGGGGAGAGGCGGTGAGGAATGGTGACAACCTCACGGTAAGGAACTAGCCTGATCCGCCCAAGACGGCACTTTCCCTTCAGGTGGTGAGCCCCAGGTGACCACGTCGAGATCCGGCGGACGTGAACAGCTGCGCGGTGAGCGCGGTGAGCGTGGCGTGCGCGGTGACCTGCTGGATCCGCTCTGCCCGACCCGCCGACTGCTCGACCGCATCGGCACCAAGTGGACGTCCATGGTGGTCAAGGTGCTGGCCGAGCGGGCTCCGGGCGAGATCCGCTTTGCTGAACTGCGGCGCCTCGCCCCCGGCATCTCGCAGAAGATGCTCTCCGTCACCCTGCAGAACCTGGCCCGCGACGGCCTGGTCTCGCGCCGCGTCGAACCCACCGTGCCGCCTGCCGTCCACTACCGGCTCACCGAGCTCGGCCTGTCCCTCGAAGGACCGCTCTCCGCGCTGCGGGTCTGGGCCGAGACGCACATGCCGGAGATCGACCGCAACAACCAGCTCGCCGACGAGTCGTCGCCCGACTAGCCACCGGCACCCGTGAGGCATGATCGGGGACATGAGACATCCGCATCTGGCGAGTACCGAGGCCGCCGTGGTGGCGGTTCGCGAGGTTGCCCGGGAGTACAACCTCGAGGTGTCCGTCACCGAGGACATCGGCGCCGACCACACGTCCCGCCGCACCTCGGCCGGTGTCTTCACCGTCCTTGACCCGGACGGCACGCTGCCGCACGAGGCGTACATCGACCTCGGGGGCTCTCCCGCCGTGTCCGTCCGGATCTTCCCGGACGACGACGCGAAGATCACGGTCGAGAACGTCGACTTCGACGACATCCCCCGGGACGCCGTCCCGGCGTTCCTGCGGTCCGTCTATGGCGGCCTGGCCCACGTAAGGCGAAGGCGGTTCCCTCCCGCTGTGTGGCTGATCGTGCCGCTGCCCGGTGACGACACCTACAAGGAGCTGGTCCTGCCCAGTGCGCTCAGCCCTTGGCTCGCCCGCAACGTTCAGGAACGGAACACCCGATGAAGGCAGCGCAGCTCAGTCGGTTCGGCGGTCCCGAGGTGCTGGAGATCGTCGATCTCCCCGATCCGCATCCGGGAGCCGGGGAGATCCGGATCGCGGTGCGCGCCGCCGGTGTGAACGCCAGTGACTGGAAGAAGCGGCAGGGTCTGATGGACCAGGAGTTGCCCCAGACGATGGGGTACGAAGCCGCCGGGGTCGTCGACGAAATCGGGGACGGGGTCGAGGATGTCGCCGTCGGGGACCGGGTGTTCGGGTTCGGCGGTGACGGCGCCGCCCAGGCGGAGCTGGCCGTGCTGTCGGCATGGGCGGCCGTCCCCGCGTCGCTCGACTTCGCCGGCGCCGCGGCCCTGCCCTCCTCGGTCGAGACGGCGGCGAGAGCCCTCGACCAGCTCGGCGTCCGCGACGGCGGCACGCTTCTCATCAGCGGGGCGTCGGGCAGCGTCGGCAGCGCCGCCGTCCAACTCGCCGTCGCACGCGGTACGCACGTGATCGGCACCGGCAGCCCGGCCACCCATGACCGGCTCCGCGAACTCGGCGCGGAACCCGTCGCGTACGGGGACGGCATGACCGACCGGGTCCGGGCGCTCGCACCGAACGGCGTCGACCTGGCGCTGGATGTCGCCGGAAGCGGGATCCTGCCCGAGCTGATCGACCTCGCCGGCGGCGCGGACCATGTCATCACCGTCGCCGACTTCGAGGGGGCGCAGCGGCACGGTGTGCGCTTCAGCCGCGGAGACACCGGCCGCGCCGTCTACGCGCTGGGGCAGGTGGCCGAGCTGCTCGCCGCGGGCCGGTTCACGCTCCCCGTAGGCCGGACCTTCCCGTTGGCGGACGTCGCCGAGGCGCACCGGGTCGGGGAATCCGGCCGGGTGCGCGGAAAGCTCGTCCTCCTGGTCTGACGTTCGCTGTTCAGGCGAATCGGGCATTCGGGCGATCAGGCGATGAGGTTCCCTCCCGGCCGGAGTCCTACCTGCGTCACCGCGATCGCGGGACGACCGCCCAGGGAAGGACGACCCGTGACTACCACCCACACCCTCGACGTCGCCGGCGCACGCCTGCACTACGAAGTCCGCGGCTCGGGACCGCTGTTGCTGGTCATGGGATCGCCGATGGACGCGGAGGCGTTCGGGCCGCTGGCCGACGCGCTCGCGAGCGACCACACCGTCGTCACCCACGACCCGCGGGGCATCTCCGGCAGCCCCCTCGACGATCCCGAGCAGGACTCCACCCCCAAACTGCGGGCGGACGACGTCGCCGCGCTCCTGGACGCCCTCGATGCGGACTCCGCCGACGTGTTCGGCAGCAGCGGCGGGGCGGTCACCGGGCTCGCCCTCGTCGCACGGCACCCCGGTCGGGTGCGCACGCTCGTCGCGCACGAGCCCCCGCTGCTGGAGCTGCTCCCCGACGCCGCGGAGCAGCGCGCGGCGGCCGACGACATCGTCGAGACCTTTCACCGGGAGGGGGTGGGCGCGGCGTGGATGAAGTTC
Organism: Streptomyces sp. UC4497; assembly: GCF_054871485.1. NCBI lineage: Bacteria > Bacillati > Actinomycetota > Actinomycetes > Kitasatosporales > Streptomycetaceae > Streptomyces > Streptomyces sp. UC4497. The sequence continues at coordinate 593,610 of NZ_JBTYHB010000001.1, read as the reverse complement.
ATGGCCAACGCCGGGTTCGACGTCGGCGGCGAGGACGCGGCGCCGGAGCCGCCGCCAGGGGAGCCCTCGGAGCAGGAACTCGCCAACAGCGCCCACTTCTTCGGCCACGAGCTGCGGGGCACCATCCGCCACGTGCCCGACATCGCGGCGCTGACGGCCCCTGGGACCCGCGTCGTGGTCGGTATCGGCGCCGCCTCGGCGGGCCTGATCACAGCCCGTACCTCCAGGGCACTGGCCGCACGCCTCGAAGCCGCTCCGGTCGAATTCCCGGGCGACCACGGCGGCTTCATCGAACAGCCCAAGGAGTTCGCGGAGCGGCTGCGGGAGGTCCTGAGGCCCTAGGAGTTGCCGTCGAAGCAGTGGCACGCCCTGGAGAGTCGGCCCGTTAACGATCAGTTCGAGCCAATTTCACCCAGCCGTCGACCAGTTCACTTTACCGACCTTTGACATTGCCTTGGGGACGCTTTTACGCTCGGCCGGGCGGTACGGATCTTGGTCGTGCCGCTGTCCCCACCAATTGCGGAGGTCGACATGGAGAAGCTCGTCAAGAAGATGGCCCAGGACGCCAACTGGCAGGGCTGGGTCGCCGCCAACTCGGCGACGGCCGCCAAGGACGGCTGCATCAGTGCCGCCCCCAAGGCGGGCTGCATCAGCGCCGCCCCGAAGACCGGCTGCATTTCCTGAAGCGGGACGCACCCGGTCGCATGATCGAGGACTGCGGCTGAGCACCACCCCAGGTGACAGCGGCGGTCCCCAGGGCGGGCCGCGGCCGGGCCGACAGGGCCGGCCCGGCCCGCCTCCTGGCGGCGTACGGGCGACAGCTGGCGCGCCCCCGCCCATCCCCCCCACGTTCCCGACCCTCCGAGGACGACCATGGACGGTCAGCCGACGGCCGACGTCATAGAGCAGGTCAAGGACATACCGATCTACCGCGACTCCGTCGCGCGCGGTCACTTCCCCGTACTGGAGAAGCCCGAGATCGCCCGCGGATTCCCGGACAACTGGATGACGCCGCGGCTGGAGGCCGCCCTCGCGGCCGGCGAGGCGGAGTACGTCCTGTCCACCGGCACCAACCACGCGCGGATGCAGCTCATCCGCCCGCCGTACTTCCTGCTCCGCTCCTACTACCGGCTGTGGAGCGAGCACCCCGACATCGCGCACACTTGGCGGGACGGCTGCCGACGCGCCTCCCTCACCACCGTCCTGGCAACCGAACACGTGGCCCGCGTCAACGCGAAGAAGCGCGGCGGGCAGGACGCTGGCGAGGGAGGTGATGGGGGCGCCCCGGACGCCGAACCCTCCCTCGAGGACCGGCAGTTGGACGAGCGCACCGTCTACCTCAACCTGCGGCTCGACCCCGCCCTGTGGGAGCGTACCGATGTCGAGCGCATGCTCGGCGAGCTGCGCGCGATCGCCGCCTCGCACCCCGAGGGCCGCTACCACCTGGACTGCTCCGGCTACCACCTGGCACACCTCGTGCGCCACGCCGAGGACGCCGGACTGTGGGAGAACCCGGAGACGTTCCCGCGCCCGGCGAGCATCATCACCGCGTACGAGTACACGCCGCGGAACGTGCGCCGCTTCCTGGAGAGCCGGTTCGACTGCCCGGTCGTCGACCTCTTCGGCAGCACCGAGCTCGGCTACCTCTTCTACAGCGACCGCACCGGCAGCTACCGCCCGTACCTGGAGGGGATGAGCGTCGAGCTCCTCCCCGTCGCCCCGGGCAGCGCCCTCTACTCCCTCATCGTCACCAGCGTCCGCAACCCGCACATGCCGCTGGTCCGCTATCGCTCCGGCGACTGCGCCCGTACGCTGGACGGCTCACCGGACCCCGAGAAGATCGTCTCGTTCTGCGGACGGGAGAAGGAGCTCCTCGACGGGCCGGACGGGCCCGTCGCGGCGGGCGACCTGGACGAGCGGATCGCCGCCGCTTCACCGCGTGTCTTCGTGCACCAACTGGTGCTGCCAGAGGGCGAGTCGGAGGGGTGCGGGCCGCAGGCGGCCGTGCTCCGCTGCACCACCTTCGACGGCAAGCCGCTCGGTACGGACGAGTCCGAAGCGCTGGGGCGTTCCGTCTCCGCGCTGACCGGGCGCGCCTGCCGCGTCGAACACCGGGACCACATCCCCATCGGCGCCTCCGGCAAGTACGCCTGGCTGGCGAGGAGTTGAGGGGCGGCCGCCAGGCGGCAGAGCGCGGGCCGGGACGTACCGGGGAAGCACCGAGGGAAGCACCTGAGGGGAACGACGTGAACGACCAGAACCACACGGGCAATCAGAACCACACGGACAACCAGAACGACCCGCACGAGGCGCCCGCCGCGACCGTCACCGACAAGGACCTGCGCGAACTGCTCGGCCACGGCCTGCACGACGAGGTGGTCGCGTACTTCGTGAAGGAGACCGGCGAGGAACGCGCCTACGTGGAGCGGCAGGTCACCGAGTGCCTCCGCTACCTCTACCTCGTCTCGAAGTACCGCGAGCGGCTCAGTGGCCTCTTCCTCCCCGTCGAGCAGGCCATCGACGAGATCTGGCACTACCTGATCCTGCAGACCCGCGAGTACGTCGCCCTGTGCGAGGAGCGCCTGCCGGGCCGGTACTTCATCCACCACCGCAGCATCGCCTACGAGGACTACCAGGCCGAGCCGGGTCGCGAGCAGGCCGCCGAGGAGGCGCTGCGCTGGATCCCGCTGTACTGCCAGGAGTTCGGCCCCTTCGACGAGGGTGCGCTGCCGCACTGGACCATCGTGCGCTACCTCCACGAGCACATGGACATGCCGCTGGACGAGATCTCCGCGCTCGAACCGATGGTGCCGAGCGCCCCCGCCGAACCGATCGGCGCGGCGTGACCTCTGCGACACGGCCCCCGCAGGCCGTACGGTCGACGCCCGAACACCCCGCGCAGCGGCGGGTGTTGACCGTCCTCGTCCTCTGCCAGGCCCTGAGCGGGGCGGGCCTCGCCGCCGGCATCACCGTGGGCGCGTTGCTCGCCGAGCAGATGCTGGGCTCCACGGGTCTCGCCGGGCTGCCCAGCGCGCTGTTCACCGGGGGCGCAGCGCTCGGTTCGGTGGGCATCGGACGCCTCTGCCAGCGGTGGGGCCGCCGCCCCGGGCTCGCCCTGGGGTACGGGACCGGCGCGGTCGGCAGCCTCGGTGTCGTGCTCGCCGCGGTCGCGGACAGCGTGCCGCTGCTGTTCGTCTCCCTGCTGGTGTACGGCGCGGGCACGGCCGCCAACCTCCTCGCCCGGTACGCCGGGGCCGACCTCGCCTCGCCCGCGCGGCGCGGCCGGGCAGTCAGCACCGTCCTGTTCGCGACGACGTTGGGGGCTGTCATCGGCCCCAACCTCGTCCACGTGACGGGGAATTGGGCGCACTCCTGGGGCATCCCGCGCCTCGCGGGCCCCTTCCTGCTCGCCACGGCCGCGTACGGTGCGGCCTCCCTGGCCCTGGCCGTCCTCCTGCGCCCCGACCCGCTGCTGCTCGCGCGCGAGCGAGCGGCCGAGGAGGCGGCGGCGGAAGGGATTTCGGCCACCGAGAACGCAGGACGTACGGGCGCCGCCCGCGGCCTGGCCACCGGCACCGCCGTCATGGTCCTCACCCAGCTCGTGATGATCGCTGTCATGACGATGACGCCGGTCCACATGCAGGCCCACGGGCACGGAACCCAGGCCACGGGCCTGGTCATCGCCCTGCATGTGGGCGCCATGTATCTGCCCTCCCCGCTCACGGGGCTGCTTGTCGACCGCATCGGACGGCTGTGGCTGGCCGCGGCTTCCGGGGCGACGCTGCTCGCGGCGGGTGCGCTCGCCGCCCTGGCGCCGCCGCACTCCGTCGCCGCGCTCGCCACGGCCCTGGTCCTGCTGGGCCTCGGCTGGAACTTCGGCCTCGTCAGTGGCACCGCCCTCATCACGGACGCGCTCCCCGTGGCCACCCGGGCCCGCACCCAGGGCCTCGTCGACGTCGGCATCTCCCTCGCGGGCGCCACGGGCGGGGCGGCCTCCGGCGCGGTGGTGGCGGGCGCCGGCTTCCCCGCCCTGGGCCTGTGCGGTGGCCTCCTGGCCGTACTCCTCGTCCCGCTGACCCTGCTGCGGCACCGCGGAGCCCGCGGGTCAGGTGTCACCGGGTGAAGACAGGACCTGGGCCTGTCGACTGGATCAGGCAGGCCGGACCCGGCTAGAAGGTGATCTCGAGCCCGATGACGGGATGTCGGCGGTGGCGTCCCGAGATCGCGGAGTACCAGTCGCCGATGCGCGCCATCACGTACTTCTGACGCAACAGAGCACCCGCCTTCTTCGTCCCCTCCTTGTCCAGCACCCGACCGGTTCCCGTGACCCGTACGGCGTCCGGGGCCACGCGACCGCGGACATCGCAGACGGCGACCTCGGCCCGGGAGTCACGGCGCAGCCGCTTGACCTTCCAGGCATCGGCCGCGCTGCGCACACAGAGCCGGTCACCGTCCATGGCGTGCCAGACCGGAGTGGCTCTCGGTGTGCCTTCCTTGCGGTACGTGGTGAGACTGACGTAGCGGGCGCGCTGGAGCGCGGCGAGTGTGGCGGGGTCGAGTGAGGTCACAGGGGGACGGTACCGGGAGGAGGGTGCCAGGTGCCCCTCGGAGTCAGCAGCCGGTGAGCATCCGGGTCGGGCGACCCGGACCAGGCCCACGTCACGGACGAGACCTGTTCCGTCTCCGGTATCACGAGCGCCACGGAGGCGATGCTGAGGCTTCTGGAGACCGACCCTAGTCCCGAGGACGCCCGGGAGCGCAGTTCACCAAGTGGCGACTGTCATGTCACGAACGTGTCCTGAACACGATCATGAAGCAACTGGGGCAACCACACCGCTGTCTGAAGGGATAGAAAGCAACACGGGCGAACACCCGCCCCGTTCAATCGCCCGTCGCTCACCAGGAGCGATGGCCCCACGCGGAGGACACCAGAATGCGCACTCGGAAGATCTCGGCACTGACGCTGACCGCAGTGGCCCTCGGACTGTCGCTGACGGCCTGCAACGGCAGCGGCTCCGACAATTCCTCCTCCAGCGCGCCCTCCGGTGCGTCTTCCAGCGCGTCTTCCTCCGCGAGCAGTTCGGCGGAGACCGCGACCTCCTCGCAGCCCGATGCGACGCAGGGCACGTCCTCGGGCACCCCCGCCGCCAAGTCCGACGCGAAGTGCACCGACCAGATCAACTACGCGGGTGACCCGCGCTCCAACGCCGAGATCAACTCCATCGGCGCGGACACCGGCACCTGCCCCGAGCCCCAGAAGTCCGACAAGCCGTCCGGTACCCCGAAGGACCCCGGCACGAAGTGCACGGACCAGATCAACTATGTAGGTGACTCGCGCCCCAACGCGGAGATCAACTCCATCGGCGAGGAGACGGGTTACTGCCCGCCGGTCAAGCAGAACTGACCTGACACCGTGAGCTGCGTGGCGGATAGGCGCCGTGGCGCCAACCCGCCACCGTAAAGCAAGTACCGCACGAAGCACAGTAGTTGACACTCTTCCCAGCTCTCGGAGCGCACCCCCGCCCCCGATGGTTCCAGGAGAAGAGGCAACTATGGCAAGAGGTACCGCGCGACGCGGCGCGGCCCTGCTGTCGGCCGGGTTGGCGTTCGCGCTGCTGCCCGCCGACGGCGCGCACGCCGCGCCGGACCACGTGAGACCCCAGTCCACGAAGGCCGCCCGCGCCGCTCACACCGTGACACTGGTGACCGGGGACAAGGTGACCGTGACGGACATCGGCGGCGGACAGCGGACCGTCGACGTCAAGAGGCCCCAGGGCGCCACCGGCCTCGTCCGTACGCAGGTCACCGACGGCAAGATACGTGTCGTGCCGGACGAGGCCGCCCCCTACCTCGCCTCGGGGAAGCTCGACGCCCGGCTGTTCGACGTGAGCGGGCTCATCGAGCAGGGCCTCGCGGACACCAAGGCCGACGCCACCCCGCTCATCGTCACCTACGGAGGCAAGAGCGCGCGCAGCGCCGCCGCCCCCAAGGGCGCCGACCGCACCCGCAAACTCGGCAGCATCGGCGGCGCGGCCCTCGACGCCGACAAGGGCCGCACCTTCTGGAACGACCTGACCAGCAAGGGCAGTTACACCGACGGCATCGGCAAGGTGTGGCTCGACGGCCGGGTCGAGGGCGCCATGGAGGAGTCCAACGCCCAGATCGGCACGCCAAAGGCATGGGATGCGGGGCTCACCGGCAAGGGCGTGAAGGTCGCCGTCCTGGACACCGGGTACGACACCACGCACCCCGACCTCGCCTCCCGCGTGAGTGACTCGAAGTCCTTCATCGAAGGGCAGGAGGTCGCCGACCGGGCAGGTCACGGCACGCATGTCACGTCGACCGTCGGCGGATCCGGCGCCGCGTCCGACGGCAAGGAGAAGGGTGTCGCGCCCGACGCCACGCTCGCCGTCGGCAAGGTGCTCAGCGACGAGGGCTACGGCACCGAGTCCGAGATCATCGCCGGCATGGAGTGGGCGGCCAAGGACATCAAGGCCAAGGTCGTCTCCATGAGCCTCGGCTCCGACACCGGCAGCGACGGCACCGACCCGATGGCTCAGGCCGTCAACTCCCTCACCGCCGACACCGGCGCGCTCTTCGTCATCGCCGCGGGCAACGCCTACAGTCCCGGCACCATCGGCTCGCCCGGCGCCGCCGACTCGGCGCTCACCGTCGGCGCGGTCGACGTGGACGACGAGCGGGCCTCGTTCTCCAGCCAGGGCCCGCGCCTCGGCGACGACGCCCTCAAGCCCGACGTCTCGGCCCCCGGCGTGGACATCCTCGCGGCTCGCTCCTCGCTGGTGGACGGCTCCGGCAGCTACACCACCATGAGCGGTACGTCGATGGCGACACCGCACGTCGCCGGTGTCGCCGCCCTCCTCGCGCAGGCCCACCCCGACTGGACGGCGGCGCAGCTCAAGAACGCGCTGATGTCGTCGTCGAAGCAGCTCTCCGACTCCGCGTACGCCATCGGCTCCGGCCGGGTCTCCGTCCCCGACGCGATCGCCGCGAAGGTCACCGCGACGGGCAGCGCCGACCTCGGCTCCTACCGCTGGCCGTACGACAGCAACAAGCCGGTCACCAGGACCCTCACGTACTCCAACTCCTCCGACAGTGCTGTGGACTTGGAGCTGGCGGTGCAGGGGAGTGCCGACGGCGTCGCCAAGCTCGCCGACTCCAAGCTGACCGTGCCCGCGCACGGCACCGCCTCCACCACCGTCACCGGCGACGGCTCGAAGGCCGCCGTCGGCACCAACAGCGGGCAGATCGTGGCTAGTTCGGGCGGTACGGCCGTCGCGCACACCGCCTTCGGGCTGGTCAAGGAGAAGGAGCGGTACACGCTCACCGTCCATGTGAAGGACCGGGACGGCAAGCCGGCCGCAGCCGACCTCATGTACCAGCAGCTCGCCAAGGACACACTGCCGCAGTCGGCCACGGTCGACGCGTCCGGCACGGTCAAGCTGCGGCTGCAGCCAGGGACGTACTACCTGGACTCGTTCCTGGACGTCCGCGGAGGCCACGGCAAGGACTCCCTCGGCAAGGCCTATCTGTCCGACCCCGAGGTGAAGGTCGACGGGGACCGTGAGATCACCCTCGACGGCACCAAGCTGCGTGAGGTCGCCACACGTGTCCCCAAGGACACCGACCCGCACCAGACACTCGTGCAGTACGACCGCAAGGCGGGCGGCACCGACGTGTTCGGCATGGTGCTGCTGCCCATCAAGTACGACACGCTGTACGCCCTGCCCACCCGCCCTGTGAGCGACGGCAGTTACGCGTACCGCACCACCTGGCGCGAGGCCCAGCCGCGCATCACCGTCGACGGTGTCGACGAGGTGTGGGAGCAGCCCGGCTCCACGCTCGTCGAGGGTGACAGCAGGCTCGCGCTGGTGAACGCGGGTGCCGGTGCCCCCGCGGACTACACGGGCAAGAACGTGACCGGCAAGGGCGTCCTCGTGCACATCGACGGCACCCGCACCCCGGCGCAGATCGCGCAGGCCGCCCAGGACGCGGGCGCCAAGGCGCTGTTCCTCACGGACGACGAGGCCGGCCGCCTGAACACCCTCTTCTATAACGACGACAACACGGACCGGCCGCTGCAGATCGCGAGTGTCACCAACGTCGACTTCGCGCGGCTGCTCGCCAAGCAGAAGCGCGGCGAGCGCATCAGGATGACGGGCGTCGCCAACTCCACGTACTCCTACGACCTGTCGAAGGGCTACAAGGGTGCGATCCCGGACCGGAGCCTGCTCTTCGCGCCGGACTCCAAGGACCTCGCCACCGTCGACACCACCTTCTACGGTGCGAAGAAGGCCGCGGGCAGCGAGTTCCGGTACTCGGTCGACCCGTCCTTCGCGGTCGCGGGCGGCTTCCAGGAGCGGTACGACTTCCCGGGGCACCGCACCGACCATGTGTCCGTCGAGCCGGACCAGAAGTGGCACGAGTCCGTGAACCTCGGCTCCCTGGAGGAGCGCAGCGGCCTGGTGTCCTACCGGCCTGGCAGGCACACCGAGTTGAACTGGTTCAAGCCTGTCTGGCACCCCTACGGCGGCAGCGGTCTCGGCTGGGGCCAGCAGCGGAGCGGCGACATGCTCCGCTTCAACATCCCCGGCTGGGGGGACTCGGGCCCCGACCACACCGGCTTCGGCGACCCGTACAGCCCGGAAGCCGGCATGACGCAGTCCACCGAGGCCTTCGTGAACGGTGAGAGCGCGGGCCGACGCACGGGCAGCACCGCCCAGTTCAGTGTCACCGACGGCTCCGAGCAGCCGTTCAAGCTGGTCACCGACACGGAACTCGACCCCGCCGTGTGGGGCATCCGCAGCACCTCGCACAGCGAGTGGACGTTCCGCTCGGGCACCACACCGGACGACACGTACACGTTCCTGCCGCTGATCAACCTCAACTACGACATCGACACGGACGTCGCCGGAAAGGTCCGTTCCGGCGAGCGCCTGCCCATCGGCCTGTCCGCCGAGTACGTCAAGGACGCGGCCGGCACGGGCACCATCGGCGGCGGCACCCTGAAGGTGTCGTACGACGACGGCAAGACCTGGAAGTCCGTGTCCCTCACCGGCGGCGGCGCTTCCTGGAAGGGCACGCTGAACGTGCCGCGCGATGCCACCTCACTGTCGCTGCGCGCGACGGCGAAGGACGACAAGGGCGGCTCGGTGTCGCAGGAGCTCGTTCGGGCGGCGGCCGTGAAGTAGGCCGCTGAGCGCGGCGGAAGGAGAGCGGCGGCCCGGTGCGGAGACACCCCGTGCCGGGCTTCGCCGTTCCTGCACCGTGAGAATCCGCCATTGCCAAGATCCGTTCACCGGGCAAGCATTCCCCGTCCGTCCGGAAGGGAGCGCGTCTCGTGTCACGCCGCTGGATCCTCGTTCTGCTCAGCGCCGTCCCGGTCGCCGGGTCGTTGATCGTCGTCAATACCGAGCGGCCCTACGTCCTGGGTCTGCCGATGGTGGTGTTCTGGGCCGCCCTGTGGGTGGTGCTCACCACCGTCGTCATGGCCGTCGTGTACGCCCTCGATCCCGCGAACCGCGAGCCCGATGAACAACAGGCCCCGGAACCAGGCGAGTTCACCGGTGACGTAGCCTCCGAAGGAGTCGCCCGATGAACACCGCCCTCGCCATCCTCGGCAGCGCGTTCGTCCTCGTACTCGTCCTCGGACTGCTCGCCCGGCGCGGCCGCACCATGGACCTCGAACAGTGGTCCGTCGGCGGGCGCGGGCTCGGCAGTCTGCTCGTGTTCCTCCTCGCCGCCGGCGAGAACTTCACCACGTACACCTTCCTCGGGGGCAGTGGCGGCGCCTACTCGATGGGCGGGCCGATGATCTACATGTTCTCGTCGATCTGCTACGTCGTCTTCTACTGGCTGGCCCCGCCGATCTGGGCGTACGCCCGCCGCCACAAGCTGCTCACCGCCCCGGACCTGTACGCGCACAAGTACCGCTCGAAGGGGTTCGGCGTGCTCACCGCCGTCGTCGGCGTGGTGTCCCTCGTGCCCTATCTGGTGCTGCAGCTCAAGGGGCTCGGCATCATCGTCCACGAGTGCTCGTACGGGCGGATCCCGCAGGGCGCCGCCGTGTGGATCGGGGTCGCCGTCATCGCCGTGTACGTCACGGTGTCCGGGCTGCGCGGCACCGCCTGGAACGCCATCATCAAGGACACGCTGATGCTCGTCCTTGTCGTGGGACTCGGGCTGTATCTGCCGATCCACTACTACGGCGGGCTCGGTGACATGTTCCACGCGCTGTCCGCCGCCCACCCGCACTTCCTGACACTCCCGGACCACGGGTACAGCGTGTGGTGGTACATCTCCACCAGCCTGCTGTTCGCCCTCGGCATCTGTACGTGGCCGCACATGATGCCCGGCATCCTGGCGGCCCGCAGCGCCAAGGCGCTGCGCCGCAACGCCGTGATCACACCCGCGTACCAGATCGTCCTGGTCATGGTCCTCGTCATCGGGTTCACCGCCGTGCTCAAGGTGCCGGGTCTCAAGGACGGGGACCTCGCGCTGCTGTCGCTCGCCAAGGACGCGCTGCCGCCGTGGCTGGTCGGGCTCGTCGGGGTCGCGGGCATGCTCGCCGCGCTCGTCCCGGGTGCCATGCTGCTGCAGTCCGCCGCGATGCTGGTCGCGAAGAACATCTACCAGACGGCCCGCCCCGCCACGAGCGAGCGGACCGTCGGGCGGCTCAGCCGTCTCCTCGTGCCGGTGCTCGCGCTCGTCGCCGCCGTGCTCACCTTTCGCGGCGGCGAGGCCATCGCGATGCTGCTGATCATGGCGTACGGGTTCGTGGTCCAGCTCTTCCCGGTACTCGTCACGTCGATGTGGCGGCGCAATCCGGTCACCACCGCCGGCGCCTGGGCCGGTGTGTGCACCGGCGTCGCCATCGTCAGCTGGACGACGCTCACCGATGCCACCAGCGCGAGCCTGCTGCCGTGGGCGCCGCGGCCGGTGCAGGACCTCGACGTGGGTGTCGTCGCCATGGTCGCCAACATTCTCGTACTCGCCGTCGTCAGCGCTGCCACCCGGCACCGCGCCGGACACCGGGACGACACCCGCCCCGCCACCGCCGCTGCCACCGTCCCGGAAGGAGCCGCCCTGTGACCACCACGGACACCACGGCCACCGCACCCCTCGTCCTCGGCGACCGGCCGCTCACCCTCGACGACCTCGTCGCCGTCGCCCGCCACCACCGGCCCGTCGCACTCGGCGCGGCAGCCGAGAAGGCCATGGGGCCGAGCGCCGCATGGATCGCGCGGCTCACCGACGACATGACCGAGGGCGAGGCCGCGCGGCCCGTCTACAGCGTGAACACCGGCTTCGGTTCGCTCGCCGGACGGCAGGCCTTCGAGACCGCGGAGGACGCCGTCGAACTGTCCCGCCGACTCATCGTCTCCAACGCCTGTGGCGTCGGCCGGCACTGCGGCGAGGACGTCGTGCGCGCCACCATGCTGATCCGCGCCTCCAGCCTGGCGCGCGGCTACTCCGGCGTACGCCCCGACGTCGTGCACACCCTGCTCGCCATGCTCAACTCCGGTGTCCACCCGGCGATCCCTGAGTACGGTTCGCTCGGCGCCAGCGGCGACCTCATCCCGCTCGCCCACCTCGCCCTCGCCCTCAGCCGCCCTGCCGGTGACATCGACCCCGACGAGGACAGCGGACTCGCCCATTACGAGGGCGAGTTGACCAGCGGTCGCGCCGCGATGGCCACCGCCGGGATCGACCGGCTCGCCCTCGGCGCCAAGGAGGGCCTCGCCCTCACCAACGGCACCTCGTACTCCACCGCGCTGTGTGCACTCGCCCTCGCCGACGCGGAGAACCTCCTCGCCACCGCCGAGGTGACCGCCGCGATGAGCATCGAGGCGCTGCTCGGCTTCGGCGACGCCTTCCTGCCGCAGCTGCACGAGGCCCGCGGCCACCCCGGGCAGATCGCGACGGCGGCCCGGCTGCGTCAACTCCTCGACGGCAGCGCCTTCGTCGACGGCGCCGCCGACACCGATCCCGTACGTCAGCCACCCCAGGACGCGTACTCGCTGCGGTGTGTGCCGCAGGTGCTCGGGCCGGTGCGGGACACCCTGGGCTTCGTCCACGGCATCGTCGAGACGGAACTCAACGCCGCCACCGACAACCCGCTCGTCGTGCCCGGTCTGCCGCGCGACCTCAAGGCCGTATCCGGCGGCAACTTCCATGCCCAGTACCTGGCGTTCGCCTCGGACTTCCTGTCCATCGCGGTCACCGAGATCGGGTCGATCGCCGAGCGCCGCCTGTTCCGGCTCAACGACGGCACACTCAACCGCGGGCTGCCCGACATGCTCGTCGACGGCGAGAAGGTCGGCATGGACTGCGGCTACATGCTGCCGCAGTACCTGGCCGCCGCCCTGGTGTCCGACTGCAAGACACTCGCGCACCCGGACAGCGTCGACTCCATCCCCACCTGCTCCAACCAGGAGGACCATGTCTCGATGGCGTCCAACGCGGGGCGACACGCCCGCCAGGTCGTCGCCAATGTCGAGGGGGTCGTCGCCACGGAACTGTTGATGGCCGGACAAGCACTTGAGCTGCGGCTCGCCGAGCAGGGGAGTGGCCCGGAGGCCCTCGCCCCCGCCACGCGCGCCGCCCTCGACCGGCTGCGCGCCACACCGGCCACCGACGGGCGGCCGATCGACCACCTGACCCGTGACGTCGTGCTGTACCCGAGGGTGCACGCGGCGCTCGACCTCGTCAGGTCCGGGGCGGTCGTGGACGCGGTGACCCAAGTGGGCTGATCTGTACGGGGGTTGCCCGGGCGGTACGTACCCGGGCGTTCCTCGGCGTCACACATCGAGGACCAGTCGTTCCCCCTGGCACCGCGATACGCAGATCATCATGACGTCGCCCGCGGCCCGCTCCTCCTCGCTCAGGAGCTGGTCGCGGTGGTCGGGTTTGCCGCCGATCACCGGTGTCTCGCACGTCCCGCACACACCCTCGCGGCACGAGGTGAGCGTGCGCACGCCGGCCTGCGTCAGGGCGTCGACGATGGACTGCCCGGCGCCCACCTCGATCTCCTGCCCGTCGGCGGTCTCCACCGTGAACGGCCGGTCGCCGCCCCGTGCGGGGCCCTCCGGCGCCGCGGTGAAGCGTTCGAGTGTCAGCTGCGACTGAGGGCGCGCGTCGGCGTACTCCTGCACCGCGGCGAGCAGCCCTGCCGGGCCGCACGCGTACACATGGGCGTGTGCCGCGCCCATGCCGTCGAGCTCCGCGGCGAGGTCCGCGATGCCCGAGACATCATCGCGGTGCAGGCGCACCCGGTCGCCGTACCGGGTGAGTTCCTCGGTGAACGCCATGCTCTCCGCGCTGCGTCCCAGATACAGCAACTGCCAATCGGCACCCGCTCGTTCGGCCGCCGCGAGCATCGGCAGGATCGGCGTGATGCCGATGCCACCGGCGACGAACACCAGCCGTGGTGTGTCCAGGTCCAGGTCCAGCGCGAAGTTGTTGCGGGGAGCGCTCACCAGCAGGGTGTCGCCCGCCTCGACCCGGTCGTGCAGATATGCCGAACCGCCCCGGCCGTCGGGCTCCCGCAGCACGGCGATCCGCCAGCAGGCCTCCTCCGTCCCCGAAGAAAGTGAGTACTGCCGGACCAGGTCCCGGGACAGGACCACATCGATATGCGCTCCGGGCGTCCACGCCGGAAGCGACCCGCCCTCGCGCGCGGCCAGCACCAGGGAGCGCACCCCCGCGGCCTCGGAGCGTGTCTCCTTCACGGTCACGGTCAGGTGCTCCTGTGCAGGCATGCTTCCTCCATGTCGTCCTCTATCTCCGTGTGAACCGCATCGTCAAAAACCCGGCCGCACGCGGCAACAGCGGTTCTCAGCAGGTGATAACGCCCGTGTCCGGCGCACGGCCCGCCGGTCTACCGTGCCTGCCACCACCGAGCCGCATCAGGAGGCCAGATGTCCGCCCCGGCCGACACCCCCGTCGCACACCTCGCCGACGACCCCTACGACGACGCCCACCTCACCGACCCGTACCCGCTGTTCACGCGGATGCGCGACGCGGGGCCCGCGGTGTGGCTGGAGCGCTACGGGGTGCATGCCTTCACGCGGTTCGCGCAGTGCCGGGAGATCCTCACCGACCACGAGACGTTCCTCTCGGGTGCCGGGGTCGGGCCGCGCAACTACCACCAGGAACCCCCGTGGAAGCCGGCCGGCATCCTGGACTCCGATCCGCCGACGCACACGCCGCTGCGCACCGCCATGTCCGGGGTCATCTCCCCGCGCAACGTGCGTGCGCTGCGCCCCGCGTTCCGTGCCTACGCCGAGAAACTCGTCGACGAACTCCTGGACAAGCGGGAGTTCGACGCGGTGACCGAGATGGCGGAACTGTTCCCCATCGAGGTCTTCGGCAACGCCGTCGGCATCCCGCGCGAGGGCCGCGCCGAGAACCTGCTCCCGCACGGAGCCATGAACTTCTCCGCCTTCGGCCCCGAAGACGCCCGCTACGCCGAGTACTTCGCCGCCGGCGAGCACACCGTCGACTGGGTCATGGAGAACTGCGCCCGCGAGAACCTGACACCCGAAGGGCTCGGCGCGCAGATCTGGGAGTACGCCGACCAGGGCGTGATCACCGGTGACGAGGCGACCCGCCTGGTGCGCGCGCTGCTGTCGGCGGGACTCGACACCACTGTGCTCACCCTCGGTAACACCATGAGGTGCCTGTCCGCCAACCCCGACCAGTGGGGACTGCTGCACGCCGACCCGAAGTTGACCCGGTTCGCCGTGGACGAGGCGCTGCGCCACGAGTCACCGTTCCAGTCCTTCTTCCGCACCACCGCGCGCGACGTCGACTTCCACGGTGTCCGCATCCCCGAGGACACCAAGGTGGCCCTGTTCACAGGGGCCGCCAACCGCGACCCGCGGCGCTTCGGCGAGGACGCCGACGCCTATCGGATCGAGCGGGACGCCTCCGGGCACCTGGCGTTCGGCTTCGGTATCCACCAGTGCGTGGGCCAGCCCATCTCGCGGCTGGAGGCGGAGGTCCTGATCGGTGAACTGGCCCGCCGGGTGCGGACGGTGGAGCCGGCCGGTGACGCGGTGCCGTTCCTGCACAACACGCTGCGCGGCTGGAAGCACCTGCCGGTACGGGTCACTCCGGCGTGAGTGCGCCCGCCCCACGCTCCAGGATCTCCGCGAGGCGCGCGCCCGCCGCCCGCAGTTGGGCGCGGGCCTGACGCCGCCAGGTCGGCCCGCACCGCGGTTCGGGCCCGGCCACGGTCAGCGCGCACACCACCTCGCCCATCGCGGTCACCGGCACCGCGACGGCGACCGCGCCCTCGTTCAGCTCGCCCTGCGAGATCAGGAAGCCGCTCGCCCGGATGCCCTCCATTTCCCGTGCCAGGCGGGCCCGGTCGGGCGTGCGGTCCGTGATCGTACGCATCGGCCGGCCGAGGACCCGGTCGATCACCGGGGGCGGTGCGTGGGCCAGCAGGATGCGCTGACCCGCCCCCGCGTACAACGGCAGCAGCTGGTTGATCCGGAACGCCATACGGAACTCGTGCGGTGACTGGGTCTGGCGCAGACACATCGCCTGCGACCCGACCCGTACGGTGAGTACGGCAGTCTCCCCGGTGCCGTCCGTCAACTCCTGCAACAGCGGGTGCCCGAGCTCCACGAGCCGGGTGTGCGTCAGATGCTGCCCCGACAGTTCCAGCAGCCGCCAGCCGGGTGCGTACGTGCCCGAACGCTCCTCCACCAGGTCCAACTCCCGCAACGTGCGCAGATATCGGTACACCGTGCTCACCGGTATCCCCGCGTCGGCCGCGATCTGCTCGACGCGGGTCTCCCCGGACTCGGCGACGCTCATGAGCACCTTCAGGCCACGCTGGAACGACACACCTGCACCGGACGCCGCGGGGCGCGCGGGTGGCGGCGTCGCGGCGGAATTGCGCGGAACAGCCCTGGTCAACTGCCTTCTCTCCTCGGACCGGTGTGCCGGTCGGTGGGCCCGGTCGGCGGCGTCGCCAGCGTAGATCAGGCGGCCCGTTCGAACCAGGTCCCGTAAAAACCGATCCTAGCGGCGCTAGACAATCGAGCGGCAGCAGAGCTAGCGTTGTTTCATCATCTAGCGGCGCTAGATCCTAATAGGGGTCCGCGCCCTGAGGGGGAGTCACCATGACCGTGGAGCTGAATCACACCATCGTTCCTTCCCGTGACCCGCAAGCCTCGGCGCAGTTCTTGGCCAACATCCTCGGCCTGCGTGTCGACCCGCCGTTGGCGCACTTCACGCCGGTCGCGCTCGCCAACGAAGTCAGCCTGGACTACGACCAGTTGGACGACTTCGAGCCGCACCACTATGCGTTCATGGTCAGTGAGCGGGAGTTCGATGCCGCCCTCGCGCGCATCCGGCGCGGCGGGGTCACCCACTACGGCGATCCGGCGTGCCAAGAGGTCGGGCAGGTCTATCGCAGCAAGCGCACCGAAGGCCGCAGGGGCACCTACTTCCACGACCCCGACGGGCACCTCATGGAGATCCTCACCCGGGGCGGCACCGGATCGTGAGACCGACGCCGGCCCACTCCGGCCGATTCCCCACCCCGGACCGAACGCCAACCGCCCCAGACCGAACGTCAAGGAGAGGAACCATGTCACTGAAGCGCGTCAACACCGTCCTGACCACCGTCATCACCCTGTTCGTTCTCTACCTCGGGCTGTCCTTCATGCTGATCCCCGAGACGTCCGCTCCGGGCGTCGGCCTGCCGACCTGGCCCTCCGGTGACGGCGGCGGTTTCCTCGTCATGAAGGGCCTGCGCGAATTCGCGATGGGCCTGGTCCTCGGCGTCCTGCTGGTGACGGGCCACCGCCGCGCCCTCGGCTGGGTCCTACTGATGGAGGCCGTCGCCCCGTTCGGCGACATGATCAACGTCCTGACCCACCACGGCACCGTGGCCGCCGCGGTCGGTATCCACGGCCTGACCGCGGCGTTCATCGCGGTCACCGGCCTGCTGGTCCTGCGCGAGACCAGCAAGCCCCGCAAGGTTCCCGCCCCGGCGTCCGCCGCACAACCGGCCTGACGGCCGCACCTCCGAGGGGCGGCTTGCAGCGACTAGCCCGCGATGGTCACCGTCCGCCCCGTCCGCGCCGACTCGTACGCCGCCGCCACGATCCGCACCGCGCGCAGCCCGGCCTCGCCGTCGGTCACAGACGTGGGTCCCTCGCCGAACAGGAAGGACCGCAGCATCAGCGCGTCCAGGTCGACGCCGTACGGGAGTTCCACGGGCGCCCGCGCCGTCTCGCTGAAGCCGTGCACCTTCTGGTCGAAGGCGTCCATCTCCAGCGCCGCCCGCTCGCCCACGATCTGCATCGAGAGCCCGCCCCACGCCGGATGGTGCTGCGGCTGACTCCAACTGCAGTCGAGCGTGAGGACGGCCCCGTTCGCGTACGTCACCGTGAGCAGGCCCGCCGTCTCGACCGCCGCTCGGCCCTCGTACAACAGGTTGTTCGTCTGCGCGTAGACGGAGCGCGCGGGGGAGCCGTCGAAGAGGTCGTCGAGGAGGTCCGCGACGTGCACGGTGTGGTCCATCACGGCGCCGCCGCCGGAGAGTTCGGGATCGGTGAACCAGCGGCTCCGCGCGCCCGGCATGTAGCCGTTGTTGGCGCCGGCCACCGTGAGCACCTCACCCGTCGTGCCCGCCCGTACCGCCTCGCGCACCGCGAGATAGGCCGGGCTGAACCGCACCGGGTGCGCCACTGCGAGCCGCACACCGGCGGCCCGGCACGCCTCGACCATCGCCGCGCCGTCCTCGGGCGTCGTGGCGAGCGGCTTCTCGCACAGCACATCGACGCCGTGCGCGGCCGCGCGTTCGACCAGTGCCCTGTGCCGCACGTTCTCCGAGCAGACCACGACCTTGTCGGGCCCCCACGCGAACAACTCCTCATACGTATCGACGTAGTTGACGCCGATCCGGGACGCGAAGTCCTTCCCCCGCACCTCGCCCGGCGCCGCGAGATCAGTGTCGGGGTCGGCCGCGAGCACCTCCACCCCGTCCATCGCGGCGAGCTGCCGCGCGAACCCGCCCGCGTGCACATGCGCGAACGACAGCACACCCACCTTCAAGCCCCGCACACCCTTCACAGCCCGGCCTCCTCGGTCACCTTCAGTTCGACGGGCTCGCCCGTACGCGCGGACTCGGCGGCGGCGCACGCGATCCGCACGGCCTCGACGCCGTCGCGCGCCGTCACGCGGGGCGCGGGACCGCCCTCGACGGCCGCGGCGAACTCCCGCAGCTCCGTCAGATACGGGCTCTCGGTCATCGGACTGCCCGGAATCCCCTCACCGGCCCGGCGCGCCCCCTGCGCCAGCACCCGGAAGCCGACGTGCGCGGTGGAATCGTGCTCCAGGATCCCGCCGGGCCCCGCGACCCGGAACGTCGTCCGGAACGGCAGATCGGGCTGCCCCCACACCCCCAGCACATGACTGACCGCACCGGAGGCGTGCGTGAGGACCGCGGTCCCGGTCGCCACGTCCCCCGCGACCGCGCCCGCGTCCTGCTTGCCGCGCACCTGCGCGTGCACCCGCACGAGGTCACCGGCGAGCAGCCGCGCGAAGTCCAGGTCGTGGACCATCTGGTCGACGAGAATGCCGCCCGACAGCGCGGGGTCGGAGAACCACGGCGCCCACGCGGGATAGCACCCGGACCGCGTGAACCGCAGCACCGCCGGAACCCCGATCTCCCCGGCCGCGACCGCACCGGCGAGCGCCGCGTACGCAGGGAAGTACCGCACGACGTGAGCGGGAAACAGCAACACCCCCGCCGCCCGCGCCGCGTCGGCCATCTCTTGCGCCCCGGCGACATCGAGCGAGAGCGGCTTCTCGCACACCACGTGCTTGCCCGCGGCGACCGCGTCGAGGACGAGCTGCCGGTGCGTATACGTAGGGGTGCACACGTCGACGACGGTGCACCGGTCGAGGAGTTCGGGGAGGCTCTGCACGGCCGTCACGTCGAACTCGGCGTATTTGGCGGCAAGTTGCTCCGCATGTCCGTCGGTGGACAGGACCGTGACGCGCGCGCCCAGGGCGGTCCAGGCGGGCAGATGGGCACGGGCGATACCGCCGGCGCCGATCAGGCCCACGTCGAGGCGTGCCATGAAGCTCCTTTGCTGAGGGGGCGGTTCGTCCTTCTGGTCAGCCCTTCGTGCCGCTCTGGGCGATGCCCTGCACGAAGTGCCGCTGAAGGAAGAGATAGAGGACGATCATCGGCAGGCTCGCGATCAGCGAACCGGCCATCATCACCGGATAGTTGGTCTCGAACTGCCCCTCCAGGGAGGTCAGTCCGGCGCTGATCGGCATCTTCGCCGGATCCGTGTTCACGACGAGCGGCCACAGCAGGTCGTTCCACGACCACATCGCCGTGATCACCGCGAGCGCGGCCAGGGCGGGGCGGATCAGCGGCAGCATGATCGACCAGAAGATGCGGAAGGGGCCAGCGCCGTCGATGCGCGCCGCCTCCTCCAGCTCCCGGGGCAGGGAGAGGAAGAACTGCCGCAGCATGAACGTGCCGAAGGCGCTGAACATCCCGGGCAGGAACAGCGCGGGCGGCGAGTTCAGCAGGCCGAGCCGCTGGATGATGTCGTACTGCGGCAGGATCAGCAGCGAGGACGGGACGAGCAGTACCGACAGGAACAGCGCGAACAGCACGTTCTTGCCGCGGAACCGCATCCGCGCGAAGGCGTACGCGGCGAGCGAGCAGAACACCAGCTGCCCCACGGTGCGGCCGACCGTGTTGATGAGGCTGTTGCCGAGCATCTCCCCGTAGGGCAGTGCCGTGAACACCTCCTTGAAGGAGCCCCAGTTCCACTGCTGCGGCAGGAACGTCGTCGGTACGTGCACGGCTTCCGGGAGCGTCTTCAGCGCCGTGAGCAGCTGCCACAGGAACGGGAAGACCATCACGAGCGCGCCGAGCGAGAGGAGCGCGTGCGTGGCGACGGAGCCGCCGTTCACGCGGCGCAGCGAGTCACGCATAGTGCACCCACTTCTTCTGGAGCCGGAACTGGAGGAACGTCAGGGCCGCCGTGAGCAGCATCAGAAGGAAGGCCAGGGCCGCCGCGGCGCCCTGGTTGTTCTGCTGGAACGCCCACTGGTAGAAGAGGCTGACGACGGACTGCGTGGACCCGAGCGCCGGGTTCATGGGGCTCATCATCACGTAGATGAGGTCGAACATCTGGAGCGAGTTGATCACGCAGATGACGGCGGCGAAGAAGATGCTCGGGCTCAGCAGCGGGATCGTGATGGTGAAGAACCGGCGCACCGGGCCCGCCCCGTCCAGCTCGGCGGCCTCGTAGTAGTCCTGCGGAATGCCCTTGATCCCCGCGATGAAGATGATCAAGTAGTAGCCGACGCTCTGCCACACGGCGACGACCCCGATCGCCCACAGCGCGGTCGACGGGTCCGAGGCCCAGAAGTGCCGCGACACACCGAACCACGACAACACCTCGTTCAGCAGGCCGAAGTTGCCGTTGTAGAGCCAGTTCCACACCAGGCCGACGGCGACCGGGAGCGTCACGAACGGGATGAAGTACAGGGCCCGGTAGACGGCGACGCCGCGCAGACCGCGCCGGTTCAGCAGGGCCGCGACGGCGATCGACAGCGGCAGCGTGAGCAGCCCGATCGCCCCGTACAGGAGCGTGTTGCCGATGGCCCGCCACACGGTGACGTCCTGCAGCACGCGCGCGTAGTTCTCTCCGCCGGTCCACGTGTTGCCGCCGAACGGTCCGAAGTGGGTGAAGCTGAAGCCGAAGGTCTGAAGCATCGGCCAGAGGTAGAACAGCAGGAAGCCGAGCCCGATCGGCGCGATGAAGACGTACGCGGCCTTCTGAGTGCGGGAGTTGGGCCCGCGCGTGGTGCCCTCGCGCCCCGCCTTCGTACGAGGTTTCCTGCTGCAGCCCTCCGCCTCCGCGGCGGCCGTCGACGGGAACACGGCCATCAGTTGTCCTCCTCGTCGAGCGCCCGGTCCATCTGCTTCGCGAGCGTGCGGGCTGCGCCCTCGATGCCGCCCTTGCCGCTGAACGGCGCTCCGAGCAGCAGATACTCGAGGTCCTCCCAGACGGCCGTGTTCCGTGAACTCGGATACGGGGACGCGTAGTCGACCATGTCGAGGAAGCAGCGCAGGTCGAACTCGGGCATCGACTTCAGCCAGGCGTCCTGCGTCCCCGCGTACGACGGGATGGTCACGCCGCCCTCGGCCTGGATCCCGCCCGTCCGGCTCCGCGCCATGAAGTCCACGAACTTCCAGGCCGCCTCCTGCTTGCGGGACTTGGCGCTGATGCAGTTCGCGAGGCCGTGGATGACGGTCGCCCGCTCCCGCCCCTTCGGCAGCACCGCGACGCCGCCGTGGTCCTTGATGGCGGGCGTCCCGTACATGAACGAGGCCATCGACGACAGGTCGTAGTTCATTGCCACCTGCTCCGACAGATACAGATTGCGCGCCCGGACCTCCGACATGGCACTCTGCGGCGGCGACCAGCCGCGGTCCACCAGGTCGGTCCAGAAGCGCAGCCCTTCGATGGAGCGCGGATCGGCGAACCCGGAGCGGCCGTCGCGCAGCACGTAGCCGCCGGCGCCGAAGATCGTCGGATAGAACTTGATCTGTCGGTCCATCTCGGCGGCGATCCCGTAGACCCGCCGCTTCGGATCGGTCAGCTCGCGCGCGGCGTCGCGCAGGTCGTCCCACGTCCAGGAGGAATCCGGGTACTTCACGCCGGCCTTGTCGAAGAGCTCCTTGTTGTACCAGAGTCCGATCGTGTCGAAGTCCTTCGGCAGCCCGTACTGCCTGCCGCCGTACTTGTAGATGTCGACCAGTGCCTCGGGATGCTTGCCGACCGGCGTGCGGGCACGGGCGATGTGCTCGTCGAGCGGCACGAGCGTGCCATTGGCTGCGTACAGCTTGATGTTCACGGCGTTCATCCAGAACACGTCGGGCGCGGTGCCGCCCCGCATCGCCGTGCGCAGCGTCGTCCAGTAGGAGTTCCACGGGGTGAGCTGGATCTCCACGGAGATGTCCGGGTTCGCGCGCTCGAAGGCCCGGATGACCTGCCGCATGCCGGGGACCTGGGCCGGGTCCCACATGCCGTACGAGAGCGCGGTGCGGCCCGCGCCGGTGGCGGCGGTGGGATCGCCGCCGCTCGCGCTGCAGCCGGCGGCGAACGGGGTCGCCGCGAGGGCACCGGCGAGAAGACTTCTCCTGCGCATGCGCGCCTCCGGTCGGTAGGTGTGCGGGAGGTGTCAGTGGGCGGGGGACGACGGGCGCGAAGCCCCCGCCCCGTCGAGCAGACGGGTGTCCGCCTCGTCCAGGGCGTGGCGGACCGCGCCGAGTGCCACGCCCTCGCGGCCCAGGGCGCTGACCGCGATGCGGGGGACGTGGAGGGTCAGGGGGGAGAGGTGGGCGGCGAGGAGGGGGCCCAGGGGGTCGCCGACCGGGGACAGGGCGCCGGACAGGACGAGGAGTTCGGGGTCCAGGGCGAGGACGAGGGCGGCGATGCCGGGTGCGACCCCGGCGAGGTAGCGGTCCAGGACGGCGAGGGCCTTCGGGTGCTCGGCGCGGACGGCGCGTGCGAGCGCGTCGGTCTCCGATTCGCCGGGCAGCCGGTCGCCGTCCCAGCCGAGCGCGTCCCCGGCCTCGTTCAGGCCGAGTTGCGGCAGGATGCCCAGCTCGCCCGCGCCACCGCGGCGCCCTCGGTGCAGGCGCCCGTCGATCATCACGCCGCACGAGATGCGCCGCCCCACGAGCACGCACGCCACGTCGTCCGCGAGTTCCGCGGCGCCCTGCCAGTGCTCGGCGAGCGTCGCCAGGTTTACGTCGTTCTCGACCAGGACCGGGCAGGGGAGTTCGTCCGCGAGGCGGCGCGCCAGGTCCAGGTCGGTCCAGTCCGGGACGATCACCGAGCGGATCCGGCCGGTGTCGTCGACCATGCCCGGCACGCCGATGCCGACGGACCACACGTCGTGCGGGCCGAGCCTGTGGTCGGCGAGGAAGGCGCGCAGCCTGGTGCGCAGCAGCTCGATGCGTTCCGCGCCGGTCAGGTCCGCGGGGAAGTCCTCGCGGTGGCGCGCGACGATCTCGCCGTCCAAGCGGGCCAGAAGCAGCACCAGCTTCTTGAGGCCGATGTCGACGCCGACGACGTGCCCTGCCTCGGCCCGGAACCGGAGGCGGCGCGCGGGCCGCCCCGGGGAGCGTACGGCGGGCGGCGCGGTCGTCTCCGCGATCCAGCCCTGTGCGGTCAGTTCCTCTACCAGGGCCTCGACCGTGGGCCGGGACAGGCCGGTGGAGCCGGTGAGCCGGCTGACCGTCTGCGGGCTCTCCTGGCGCAACGCCCGCAGCACCACAGCGGTGTTGAGTCCGCGAAGGGCCGCGAGGTCGTGCCCGCGCGCCCGGTCGTGCCCCGCCATGGACTGTGCCTCCGCCGCGTCGTCGGTGTCGTCGATGTCGTCGGTCCGGTTGTGCAGGACTGTTGCATAGGGGCGGAGGGCGGGGAACCCCGTGCGTACGAGAATTTTGCAGAAGTCCTGCGGATTGGGGTGGGGTTGGGATGGGGGCTACAGGCGTTCCACGGCGCGGAATGCGGAGAGGCGGGCCAGTAAGCGGCGTGCGGGGGGTGTCAGTTCGCCCACCGGGAGGGTCTCGCCTCCGTTCAAGCGGCCGATCAGCGCGCCCAGTTCGCGCGCAGTCATGCCGGTCCGCGTCACGTGTCCGCACGCCGCGACCAGGCGGTGCCCGCCGGCCGGCATCCACACCACGCGCTCCGTGGCCCGCACCGCGTCGTCGTCGGTGAAGTAGCCGGGCCGGGTGGGTGCAGGGGCCGGGCGCAGGCCGCCGTCCGTGGCGTGCCGCAACACCTCGTGGGCCAGGCGCCGTTGGAGCGGCGCGGGTCGGGCCTCTCGGCGGAGGTGGTCGAGCGCCGCGGCGAGGGCAGGGGGCAGGGTGTCGGGCAGGTCGTCGGGCGTCTCGCCGTGCGGTACGAGGGTGTCGACGGCGCCCCACGTCCCGTGCGGGGAGGAATGGCTGATGAGCGGCGAGGGGGCGCGCGGGACGGAGATGCGCACGGTCGTGGCGGGGGAGCGGGGCACGTGGACGGTGTGCTCGTGGTCGGCGGGCCAGTAGAGCAGGTCGCCCGGGACCGTGGTGGCCGTCCAGTGTCGGTCCCCGGGGCCTGTGAGGTGGAACCGCGGGCGGCCGTGGAGGACGTAGAGGAACGTTGCTGCGCGGTGGTGGGAGGGCGAGGGGCGTGGTGGCGGCTCGGGCGTTCCGTGGCACAGCGTCGTGCCGATGGGTGCCAGGGGCTGGCCGACCGCGTCCCACAGGCCGGCGAGGAAGGTCCGCTCCCTGGCCCACAGCGGATGGTGTCCCGCGTGCAGCTGCCGGACGACGAGGGCGAAGGGGGTGTCGCTCAACTGTCGTGCCAGGCGGCGGTCGTAGGCCGCGAAGGAGCCGTCCTCCGGCCGGGGCAGGAGATCACCGGGGTCGCTGAGGAGGCGCGTACCCACCGCGAACCGGACCCGTTCGTCCGTGTCCGCCGTGGTGTGGTGTGCGGCGGCGACGGCGCTCTCGAAGACCTCGTGGGGGTTGAAAGGCGCGGTTCGTTCTGGAGTGCGGACCGGGCGGAGCAGCGCGGGCCGGCGGTCCCAGTGGTCCGCCGCGAGGCGTTGCCAGTCGACCGACCGGCCGACGGGTCCGAGGACGTCGATCGGGGTGGTGGCGCCCGCCGTCACCGGTGCGGGTCCGGGGACGTGACCGCGAGGGCCCGCGAACGGCACAGCTCGCGGAGCACACCGTGCAGCTGGGGGGAGCGGTCGGACAGCCCCGATGCGCGGGCCAGGTCGGCCACGGTGGTGTCTTGGTGTGTCGTGCGCAGGCAGCCGAGTACGCGGTCGGCCGCGCGTCCCCGCACCCGCCAGACATGTCCGTTCGCCGCCCACAGCGCGTCGTCCGTCCCGGTGGCGACCCGGATGATCTCGCCGATGCGCAGTAATCGGTGGCGGGAGGTGAGGGGCACGGCGGGGCGTGGCGCGGGCGCCGGGTTCAGGCCCGCGGCGGAGCGCAGCCCGGCCCAGTGGGCGAGCAGGTCCCGCTCGGTGTCCGGATCGGCGAGGGTGTCCGTGAACAGGCGGGCGGAGTCGGTGAGTCGGGTCGGTACCGCCAGTCGACCGTCGGCGCGCGTGGGCAACGGATGGGGGAGCGTCACGGGGGTGTCCGGGCGCGGACTGCGTCTTCGCATCAGCCCGCTGACGGTGTCCAGGACCGGCGGCAGGGCCGAGGCCGTCCGGGCGGGCACACTCACCCGGAGCGTCGTGCACGGTCCCGTACGGTGATCGAGGTGTCGGCTCCCGGCGGGCCAGTGCACCAAGTCACCGGCACTGGCCCGGAGTTCGTACTCGGTCCCGGTGTGTTCGGGGCGCACCCGTACGGTCAGCTCGCCGTCGACGACCCAGGTGAGGGACGCGGCGCCGGGGTCGCCCGCCTCGGTGGCGGAGTGGTGCCGGTCGCCGACGGCCAGCTCCGCGGTCACCGGGACCGCGGGCCACCCGACGTACTGCCAGAGCCCGGCGAGCGCGTCCCGTACCCGTGACCACGCCGAGAAGTCCCGGTGCAGCGGATCGGCGGCGGTCAGCAGCCAGCCGTCGCCGCCGAGCTGGGGCGCGGAGGCGAGGCGGGCGACGTAGCCGTCGAGGTTCCGGTCGGCGGGGCCGGGCAGCAGGGGACCCGGTTCGCACAGCACACCGTCGGCCGTGGCCAGTTGCAGGGGTACGGGATCCGGCTGTGCGGCCGCCGCCAGGAGGAGTGCGTGGGCGTCGGCCGGGTCGAGGCCCGGCGTCGGGGCGTCGGGGACGACCACCGGCTCCCTGGCCCAGTGTGTCTCGGCGAAGCGCCGCAGGGCGGGCGTGCGGGCCGCGGTCCTGCGAGCGGGGGTGTGCCTTGACTTCATCGGGTGGGGATCTCCTCGGTCCCACGTGGGGGTGGCGCCGGGTCGCGACCCTGCCAGAGCGCTTCGTGCTTCGTCAACGCTTTGCGGAGAACCCGTGAACACACGCGGGGAGGGAGAGGAGGGGCGTGACGTCCAGGGGGCGGGTGGCGTCGGAAAGGTGTGGGTCTTGTGAATTGGCGGGTTCCCGCTTGCCGGAATACGCGACTCCGCCCCATTTGGGCAGGCGGGGCGCATGGCAAGGTGGGCGCGCTCGTGTCACATGTCCAAGAAAGGCCCCTCATGCCCCTCGCATTGTTCCGCCGTAAGAGCGCCGGTTCCGCAGGGCGGGGTGGCGGACCCGTCCACTCCATGCCGCAGGGTGCGGGCGGCGTGCACTGCGAGGTGACCGACCCGTTCGGTCAGCCCATGCCGGGCGCCGATGTCACGGTGACTCAGTCGCAGACCGGCCGCGTCTCGGTGAAGGCCACGACCGACCCCTTCGGCCGGCTCTTCGTCACGCTGGAACCCGGCCGCTACAGCGTCCTGATAGCCGCCGAGGGTCTGGAGCCGTTCCAGCAGACGGTCGAGGTCGTCGCGGGCGAGACACTGCCGCTCACCGGGATCCAGCTGCACGTCGGCCGCTCGCCGGAGCTGCCGCAGCCCGGCACCTGGATGTTCGACCCGCCGCACACCGCGATCCGCTTCATCGCGAAGCACGTCGGCATGGCCCACGTCCACGGTCGCTTCACGCGCTTCGAGGGCGGCATCCAGATCGCGCCCGACATGGCGGACTCGCGGGTCGACGTCCGCATCGACGCCGCGTCGATCACCACGGGCAACAACACCCGTGACAACCACCTGCGCTCCGCCGACTTCCTGGATGTCGAGAACTACCCGTACATCCACTTCAGCTCGGACCGCTTCATCTACCGGGGCGGCTCCAAGTGGACCGTCCAGGGCGCGCTCACCATGCACGGCGTGAGCCGCACGGTCGACCTCGAAACGGGCTACCTCGGCGTCGTCAACGGCGGCTACGCCGAGGAACTGCGCTGCGCGGCCCTCGCCACGGCGGAACTCCACCGCGAGGACTACACGCTGAACTGGCGCACCATGCTCGCCAAGGGCATCGCGGTCGTCGGCCCCACGGTCAAGCTCGAAATGGACCTCCAGGCGATGTACCGCAGCGAGGACACGCCGACGCCGCCGGAGTAGGCGCGCCGGCCTGCGGGCCGCCCGGCCCCGGCCGTCCGCCTCCGGCGTCATGACACGAGTGTGCGTGACGGGATCCGGACCGTCACGCACGAAACCGCCGCCCGGCCGCCCGCCTGGCCGGGCAAGCGCTACGCTCGTAACGCATAACTCATTGCACCGCAACGAGCGCCGGCGCGAGGAGGCAGTGATGAGCAGCGACCAGCCGTGGACCATTGACGCCATCGCCCACGCCATCCCCGCAGCCGACACCCGGCAGACGTTCCTCCGCGAGGTCAACCTCACCCCGCTTCCCGATCTCCCCGACGTCCTCGCCCGCTGGCAGCGCTTCGTCGAACAGTGGCGCGATGAGACTGTGCCGCGGCTCGACAGCATTCTTGAGTACGCGCGCGACCATGGCGGTGAGCTGTCCTCGGAGTACGAGGACGACGGGGGTACCGAGGACTTCCTCAACCAGCTGCGGGACAACGTTGCGAAGCGACAGACCAACGCAGCGTGACGTACGAGCTTGTCATCCCACCCAGTATTCGGCGCCAGATCGCAGGGCTCCCGGTGGGCGACCAAGCCGAACTCATCGCTCTCTTCGACCGGCTCCCCACCGAGCCCGAGCGGGTCACCGTCGTCGAGATCACTGACCCGCTCGCCGACTGACCAGCCCCAACGAGCGACTCGCCCCCCTCAGGACCACGCCCAGGGCGGGGTGGCCCGGCGGGCAGGGTGCGGGGCGCTTCGTCAAGCCCGGCGCTAGTCCCAGCCGCCCGTGAAGTTGCTGTTCACCTGCGCCGTGCAGATGTTGTAGCTGCCGGACGCGTGCCCCTTCTTGGTGTGGCCGTCGACCGTGACGGAACAGTTGATGTCCCCGCCACCCTGCAACTGCGCCGACACATGGAAGTACAGGGCATCGTCGTTGACGGACAGCGTCTTCGTCATCGGCAGGCCCGAGCCGTCCCGGCTGTCGCTGTCGCTGCCGTACATCGTGTCGACGCCCGCGGGAGCGGACCCCCACACCTTGAACACGACCTTCCCCGACGGGGCCTCGTCTTCGACCGGCTTTTCTGCGGGCTTCTTGGCGGGGGCCGCGGTCTTCGGCTCGGCCGTCTTCGTGACCGTCACGGTCGGCGCCGGCTTCGCCTTCTCGCCCTTGGCCGCGGGGGTCTTCGTCACCGTGACCGCCGGAGCAGGCTTCGAGCTTGCGACGGCCTTCTCGCTGCTGCCACCGGATGCGCCGATGCCGACACCGATGAACAGGATCACGAAGGCGGCGGGGATCACGAACCGCTTCTTCGCCCACTTCGGACCGTTCGCCGGTGGCGGGAAGCCAGGCCCCGGCATTGCGGGACCGGGTGGCACAGGTCCATTGAACGGTGGCTGGTGCGGCGGCGGTTGGTTGTACGACATGAGGCCCCCCAAGTGATGTGCGGTGACACATGACGGTAAGGGCGGATGTAGCGGTCATGGTAGACGGGTGATGGAGTTGTGACGAAAGTGTGAAGCTTCAACCGGATGATGTCGGGGGCGAATGATGCAGCCCCGCTCCTCTGTATAGAAGAGCGGGGCTGCCCCACGTGCTCTGAAGCTCAGCCGTCCGGCCCGAAAAGCTCGCGCGGTACGAGACCGGTTACTGGTCGTCGTCACGCCGCAGGGAGTCGCGGACGCCTTCGGCCTTGTCGCGGACGCGTTCGACGCCTTCCTTGGCCTTGCCGCGGGCCTGGTCGGCCTGGCCTTCGGTCTTCATCCGGTCGTTGCCGGTGACCTTGCCGGTCATCTCCTTGGCTTTGCCCTTGGCCTTGTCCATGGCGCTGTTGTCGCCCATGACCGCTCCTTGCGTGGTTGAGCTGGGGGATTGCCGCAACGGTATGAGGGCTCGGCGAGGGGCGCATCTGGAGCGGTTGCGCTGCGTGAGATTCGTGACGCGGTGTGGAGTCGGGTGTCCGCTCGCGGGTGCGTGGGGCCTGTGGAATCGTTAACAGGCGAAATGTCCCATTCCGCACCGGGAGGTCCCATGTCCTCGAAGCGTCGTCGGAAGAAGAAGGCCCGCCGCAAGCATGCGGCGAATCACGGCTCCCGTCCGCAGTCCTGACCGCGGCGGCGGTCGCGGGGTGGGGTCACGCGCGCTGCGCGACCCCACTGCCGATCGCGGACGCCCACTCGGTGACCAGCGACTCGTACTCGGCGCGGTCCTCGGGGTTCAGGCGCCCGCCCGTGCGCGCCCACAGGTCACGAATCTGCTCGTTGACCACGTCGGCGGACCGGATCGTGCGTGAGGCTGGGATGGCGGACATGTGAAAGAGCGTAGGGGATCCGTACGCCTATTCGCTGCGGTCCGTCACGTGGGCATCGCCATGTGTGAGTTTCGTCATGCGTATAGGTGCGGTGGGTCCTGTCGCTCTCAAGTGGCCCGGTGGCTCAGGTCACTTCAGCTTTTGCGGCCCACCGCCCCGTACATCGGCACCGGCGAACCGTCCCGGTCCTCGTCGACGGCCAACTCCGGGTGCCAGTCGGGGAGCCAGACCACGCCGGGGTCCACGAGCTCGAGTCCGGTCCCTGTGAAGAACTTCGTCATCTCCTCGTGTGTACGCGGCGCCAGTGTGACCCCGCCGGCCGCATACATGTCGATCGCCTGCTGGGTGCGCGCCGGGTCGTAATCCGCGGCCACGTGCGACAGGACCAGGTGGCTGCCCGAGGGCAGTGCGTCCACGAAGGTGCGCACGATGTCGTACGCGCCTTGCTCGTCCGGGATGAAGTGCAGCAGCGCGATCAACGACACCGCTATCGGGCGCTCGAAGTCCAGGATCTCCCTGGCCAGTTCGAGGATCCTGTCCGGCTCGCGGGCATCGGCCTGGACGTAACGCGTGACGCCCTCCGGCGTGCCGCGCAGCAGCGCCTCCGCGTGCCGCAGCACGATCGGGTCGTTGTCCACGTACACCACGCTCGCCTCGGGCGCCGCGAGTTGGGCGATGCGGTGCAGGTTCGGCTCGGTCGGGATGCCGGTGCCGATGTCGAGGAACTGGGTGACGCCGCCGCGCGCCGCGAGCATTCGGGTCGCGCGGTGCATGAACCAACGGTTGTGCCGCGCCGCGTACTTGGCCGTCGGCTCCAGTGTGGTGATCTGCCGGCCGAGTTCCTCGTCCACCGGATAGTTGTCCTTGCCGCCGAGGTACCAGTCGTACACCCGCGCCGGGTGCGGCCTGCTGGTGTCGATGCGCGGTGGAGTGGGGGATGTGTCGGGCGTCGAGGGCATGGGTGGCTGTAACTCCCTTGTCGTCCGGGGACATTCGAGCGTCTGCACGGGCATCCTGCCGTACGTGTGCGAAGTGTGTGGGTGCAATGGGGGAGGATGGCTGGTAGGAGTGGAAACCGAGACAGGAGAAACCGTGCGTGAGTGACGTCCCCCAACTACGGGGACGCGTACGCCTTCCTGGGCTGCTACCTCGTCCGTCCCGACCTGCGCGGCCTCGGTCACGGTATCGCCACCTGGAAGGCGGGGCTCGCGCACGCGGGCGGGGGCGATATTGCGCCACTCCTCGCGTACGACAGCGCCTGCTGTCCGGCGGACCGGCCCCGTTTCCTCGACTCCTGGCTGACCACAGAGGGGCACGTGGTCCGCGGTCGCGTCACCGGGTACGGCGTGCTGCGCGAAGGGGAGGACATGCCGCGGATCGGGCCGCTGTTCGCGGACGCGCCGGACGATGCCCGGGGCCTGTTCGGCGCGCTCGCTCCGGCGGGGCGGCCGGTCGGCATCGACGTGCCCGCGTCGAACCCGGCGGCGGTCGCTCTCGCAGAGGGGCGGGGGCTTGTGCCGGGGTTCGAGACGGCCCGGATGTACACCGGGCCGGTCCGGGCGTTCGCCGAGGAGCGGGTTTTCGGCGTGACGACTCTTGAGCTCGGGTGAGGTGAGGGCCTGAGGTCGGGCTCCGCAGCTCGGTCGGCTCCGGTGAGGCCAGCTGCCGTCGGCCTCCTTCCCGCTCAGTCCCGCTCCGGCCCCTGGTCTTCGAAGGCCCCGTGCCGCCCCGCCCCCGCCGCGAACCGGCCCGCCCCTTCGAGCGCTCCGCCCAACACGCCCATTCCGTAACGGAGTTCGGTACCCATCGCCGCCGCCTCGTCCCGGCCGTGCTGCTCCCGCAGGGACGCCCGGTCGCTGCGCAGGCAGTCCTGTGGGAAGCCCGCGATCTGCGCGGCGAGCGCCTCCGCCGCCGCGCGCGAACTCCCGGGCGGCACGAGGCGGTTCGCGAGGCCCATCTCGTACGCCTCCTGTGCCGGGACGGGGCGGCCGGTGAGGATCAGGTCGCTCGCGCGGCTCTCGCCGATGAGGCGGGGGAGGCGGACCGTGCCGCCGTCGATGAGCGGGACGCCCCAGCGGCGGCAGAAGACACCGAACACCGCGTCCTCCTCGACGACCCGCAGATCGCACCAGAGGGCGAGTTCGAGGCCACCCGCCACCGCGTGACCGGCCACGGCCGCGATGACGGGCTTCGTCAGGCGCAGGCGGGTCGGGCCCATCGGCCCGTCCCCGTCCTCCGCCACCCGGTTGCCGCGCTCCGTGCCGATCGCCTTGAGGTCGGCGCCCGCGCAGAACGTGCCGCCCTCGCCCCACAGCACGGCGACCCGCGCCGCCTCGTCCGCCTCGAACGCCCGGAAGGCGTCGGCCAGTCGGTCCGCCGTCGGCCCGTCGACCGCGTTGCGGGCCTCGGGGCGGGACAGGACGACCGTGGTGACGTGGCCTGCGCGTTCGACGCGGACCGGCATGAGGACCTCCGGGGCAACGGTGTCAGCTGACGGTGAGCTTCAGCTTCGCATCCGCCGTCGAGCTGTTCCCCACGTACAGCTCGAACGTGCCCTCCTCGACCCGGAATTCGCCGCTGGGGTCGTTCGTCCAGAAGCCGAGGTCCTCCGCGCCGAGCTGGAACCGGACCGTCGTCGACGCGCCCGCGTCCAGCGTGACCCGCTTGAACCCGCGCAACCTGCGCACCGGTTGAGTGAGGGACGCCGCCACATCGCGCACGTACAGCTGCGCCACCTCGTCGCCGGAGCGCGAGCCGGTGTTGCGGACCTCGACCGACACCTCGAAGGTGTCCCCCTTGCGCAGGGCGCCCGCCGGGATCGAGGAGCGGCTCAGCTTCGGTGTGCCGAAGGCGAACGACGTATAGCTGAGGCCGTAGCCGAACGGGAACTGCGGGGTGGGCGGCAGGTCGAGGTACTTCGACGTGTACTTGTTGTCCTTGTCGTACGGGCGGCCCGTCGACTCGTGGTTGTAGTGGATCGGGATCTGGCCGGTCGTGCGCGGGAAGGACACCGGCAGCTTGCCGCCGGGGTTCACCGTGCCGAACAGGACGTCCGCGATCGCGTTGCCCGCCTCGATGCCGGGGTGCCAGGCCTCAAGTACGGCCGGGGCGCTCTCCAGCCAGTCGCCGACGGTGAACGGCCGGCCGCCCACCAGGACCACCACGAACGGCTTGCCGGTCCCGGCGATCGCCGCGATCAGCTTCTCCTGCGCGCCCGGCAGCGAGATGTCGCTGCGGGCCGCGGCCTCGCCGCTCATCGACGGCGGCTCGCCGACGACCACGATCGTGACGTCGGCGGACTTGGCGGCGGTGACCGCGTCCGCGATGCCGTCCGTGTCCTTGCCCTCCGGGTCGACGCCGCGCGCGTACGTGACCTTGGCGCCCGGCGCCGCCTTCTTCACCGCGTCGAGCACCTTCACCGAAGGGAACTTCTCGGCCGACGCGGGCACCACCCACGTACCGAGCAGATCCGAGGAGTCGCCGAACGGCCCCACCACAGCAAGGGACTTGAGCGACTTCTTCAACGGGAGCGCGCCCTGCTCGTTCCTCAGCAGGACCATCGAGCGGGACGCCGCAGTGCGCGCCGCCTTGCGGGCGTCCGCCGAGGGCTCGCTGATCGCCTTCGACTCCTCCACGTACGGGTCGTCGAACAGGCCGAGTTCGTACTTGAGGCGGAGCACGCTCGCCACCGCCTCGTCGATCCGCCGCTCCTTGATCTTCCCGGCGCGCAGCAGCTTCTTGCCGTTGGTGAGGAGGTTGGTGCTGGTCATCTCCATGTCGACACCGGAGTTGAGGGCGAGCCGGGCCGCGTCCGCGCCGTCCTCGGCGAAGCCGTGCGCGATCAACTCCTGAACGCCGGTGTAGTCGCTGACGACAAGCCCCTCGAATCCCCACTCCTTCTTGAGGATGTCGGTGAGCGTGTGCGGATTGCCGTGCGCAGGGACGCCGCTGATGGTGTTGAAGGAGGCCATCACGGTGGCCACGCCGGCGTCCAACGCCGCCTTGAACGGCGGGAGATAGAGGTTGCGCAGGCGCGACTCGGACACGTCGACCGTGTTGTAGTCGCGGCCGCCCTCCGCGCCGCCGTACGCCACGAAGTGCTTCGCGCACGCCGCGACGGTGTCCTTCGAGCCGTAGCCCGAACCCTGGTAGCCCTTCACCTTGGCCGCCGCGAACTTCGCGGTCAGATACGGGTCCTCGCCGTTGCCCTCGGCGATCCGGCCCCAGCGCGGCTCGTGCGTGACGTCCATCATCGGCGCGAACGTCCAGTGCACGCCGTTGGAGCGGGCCTCCTTGGCGGACACCTCGGCGTCCGAGCGGGCCACGTCCGGGTCGAAGCTGGACGCCTGGGCGAGCGGGATCGGGAAGTTGGTCCAGAAGCCGTGGATGACGTCGAGGCCGAGAAGCAGCGGGATGCCGAGCCGGGACTCCTCCACGGCGATGCGCTGCAGCTCGTTGGTGGTCTTGGCGCCGAAGATGCTGAACACCGAGCCGACCCGCCCGGCCCGCGCCGCGTCCTCGACCGCCTTCGTCGTGCCGGAGCCCGGATTGAGGTCGTAGGACCAGGGGAGCTGCTGGAGCTGGCCCAGCTTCTCTTCGAGAGTCATACGGGCGAGGAGGCTCTGGATCTTGCCCTCGTAGCTCGTGTGCGGGGCGGTGGGGCCCGTGGTGGCCGCGTATGCGGTGGCGGTCTGGCTGGTGGTGACGGTGCCCGCGGCCGCGGTGACACCGATCGCGGACAGCAGGGTACGTCTGCGTAGCTCCGGCATGCCTTCGCTTCCCGATAGAGCGGACCCCGTGACGGGCCCACAACTCGTGTAATGGCCACAAGAATTGAAGCGAAGTTACGTTCCGGTTACCTGAGGGTCAAGAGGTGCGACCGGGGTGTCGGTCCACGTTCGGCCCCGTTCGCGGTCTCCGCTCTTGACCTCAAGATTGGTTGAGGTCATACCGTCATCGACATGAGCATGGAGACCACAGCCTGGACGCAGCTGCACAGCGTCATGAACGCCCAGGACGGCGGGCCCAAGGGCCGTCCCTTCGCCCGCGCGACCCTTCGCAGGATCGCCGAATTCGCCCGGCCGCACCGGCGGCGCATCGTCCAGTTCGTGTTCCTGAGCATCCTGACCGCGCTGCTCGCCGTGGCGACGCCGATGCTCGCGGGCACGGTCGTCAACGCGATCGTGGGCGGCCACGACGAGGGCCGCGTCATTCGCCTCGCCCTCCTCATCGCGGTCATCGCGGTCGCAGAGGCGGGTATCGGGCTGCTGGCCCGCTGGCTCTCGGCGAACCTCGGCGAAAGCCTCATCCTCGACCTGCGGACGGCCGTCTTCGACCACGTACAGCGCATGCCCGTCGCCTTCTTCACCAGGACCCGCACGGGAGCCCTGGTCAGCCGCCTCAACAACGACGTCATCGGCGCGCAGCGCGCCTTCAGCAACACACTGTCGGGTGTGGTCGGCAACGTGGTCACACTGATCCTGACCCTGGCCGTCATGCTGACGCTGTCCTGGCAGATCACACTGCTCGCTCTTCTCCTCCTGCCGGTCTTCGTGCTGCCCGCGCGCCGCATGGGCTCCCGCATGGCCCGCCTCCAGCGCGAGGCCGCCGCGCACAACGCGGCCATGGGGACGCGGATGACCGAGCGGTTCTCCGCGCCCGGCGCCACGCTGATCAAGCTGTTCGGACGGCCAGGCGACGAGTCGGCCGAGTTCGCGGAGCGCGCCCGCCGGGTGCGCGACATCGGCGTCCGCACCGCCATGGCGCAGTCGGCGTTCATCACCGCGCTCACCCTTGTCTCCGCCCTCGCGCTGGCGCTCGTGTACGGCCTCGGCGGCTACTTCGCGCTGACCGGCAGCCTGAAGGCCGGCGCGGTCGTCTCCCTGGCTCTGCTGCTGACCCGCCTGTACGCGCCGCTCACCTCGCTCGCCGGCGCCCGCGTCGAGGTGATGAGCGCGCTCGTCAGCTTCGAGCGGGTCTTCGAGGTGCTCGACCTCAAGCCGCTCATCGACGAGAAGCCCGACGCCCGCGCGATCCCGGAGGGCCCGGTCGCCGTCGAGTTCGACGACGTCCGCTTCGGCTACCCGTCCGCCGACAAGGTGTCACTGGCCTCGCTGGAAGAGGTCGCCTCGCTCGACACACGCGGCGGCGCCGAGGTGCTGCACGGCGTCTCCTTCCGGGCCGAACCCGGCCAGACGGTGGCGCTCGTCGGCTCCTCCGGAGCCGGCAAGTCGACCATCGCGTCGCTGCTGCCGCGGCTCTACGACACCGATGGCGGGGCCGTCCGCATCGGCGGCCTCGACGTACGCGACGCCAGCGCCGTCTCGCTGCGCGCCACGCTCGGCATGGTCACGCAGGACGGACACCTCTTCCACGACAGCATCCGCGCGAACCTGCTGCTCGCCCGCCCCGAGGCGAGCGAGGCCGACCTGTGGGACGTGCTGACGCGCGCCCGCCTCGACGCGCTCGTCCGCGACCTGCCGGACGGCCTGGACACGGTCGTCGGCGAACGCGGCTACCGGCTCTCCGGCGGCGAACGCCAGCGCATGACCATCGCCCGGCTGCTCCTCGCCCGCCAGCGCGTCGTCATCCTCGACGAGGCCACCGCCCACCTGGACAACACGTCGGAGGCGGCCGTGCAGGAGGCTCTCGCCGAGGCGCTGGAGGGGCGTACGGCCGTGGTCATCGCCCACCGGCTTTCGACGATCCGCTCCGCCGACCAGATCCTCGTGGTGGAGGAAGGGCGAGTGGTGGAGCGGGGGACGCACGAGGAGCTCGTGGTGCGGGGTGGCCGGTACGAGGAGCTGTACCGGACGCAGTTCGGGGGAGCGGAGGTTGTGGAGGCGGCGTGAGGGGGGGGGTGCCACGGTCACCGTGGTTGCGGTCTCGGGGCTCCGCCGGCTCCCGTCCCAGAGCGGGGCTGAAAGTTCCCAACCCACCCGCGCCAACGGCCAGTTGACCACTCACACCGCAACGTGACCGCGGGTTACCCTGACCGCATGCTGGTAGGTCGCACAGCGGAATGCGCGCGCCTCGCGGACCTCGTCGACGGCGCGCGCACCGGTCACAGCGCCGCCCTGGTCGTCCGTGGCGAGGCGGGCATCGGGAAGACCAGCCTGCTCGGCTACGCCGAATCCGTCGCCCGTGACCTCACGCGGCTGCACACGCAGGGCATCGAGTCGGAGAGCGAACTGCCGTACGTGGGGCTCGCGGACCTGTTCCGGCCGGTCACCGACCACCTCGACCGCATCCCGGAACGGCAGGCCGCGGCCCTCACCGGCGCCCTCGCCCTGGGCCCCGCCGTCGCGCAGGACCGGTTCGCGGTCGCCGCCGGAACGCTCAGCCTGTTGGGCGCGATCAGCGAGTCCGGTCCTGTCCTTGTCGTCGTCGACGACACCCAGTGGCTCGACCCGTACTCCCTGGACGCCCTCGCCTTCGCGACCCGCCGCCTGGGCCGCGAGGGCGTGGTCGCCCTCTTCGCCACCCGTGACACCGACGAGACCGCCTCCCGCCTCGCGCCCGTGGAGTCACTCAGCCTCCGGGGTCTCGATGCCGGGGCGGCCCGCGAACTAGTCGCCGAGGAGGCCGGTGAGCCGCTGCCGCCGCACGACGTCCAATGGCTGCTGTCCGAGGCCCGCGGCAACCCGCTCGCCCTCGTCGAACTCCCCGCCCTGATCGCCCACGGCGGCCACCGCCCCGACAGCGGCGCCCCGCTGCCCATCGGCGACATCCTCGCCCGCACTTTCCACAGCGCCATCACCCGGCTCCCCGCCCCCACCCGGGACGCCATGCTGCTGCTCGCGGTCCTCGGCCCCCGCCCGCTCGCCGGAACCGAACGGGTGCTGCGCGCACACGAGTTGACCTACGCGGACCTCGAACCGGCCGAGCGGGCCGGACTGATGACCGTCGAGGGAGGCGCGTACGTCTTCCGCCACCCGCTCGTCCGCTCCGGCGTCTACCACGGCGCGACCGCCGTCCGCCGCTGGCGCGCCCACCGCACCGTCGCGCGGGCCCTCCAGGGTGCCCGCGCCCCCGCCGCGCTCGAACGCTACGCCTGGCACCTGTCCGAATCGGGCGCCGACCCGGACGAAGAGGTCGCCGCCGCGCTCGCGAAGGCGGCCTCCGGCGGCCCGGCCAGCCTCACCTTCCCGCTCGCCGCCCGCCTGTACGCCCACGCCGCCCGCTTCACCCCCGACGACGAGGGCAAGGCGCGCCGCCTGCTCGCCGCCGCCCGCGCCGCCCAGGCCGCGGGTTCGCTCGACGAGGCCGCCGACCTCCTGGACCACGCCCTCGACCACGCCGCCCACGAACGCACCCGCCTGGAACTGCGCCAACTGCTCTGCTACGTGGACATCCAGCGCGGCCGCCCCGCCCGCGCGCGCGAGCAGCTGCGTTCCGCCGTCGACGAGGCCCGCCGCGTCGACCCCGCGCTCGCCGCCGTCATGCTCGGCGGCATCACCCTCACGGAACTCGCCATCGGCGACCTCACGGCGGCCCGTGCCACGTCCGCCGAATCGATGCAGCTCGCGGACGCCTTCGGTGACGCGGCGGCGGCCCTGCCGGTACGCCTCCTGCACGCGCTGGTCGAACTCCTGGGCGGCAACGCGGCGGACGGCCGCGCCCTGCTCCACGACCTCGAAAAGCCCCTGGCCGTACCGGACCTGTCCTTCCCCTACCCGGTCTCCGGCGTCGGGGGCCTGTGCTACCTGGCCACGGAGGAGCTGGACCAGGGCCACGCGCTCCTCGACCGCGCGGTGCACGCGGCCCGCTCCTCCAGCACGGTCGGCCTCCTCGCCCACCTCCTCGGCACGCTCTCCGTCATCGAGTTCTGGCGCGGCGAGTGGAACGCCTCGCTCGCCCACGCCGACGAATCCGCACGCCTCGGCGAGGACACAGGACGGGTCATCGAGGTGTGCCGCGCACTGGCGGCGCAGGCCCGCACCGAGGCGGTCCTGGGCAGGGAGGCGGACTGCCGCCGTCACGAGGCGCAGTGCCGCTCCCTGGCCGCGGCCGCCGAACTCCCCATGGACGCGGCACGCGCACGTGGCGCGCTCGGCCTTCTCGAACTCGGCCTCGGGCGCTACGAAGACGCGGCGGGACACCTGGAAGAGGTACGCGCCTTCTCCCTCGCCAACGGCCGCGGCGACGGCCTCTATCTCTCCTGGGCCGCCGACCTCGCCGAGGCCTACGTCCATCTGCACCGCACCGACGAGGCGTACGAGGTGCTTCGTGTCCTGGACCACGAGGCGGGCCGGGGCAGGCGCCCCATCACCGCCGCTGCTGCTGCCCGCTGCCGGGGCATGCTCGAACCGGCTTACGTCGAGCGGCACATGGACCGGGCCCTGGCCGAACTCGGCGACATCCAGGCCCCGTTCGAGCGGGGCCGGACCGACTTCGCGTGCGGCGAGCTCCTGCGCCGACTCGGCCGCCGCAGCGAGGCCCGCCGCCGGCTGCAGCGCGCCCTCGCCACCTTCGAACGCCTCGGCGCGGCCGGCTGGGCGGGCCGCGCCGCCGCCGAACTCCACGCCGCGGGCGGCGACCGCGTCGACTCGGGCCCCACACCACTGGACGGCCTGACCCCCCAAGAACTCCGCGTGGCCCTGGCGGTCGGCCGCGGAGTCACCAACCACGAAGCGGCGGAACAGCTCTTCCTCAGCGTCAAGACGGTCGAGTTCCACCTCGGCAACATCTACCGAAAACTGGACGGGGTGCACCGACGGGCCCAACTCGTACGCCTGCTCAGCGAATCGGCACACCCCTGACAACCCCTGATGTGCACACAGACAGTGGGGGTGCCCGCGCCGGACACCCCCAGTCCCCCGTTGTCCCCCGTGGGATCCCCGTTGTTCCCCCGTAGGGTCCCCCGTGTCGAAAGCCCCCGTGTGCTTTCGTGTCTCCACGATGGACCCGGCCGGACCCCTGGGCCACGGGGAAAACCCTGGGATCGGGGATCCGGGCCTACGCCGATCGGTGTAGACGCGGCAACAGCGCAGGTCAGCCCGCGGCCACCGACGCGTCGTACCCGTAGATCCACCCACTTCCCACCAACGGATCCGCTTCCCCGAGCGCCGTATCCCGCGCCCGCTGCTCCGGGCCGTCCGGCAGGTGGTTGGTGTCGGCGCGGGAGTGGCTCGCCTGTTGGAGGCGGGTGGTGCGGGGGATGCGCTCCGACTCGTAGCGGGCGAGGGCCCGGTCCGGGGCATCCGGGTCGGTGGCGAGGCAGCGGGTCAGGACCGCCGCGTCCTCCAGTGCCTGCGCGGCCCCCTGGCCGTAGAACGGGAACATCGCATGCGCGGCGTCACCCAGCAGGGTCATGCGGCCGAGGGTCCACGAGGGGAGTGGCGGGCGGTCGTACAGGGCCCAACGACCGGGAACGGAACCGGACTTGATGAGTGTGGTCACCCGCTCGTCCCAGTCGGCGAACTCCGCGTGGAACTCCTCGACCGTGGCCGTCGCGCTCCACGACTCCTCCGTCCCGTCCGTCGCCGGGGCGAACGCAACCACGTTCACGCCCGCGCCGCCGGAGATCGGATAGTGCACGAAGTGGCGGCCGGGCCCGAGCCAGAGAGTCTGGGCGCGGCGCAGGGCGAACTCGGGGGCCGCCGCGGCGGGGACCACCGTGCGGAACGCGCACAGGCCCGAGAAGCGGGGGCGTTCCGGTTCCGCGACCGTCTCGCGGACGAGGGAGTGCATGCCGTCCGCACCGATCACCAGGTCGGCGTCGGTGCGGGTGCCGTCGGCGAAGGTCAGGCGTATGCCGTCGGCACGCGGTTCGACGGACGTGCAGCGCGCCCCGAGCCGCACCGCATCGTCCGGCACCGCCGACCTGAGGGCGTCGAGCAGGTGGGCGCGGTGCGCGGTGTACGTGCGCTCCCCGTAGAGGCGCTCGCACACCCCGTCGAGGCGCTCCGCGGACAGCACCGTGCCGTCCTCCCAGCGGCGGAACTCCCAGCCCCAGTCCAGCGGTACGGCCCGGCGCAGCGCGGACTCCGCCACGCCCAGCGCGCGCAGCGGCCGCACCGCGTTCGGCGCGAGCACCAGGCCCGCGCCGACCTCGGTGAGCGCGGCCGCCTGCTCGTGGACGGTCACGGTCAGCCCCGCGCGATGGAGGAACGCCGCGGCCGCCATGCCGCCGATGCCGCCGCCCACGATCGCGATCCGAGGCCCTGTCTGCTGCCTGTTGCGCACTGGCTTCCTCCTGGACTCCGCCGCGTACGTCGTTGTCCTCGCGGCACCCTGGGGATCCTCGCCCTCCGCGCCAACCTGCGTAACCGCTATGTTCATTGAGCGAACATCGGCGTCAACTACCCATGCGCAGAAGGAGAAGGAGGGGGCGGATGTCCCGTACCGGGCAGCCAGGGCGCAGCGTGAGCGCGCGCCTGCTCGACGTCCTCTTCGCCTTCCGTGCCGGCCGATCCCGGCTCACGCTGGCCGAGTTGACCCGGGCCACCGGACTTCCGCACGCCTCGGTGCGTCGGCTCGCCCTCGAGCTCGTCGAGGCCGGCGCCCTCGACCGGGCGCGGGACGGCACGTTCACGGTGGGGATCCGGATGTGGGAGCTGGGCACGCTGGCGCCGCTGAGCCTGCCACTGCGCACGGTCGCGCTGCCGTACATGGAGGATCTGCACGCCGCGTTGCGTCAGCACGTGCAGATCGCGGTCCTCGACGGTACGTCGGCGGTGCTCGTCGAGCGGCTCTCGGCGGAACGCGCGGTCGACGTCGAGTTCCGGCCCGGCGGGCGGCTGCCCCTGCACAGCTCGGGCGTCGGCAAGGTGCTGCTCGCCCACGCGGCACCCGAACTCATCGACGTACTGGTACGGGACGGGCTCCCCGCGCCGACTCCGCGGACGCTCACCGAGCCCGAACGGCTGCGCGCCGAGCTCGCCGAGGTGCGCGAGAGCGGGGCGGCCACGGTGTACGGGGAGACCTCGCCCGGCGTGGACTCCGTGGCCACCCGCGTCCTCGACGCCGACGGTGCGGTGGTCGCCGCGCTCGGCGTCGTCGTACGAGCGGGCACGGCGGATCTGCGGGCGGTGCGGCCCGCGGTCATCGCCAGCGGGCTCGCGGTGTCGCGCGGGCTGGGGTGGCGGCCTCAGAACGGCGTGAGGTGCCCTTGAACATCGCCGCGAGCCCCGCCCCCAGCAGCGCCGGGACCACGAACGCGTAGAAGCCGGCCTTGGGCCAGGCGAACAGGACGGTGACCGCGCCCAGGTAGCTGGGGCCCACCACGGCGCCGATGCGGCCGACCCCGAGACTGAACCCGAGGCCGGTGCCGCGCAGGTGGGGCGGGTAGTAATGGGCGACGGCTATGTTGACCAGGTTCTGCGTGCCCAGGGCGCCGAGCCCCGCGACCGCGGACGCGACCAGCAGCACGGGGCGGGGTTGCGGAGTGCTCAGCGTGATCATCGCGAGTGCGGCGAGGACGAAACTCGCCACCGTGGCGGCCTTGAGGAAACCGCGGTCGGCGAACAGAACGGCGGCCAGCGTGCCCAGCACCGCGCCAGCGTTGAACGCGATGGAGAACTCCAGGGACGAGCTGAGGTCGTAGCCGCTCTTGACCATCAGGGTCGGCAGCCACGTGCCCGCGCCGTAGACGAGGACGAGGCCGGTGAAGGTGGCTGCCCAGAAGAGAAGGGTGGCCCTGCGGTGTTCGGCGACGAGGATCTCGCCCAGACGGTTGGCGGAGGCGGCCCGCCCCTCACCGGTCGCCGACGGCGCCGATGCCGGGACGAGCCGCCACACCACCGGTATGAGCACGAGCGGGAAGACACCGAACAGGAACAGGGAGTGGAAGTCCCACGCGGGCAGCAGCGCGCGGCCGAGGACACCCGTGATGATGCCGCCGAAGGCGAGGCCGGTCAGCGCGGTGCCGACTTGGAGGTTGCGGCGCCCGGGTGTCGCCGATTCGCTCACGTACGCGGTGACCAGCGGGATGAGCGCCCCCAGGCCGATGCCGGTGGCGAAGCGGGTCGCGGCGAAGAGGCCGAGCGTCCCGGCGACCGCGCTCAGCAGCATCCAGACGGAGAGCCAGGCCAGACTGATGACCATCGGGAGCCGCCGCCCGTACAGGTCCCCGGCCCAGCCCGCCGCGACGGAACCGATGGGCATGCCGAGCGCGGTGAGGCTGCCCAGCAGGCCGAGCGTGGACTTGGTGACGTCCCAGCCGGGGTGGTTGAGGAGGGAGGGACCGACCGCGCCGAGGATGAAGA
Organism: Streptomyces sp. UC4497; assembly: GCF_054871485.1. Lineage (NCBI taxonomy): Bacteria > Bacillati > Actinomycetota > Actinomycetes > Kitasatosporales > Streptomycetaceae > Streptomyces > Streptomyces sp. UC4497. The sequence goes on along the minus strand of NZ_JBTYHB010000001.1, from coordinate 550,974 downwards.
GGTCGTACCCCTCGATGCAGAGCATGGCCAGACCGAGGGCCGTGGCCGCACGTGCGCCAGTGGTGCGTGTCATCGCGCGTCCTCCTCGGTCACCGGTGACGCCCCTGTTGCCACTGCCGCACCCAACTCCGGCCGTAGTCGTTGCCGTGCGGCGTGCGCAGCACGGTGTGGACGTGGAACGGCTTGGGGGAGTCGTAGTCGAGGAACACCCCGCAGTGGTGGTCGAGTTCGGCGATGACCACCGGGGACTGGACGCGGTAGTAGAAGACGTCGTCGGGGCCGTGGCCGCCGATCCAGGAGAACCAAGTGTCGTCAATGTGCGCGCGCACCTCCCGTAGCCGCGCGGCGCGGGGCCCGGGCGGCAGGAGATTGAGGAACTCCTCCACAGTCGCCATTGCCAACTCGCGTGCGGCGGACGGCATTTCACGCACACGGACTCCCTCGAAAGGGATCACGCGGTTGTCCTGGAAGGCGCCGGCCAGATGCCGCTCGTCGCCGGGGTGCACCCGGCCCTCCGGCATCCCCGGATCGACCATCCGCTCGTACACGGTGGCTGCGGCGCGCAGTTCGGGGGTGAGTGCCGCCATGACCTGTAGGCCCAGCGAGATACGTTCGGTGAACGCGGTCGTCCCGGCGTGCGGCCCGGCGTCGATCTCGTTGGGCTCCGCACCGAGGAAGACCGGGCCGACGGTCGAACGGCCCTCCACCAAAAGGCAGTTGACGGCGCAGTGGTGGCCGAACAGCTGCCAGCCCCACGGGGCGTGCTCGTCGGGAGTGCCGTACAGGGCGATGTTGTAGCTGAACTCGCCCAGGATGTTCTCGAGGTCGACGACCTCACCGAGGAAGCCGTTGATCCGCATCATCGTGCGGACCTCGTCGTACCCCTCCGCGCTGAGGGACTCCCGTACGAGGGCGAGCGCCGCGCGGCGCACCTCGGGCGGCTGGAACTCGAGCCGCAGACCCGTGTCGAACTGCATGAACTCCGGGTTGGCCCATGTCTGCCACTCCACCGCGTCCACCGCGTGGCAGATCCGGTCCCGGCTCTCCGCATCCAGTGTGTCGAGCAACTCCCTTGCCGCGGAGACCATGTCGCCGACAGGTGCCTCTTCGCCCGGCTTCGCCGGTTCGAGGGGGTGGAGGCCCTCGCGCAGCGAGCCGTCCTCCGTGATGCCCCGGAAGTCGTTCTTGTAGAGCGGCGTCCAGCCGCGGATCAGCTCACCCGTGAAGGTGCCCTCGGCCCGCGCGACCTCCCGATAGGCGTACGGGCCGAGGCCCTTGAGCTCCTGGATGCGCGGGTGGTCCGGCGGAAAGAGGTACTCGCGGTACGCGGCGGATGACATGAGGCGTTCCTCCCGGACGGGCCCTAGCTGGTCGTGTTGTGGCGGGCCACGGCCGCGCGTACGGCGGACTCGTCGCCCGCGGCGATGGCCTCGACGAGGTCCTCGTGTGCCGCGCACCGCTCGGCCCGGTACCGCTGCGAGGCCTCCGCGTCGTCGTCGAGCCGGGAGGAGGCGGAGGCGTTGAGGTGGCCGAGCGTGCCGGTGTAGACGGCGGCGGCCATCCGGTTGGGGCAGATCGCGGCGATCCGTTCGTGCAGCGCCCAGTTGGCCCGCATGAACGCGTCCCAGTCCGGCGCCGCGCGCATCCCGTCCAGGAGCGTACGCAGCTCGGCGACGTCCGCTTCGGTGCGGCAGCGGGCGGCGCCGATGTCGACCAACACCTCAAGGTGGTCGCGGAGTTCGATGGCGTCGGCGACCGTCTCCGGCTCGTCCCGTACGTCGAGCAGGGTGTGGCGCAGGCGCACCACCGGGCCCCGGTCCGCGACGAAGAGGCCGCCGCCCCGGCCGGGACGGATCTGAATCACCCCGCGATCCCGCAGGATCCGCACCGCCTCGCTGACCGTCGAATAGGCGTAACCCGTCTCCTCCCGCAGGGAGTCGAGGGTGCCCACCGGTTCGCCGGCGCCGAGGCCGAGTGCGCGGATCCGGACGTCGAGGTCGGCGGCGAGCTGCTCGGCGCGCGTACGGCGGGGCGCGGCGCCCAGGCCGCCGATGACCGCTTGTCGGGCCGCTGGTTCGTCAGGCATAGTCGCCATCGAAGCACAAACCTCCGAACCTTTAAAGGGATTGGAGGTTTCCTCCGATGTAGGAGCAGCGCATGCGCATAGTGGGTATCCGGCAGCCGGGCTCGGACAGGGGCACGGACGTGGCCCAACTCTCCGACAGCGGGCGGGAGGTGACCGTGCTGGCCCCACTGGAGGAGTTCTGGTCCGACCCCTCCGGGAGCCTCGCCGCAGGTGCCGACGGACCGACGCTCGCGGCCTCGACCGTGACCTTCGTACCTCCGGTGCGCCCCGACGCCCGCGTCATCTGCATCGGGCTCAACTACCTGAAGCACGTGGCGGAGGGCACCTTCCGCGACCAGGAACTGCCCGAGCACCCCACGCTGTTCGCCCGCTGGACGCAGTCACTGACCGTCGACGGCGCCGAGGTCCCCGTCCCGTCCGGCGAGGACGGCCTGGACTGGGAGGGCGAGGTCGTCGCGTGGGTCGGGGCGCCGCTCGTGGACGCCACCCCCGAGGAGGCGCTGGCCGCGGTCGTCGGCTACTCCACGTTCAACGACCTCACCTCGCGCCGCGCCCAGAAGCTCACCTCGCAGTGGATCCTCGGCAAGAACGGCGACAACTCGGGCCCCCTCGGCCCGATGGTCCCGGCCGCCGAAGTCGGCGACCTGCGCGAAGGGTTGCGCGTGGTCACTCGGGTGAACGGGGAAATCGTCCAGGACGGCCGCACCGACGAGATGGTGTACGGCGTCGGTGACACGCTCGCCCACATCTCCCGGACGTTCACCCTCCGACCCGGTGACCTGCTGGCCACCGGCACGCCTTCCGGTGTCGGCTACGCCCGCACGCCCCCGTGGCTGCTCCACCCCGGCGACGTGGTGGAGGTGGAGGTGGAACGCCTCGGGCGGCTGCGCAACACGGTGGTGGCCAACGACCAGCGTCAGGCGGGCTTCTGAAGGGCCTTGAACTGGTCGAACCAGACGTTGCGGCCGAGTGTGCCGCCCTCGCCCGGCCGCACGGTCCGGTTGGCGTACAGGGGGTTGAGGATCCACGGCGTCTTCTTGTCGTCCCAGCCCGAGGCCATTGACTCGATCTGCAGGCCCCCGTAGGTCGCCACCGCCAGTTTCCCGGTGTCGCGGAACGCCTTCATCTGCTCGGTGAGGTAGTTCCTGCTGTTGTCGAACCACTGGGTCATGGAGACGAAGTCGTCCCACTTCGCCTGCGGGAACGGCTGCTGGATGGCGTCCCCGATCACCTGCCAGACCTTTCGGGCAGGGTCCACGTCGTAGCGCTTGGCGAACGCCGGGGACACCGGGTCGTGCATGTGCTCCTTCCAGAACTGCACCAGGGAGAACTCCGTGGCGAGGAACTTCTGGTCCGAACGCAGGGTCGGCACCACGTAGTTGAAGAACTTGGCGGCGTTCTGCAGCGACGTGACGTGCGGGTGGATGTCGACGCCGGCGAGCTCGGGCGTCTTGTTGACGAACCGCAGCCACCGCTCGGTCGCGGGCGTGCGGCCCGCCGGGTCGTCGAGGTTGTTGAGCGCGCCCATGTAGAGGCTGGTCCCGGAGCCCGCGCCGCCGTGCTGCCCCCGGTACTCGATGACGTGGCGGGCCAGCGTCTCGTAGAACACGTTGAGCGTCTTGTTGCGCTCTTCCGGCAGTGTCTCCAGGAACGGCTCGTTGCCGATCGTGAGGATGTCGACCTTGCCGAGCACGGCGGCCAGTACCCGGTCCACGAGAGCCAGCAGCTCCTTCAGCTCGGTGCTGCCCGGCGCGGGGAGCGGGCCCTTCGTGGGTCCCAGTGCGTAGGGGAACTTGAGCGAGAGGATCGTCCTGCGGCCGTCACCGTGCGCGGTCAGGAGCGCCCTGATGGCGCGCTGTTGCGTGACGTCACCTTCGAGATCGCCCGGCGTGATCGGGACGAAGCCGCGCACCCAGGTGGCCGAGAGCGCCTGCAGTTGGGCGGCGCCGAGGCCCGCGGGGTCCTCGTTGAAGTTCACACCGAGGGCGCCGTCGGGTGCGGCTCCCGGTGCCTTGCCCTCGGCCGCGGCCGCCTTGCCCTCGACCGACGGCGACTGCGACGGCGAGGTCTTCGAGCCCGACGATTTGGTGTCGGACGACGGCGAGCACGCGGCAGTGAGGAGGGCGGAGGCGGAGACGCCCAAGAGCAAGCGGCGGGAGGTGGTGTGCCGAGTCACTGCTGTCCATTCCGTGGGGGATTGCTGTCCGGTACACCCACACCGTAGGCACAGCGATGCGCGGAACTGTTCCTCTGTGACAGCCCCGCGACATCATCCGGACAACGTCAAAACCCCGGTCACACAGGTTTCAACAGATGTGACCGGGGTGGTGACAGCACGACGTGTCTCAGGCGCGGGCCTCGACCGCTGGGGCCTCCACCGCCGGGGCCGAACCCGGCAGCGGCCGCCCCGCGGACTCCGCCGCGAAGTAGGCGGCGACGGCGCCGATCGCGCCCGCCGCCATCAGGTAGTAGCCGGGCACGTTGACGTCGCCGGTGGCCTCCACCAGAAGGGCGTTGACGACGGCGGTCGTGCCACCGAACAGCGAGACCGAGAGGTTGAACGCGATCGACAGACCGCCGTAGCGGATGTCCGTCGGGAACAGCGCCGGGAGCGTGGAGGGGATGGTGCTGTTGAAGCAGAGCAGCATCAGCGACATCAGCACCAGGCCGGAGAAGACCGACATCAGGGTGTTCTGCTGGATCAGCAGCACGGAAGGTATGCCGAGCACGATCAGCATGCCGCAGCCGAAGTACAGCACCGGCTTGCGACCGATGCGGTCCGAGAGCCGGCCGACGAAGGTGATGAGCAGCATGCCGACGGCGAGGACCGAGATCTCCAGGAGCTGCGCCCAGGTCGGGCTCACCGACGGGGCGAACTTGTCGATGTACTCCAGCATGTACGTCGTGAGCATGTAGTTGGTGACGTTGAAGACGAGCACCAGGCCCATGCAGATCAGCATGGGCCGCCAGTGGTCGGTGAAGACCCGGCGGATCTCCTTGAGGGTCTGATTGCCCTCACGGCCCTGCTGCTCGGCCACGGCGGCCTTGAACGCGGGGGTGTCCTCCAGCTTCAGGCGGAGGTAGAGCCCGATGATGCCGATCGGCCCGGAGATCAGGAATGGAATGCGCCAGCCCCAGGACAGCAGGTCCTCGTGCGACATGACGCCCGGCAGCTGGATGACCAGGCCGGCGACGCCGCCGAGGAGATAGCCGGTCAGCGTGCCGAACTCCAGCCAGCTGCCGAGGAACCCGCGCTTCTTGTCGGGGGCGTACTCGGCGATGAACGTCATCGCGCCGCCGTACTCGCCGCCGGTCGAGAAGCCCTGCACGAGGCGGGCGAGCAGCATCAGCAGCGGGGCGGCGGGGCCCCATGTCTCGTAGCCGGGGATGAACGCGATCACGAACGTGCCGACGGCCATCATGATGACCGTGATCGACAGCACCTTGGTGCGGCCGATGCGGTCGCCGAGCGGGCCGAAGAACATGCCGCCGATCGGGCGCACCAGGAAGGCGACCGCGAAGAGGCCGAGGGTTCCGATCGTGCCGACGGCCGGGCTCGCGCCCGTGAAGAACACCGCGGTGAGTACCGGGGTCAGATTGGCGAAGACGCCGAAGTCGAACCACTCGGTGATGTTTCCGATGGCTGCGGCGCCGACGGCCCGCCTGGTCACCTTGGGGTCGGTCACCAATGTCTCGTCGGCCGGGCCCGCCTTGGTGTCGGGAAGCTCGGAAACGGTGTGCGCGGCTGGCACGTACTACTCCTCAGAATTGCGCGGTACTGCGGGTGGGATTCCCGCACAGGTGGTTCAGGTCGATCCAATGAATGCGTCGCTCCGGGCGGCGCCCGGCGTGGCCGGTCCCGAGGGCTGCGCCGGTCGCCGGAAAGACGAGCAGCGCCATCACCGAGGCCACCAGGGCCGTCGCCGTCGCCGCCGAACACACGAGCGTGAGCAGCCCCGTGGCGACGACCGGCAGGCCGAGGCTCAGGTAGGAGGCGGCGGGTGAGCGCACGCCGCGGGCGAGACCGTGACCGAATCCGGCGAACACGGAGGCGGCCACGGTCGGCCAGACCGACATCCCGGCCGACCACTGCCCGGCCGTCAACGACACCACGGAAAGGCTCGCCAACAGGCTGGTCAGACCCGCGAATTGGACGGGGCGGCTGCCGCACTCCGCGGCGAGCGGCCGCGCGAGCGCGGAGCACACGAGAACGCACAACGGGATACAGCAGACGACGGCCGGAGCGCTCTGCTCCGAAGCGATCAGGACTGCGGGAACGACTGCGAGAAACAGGCCTGCCGTGGCCCGGGCGATGAAGCGGAACAACACCACCGCAGGGTGTCACCGGTAACTCATCGACACAATTACACGATCTTGCATGGGACCGTGCAAGATGGTCGAATGATCGATCCCAAGCTCAAGGTGCTGCAGCTGGTCGAGGCGCACGGCGGCGTGACCGCGGCCGCGGAGGCCGCGGGGCTCAAGCCGTCGACGGTCTCGTACCAGCTGAGGCAGCTGGCCGAGCAGGTCGGCGTGGCGCTCCTGGAGCCCGCTGGCCGGGGTATCAAGCTGACCGCCGCCGCCCGTACGCTGCTCCAGCACGCGGCCGTCCTCGAGGCGCAGTGGGAGCGGGCGCGCAGCGACCTCGCGGCGATGGCCGACGTGCAGACCGGCTCGTTCACGCTCTGCGGCTTCTCGACGGCCGCCACGCGGCTGCTGCCGTCCACCGCCGCGACCCTGCGCGAGCGGCATCCGCAGCTCCGCGTGCGGTTGGTGGAGGCGGAGCCGGCGCGCTGCTTCGAGCTGCTGCTCACCGGCGAGGCGGACCTCGGCCTGGTCGTCGTGACGGCCGACTCGCCGCCGCTGACCGACGAGCGCTTCGAGCAGCAGCCGCTCCTCGACGACCCGCTGGACCTGGTCGTCCCGGCCGACCATCCGCTGGCCGCGCGCGAGCGTGTCGTCCTCGCGGACGCGGCCCGCGAGACCTGGATCGTGGGCACACCCGGCACCACGTACCACGACCTGCTGGTCACCGCGTGCATGGCCGCCGGGTTCATGCCCGACATGGGCCACCAGTCCGACGAGTGGGACACCGGCACGGCGATGGTGGCGCACGGTCTGGGCGTGATCCTCGTGCCGCGCCTCGCCCGCATCAACACCGAATGGCCCGTGGCCCGCGTCCCCCTCTCCGGCGAACCCGCCCCCGCCCGCCGCATCCTCGCCGCCACCCGCAAGGGCGGCGCCCGACACCCGGTGGTGGCACAGGCCCTCGACCTGATCAAGGCGTCCGCGGCGCAGCTCGTCCCGGCGGGCGCGCACGACAATGCCGCCTTGTGAACCCGGGACGCGTCCGGCAACCCGCCGCGACGACCAGGTCGGTCGCCCTGCCGGTGATGTAGCCGACTCGTACGTACGACAGGAACCCGGTATCCGCCATGCCGCCGCCTCCCAGCAGCGATACTGGATGTATGGACAGGGAGACCACCGCCCCCCGCGCCGAGGTGCTGCGGGACCGCTACCGCAGCCGACTGCCCGGGCGCTTGCAGGAGCTGGCCGGCCCCATCGAGGGGAACGTGGATCTGCCGCTCCACATCGTCTGGTCCGGGCGGACGAGCTACAGCCTGGACCGTCCGAAGTCCCGCATGACGCTCTATCGAACCGTCCTCGCCGAAGGGCTGAATGAGGACCTGGTGACCCTCCTGCACCACCGGCTGCTCACCGATCAGTGGCCCGTGCTGCGGCGCTTGATCAGTTCCTGCATCCGCGAGGTCTGGGAGGACGCCTTCCCCGAGCTGCTCCGCACCGCTCCGGCCGACACGACCGCTTCGTGAAGCTCACTCCGCTCCACGAGCGACTCCTCGCCGACATCCTCGACCTCGGCTCCCTCTACCCCCTGGTCCTCACCGGCGGATACGCAGTGCAGGCCCACGGCCTGGTCGAACGCTTCAGCCGTGACCTCGACGTCGCCACCGAGAACCCCGCTCCGATGCAGGAGATCGTCGCCTCGCTCACAGCGGGCCTCGGCGCGCGCGGCTGGCGGACGACGCACGTCCAGACCGACCCGCTCAGCGGTCGGTTTCTCGTCACCGATCGGGATACCGGCGAGGAGTGCGAGGTCGACGTCCTGAAGGAGGCGTTCTGGGCTCCGCCTGCCCAGACCCCCTACGGACCCGTTCTTTCGCTCGATGACGTGATCGGCACGAAGGTCCGTGCCCTCGCCGACCGCGGCACCGTCCGCGACCTCATCGATGTCCAGGCTGCCTCTCGCCACCGCTCCACAGCCGACCTCGAGTCCCTGGGCCGCCGTCGCGCCCGCGACGAGTTCAGCCTAGAAGACCTGCGGGACCGGCTCACCGGCGCGGACTGGTACGAGGACGAGGACTACACCGCGTACGGCCTCACCTCCGCGCAGACCGAAGAACTCAAGGCGTGGGCGCTGGAGTGGGCGGAGGATCTGGCCGCGCGGATCCATGATGAGAACGCCTGAGAGGCAGTCGTCGCGCCCTTCAACGGCTCGCCGACCGGTGGGCTCGGCTCGGCTGTTGCCGACTGGTCGCTGTGAGTCCTGAACAACCTGGTGAGGCCTTACCGGATCCGCGACGCGTTGTAAGCTGTCCGGACAGCCCTTGACCTGCAAAAACGCGGGCAGGGAGCCGAAGTTGAGGAGTGCCTTGATGCTGCGCACCATGCTCAAGTCCAAGATCCATCGCGCCACTGTCACCCACGCCGACCTGCACTACGTCGGCTCCGTGACCATCGACGCCGAACTGCTCGACGCCGCCGATCTGCTGCCCGGCGAGCTCGTGCACATCGTCGACATCGACAACGGCGCCCGCCTGGAGACGTACGTCATCGAGGGCGAGCGCGGGTCCGGTGTCATCGGGATCAACGGGGCGGCCGCCCACCTCGTGCATCCCGGCGACCTCGTGATCATCATTGGTTACTGTCAGGTCGAGGACGCCGAGGCGCGTGCCCTGCGGCCGAACATCGTGCACGTCGACCGGGACAACCGGATCGTGGCGCTCGGCGCCGACGCCTCCGCGCCACTGCCCGGCGGCGAGGTGACACGCGGCCCGCACGCGGTACCCGCGGGCTGAGACACCGCTCCGCCCACGACGCAGGAGAGCCCATGAGCGACATCGAGATCCGCGACGACCGCGAGCACGGGCTGCTGCAGGCCCGCTCCGGCGGCGAAGTCGTCGGCCGCATCCAGTACTTCGTCCTTGACGAACCCGAGCGGGCCCTCGTCCCGGTGCACACCGTCGTGGAGCCGGCGCACGAGGGCAAGGGGATCGCGGGCTCGCTCACCCGCGAGCTGTACGCCATCGCCGCCGCCGAGCCGATGGCCGTGGCGCCGCTGTGCCCGTTCGTCGTCCGGTGGGCCGAGCGGCACCCCGGCGAGGCCCCCGAGGCCTCCGCCGACCTGCTGCTCGCCGCGAAGGCCGCCCTCGAGGTTGACCCCGACAAGTGGTGAGACGGCCCTGCGCGCGGTGATCATCCGCGCGTAGGGTGCCGGCCATGAACCTGACGCTCGTGCACACCTCGCCCGTCCACGTGCCGGTCTTTGACGCCCTGCGCGACGCCGACCACCCGGGCCTGGAACTGCGTCACGTCGTACGCGAGGAACTGCTCGTGCGGGCCGGCGCCGAGGGGCCCGAGGCCGTCACCGACGAGGTCCGGGAGCTGCTGGCGGCGGCCGTCGCCGACGGGGCGGACGCCGTGCTGTGCACGTGCTCCACGCTCGGCGCCGTCGCGGAGGATCTCGCCGCCGACGTCGGCGTGCCCGTGCTGCGTGTGGACCGGCCGATGGCCGCGCGGGCCGTCGCAGAGGGGGAGCGGATCGCCGTGGTCGCCACGGTGCGCAGCACCTTCGGGCCGACCCTGGACCTGGTCGAGGAGGAGGCCCGGCGGGCCGGGCGCGCGGTGGACGTGCGGACCGTGTTCGTCGAGGGCGCCTGGGACCTGTTCCTCGCCGGGGACCGGGACGGGTATCTCGCGCTCGTCGCCACCGCCATCGACGGCATCGCCGGGGCCGACGTGATCGTCCTCGCCCAGGCCTCCCTGACCGACGCCGCCGAGCGCTCCCACACCACCCTGCCCGTGCTCTCCAGCCCGCGCCCCGGACTCGGCGCCGCCGCCACGGAATGCGCGAGCGCCAAGAGCGCTTAGGTTGAAGGGAGTTACCCGGAACCCGGGAGCCCGCCGGGACGACCGGCCGGCTCCCCGAACCAGGAGGCAGTCCGCATGACCGACCCCGACACCGACGTCGTCATCAGCCCCACCGGCTGGGTCGCCGAGCAGGCCCGCACCTACGAGGAGTCCGGCGGCACCAAGGGCACCACCATGCAGGGTGTGCCGTGCCTGCTCCTCGACTACGAGGGCCGCAAGAGCGGCCAGTGGCGTCGCACCGTCCTGATCTACGGCAGGGACGGCGACGACTACCTGATCGTGGCCTCGTACGGCGGCTCGGACCGGCACCCGGAGTGGTACCTGAACCTTCAGGCCAACCCCGATGTACGGCTGCGCGTCGAGACCGAGCGGTTCACGGCGCGCGCCGAGACCCTGTCGCCGCAGGACAAGGCGCGCGTGTGGGACTCGCTGGTGGAACTGTTCCCGCAGTACGCGGACTACCAGAAGAAGACGAGCCGCGACATTCCCGTCGTACGGCTGCGCCGCACCGACGGCTGAGGGCCGGCCCCGGTCCTCACTCGCCGCCACCCCGCCCGCGTCAGGGAATCGCCGCCTCGATCCGGGCGAGGTGGGCGGCGAGGATCTCGTCGAACGCCGCACCGCGGTCGGCCCCGAGGGGGCGGATCTCGCGGGCGAAGTGGGCCAGGGCGGGGAAGCGCTCGGGGTCGGCACCCAGCACCGCGACCCGGAACTGCTCCATGCCCTGCTCGTACTCGCCGGGGGTGAGGCTGCCGATGCCCGCCTCGGAGGCGATCAGCGAGGCGACGAGGATCACGATCCGGTGGTAGCGGGCCGGAATCTCCTCATCGGGCAGGCCCGAGGTCCGCAAGGCCTGTAGTACCTCTTCCATGACCAGTCGGGAGCCGGCACCCCCGGACGCGTAGCGCCCCCAGACCGCGGCGAGTTGAGGGTGCTCCCCGAAGGACTCCCGCAGGCGCAGGGCCGTCGCCGTGATGCGCTGCTTCCAGTCACCCTCCGGGCGGTAGCCCTCCATCGCGGCCGCGAGGATGCGGTCGGCGACCGCGCGCAGCAGCTCCGTCTTGTTGCGGAAGTGCCGGTACAGGCTGGAGGAGTCCGTCCCGAGAGCGCCGGCGAGCTTGCGCACACTGAACGACTCGGCGTCGCTCGTGCGCAGCAGCTCCGCCGCCGTGTCCAGGATCTCCTCGGTCGACCAGCGCCTTCGGGCTGCCATTTTTCCCCTCTCGTCCTGGCCGAGCCTAGCTCATGCACATGGCCATGCACCCGGCACTGCACTGAGCGTAGTTCTCAGCAATGCACTTGGTTGTGCACGCACCGCGTGCATACTGAGGACGCATGCCCGACCGGGCCTCCCGGTCGGGCCTCCCGATCGGGAGCAGCGAACAGACGAAGGGGAGACGGGACATGAGTGGGACCACTGCTGTGGAGCGGCCGCCGGAGCCGGACTTCTCGGCGATCACCAACGAGGAACTGGTCGCCTACCGCGAGGCGGAGAACCGCTTCAGGGCGTCCCGCACGGCTCGGGCGGTCCTCGGCGAGTCGGACCCCGGGGCGGTCGTCGACTGGCGGAGCGTGCCGCTGCCGGGCCGCGACCTGCCCGTCCGGGTGTACCGGCCGGCGGCGACGCGGGACGCGGAGGCCGACGTCCGAGTCGATCTGCCGCTCGTGATCCATGTGCACGGAGGAGGCTTCGTGGGCACGGCGGTGCAGTGCGACTGGGTCAACAGCCACCTCGCCGCCCGGCTCCCCGCGGTCGTCGTCTCGGTCGAGCACCGCCTCGTCGCCCAGGACAGCCCCCTCCCGCATGCCGCCGAAGACGGCTGGGACGTGGTGCGGCACCACGAGCAGTGGGGCGTCGACCCGGCGCGCACGGCCGTCTTCGGCGAGAGTTTCGGCGGGCTGATCAGTGCCCTGAGCGCGATCCGGGCCCGCGAGGCCGGTCTGGGGCTCAGGGCGCAGGTGCTCGTCAATCCCGCGGTCGACGTGACCGACACGATGGAGGACCACCCCTCGACGGCCGAGTACGCGTACAGCCCGACCCGCGCCCTGCCGCAACTGCGGTTCCTGAGGCGGCTGTCCGTCCCGCCGGGGATCGACGCCCGCGCGTACTCGCCCCTGTACGCGGACGACCTGGGCGGACTCGCGCCGGCGCTCGTGGTGGTGCCGACCCAGGACGCGGTGGCCGACCACGGCCGTCGCTACGCCGAACGACTGCGGGAGGCCGGGACACCCGTGAGGCTCACCGAATACCCGGGGGCGAAGCATGCGTTCCTCTCCCTGCCGGGCATGGAACCGCAGGCCGAGGCCGCCCGCACGGAGATCCGCGAGTTCCTCGGTGCGGCCCTGGCGGACTGAACGAGGTGCTGCGCGACGGGCCTGTCGCGCAGCACCCGCCTCAACGTGATCACGGACCTATGGAGGAGGAGACAGTTGGAGGAGGAGACGGTGCGACGCGTCGGCATCATCGGGGTGGGCGAGATCGGCCGGGCCGTCGTCGAGGGCCTGCGCCACGAGGGCGGTGCTTCGCCGGAGGTGTTCCTCTCCCCGCGGGGAGCCCGCACGGCCGCGGCGCTGTCCAGGCAGTACGCGGGTGTCACGGTGTGCGCCGACAACCAGGAGGTGGTGGACCGCTCAGAGTTGGTGCTCCTCGCGGTGCGCCGCCGGGACTGGCACGACGCCGTGGCCGGACTACGGATCGACGGCGACAGGGTCGTGGTCAACGTGATGGCGGGCGTCGGCAACGACGAACTGCGCCGAAGGCTCGGCACCGACGTCCCGTTGGTCCGCGCCATTCCCCTGCCGACCATCCGCGAACGCCGCTCCGTGACGGTCGTGCACCCCTCGCACCCGGAAGTGGATGCCTTCTTCGCGCGGATGGGCGGCGCGCTGCCCGTCGCGGACGAGGCCGCCTTCAACGTCCTGTCCGCGCTCACCGGCACGTTGACCACCCACTACGCGTATCTCGCGACGCTCGCCACATGGGCAGTCGGCCACGGCATCGCTCCCGACGACGCCGATCGCTACGTCCGCGGCCTCTTCCAGGGCGTCGGCCGCTCGCTGGGCGACGGGACCCGCTCCCTCGACCGGCTCGCGGCCGACCACGAGACGCCGAAGGGGAACAATGAACGGATCCGCACCACCTGGTTCGATCCGGCGAACGTCGAGGCCCTCACGAAGGCGCTCGACGAGCTGCTCGCCGACCTCGGTCGGCCACTCGACGGGTCGTAGGCGTGGACTCGGCGGGCGTGGGCACGCGAGCCGGGAGAGAGTGGAAAGGTCCCCTCCGAACCGTTGGAGGAACCAACGATGACGCAACCGTTCCCCGATCCCGTCCCGCCGACCCCCACGCCAGGACCCGGGCCGGGTCCGGACCGGCCGGATCCCGGCCCGATGCCGGACCCGTTCCCGACGCCGGTGCCCGAACCGGGGCCGCAGCCCTCGCCGCCGGACCCGGTGCCGCCGCGGCCGAACCCGGACCCCGACCCGCATCCGCCGGAGCCCGAGCCGTCACCCGCCTAGCCGAAACGGCTACGCGTCGACCTCGGAGCGGTCACCGCCCCACAGTGTGTGGAACGAGCCCTCCCGGTCGACCCTGCGGTACGTGTGCGCGCCGAAGTAGTCCCGCTGGCCCTGTGTGAGCGCGGCCGGCAGGCGCTCGGCGCGCAGCGCGTCGTAGTAGGCGAGCGCGGCGGCGAAGCCCGGCGTGGGCACACCCTGCGTGGTCGCCGCGACCAGGACGGAACGCCAGTCGTCCTGAGCCGCGGCGATCTCGTCGGCGAATCCCTTGTCGGACAGCAGCGAGACCAGGTTCGGCTCCGCCTCGTACGCCGCCGTGATCCGGTCCAGGAATGCGGCGCGGATGATGCAGCCGCCGCGCCAGATCCGGGCCACCGCGCCGGAGTCGATGTTCCAGTCGTACTCCTCGCTGCCCGCGGAGATCTCGTGGAAGCCCTGCGTGTACGACACGATCTTCGAGGCGTACAGGGCCTGTTCGACGCGGTCCGCGAAGGCGGCGGCCTCCGACTCGCTCAGCGTCGCCGCCGTCGGCCCCGCCAACTCGCGGGAAGCGGTGCGCAGTTCCGCGTGCCCGGACAGGGAGCGCGCGAACACCGCCTCGGCGATGCCGGACACCGGCACGCCCAGGTCGAGCGCGATCTGCACCGTCCAGCGTCCGGTGCCCTTCTGCTCGGCCTGGTCCTGGACGACGTCCACGAAGGGCTTGCCGGTCGCCTCGTCCACGTGCGAGAGGACCTCGGCCGTGATCTCGATCAGGTAGGAGTCGAGGCGGCCCGTGTTCCAGGTGCGGAAGATGTCGGCGATCTGCGCGGGGGAGTACCCGGCCACGTCGCGCAGCAACTGGTAGGCCTCGCCGATGAGTTGCATGTCGGCGTACTCGATGCCGTTGTGCACCATCTTGACGAAGTGGCCCGCCCCGTCGGGGCCGACGTGCGTCACACAGGGCGCGCCGTCCTTCGCCTTGGCGGAGATCTTCTCCAGCATCGGACCGAGCGAGGCGTACGACTCGACGCTGCCGCCGGGCATGATGCTCGGCCCGTGCAGCGCGCCCTCCTCGCCGCCGGAGACGCCGGTGCCGACGAAGTGGATGCCCTGCTCGCGCAGCTCCTTCTCGCGGCGCCGGGTGTCCGCGAAGTGCGCGTTGCCACCATCGATGATCATGTCGCCCGACTCCATGAGCGGCGCGAACTCCTTGATCACCGCGTCGGTCGGCTCGCCCGCCTTCACCATGATGACCAGGCGACGCGGCCGCTCGAGCGCGGCCACGAACTCCTCGGCCGTCTCGGTCGGGACGAAGATGCCCTCCTCGCCGAACTCCTCGACCAGCGCGTGCGTGCGGGACGCCGTCCGGTTGTGAAGGGCGACCGTGTAGCCGTTGCGGGCGAAGTTCCGGGCGAGATTGCGCCCCATCACAGCGAGCCCTGTGACACCGATCTGGGCTGTGTCGCTCATGCCTGCCGCTCCTGTCGCTTCTGTTGCTTGTGCATACGGAAGATGAAAGATCTTGTTCAATTCTGGTGGTGGTCGGGTTAGGTTGGCGATCCGACCCCACCGTGGATTCTCTACACCGTGGACTCTCTACGAATTTGGAGCCGTGCGTGCCTCATTTCGACCTGTCACTCGATGCGTTGCGTACGTACCAGCCGGAGTTGACTGCCCCCGACGACTTCGACGCCTTCTGGGAGAAGACCCTCGTCGAGGCCAGGGACCACGACCTGGACGCACGCTTCGAACCCGTCGATGTCCCGTACACGGCAGTCGACGTATTCGACGTTACGTACGCGGGCTTCGGCGGGCATCCCGTGAAGGGCTGGCTGGTCCTTCCGGCAGGCACGAACGAGCCGCTTCCGGCCGTTGTCGAGTACATCGGCTACGGGGGCGGCCGCGGCCTCCCGCACACCCACCTGCGCTGGGCGGCCGCCGGGTTCGCGCACTTCGTGATGGACACCCGCGGGCAGGGCAGCGGTGGCAGCGTCGGCGACACCGCGGACCCGGTCGGCTCCACGCCGGCCCAGCCGGGCTTCATGACGCGCGGAATCCAGGACCCGCACGAGTACTACTACCGCCGCGTCTACACGGACGCCGTGCGCGCTGTCGACGCCGCCCGCTCGCACCCGCTCGTGGACGCCTCGCGGGTCGCCGTCACCGGCGGCAGCCAGGGCGGCGGCATCACCATCGCCGTGGCGGGCCTCGTGCCCGACCTGCGGGCGGCCGCGCCCGACGTGCCGTTCCTGTGCGACTTCCGGCGCGCGGCCACGCTCACCGAGCGTCACCCGTACCGCGAGATCGCCCTCTACCTCAAGGCCCACATCGGCGAGGACGAGCGCGCCTTCCGCACGCTCTCCTACTTCGACGGCATCAACTTCGCGGCGCGCGCCACGGCGCCGACCCTGTTCTCCGCAGCCCTGGAGGACCTGACCTGCCCGCCGTCCACGGTCTTCGGCGCGTACAACCACTGGGCGGGCGCCGAGAAGTCGATCGAGGTGTACGCGTTCAACGACCACGAGGGCGGCGGCCCCTTCCAGCAGGCCGCGCAACTTCGTTGGATTCCTGGGCACTTGAGGGACTGAATCCCGCCAAGGTGGCTCGCGGCACTCTTGTCCACTTACGTAGGAGCGGCTAATTTGCCGCTCCTACGTGTGGCTGAGGGGGCTTTCATGGCGTTACGTGGCCGGCACCGCCGGTATCAGCCGAGCCGGGTCAACCGGGCGTCGCTCACAGTGACCGTGGGCGGCGTGGGCATGGCCATCCCGATCGTCGGCGCGGGCTCGGCGCAGGCCGCGGACGCGCACACGTGGAACAAGGTCGCCGCGTGCGAGTCCTCCGGGAACTGGAGCATCAACACCGGCAACGGATTCTTCGGCGGACTCCAGTTCACCCGCTCCACCTGGGCCGCGTACGGCGGCACCGCCTACGCGCCGCGCGCCGACCTCGCCACCAGGGACCAGCAGATCGCCGTGGCGGAGAAGGTGCTCAAGGGGCAGGGGCCCGGCGCCTGGCCGGTGTGCTCGCAGCGCGCGAACCTCACCCGCACGACCGCGACGCCGGACGTGCGGCCGCAGGCCACGCCGCAGTCACGGGCGGGACGCGCCCAGATGTACCGCGTCGTCAGCGGGGACAGCCTCTCCGGAATCGCCGCCGAGCGGTCCGTGAAGGGCGGTTGGCGGGCGCTGTACGCGGCGAATCGCGCCACGATCGGCTCCGACCCGGACCTGATCACTCCGGGGCAGCGCCTCGGCATCCCGGGGAAGGGCAAGACGCAGGCGCAGCCCGCGAAGAAGGCGCCGAAGCCCGTCGCCAAGAGGTCCGAGAAACCCGTCGCCAAGAAGTCCGACACGGCGAAGGCCACCACGCACAACGCCGTCGCCCCCGTCGCCGCCTCCCTCGGCACCCCCTACCGCGCCGCCGGTTCCTCCTGGTCGAAGGGCTACCACACGGGCGTCGACTTCGCGGTGCCCACGGGCACGGCCGTGAAGGCCATCACCGCCGGGCACGTCGTCTCGGCCGGCTGGGGCGGCTCGTACGGCTACGAAGTGGTGATCCGGCACGCCGACGGCAAGTACAGCCAGTACGGACACCTGTCGGCGCTGACGGTCAAGAGCGGCCAACGCGTGGTGGCCGGCCAGCGCATCGCCCGCTCCGGCTCCACGGGCAACAGCACGGGCCCGCATCTGCACTTCGAGGTGCGGACGGGGCCCGGCTTCGGCAGTGACGTGGACCCGCTGGCGTATCTGCGGGCCCGCGGCGTCAGGATCTGAGCGCCCGAGAAGCCTCAGGGACAGAGTGTCCGAGCGGTCCCGGCGCCGGTGTCACGATCGGATGTCCTCGGCCGTCCAGCCCCCGCACGGCGGCTCCTGACGGGGCCCAGGCGCGCGCGGCGGCAGTGGCACGGAGTCGAGCCCGGCCGGGCTGTCCGGCACCACCGGCGGGATCACCGGTGACACTCCGTGCGGGACGGTCGCGACGACCGAGGAGCCCGCCCGGCGGCCGCGCCCGATGCGCTCCGTCGTCAGCAGGATCAGGCCGCCCGCCGCCACGACACCGCAGGTGAGCGCGAGCACCGTGCCGATCGTGCCGTACCGGAACGATTCGCCGAACATGGTGATGCCGATGGTCGCCGCCACCACGGGGTTCACGACCGTCGCGGTCGCCAGCGGCGCGGCGAGCCCTGCGCCCCGGTAGGAGGCCTGCGACAGCAGCATCCCGGTCGCGGCCAGGCCCGCGATCGCGAGGAGCGTGGCGAGCTGCTCCAGCGGCTGCCCGGTCCAGTCCTCGGTCACGGACTTCGTGAACACCGACGCCATGCCGAACGCGCCACCGGCCGCCACCGCGAGCAGCACCGCGCGCACCACGGGGTGCCGGTGCGCCACACGGGCCGACGACATCAGGGTCAGTACGCCGCCCACGGTGATCAGACCGACGAACAGGCGCTGCGTCCCGTCCAGCGACTGCTCGGTCGTGGACCCGGTCAGCGAGAGCAGCCCCGCGAGGCCGACCGTCGCCATGATCGCGCCGCGCCAGGCCGTCGCTCCGGCCCTGCGCCCCACCAGGAGCGCCGACATCGGCAGCGCGAGCACGATCGTGAGGGCGCCCAGCGGCTGTACGACGCTGAGGGGGCCGAAGGCGAGCGCCGCGACGTGCAGCACCGCGCCCAGGCCGTTCAGGCATCCGGCGCCCCACCAGGCGGGCCGGCGCAGGGGGGCGTACGCCGCCTTGGGCGACGTCACGGCCACGCGCTCCTGCACGATCGCCCCGCCCGCGTACGCGACGGCGGAGACGAGCGAGAGCAGCACGGAAAGCACCAGGTCGCTCATGAGGCGCCCCTGGAGGTGCGGCGTGGCGCACGGTCGCTTCTCATACTCTCTACGATCGCGCTTTTCCCCTCTCCCTGTCGTCCGACCTGAGCACGCATTGGGTCCTACTCCCGTTGGAGTAGGCCGCATCCTGATTCATCCCCAGGGCGGGTGCCCCAGGGACCACCGGGAGACTCGGGTCCCGTTGCCGTCCGCGCCCTTCCGCACGGGCCCTCCATGGGTGACCATGAGGTGCGCTTTCGAAACAGCGATCCAGAGCGGGTAGCGATCCGGAGCGAGTGTCGCCGACCGACGACTACGGGGGCCGCGCGTGCGTGTGGGACTGCTGACAAGGGAGTATCCGCCGGATGTCTACGGCGGCGCCGGAGTGCACGTGGAGTTCCTGGCGCGCGAGCTGCGCCCCCTCGTGGACCTCGAGGTGCACACGTGGGGCGAGGGAGCGGCCGACGGGGTGCGCCGGCACCGGGCCTGGCCCGCGCTCGACGGGGCGAACGACGCGCTGCGCACGCTCTCCGTGGACCTGGCCATCGCCGCGGCCCTCGAAGGCCGCGACCTCGCGCACTCCCACACCTGGTACACGAACCTCGCGGGGCACCTGGCGGCGCTGCACCTCGGGATACCGCACGTGATGACCGCGCACTCCCTGGAGCCGCTGCGCCCCTGGAAGGCCGAGCAGCTGGGCGGCGGCTACGCGCTGTCGGCGTGGGCGGAGCGGACCGCGATCGAGGCCGCGGACGGCGTGATCGCCGTGTCGCACGCGATGCGCAAGGACATCCTCGCCTGCTATCCGGCCCTGGAGCCGAAGAAGGTCCGCGTCGTGCACAACGGCATCGACGTCTCGCTCTACCACGCGGACGCCGGGACGGACGTGCTGCGCCGCTACGACATCGACCCGCAGCGCCCCTACATCCTCTTCGTCGGCCGCATAACCCGGCAGAAGGGCGTCCCCCATCTGCTGCGCGCGGCAAAGGGGCTGACGAAGGACGTCCAGGTCGTGCTGTGCGCGGGCGCGCCGGACACCCCGGAGATCGGGCGCGAGTTCCGGGAGCTGGTCGACGAGTTGAAGGCCACGCGCGACGGGGTGCGCTGGATCCCCGCCATGCTGCCGCGCACCGAGGTCATCCAACTGCTCACGCACGCCTCGGTGTTCGTGTGCCCCTCCGTGTACGAGCCGCTCGGCATCGTCAACCTGGAGGCGATGGCCTGCGGCACCCCGGTGGTCGCCTCGCAGGTCGGCGGCATCCCCGAGGTCGTCGCGCACGGCGAGACGGGGCTGCTCGTCCCGTACGCGGCCGCGGAGCCCGAGGCGTTCGAGGCGGGGCTCGCGGACGCCCTGAACCGGGTTGTCGCCGATCCCGGAGCGGCGCGGGCGATGGGCGAGGCGGGCCGGGAGCGGGCGGCGGCCGAGTTCGGCTGGGACGCGATCGCCCGGCGCACGGTCGACGTGTACCAGGAGATTCTCAACGGTACGTGAATCACAGGGGGGTTGGGATGCGCGGCGGACCTTCGGTGCTCGGGATCGTACTGGCAGGCGGGGAGGGAAAGCGGCTGATGCCGCTCACCGCGGACAGGGCGAAGCCCGCGGTGACGTTCGGCGGTACGTACCGCCTGGTCGACTTCGCCCTGTCCAATCTGGTCAACGGCGACATCCTGCGCATCTGCGTCCTGACGCAGTACAAGTCGCATTCGCTGGACCGGCACGTCACGACCACCTGGCGGATGTCGAGCCTGCTCGGCAACTACGTCACGCCGGTCCCGGCCCAGCAGCGGCTCGGACCGCGCTGGTACTCGGGCAGCGCCGACGCGATCCTGCAGTCCCTCAACCTGGTCCACGACGAACAGCCCGACTACATCGCGGTGTTCGGCGCGGACCACGTGTACCGGATGGATCCGCGGCAGATGCTCGCCCAGCACATCGAGTCGGGCGCGGGCGTCACTGTGGCGGGCATCCGGGTGCCGCGCGGGGAAGCGTCGTCCTTCGGGATCATCACCCCGGCCCGCGACGGCACGCGCATCGACGCGTTCCTGGAGAAGCCCACCGACCCGCCGCCGCTGCCCGGCACCCCGAACCAGGTGTTCGCGTCGATGGGCAACTACCTGTTCACCACCAAGGTCCTGGTCGACGCGCTGACGACCGACGCGGAGGACTCCAACTCGGCGCACGACATGGGCGGTTCGATCGTGCCGATGCTCACCGAGCGCGGCGTCGCCCAGCTCTACGATTTCGACGGCAACCACGTGCCGGGGGAGACGGACCGCGACCACGGCTACTGGCGTGACGTCGGCACCCTCGACGCCTACTACGAGGCCCATATGGACCTCATCTCGGACACTCCGGTCTTCAACCTGGACAACCGCCGCTGGCCGATCTACACCCATCCCGGCCAGCTTCCGCCGGCCAAGTTCTGCGCGGGCGGCATCGCGGCCGAGTCCATCGTCAGCCCCGGCTGCGTCATCCGCGGCCAGGTCACCCGCTCCGTCCTGTCACCGGGCGTCGTCGTCGAGGACGGCGCGGTCGTCCAGGGCTCGGTCCTGCACGACAACGTACGGGTCGGCAGGGGAGCGGTGGTGCGCGGCGCCGTCCTCGACAAGAACGTGGAGGTCCCGGTCGGCGCGACCATCGGCGTCAACCCGGGCCGGGACGCGGAGCTCTACACCGTGTCGAAGTCGGGAGTGATCGCCCTCGGGAAGGGGCAGTCGGTGCACTGAGGAGAAAAGGCAGGGTGCGCCGACGGCCGGTGCTGTACTTGGCTCATGAAAGCGCTGCTGGTGCTGTCCGTGCTGCTCTTGGTGTTCGCCCTGCCGACGTGCGGCCTGTGGCTGATGGGACGACGAGCGAAGGTCCCGGCGTGCTGAGGCCCCGGTGAGGGTTTTCTAGGAAGGGGCGGGGACCGGTGGTTCGCCCGTGAAGCCGTTGGCCCAGTAGCGGCCGCGGAGTGAGAGGTCGAGCAGCATACGGGTGGCCTCCTCCGGGGGCATCGGGCGGGGGTCGGCCTCCAACCACCAGCCGAGTACGGCGAGTTGTTCGCCGACCCAGGCGTGTGCCAGGACGTCGACGCTGATCCGGGGTGTGACCCCCTCGTGCTCGGCGCGGGCTCGGAAGACCCCGGCCGTCGCCTCCGCCTGCGCCCGAGTGAACTGGCGGAGGGCCCGGCCGTCGCCCTCGCCGCGCAGGATCATCCGGTAGGCGTCCCGCTCCTCCTCGGCGTGCCGGAAGATCTCCAGCGCCGGTTTGCCGGTGAAGCCCACCTCTGAGCCCTGGACGAGCGGGCGCAGCCGGTCCTGCAGCTCGTCGAGCAGGTCGGTCACCACGCGGTCGAGCAGGTCGTCCTTGTCCGTGTAGTGCTTGTAGAACGTGGCCCGGCCCAGGTCGGCCCGCTCCGTGATGTCCTCCACGGTCACGGTCGCGTAGCCCCGCTCCAGGGACAGCGACACCAGGGCGTCGCGCAACAGGCGTCGGGTGCGGCGTACTCGGCGATCGCCCGCTTCCGGCGGCATGTCCGGCTCCTCTCGCGTCCCAGATCGGTCGGTCCCGGATCGGTGCCGGAAGCGTACACCGGATCATTGACACCTCGAAGGTTTGTAGACACGCTGTCCACTATTGGCCGCCATGATGATTTGAGCCGTCGAGCGTGGGAGCAATCCGTGAACCTGGGCACGTACATCACTCGAAGCAGCACCTTCTGGCCGGAACGCGAGGCCCTGATCTGCGGGGAACGCAGGCTGACGTACGGGGAGCTGGAGCGGATCACCAACCGTCTGGCCTCCGCGCTCATCGGGCGCGGACTCGCGCCGGGGCAGGCCGTGGCGACGTACGCGGGTAACTGCGCGCAGGCCGTCGAGACCGAGATGGCCCTGTCCAAGAGCGGCCTCGTGCGGGTGCCGATCAGCCCGCGGCTCTCCGTCGAGGAGGTCGCGCACATCCTCGATGACGCGGACGTCCGCGTCCTGTTCGTGGACAGCGAGCGCATCGAAGCCGCCCGAGCCGCCCTGGAGCGCGCATCGGTGGATTGTCTGCTCGTCGACTACGGGGATCAAGAGGCGCTCGGCTATGGGGAGTTGCTCGCCGAAGGGGGCGAGGAGGCCGTCGCCGTCGAGGTCGACCAGCACGACGCCGCCGTCCTCAACTTCACCTCCGGATCCACCGGCAAGCTGAAGGCCGCCGTGCAGACCCACGGCAACCGGCTCGCCAACATGCGCAAGCGGATGATGGGTTCGGACGCCTCACCCTCGACCCGCGAGTGCTACCTCGCCGCCGGACCCATCACGCACGCGCCCGGCATGCCGCTCCTCGCCCTGCTCGCCTCCGGCGCCACCGTCGTCGTACTGCCGCGCTGGGACGCCGAGTTGTTCCTCGCCACGGTCGAGGCCGAGCGGATCTCCGCCACGTTCCTGGTGCCGACCATGCTCGGGATGCTGCTCGCCCACCCGAAGACCGCCACCGCCGACCTGTCCAGTCTCCGGTCGTTGCACGTGGGCGGCGCGCCCGTCTCGCCACAGCGGCTGCGCGAGGCCGTCGAGGCGTTCGGGCCGATCGTCATGCAGGGGTACGGGCAGGTCGAGACGACCAGTGGCATCACCGTGCTGACGCGTGAGGACGTGCTCGCCGGCACCACCACCGACCCCGACCTGCTGCTGTCCTGCGGACGGCCGGTGTTCGACACCGAGATACGCGTGGTCGACGAGGCGGGCACCGCGCTGCCCGCAGGGAGCATCGGCGAGGTCGTCGCCCGCGGCCCGGACTGTGTCACCGCGTACTGGCACGAACCCGAGCTGTCCGCCGAGACGTTCAAGGACGGTTGGGTGCACACCGGTGACCTGGGCTATCTGCGCGAGGACGGCTACCTGTTCATCGTCGACCGCAAGAAAGACATGATCATCTCCGGTGGCTACAACGTGTACTGCAGTGAGGTCGAGGCCGTCCTGTACGCCCACCCCGCCCTCGCGGAGGCCTGCGTCGTCGGTGTGCCCGACGAGAAGTGGGGCGAGGCCGTCAAGGCGGTCGTCGTGCTCCGGCCCGGCGCCGAGGCCACCGAGGACGACATCGTCGACTTCTGCGCCGAACGCCTCGCCCGCGTGAAGAAGCCGCGGTCCGTGGAGTTCGTGGACGCGCTGCCCGTCAATCGCAACGGGAAGATCGACCGCCGCGCCGTCCGCGCGCGCCACTGGTCCGGCGCCGAGCGCCGCGTCCACTGAAGCCCCTTGCACAGGAGAGCGCCATGACCTTCACCCTCACCCCCACGTACGACGACAACCCGCGGCTCCAGGACCTGGTGGAGCGACTGCGTGACTATCTCGGCGGGGAACTCGCCGCTTATGAAGCAGAGTTGGGGATCGAGCCCGAGAGTGGCTACACCCGGGCCCAGCTCGAACCCGTCTGGCGGCGCAGCCGCGAACTCGGCTTCTACGGCATCCACCTGCCGAAGGAACACGGCGGCCAGGACCTCACGTACACCGAACTCGCCGCCCTCAAGGAGGAGGTGGGTGCCTCCGGGCGGCTCCTTCAGCACAGCGTCCTTGGCGACATGGGCGGTCCGCTGCGCGCCGGGTCGATCCTCCAGTACGCCACCGAGCACCAGATCGAGACATATCTGGAGCCGGTCATCCGGGGCGAGCGGGCCTGCTGCTTCTCGCTCACCGAGACCGATGCCGGGTCCGACGTACGGGCGATGAAGACCGTCGCCACACCC
This sequence comes from Streptomyces sp. UC4497, assembly GCF_054871485.1. Classification (NCBI taxonomy): domain Bacteria; kingdom Bacillati; phylum Actinomycetota; class Actinomycetes; order Kitasatosporales; family Streptomycetaceae; genus Streptomyces; species Streptomyces sp. UC4497. Next base: position 526,699 of record NZ_JBTYHB010000001.1, on the reverse strand, counting down.
GACGGGGACGGCTGGCGGATCACCGGGCACAAGGTGTTCTCCTCCGCCGGACCGTTCGCCGACTTCTCCGTCCTCATCGCACGGATGGCGCCCGAGCCGGACGCACCCGAGGACGCCAAGCCGGTGTTCTCCGCGTTCCTCGTCGACCTCGACGCACCCGGCTGCACGGTGCTGCCCGGCGAGACACCGATGTCCGGCGAGCACATCGAGAGCGACATCGTGCTCGACAACTGCCGTGTGGAACCGCGGCAGTTGCTCGGCAAGGTCGGCGACGGGCTGCGTATCGGACTCGGCCGCGTCACCACCAACCGGCTCCTGCACTGCCCGACCGTCCTCGGCCAGGCCCGCCGCGCCCTCGCCCTCACCGTCGACTTCGCCCGCACCCGACAGGTCTTCGGGGCGCCGCTCGGCGCGCTCCAGTCCATCCAGCACAAGCTCGCCGACATGGCCACCTCGTACTACGCGGCGCGCAGCATGACGTACGACGCGCTCGCCGACCTCGACGCGGGCAGGGAGCCGCGCACCGAGGCCTTCATGTGCAAGCTGTTCGTCGCCGAGAACGCCTTCCGGATCGCCGACGAGGCCGTGCAGATCCACGGCAAGGCGGGCCTCGTGCGCGGCGCCGAAGTCGAGTCCATCTTCCGGAAGTTGCGCATGTTCCGCGTGCTCACCGGCTCGTCCGAGATCCAGAAGAACGGGATCGCCCGGCAACTGCTGATGCCGGGCTGACGGGCGCGGCACCACGACGCCACCGAACGTTCCGCTGTGCTCTCTCCACCAGGAGGTTCCTTCCGCATGCCGCCCACCACCGCCCCCTCGTACACCGAGCGCGCCCACGACCTGCACCCCGAACTCGTCGCGCTGCGCCGGGCCCTGCACCGCGAGCCCGAAATCGGCCTCCAACTGCCCCGCACCCAGGAGAAGATCCTCGCCGCACTCGACGGACTGCCCCTGGAGATCACCACCGGCAAGGAGCTCAGCTCCGTCACCGCCGTCCTGCGCGGCGGACGGCCCGGCGGCGCCGTGCTCCTGCGCGCCGACATGGACGCCCTGCCCATCACCGAGAACAGCGGCGTCCCGTACGCCTCCGAGCTGCCCGGCACGATGCACGCCTGCGGCCACGACCTGCACACCGCCGGACTCGTCGGCGCCGCACGGCTGCTGGCCGAGCGCCGCGAACACCTCCAGGGCGACGTCGTGTTCATGTTCCAGCCCGGCGAGGAGGGCTTCGGCGGCGCCCGCGTGATGATCGACGAAGGCCTCCTGGACGCGGCCGGAAAACCCCTCGACGCGGCCTACGCGCTGCACGTCGCCGCCGACCGGCTGCCCGGCGGCATGGTCTCCAGCCGGGCCGGCACCGTCACCTCCGCCTCCGACGTGCTGACCGTGACCGTGCGCGGCCAGGGCGGCCACGGCTCGACCCCGCACGGTGCCAAGGACCCCATACCCGTGGCCTGCGAGATCGTCACCGCGATCCAGACCTGGGTGACCCGCCGCTTCGACATCTTCGACCCGGCCGTCGTCACCGTCGGCACCTTCCACGCGGGCACCCAACAGAACGTCATCCCCGACACCGCGACGTTCGAGGCCACCGTGCGCAGCTACTCCGAGCCCGTCCACGAACGCCTCATCGAGGGACTGCCCCGCCTGGTGCGGCACATCGCCGAGGCACACGGCGTCGAGGCCGAGGTGACGTACGACGTCACCTACCCGGTCACCGTCAACGAGCCCACCGAGACCGCCTTCGCCCTGGACACCGCCCGAGAGCTGTTCGGCGCAGAGCAGGTCCACGAGTCGCCCAAACCGGCCAACGGCTCCGAGGACTTCGCCTTCGTCCTCCAGCGCGTGCCCGGCGCCATGCTGCTCGTCGGCGCCGCCCCCGAGGGCGCCGACCCGGCGAGCACCGCCGTGAACCACTCGCCGCGCGCCGTCTTCGACGACCGCGTACTGCCGCGCCAGGCCGCGCTGCTCGCCGCGCTCGCCGATGGACGCCTCGCCCGGGGAGCCGGCGCATGAGCGCGACCGGCGCACCGCCTGCGGGCGGCAATGTGCGCGCCGTGGTCGGCCTGCTCGTCGCCTTCGAGCTGATCAGCGGCTTCCTCCAGGGCGCCGCCGTGCCCCTGGTCCCCGAGATCCAGCGCTGGCAGGGCATCGGCACGGGACAGGCCCAATGGATCACCACCGTGCAGTACCTGGCCGCCGCCGTCAGCGTTCCGGCCTTCGGCCGGCTCGGCGACCTGTACGGGCACCGGCGCATGGTCCGCGTCGCACTCGGCACGATCGCGGTCGGCGCCGTACTGGTGGCCTGCGCGCCCAACCTCGGTGTGCTGCTCCTCGGCCGCGCCCTGATGGGGCCGCTCGCCGCGCTGCTGCCGCTGGAGATCGGCCTGGTGCGCGACCGGCTCAGCGTCGACGGCGGGCGCAAAGCGGTCGGCATGCTGGTCGGCTCGCTCACCCTCGGCTCCGTCCTCGGCCACGCCCTCGTCGGACCGCTGCTGGCGCTCCTGGGCGACTTGCGGCCCACCCTGTTCGCCCTCGCCGCGCTGGCCGTCGCGTGCGTCGCGCTCTCGTTCACCGCGATCCCCGAGACCCGCACCCGGGCGAGCGGCCGGATGGACTGGTCGGGGGCGGCCCTGCTCGCCGTGGCCCTGGTCCTGCTGCTCGGCACGGCCTCCCGAGGCTCCACCTGGGGCTGGACGTCGGCGCCCACGCTCGGCGGCCTCGCCCTGGCGGTGGCCCTGCTGTACGTCTGGGCCCGCCTCCAACTCCGCAGCCCCGACGCCCTGGTGGACGTCCGCACCCTCGGCCGCCGTGCGAGCGCCCCGTACTACGGCTCCGGGTTCGTGCTCGGCGCCGTACTGCTGGGAGGTCAGACCGTCGCGGTCAGCTTCATGGCCACGGCGTCCAAGGACACGGGCTACGGCTTCGACCTCGCGGCCTGGCAGATCAGCCTGTGCGGCACCATCCCGCACGTCATGGCGTTCCTCGGCTCCTCGCTGTGCGCGAACCTCGCGGGACGGATCGGCTACCGCCGCCTCCTCCTGCTCGCGTTCACGCTGCTCACCTGCGGATACGGCGGGTTGATCGCGCTGCACACGGGTCTGGTGCCGTTCACCGTCGCCAACGCCCTGGTGGGCTTCGGTGTCGGCCTCGCGCTCGGCGGGCTGCCCACCGTGATCGTGGAGAGCAGCGCCGCGGACCGCACGGCCAGCGCCACCGCCGTCTACAACAACTTCAAGACACTCGGCGGCAGCTGCGGCGGCGCCGCGTTCGGCGTCGTCCTCGGCTCTCTGGTCCTGGCGGGCACGGACACCCCGACGCTCGGCGCGTACGTGACGATCTGGGCGGTCGCCGCCGCGCTCTGCGTGCTGGCGGTGGGCGCCCAACTCCTCGTCCGCGGGCCCCGGCCCACGGACCCCGCCCCCGCCGCCCCGGCCACCGCGGTGACGGGACCACCGTCGTCCGGCTGACCGGTGTCAGCCCGACAAAGCGGTACGTGCGGACCGCGTCGGCCTCGACACACCGGGCCGACGTGCCGCACCCCCTTGGCTAACCTGCACGGATGACCACCGACCTGACCCTCCTGCCCCGCGTCGCCCACCGGGGGCAGGAGGTCACCGCGCCCCGGCTGCGCGGCCTGCTCGCCCTCCTCGCGAGCGAGCCGCGCACCGGGTGCAGCACGGAGCGGCTGGTGGCGGGGCTGTGGCCGGAGGAGCTGCCGCAGCACCCGGGCAAGGCGGTGCAGGTCCTCGTCGCGCGGGCGCGGGCCCAACTGGGCGCCGACGTCATCGTGAGCACGCCTACCGGTTACCGGCTCGGCCTCGCCGATGACCAGGTCGACAGCTCCGCGCTGCTGCGGTACGCCGCCGTGTGCGCGGAGCGGGCCAGGGCCGGGGACCACGCAGGTGCGCTGGCCGGGGCCGAGGCCGGGCTCGCCCTGTGGGAGGGCGCTTCGGAGGAGGACGGCGGCACGGACGATCCCGTGGCCGCGCTGCGCGCCGAACGCGCCCCGGTCCGCCGGGAACTCGTCCGGGCACGGGCTCTCGCGCTCGCCCGGCTCGGCCGGTACGCGGAGGCGGCGGGACCACTGGCGGACACGGCCGTACGACTGCCGCGCGACGAGGAGGTACTCGGCGAACTGCTGCGCGCCGAGGCGGCCACGGCCGGTCCTTCCACTGCGCTCACCCGCTACGAGACGTACCGCCGTGGGCTTCGGGAGGAAATGGGATCCGATCCCGGTACTCAACTCCGCAACATTCAGGCCGAGTTGCTGCGCGATGAACCGGCCGTCGTCCGGCACGGAGTACCGCACGAACCGAACCAACTCCTCGGCCGCGACCAGGACATCGCCGCCGTGGAGCGACTGCTGCGCGACGCACGTGCCGTGACCGTCATCGGCCCCGGGGGACTCGGCAAGACCCGGCTCGCCTACGCCGTGACCCGCCGGGCCGGGCAACGCATCGTGCATGCCGTGCCGTTGGCCGGTGTCACCGCGGACGCGGACATCGCCGCGGAGGTGGCCTCCGCGCTCGGCGTGGGTGAGGGACGGCACGGCGCCGTCGCCGGGCACGCCCCGGCCGACCCGGTGTCCGGCATCGTCCGGGCCCTCGGTGCCGGGCCCGCGCTGCTGGTCCTCGACAACTGCGAGCACGTCGTCGGGGCGGTCGCCGACCTCGTCCAGGCGCTGCTGTCCCGCGCCCGTGACCTGCGCGTGCTCGCCACCAGCCGGTCGCCGCTCGGGCTCACGTCGGAGGCGGTGTACGCGCTGCCGGAGCTGGGCCCCGACACCTGCGCCGAACTGTTCGGCCAGCGGGCCAGGGCCGCCCGGCCCGGCGTCGACCTGCCGCCGGGCGCCGTGGCCGAACTGTGCGGACACCTCGACGGGCTGCCGCTCGCCGTGGAGCTGGCCGCGGCGCGGGTGCGGGCCCTGTCCGTGTCCGAGATCGCGCGCCGTCTCGGCGACCGCTTCGCCCTGCTGCGCGGCGGCGTACGCGGCGTCCCCGAGCGGCACCGCACCCTGCACGCCGTTGTGGAGTGGAGCTGGAACCTGCTCGCGGACGAGGCCCGCGCCGCCATGTGCACGCTGTCCGTCTTCCCCGGCGGATTCTCCGCCGACGCGGCGGAGCGGGTCCTCGGCAAGAAGGCGCCGGACGTGCTGGACGTACTGGAGCAGCTCGTCGAGCAGTCACTGCTGACCGTCGCCGACACCGCGTCAGGGGTCCGGTTCCGGATGCTGGAGACCGTACGCGAGTTCAGCGCGGCCCGGCTCGCGGAATCCGGCGAGGAGGAACGGGCCGTCGGCCAACTCTGCTCCTGGGCACGCGAGTTCGGTGTCACCCATTACGGCACACTCCTCGGCCCGCGCTCGCCCGAGACCCGGGAGCTGATCAAGTCCGAGCAGGACAACCTCGTGACCGCCCTCCGGTACGCCCTGGCCCGCGGCGAAGGATCCACCACCGCGGCCGTCACCGCCGTGCTCGCCGCGCTGTGGTCCACCGACTCGGACTTCGCCCGCCTCTTCGCCCTCGCGGCCGACACCGGCGGCCCGCTCTCGCACTACCGCCCCGAACCCGACTACGTCGAAGTGGCCCGGGCCGCCGCGGTGTTGTGCGCGGCGAGCCTCGTCGTGGACCACGCCCCGCGCGTCCTGCGTCACCTCGCCACCCTGCGCCGGCTGCCGCCGGCCCCGCCGGACACGCTGCTGCGCGCCATCGCGGTCGTACTCGTCGCCGTACCGGAGATGCTCCCTCCCGACTACGACGTGCTGCGCGAACTCTGCGACAGCGACTACCCGTTGGTCGTCTCCGTCGCCGAGAGCGTCGCCACGTACGTCTGGGAGTACGAGCACGACATCGGCCGCACGCTCGCCTCGGCGCGGCGGGTCGTCGACATCCTGGCGGCGGTCGACAGCCCGCCCCTGGAGGTCATGGGCTACTCACGGCTGAGCCAGCTGTGCCTGACGACAGGGGACGGTGACGCTGCGTACCGCTACCTCGGGGCGGCCCGCGAGGCGCTGCCCCGGTTCGGCGACGAGAACGACTACGTCGGCATCCGCTGGGGGTTCGCGCTCGCCTGCCTGCAACGCGCGGACCCGGACGAGGCCGAGACCTGGCAGCGGCGGGCCGAGGCCGAGGGCACCGCGCAGAAGGACCCCTTCTACAGCCCGGACCTGGGAGTACGCGCCGAGATCGCGCTCGCCCGCGGCGACACCGGAACCGGACTCGAGCTGTGGCGCCGCGCCGTCGCCCGGCTGCCCGCCGCCGGCCCACAGCACGAAGGAGAGCTGTGGCACGACCCGTGGGCCCTGCAGATCCAGGCGACGGCCGTGACGGCGCACGCGTACGCGGGCCGGCTCGCACCGGTCACCGACACGGTCGACCGGCTGCGGGCCGTGCTCGCGGGACCGGCCGCCGACCAGCTGGCGCTACCCGTCCTCGGCACCGTGCTGCACGCACTCGGCGCGGCCGGGCTCACGGACCGTACCCCCGAAGCCGTACGGACCATCGCCCTGGCCGAACGACTGTGGGTGCTGCGGGACTTCCAGCCCACGATGGCGGCGGCCCGCGCACGCCGGGCGGCCGAGACCGCCGACCGGGCGGCGTACACCGACGCGGTGGCCGAATACGCCGCCCTCGGGCGCGACGAACTGCGGGACGCGGCCCGCGCCCTCGCTAAGCCGGGTCGCGGTTGAACAGCGCCCTCGACCAGAAGAACCCGAGCGCGGTCAGGCCCAGGCACCAGGCGACCGCGAGCCATCCGTTGTGACCGATCTCCGTGCCGAGCAGCAGTCCGCGCAGCGTCTCGATGAGGGGCGTGAACGGCTGGTACTCGGCGACGGGCTGGAACCAGCCGGGCATCGCGTCGATCGGCACGAAGGCGCTGGAGATGAACGGGAGGATGATCAGCGGCATCGCGTTGTTGCTCGCCGCCTCGGCGTTCGGACTGGCCAGGCCCATCCCGACGGCCACCCAGCTCAACGCCACGGCCACCAGCACCGTCAGGCCGAACGCCGCAAGCCACTCCAGGACCGTCGCGTCCGTCGACCGGAAACCGATGGCCAGGGCCACGGCGCCGACGACCAGCACCCCGGCGACCGCCTGCAGCACACTGCCCACGACATGCCCGATCAGCACGGACCCGCGGTGGATGGCCATCGTACGGAAACGGGCCATGATCCCCTCCGTCATGTCCATCGTGACCGAGATCGCGGTCCCGGCCGGAGTGGCGCCGATGGTCATCAGCAGGATCCCCGGCACGAGATAGCCGATGTACGCGCTCCGGTCGGCGGGGCCGCCACCGATCCCGGCGCTCATCACGTCGCCGAAGACGTACACGAAGAGCAGCAGCAGAACGATGGGTGTCAGCAGGATGTTCAGGGTGAGCGACGGGTAGCGGCGGGCGTGCAGGAGGTTGCGGCGCAGCATCGTGGACGAGTCGCGCACGGCGAGGGACAGGGCGGTGCTGCTCATCGGAGGGCCTCCTCGGGCCGGGAGGTCTGCTCGGCGCCGCCGGTCAGGGCGAAGAACACGTCGTCGAGGTCGGGGGTGTGCACGGACAGCTCGTCCGCCTCGACGCCCGCCGCGTCCAACCAGTCGAGTACGGAGCGCAGTTCGCGCTGGCTGCCGTCGCTGGGGATCCGTACCGTCAGCGCGTCGTCGTCCGTGGTGACATCGCGGAGCGCGGCGATGGCGGCCCGGTAGCCGGCCGGATCCGTGAACCGCAGCCGCACATGGCCGCCCGGAACGAGCCGCTTCAGCTCCTCGGCGGAGCCCGTCGCGGCGATCCGGCCCTCGCTCAACACGGCGATGCGGTCGGCGAGTTCATCGGCTTCGTCCAGGTACTGCGTGGTCAGGAAGACGGTGACACCGTCGGCGACGAGTTCGCGGATCATGCGCCACATCGTGTGGCGGCTGCGCGGGTCGAGGCCGGTCGTCGGCTCGTCGAGGAAGAGGATGCGCGGGGAGCCGACCAACGTCATGGCGATGTCGAGGCGGCGGGTCATGCCACCGGAGTACGTCGACGCGGGCTTCCTCGCCGCCTCGGTGAGGTCGAAGCGGTCGAGGAGCCCGGCGGCCAGCCGACGGCCCTCGCGTCGGGGCAGATGGTGCAGATCCGCCATGAGGTGCATGTTCTCCTCGCCGGTGATCAGACCGTCGACGGCCGAGAACTGCCCGGTCACCCCGATCGCCGCGCGCACGGCCTGGGGGTCGGCGGCGAGATCGTGGCCGCCGACGGAGAGCTCGCCCGCGTCGGCGGTGACGAGCGTGGAGAGGATCTTGACGGCGGTGGTCTTGCCCGCGCCGTTCGGCCCGAGCAGCGAGAACACGGATCCGGTCGGCACCGCGAGATCGATGCCGTCGAGCACGGTCCTGTCGCCGTAGGCCTTGCGGAGCCCCTTCGCCGCGATGGCGAGAGGAGGGGGTGTCGTGGTCGTGGTGGTCATGCGGCAGAGGCTGCGGCACGGCGCACTCAGACCGGTTTCAGCGTGGTTTCAGCGCCATCCCCGTCCCGCGGTCTTGCCGGGGACGCCCACCCGTGCTGTGATGCCAACTGCCCGTCCTCTCAACAATGTTCAACGAAGTCCAACGCAATACACCGCAGTTGCACAGACCCGAGCGGCGAGCCGCCACTCTTCCTCAACGCGTCCAGCAATGGAGGATCCGTGCGCACCACAAACTTCAGACGTCACGCAAGACGTCTGTCCCTGCTCCTCACCGCGGCCCTGGGCCTCGGCACGCTCAGCCTGGCGGCCCCGTCCGCCACCGCTGCGGACGACGACCCCGTCGTGCCGCACGGACTGAAGGGCGAGTACTACACCCAGTCCGCCGCCGGCGCCTTCGACTTCGACGAGCTCAAGGCCACCGGCTTCGACCCGCAGATCGACTTCAACAGCCTCGAGTCCCGCCTGTCGTCCGCGACGGGCAAGGCGGACGACGCGAGCGTGCGCTGGACCGGGAAGCTGGTGCCGGAGAAGTCCGGTCCGACAACGTTGTCTATGATCGGTGACAACGGCTTCCGGCTGTGGGTGGACAACAAGCTGGTCATCGACCACTGGGTCGACGACTGGGACAAGGAACAGACCTCCCAGCCCGTCGACCTGACCGCGGGCAAGGCGGTCGACATCAAGGTCGAGTACTTCGAGCACTACGGCGGCTCCAATCTCCACCTGCGCTGGACCGAGCCCGGTGAGAAGAAGGAGGCCATCCCGTCCTCCGCGTTCCGGATCCCCGACGACTGGAAGTACGACGGCGCCATCGGTACCACCGTGCTCGGCGACGGACGCACCCTGAAGCTGGACTTCGCGCAGAAGCTGGGCGCCGTCCCCGGTGACATCAACGATCACCTGAAGGCCGTCATCGGCGGCGCCAAGTGGCCGCTCGGCACCGCGAAGGCGGACCCCGACGACCCGCGCGCGCTGCTCGTGGGCCTCGACGAGCCGGTCGTCGGCAACAAGGACGGCGACGCCCCCGGTCAGGCCGACGTCACGTACGACGGCAAGGGCGGGCTGGCCGGCAGCGACGGCACGGCCGTCGGCTCCTTCTGGTCGAGCGGCCCCAACCACTCGACGCACGAGCTGACCACCAAGTGGGGCGACGACGTCACCCCCGCCAACGCCCACCGCGAGTACCCGCGCCCGCAGCTCACCCGCGACAAGTGGAAGAACCTCAACGGCAGTTGGGAGTTCGCCGCCGCGAAGGAGGGCGAGCAGCCGCCGGTCGGCAAGAAGCTCGGCGAGAAGATCCTCGTGCCCTATCCGGTCGAGTCCCGGCTCTCCGGCGTCCAGCGTCACGAGGACCGCATGTGGTACCGGCGCACCTTCACCGTGCCCGCCGACTGGAAGGTCGGCAAGGGGCAGCGGCTGAACCTCAACTTCGGTGCCGTGGACTGGAAGTCGGAGATCTACGTGAACGGCACGAAGGTCGCCGATCACAAGGGTGGCTACGACAAGTTCAGCGCCGATGTCACCGACGCCCTCAAGCCGGGCAGCACCCAGGAACTCATCGTCGGCGTCTACGACCCGACCGACGCCGACAACGCCGAGAACCCGCCCATGGGCAAGCAGCGCCTCGACCCCAGCGGCATCTGGTACACCCCGTCCTCCGGCATCTGGCAGACCGTGTGGATGGAGCCGGTCGCCGCCGACCACGCCACCGACCTGAAGGTGACGCCGAATGTGAAGACGGGCGAAGTGTCCGTCTCCGCAACGGGAGTTCGCGGCGGCGTCCCCGTCACGGCGACGGCGTACGCGGACGGCAAGAAGGTCGCCACCGCCACCGGCACCTCCGGCGGACCGCTCACTCTGAAGATCGCCAAGCCGCACCTGTGGTCGCCCGACGACCCCTTCCTCTACGACCTCAAGGTGAGCGTCGGCGAGGACAGGGTCGGCAGCTACTTCGGGATGCGCTCCATCTCCGTCGAGAAGGTGAACGGCACGCCGCGCACCATCCTCAACGGCAAGCCGGTCTTCATGATGGCCACCCTCGACCAGGGCTTCTGGCCCGACGGCCTGCACACCGCGCCCAGTGACGACGCGCTCGCGTACGACCTGAAGATGCACAAGAAGATGGGCTTCAACTCGGTCCGCAAGCACATCAAGGTCGAACCCGACCGCTGGTTCTACTGGGCCGACAAGCTGGGTCTGCTGGTCTGGCAGGACATGCCCTCCATGGAGGCCGGCACGAACCCGTCGACGGCCGCCCGCGCCGAGTTCGAGCGCGAGATGAAGATCATGATCGACCAGCACATCAACCACCCCTCGGTCATCATGTGGGTCACCCTGAACGAGGGCTGGGGCCAGTACGACGAGGGTCGCCTCGCCACCCAGGCCAAGTCCTGGGACCCGACCCGCCTCGTCAACGGCATGTCGGGCCTCAACCTCGGCAAGGACGGCGGCACCGGCGACATCATGGATGAACACGGCTACCCGAGCCCCGCCCTGCCACCGAAGCCGGACGGCGAACGCGCCCTGGTCGCGGGCGAGTACGGCGGCCTCGGCCTCGCGGTTCCCGGCCATGCCTGGTCGGTCCAGCAGTCCTACGTCGACGTGGACCCGGCGACGTACACGGACGGCTACCTCGAGAAGCTGGACGAGGTGCACAAGCTGGCCTGCAAGGGCGGCAACGGCGCCGTCTACACGCAGATCTCGGACGTCGAGGGCGAGTTGAACGGTCTGCTCACCTATGACCGCCGGGTCGTCAAGCCGGACGTGAAGCGGGTTTCCGACGCCCAGAAGGCGCTGATCCGCGACGCCTCGCAGGACACCGTGGCGAACTGCTCCTGACCCGTACGCCCGTGGGGCGGGCCCGTGAACACGGGCCCGCCCCTCGTTCCCGTGGCGTCCGCCGGGACTCGTGGCGGTCCACGAAGTCTTGACGGGCCGTCGGGCCGCACGAAGAATGATCGCTCACGCCGACAACGTTGTCGAAGGATGCAGGATGCGTAGACGCACCACAGGAAGACCCGTCCGCCGCACGCTGGGCGTGCTGGCTGCTGCCGCGGCCCTGCTCGGTACGGGGCTCGCGGCGCCCGCCACGGCCGCCGCCACCGGCGGCCAACTCACCGACCTCGTCAACCCGTTCATCGGCACGGAGAACGAGGGCAACACCTATCCGGGCGCCGCCGTCCCCTTCGGCATGGTGCAGTTCTCGCCCGACACGGGGCACAACACCGGATACGACTACTCGGAGAACCACATCCGCGGCTTCTCCACCGTCCATCTGTCCGGCGTGGGCTGCGGGTTGGGCGGCGATCTGCCGGTGCTGCCGACCGTCGGCGACATCGGCAGCACGGACTACGCGAAGTACGCCGCCGAGTTCAGCCACGACGACGAGAAGGCGTCGCCCGGCTACTACAAGGTGGGCCTGAAGTCCGGCATCGACGCCGAGCTGAGCGCCACCAAGCGGACCGGCGTGCAGAAGTACACGTTCCCGGCCACCGACAAGGCCAACGTGATGATCAACGCGGGCCAGTCGCTGCACAAGACCGTGCACACCAAGGTCGACATCCTCGACAGCAGGACCGTGCGCACCGCCATCACGGGCAGCGGCTTCTGCCAGGACACCAAGCAGTACACGCTCTACACGATCACCAAGTTCGACCGGCCCTTCGCCACCTCCGGCACCTGGAAGGGCGACACCGTCACCGAGGGCTCCAAGTCCTCGGCCGCGGACGCCGAGCGCAACGGCGCGTACCTCCGATTCGACACCAGCAAGGACCGCACCGTCGAGGCGACGACCGCGATCTCCTACGTGGACGCGCACGGCGCCGCGCTCAACCTCCGTACGGAGGGCGGCCGTTCCTTCGATTCCGTGCGCTCCGCGGCACAGTCCGCGTGGGAGGACCGGCTCGACGACGTCAAGGCGCAGGGCGGCAGCGAGACTCTGCGCCGCACCTTCTACTCCTCGCTGTACCGCTCGTTCCTCGCGCCGAACATCGGCAGCGACGTCGACGGGCGCTACACCGGCTGGGACCAGAAGATCCACCGTGCCAAGGGCTTCACGTACTACCAGAACTGGTCGCTCTGGGACACGTACCGCACCCAGGCGCAGCTGCTCGCGCTGCTCGCCCCGCACGAGTCGCGGGACATGGCGCTGTCGGTGATCCGCATCGACAAGGACAGCGGCTGGCTGCCCAAGTGGGGCTACGGCACGGTCGAGACGAACATCATGACCGGCGACCCGGTCACCCCGTTCCTCACCAACGCCTACCAGCAGGGACTGCTCAAGGGGCACGAGGAGGACGCCTACCGGGCGCTGAAGAAGAATGCCGACGGCGTGCCGCCGGCCGACTCCGCCCCCGTGGGCCGCGAGGCCAACAAGGAGTACCTCGCCGACGGTTTCGCGCCCTACATCAAGGACCGCGCGCACGTGAAGCCCGGCGACTCCGATTACGACCACGGGGCCTCGGCCACCCTGGAGTACGCGCTGTCCGACGCCATGCTCGGCCAGATGGCGAAGGAGCTCGGGCACAAGGACGACGCGAAGCGGTATGCCGAGCGGGCGCAGAACTACCGGAAGATCTTCGACAGCTCGACCGGATTCTTCCGCGCGCGGGACGCTTCGGGCGCCTTCACCGGTCCCGCCGACCCGGCCAAGAGCGAGGGCTTCCACGAGGGCACGTCCTGGCAGTACCAGTGGCTCGTCCCGCAGGACCTGCCCGGCATGGTCGGTCTGATCGGCGGAAAGGACGCCGCGAACAAGCGGCTCGACTCGTTCTTCGCCTACGACGAGCTGGTGAAGGACCCCGCGAAGACCGCCCGCGAGGTGTGGGTCAACGGCCCGTACGACTACTACAACGCGGACAAGTACAACCCGCAGAACGAGCCGGACCTGATCGCGCCCTACACCTACCTCTCCACCGGCCAGCCGTGGAAGACCACCGACGTGGTGCACGCCGCGCTGACCCTGTTCACCGACACCCCGACCGGCATGACCGGCAACGACGACCTGGGCACGATGTCCGCCTGGAACGTCCTGTCGTCGATCGGGATTTTCCCGGTGCAGCCCGGCACGGACACGTGGAGCCTGTCGACGCCCGTCTTCGAGCGGGTCGACGTCAAGCTCGACCGGCGCTACTACCCGAAGGGCGCGCTGACCGTCCGGGCGCCCGGCACCTCGGAGGGCAACCGGTACATCCAGTCGGCGCGGACGGACGGCGCCGCCTACGACAAGACGTATCTGACCACGGAGGACCTGCGGGGCCTGCGGAACCTGTCCTTCACCGTCGGCGGCGAGCCGTCGGCGTGGGGGACCGGTGCCGACGCGGCGCCGCCCGCCCTCAAGTGACGTAAACGACACGCCACTTGAGTCCACTTCTGAGTCACATGAGACCCGCCTCTCCCAGAGGGGCGGGTCTTCATCAGTTGTTAACGCAGAGTGGCATGATCGTACTTGACCGTAATCGACTGCTGGCGGTTGACTGCGGGCTCACCGTCGTCGACGCGAGAGCCCTTCATGACCTCTCTGAGTTCGGACTTGCTCGCTCCACTCGACCTGACTTTCTGGAACATCGAGACCGCCGAACACCCCATGCACCTCGGGGCGCTGGGTGTCTTCGAAGCCGACGACCCCGGAGCCGCCCGGCACGCCTTCGAGCTGCTCGCCTCCCGCGCCGCGGGGGTGGCGGGCCTGCGCATGCGGATCGCCGGCGTGCTCGTGCCGGTCGGCGGCGCGGCCCGCGTGCCCGCCGCCGACTTCGACCCGCTCGACCACGTGTGGATGGCCGGGCCCGTCGAGGACTTCCACGCCGCCGCGGGCGCGCTCATGGAACGCCCGCTCGACCGCGGCCGCCCGCCGTGGGAGGCGCATGTGCTGCCGGCCGCCGACGGCGCGTCGTTCGCCGTGCTCTTCAAGTTCCACCACGCCCTCGCCGACGGGCTGCGCGCCCTGACCCTCGCCGCCGGCGTCATGGACCCGATCGACCTGCCCGCCGGGCGCACCCCGAAGGACGCGCCCGCCCCGCGCCGCGGACTGCGCCTCCCGTTCCCCGGCCTGCGCGAGATCACCCTCGGTGACCTCGACCCGCGCCGCTACCCCGACCATGTGCGGGCGCTGGCGACCAGCGCCACCCAGGCCGTGTCCATCGGCGCGTCCGTCGCCCGGGCCACCTGGGGCGTACGCACGTCGCCCGCGCTCACCTCGAAGGCCAGCGGCACCCGGAGCACCGCCGGTGTCGTGCTCGACCTCGACGACGTGCACCGCATCCGCAAGACGGTCGGCGGAACGGTCAACGACGTGCTGATCGCCGTGGTCGCCGGAGCCGTGCGGCGCTGGCTCGACGAGCGCGGCGACGGCAGCGAGGGCGTCGAGCCCCGCGCCCTCGTCCCGGTCTCCCGGCGCCGCCCGCGCACCGCCCACCCGCAGGGCAACCGGCTCTCCGGTTACCTCCTGCGCCTGCCCGTCGCCGAGCCGGACCCGGTGGAACGGCTGCGGGTCGTACGGGCCGCCATGAACCGCCACAAGGACGCCGGGCCCACGCGCGGCGCGGGCGCCGTCGCCCTGCTCGCCGACCATGTGCCGGCGCTCGGCCTCCGGCTCGGCGGCGGTGTCGTCGGCCAGAACGCGCGCCTCCTCTTCGACCTGCTGGTCACGAGCGTCCCGCTGCCCAGCCTCGGCCTGAAACTCGGCGGCTGCCCGCTCACCGAGGTCTTCCCGCTGGCGCCGCTGGCGCAGGGGCAGTCCCTCGCCGTGGCGGTGTCGACGTACCGCGGGCGGGTCCACTACGGGCTCGTCGCCGACGCGAGCGCCGTGCAGGATCTCGACGTGCTGGCGCGGGCGATCCGGGAGGAAGTGGCCGCGCTCGGGACGGCGTGCGAGAAGGTGACGTAGCCGCTGGTACCGACGGCCGTCATTTGGGTCGACGCCGCTCCCGCCAGTATCCTCCGGATCTGGCGGGATCAACCGATGGACCTGTAAGGTGCCGCCTTTTGGCAGCCGCGCGGCACATCCGGATTCCTCGCGGCACGAGCGACGCGAGGAACAGCAGCGGCGATGACCGTGACAGAGGACAACAAGCCCGCCGACGGCACGGGGGCCGGCGAGAACGGCGATGTCGTCTACGGCCCCGGCATCGACCCCGAGCGGCTCGCCGTCTGCCTCAGTGTGCTGGAGGAGCTCGACGAGATCGACGTCGACCACCCCGACGCGATCACCGTCCGCAGGGCCACCGCCGGCATCTACCGGACCGTGAAGCAGCGCCGTCGCCAGGAGCGCCGCGCCGCGAAGACCGCGCACGACAAGGCGGTCACCGAGGCGACGGCGACCGGGTCCGCGCAGCGCATCGACGACGAGACCGAGGGCATCCTGCCCTCCTCGCAGACCGAGGAGGGGCGGCTCGCGGGGATACTCCAGCGCCCGCGCTCCTGCTACACCTGCAAGACCCGGTACGTGGAAGTCGACTACTTCTACCACCAGCTCTGTCCCGACTGTGCCCGCCTGAACCGGACCAAGCGCGACGCCCGCGCCGACCTCAGCGGCAAGCGCGCCCTGCTCACCGGCGGCCGCGCCAAGATCGGCATGTACATCGCCCTGCGGCTGCTGCGCGACGGCGCGCACACCACGATCACGACGCGGTTCCCGAAGGACGCCATCCGCCGCTTCAAGGCGATGGAGGACTCGGCGGACTGGATCCACCGCCTGGAGGTCGTCGGCATCGACCTGCGCGACCCGGGTCAGGCTGTCGCCCTCGCCGAGCAGGTCGCCGCCGCCGGTCCGCTCGACATCCTCATCAACAACGCGACGCAGACCGTGCGCCGGCTGCCCTCCGCCTACGCCGCGCTCGTCGACGGCGAGAGCGCGCCGCTGCCCGCAGGAGAGCTGCCGCCGCACCACGTCATCGGTGCCTTCAACTCGGGCTCCGTCGACGGCATTCAGGCTCTGCCCATCGGCACCAGCGGCATCGACGCCCAGAAGGTCGCCGACCTCGCGCTCGTCGCGGGCAACGCGAGCGTCGAGCGACACCTCGACGGCTCCGCGATCGACGCGGGCGGCCTCGTCCCGGACGTCGTCGAGTCCAACACGTGGGTGCAGACCATCGACCAGATCTCCCCGGTCGAACTCCTCGAGACCCAGCTCTGCAACTACACGTCGCCGTTCATCCTGATCAGCGCGCTGCGCCCGGCGATGGCCGACGCCGCGAAGAAGGCGGAGAGCGGACGCGCGTACGTCGTGAACGTCTCGGCGATGGAGGGTGTCTTCGGCCGCGGCTACAAGGGCGCGGGCCACCCGAACACCAACGCGGCCAAGGCCGCGATGAACATGGTGACGCGCACCAGTGCCCAGGAGATGTTCCAGGCCGACGGCATCCTGATGACCTCCGTCGACACCGGCTGGATCACCGACGAGCGCCCGCACTACGACAAGCTGCGCCTCGCCGAGGAGGGCTTCCACGCCCCGCTCGACCTGGTCGACGGCGCCGCCCGCGTCTACGACCCGGTCGTGCGCGGCGAGGCCGGCGACGACGTGTACGGCGTCTTCCTGAAGGACTACGAGCCCGGCAAGTGGTGACGCAGCTGCTGGTGGACGGCGTCGTTCGACGCGCCGCCCGCTGAGGCGGCGCGCACCCGCGTACCGCCGTCCACCAGCAGTTCCGCCCCGGTGATCCAGGACGCCTCGTCCGACACCAGCCAGCGCACCGCCCGCGCCACGTCCTCCGGCTCCCCGATCCGCCCTGCCGGAAGCCCCGCCGCCACCGACTCCTCGGCCCGCTCCCACACGAAGCGGGCCATCTCGGTGCGGACGAGGCCGGGGGAGACGGAGTTGACGCGCACCAACGGGCCCATCTCGCCCGCCAGTTGAGCGGTCAGGTGCAGCAGTGCCGCCTTGCTGGTGCCGTACGCGCCGACGTTCGGGCCGACATGGCCCGCGCCCTCCGTGCACACATTGACGACGGCGCCGCCGTGCTCGCTCATCCACGCCCGCCACGCGCACTGCACCAGCCGCAGCGGCGCCTCCACGTTCATCGTGAAGGCCTCACGCCACGCGTCGGGGTCGGCGTCCATGAGCGGGCCGTACGGCTGGTTGGTCGCGGCGTTGTTCACGACGATGTCGACCCGCCCGAACTCCGCCATCGTCCGCTCCGTCACCTCCCACAGGTGCGCCGGATCGGCCACGGACCCCGGCACACCCACCGCCTCCGCGCCCCGCGCCCGCAACGCCGCGACGGCCTCCCGCACGCCGTGCGGATCCCGCGCGGTCACGCACAACAGGGCACCGCAGTCGGCGAGTTCCTCCGCGATCGCGCGGCCGATGCCGCGCGAGGCGCCGGTCACGACGGCCGCCCTGCCGTCGAGCACACGCGGGTGATCCGTGGGAGCCATCGAGGACGCAGCCATGCGCGTACGGTCTCACGGGCGACCGGTGGGTGACGGTGTGTCAGCCGTGCACGGTTCGTGGGTCGTTTGTGGAGGCCGCCGTCTAGCGGACGTACGAGGCGTGGGTGGCCGCCACGAGTTCGAGCACCGGACGCCAGTCCTCCAGGACCCCCGCGTCGAGGCCCACCACCTTGCCCGCGTCGTCCGCCTGCCGCACCGTCACCGCGTCCTCGGCATGCGGGTCCGCCTCGAACGCCGCCACCTCCAGAGGCGTCATCGCGCCGCCCTGAACGCCCAACGTCAGCGCGCTCTGCGCGGACAAGCCACGCCCCGGCTCGGTCGTCGCCAGATACCGCTTCGCCGGCACATGCAGCCGTACGAGCTGTGCCACCCGCTCGCCGAGCAGCCCGCGCACCGCGTCCGCCGCCCGGTCCGCGTGCCCCGCGTCGTCGCCCGGGCACAGCAGATGCCCGAGATCGTGGACGAGGCCCGCGACCTGCAACTCCTTGTCGCTGGGCCGGGAACGGCGCAGCAGCGCCGCCGTCTGCAGCGCGTGATCGTGCAGATCGACGGGGTCGCCGCTGCGGTCCGGGGTGTCCCACGCGCCCCGGCAGGCATGCAGGGCGGCCATCAATTCCTCGACGGTGCGCAGTTCGACGCGTTCCGTGGCAGTTGACTTCGCCATTGAGACTCCTCCCGAAGCTCTTCCGCAGCCTGTCCGGAAGCAGACCATGGCGAACTGAGGCCGAGCCGACCCACCGGTCAACAGGACGTGAACGCTGTCCCCTTTCTCCCATGGTGCAGAATTGCCGCATGCGCCGCCTCACCGTTCCCGCTCTGCTGGTGACCCTCCTGGTCACCGTGCTGGGCACGGCATGGGGCAGCGACTTCGGCGGCCCGCCCGTCCAAACGGCCCCGGCCCTCGCGTCCGTACAACAACTGGCGTCGCCCGCCACACCGGACTGCGCCCCGCAGGGACAGCACGCCCCCGACAGCCGCCAGGGCGTGCCCACGCGCGGCACGAGCGCCCACGAACTCCTCGCCCCGCTCGCGTACGCACACGGGCACGGCGCCACCGCGCCGCTCACGGGCATCGTGCCGCCGACCCCGGCGGGCCGCGGCCCGCCACCGCCCAACGATCCGCCCTCACCGGTCGAACTGTCCGTCCTGCGCGTGTAGATGACGCCCCGTCCCACCCGTCATCACGCATTCCTCACGCACGCAAGGACGACTTCGTCATGCCCAAGAACACCACCACGACCACCACCACCCGCACCAAGCAGCGCCGCACCGCCGCGATCGCCGCAGCCGTCGCCGTGGCCGCGATCCTCCTCGGCACCGTCTCGTACACCGCGACCAGGCCCGAGGCCCGTACCGACGTGGCCGACCAGCAGCAGGCGGACACCACCGAGGCCAACGACGAGCTGACCGACAAGCTCGTGAAGCTCGCCCGGCGCGACGCCAAGGACCCGCTCGCGCAGGGCCGCGCCGACGCGCCCGTGGTGCTCATCGAGTACGCCGACTTCAAGTGCGGCTACTGCGGGAAGTTCGCCCGCGACACCGAACCCGACCTGGTGAAGAAGTACGTCGACGACGGCACGCTGCGCATCGAGTGGCGCAACTTCCCGATCTTCGGCGCCGACTCGCAGTCCGCCGCACGCGCCGCGTGGGCCGCGGGACAGCAGGGCCGCTTCTGGCAGTTCCACAAGGCGGCGTACGCCGACGGCGCCAAGGACAAGGGCTTCGGCGCCGACCGCCTCGACGCGCTCGCCCGCGAGGCCGGGGTGAAGGACATCGACCGGTTCCGCACCGACCGCGCCGGCAAGGCGGCGCAGGCCGCGGTGAAGCAGGACAGCGACGAGGCGTACGCGCTGGGCGCCACCTCCACGCCGTCCTTCCTCATCAACGGGCAGCCCATCGCGGGCGCGCAGCCCGAGGCGGCGTTCGAGCAGGCCATCGAGGCGGCGAAGGCGCAGTCCGCGAAGTCCGGCGGCGGCAAGTGAGCGACATCGGCTACTTCGCGGCGTTCCTGGGCGGACTGCTCGCCCTGCTCAGCCCGTGCAGCGCGTTGCTGCTGCCCGCGTTCTTCGCGTACTCCATCGACAGCCCGACGCGGCTCGTCGCGCGCACCGGCGTCTTCTACCTCGGGCTCGCCACGACGCTGGTCCCGCTCGGCGCCGCGGGCTCGTACGCGGGCCGCTTCTTCTACGGCAACCGTGACCTGCTCGTCTCCGTCGGCGGCTGGCTGATCATCGCGCTCGGTGTGCTGCAGATCGCGGGACGCGGCTTCGCCTCCCGCCGGATGTCGGAACTCTCCGGCCGCATCCGCCCCACCAACGCGGTGTCGGTGTACGCGCTCGGGGCGGTCTACGGCCTCGCCGGTTTCTGCGCGGGACCGATCCTCGGCAGCGTCCTCACGGTCGCGGCGCTCGGCGGTCACCCGGTGTACGGCGGAGCGCTGCTCGCGGTGTACGCCCTGGGCATGGCCGTTCCGCTGTTCCTGCTCGCGCTGTTGTGGGAACGGTTCGACCTTGGCGGGAAGCGGTGGCTGCGCGGCCGCCCCGTCCGCATCGGCCGATTCGAGGTGCACTCGACGTCGCTGGCTTCCGGTCTGTTCTTCCTGGCGCTCGGCACGCTGTTTCTGGTCTTCGACGGGACGACGGCGCTTCCCGGACTCCTCGACGTCGACAACTCGTTCGCCGCCGAGCAGTGGGCGCGCGGCATGGGCGACCGCGTGCCGGATCTGCTCGTCCTGGTCGCGGTCGTCGTGCTGGTGGGCGCGTTCTTCCTCGTACGGACCCTGCGTGGGCGCGCGGAGAACGTGCCGGTCGAGAGCGATTAGCGCCCGGCGGCAAGGGGCGAGTTGACGCCAATCTCCGGCGTCGGCCGCCCCGCCCCACGCGCCTCGCCGGCCCCGGGTGACGTCCGGGGCCGCGTCAACACCGCGCGGCGACACGCCGCGATGTCCTGAAGTGCCCCCGTACGATCGAAAACCCGTCGCGCCGGGCCGGGAGTCCATGGCTGAATGAACGCCAGGCGACCTCCGAAAGACCCAGAGATTTCAGCCCCAGTGAGCGGACCCCCGCTCATATGGTTAGGCTGTAGCCGCACGGTTACCGCAAGTGGGTCCGACACCTCGACCCATGGTGGCCGTACAGGGACAGACCGAGAACCACGGCCGGCCCAACGAGCGACAACCGGCGCCACCGCGCCCGAACTGGCCCTCTACACCAGCCCGATCGGGCGCCGACCCCGCGCGACGCAGGGACGGACCGCCGAAGCGGGTTACCCGACACACAAGGAGTGCGCGGTGACACCAGAGAAGACGAATCGCGAACAGAGCCTCAAGGACCGAACCGAGCGGGCCGGCCGGCGCAGGCCGGAGAAGCTTGGCAGTCTCGACGTCTGGGCGAGGTCGGCGCCGATTCGCCTCGCGGGCTACGAGGACGATCTGGCGGAGCCGCACATTCTGCCCAGCGTGGATTAGTTCGGTGGGGCACCTATAGCCCCGCCGGCGATTGAGGCGCGGGGTCCGGGGCAGAGCCCCGAGGCCCCAGCCCCGTTGGGCGTCAACTGCCAAACACTCGCTGACCCCCGACGAAGGTCTGCTCGACACGCGTCGCGCCGATCTCCGTCGCGGGCCCGGCAAACGGGTCCCGGTCCAGGACCACGAGGTCCGCGAGGCACCCGCCCGCGATGACCCCGGTATCGGCGTCCAGATGGTTCACGTACGCGCTACCGGAGGTGTACGCCGCGAGCGCATCGCCCAGCCCGATCCGCTGTTCCGGCAGGAACACCGGCGTTCCCGCAGGCGCATCCGCCAGCACCCGGTTCACCGCGACATGGATCCCCTGCAACGGATCCGGGCTGCTCACCGGCCAGTCGCTGCCCGCCGCGATCGTCGCCCCCGCCCCCAGCAGCGCCGCGAACGGGTACTGCCGGGCCGAGCGCTCCGCCCCGAGGAACGGGATCGTCAGCTCGTCCATCTGCGGCTCGTGCGCGGCCCACAGCGCCTGCATGTTCGCCGTCGCCCCCAGTTCCCGGAACCGGCCGATGTCATCGGGGTGCACGACCTGAAGGTGGGCCAGGTGCGGGCGCGTATCCGTCCAACCATTGGCCCCCCGTGCCGCTTCCACGGCATCGAGTGCCTCGCGGACGGCGCGGTCGCCGAGCGCGTGGAAGTGCACCTGGAAACCGTGGGCGTCCAGCTCGGTCACGTACTTCCTCAGCGCCTCGGGCGGTACGAAGCTGATCCCACTGTTGTCCGAGCGGCAGCCGCAGCCGTCGAGATACGGGCCGAGCAGCGCCGCCGTGCCGTTCTCGGCGACCCCGTCCTGCATGATCTTCACGGTCGTCGAGCGCAGGCGGCCACGGGTGCCGGCCTCGCGCCGCGCGAGCAGTTCCTCGATCTGCTCGGTGCCGCGCGCCCGGTCCCACCACAGCGCGCCCACGACACGCGCGGTGAGCCGCCCGTCGTCGGCGCAGGCCAGATACGCGTCCGTGGGGTCGGTCAGGTTGGCATGGTCGCCGAGGATGGCGTCCTGCCAGGCCGTGACGCCGAGGGAGTGCAGGTGTTCCTGGGCGCGGAGCAGACCCGCGATCTTCTCCTCGCGGGTGACCGGGGGCAGCAGGCGGCCGACGAGGTTCGCGGCGCCCTCCTGGAGCATGCCCGTCGGTGTGCCGTCCGGGTCACGCTCGATGCGGCCGTCCGAAGGGTCGGGGGTGCCGGCGTCGATCCCGGCGGCCCGCAGGGCGCGGGAGTTGACCCAGGCGCCGTGGTGGTCGCGGTTGACCAGATACACCGGCCGGTCCTGCACCAGGGCGTCCAGCTCGGCCGCCGTCGGCAGCCCGCCGGGGAACGCCTCCATCGCCCAGCCACCCCCGGTGATCCACTCGGCGTCCGGGTGCGCGCTCGCGTACGCGGCGATCCGCTCCCGGTACTCGGCGAGCGTCGTCGAGCCGCTCAGATCGCACTGGCCCATCTCCAGGCCCGCCCCGACGGGGTGCGCGTGCGCGTCCTGGAATCCGGGGATCAACAACTTCCCTGCCAGGTCGACCACTTCGGTGCGCGGGCCGATCAACTCGCGCACCTCGTCGTGGCCGACGGCGACGATCCGCTCGCCCCGCACCGCGACCGTGGTGGCGCGTGAGCGGGCGGGGGAGCCGGTGTGGACGGGACCGCCGGTGAAGACGAGGTCGGCGGGTGCGGACATGGAAGGTCCTTTCCTAGTGCGTGTACGGGGGTTGGGGGAGCGCGGTGCGCTCAGGTGGCCCGGGGGCCGGCCAGTTCGACGGCGTCGGCGTCCGTGCCGCGCCCGGTCCTGAAGTACGGGGAGCGGCGCCCGTACTTGGCGACGGCGGCCATCACGAGACCGGACACGACGATCGCCGACGGCACCGCCAGCATGAACCAGCCGTTGTCAGGCGACAGTTCGAAGTGGTCGCTCATCGTCGCGTACGAGTACGCCAGATACGTCCCGATGCCGAGCAGTGCGAGTCCGCTGAGTCCCGGCACGAGGACCGCGCGCACTGCTTCCCGGGGCGCGGTGCGCAGCAGTGAGCGGAAGCGGACCGAGCAGGCGAGGGCCGTGAGGCCGTAGTAGAGGGCGACGGTGAGCCCGATGGAGTTCACGGCGGCGAGGATCATCTCGTTCAACTTCGGGATCGCCAGGGCGAGAAGGGCCACGGCCGCCGCGATCGACATCACGACGACGGTGCCCGCGGCCGGCGAACCGTAGCGGGGGCTCACCCGCGTCCACACCTGGCCCATCGTGCGGTCCCGGCCCATCGCGAGCAGTCCGCGCGCCGTCGGGATCACGCTGGCCTGGAGGGAGGCCACCGCCGAGAACAGCAGCGCGAGCAGCGGCAGGCTGGCCACCGGCTCGTCGGCGAGCTTCGCGCCGAGGTAGGTGAGGGCCTGCGGGCCCTGCTCGACCAGTTCGGGCAGCGACATCTCGCGCTGGAAGGCCACGGAACCGTAGAGGAACAGCGCGAGCATGGAGAACAGGGCGATGAGCCCGCCGCGCCCCGCGTCCCGCACGTTCTTCGTCTCCTCGGTCACCGTGAATGCCGCGTCCCAGCCCCAGAAGAAGAACACCGCGAGGACCAGGCCCTGCGCGAAGGCCGTGCCGCCGTGGATCTCGAACGGGTTGAACCACGACCACTGGAAGGCGTGCTCGCCGGTGACCAGCGACCAGCCGCAGAACCCGAGCAGCACCACGTACTCGAAGACGAGCAGCCAGGCCTGCAGGCGGGTCGCCTTGCGGACGCCGGTGACCGCGGTGATGGTGACGGCGGTGAGCACGAGCAGGCCGACGACGGTCGAAAGTGCCGTCGAGTTCGGATCGAGTTCGAGCCCCAACACCGCATGCAGATGTGCCTTGTTGGCGAACTGGAGGAAGGCCGATCCCGTCACCGCGCTCGTGTACGCCATGAAGACCAGTGTGCCGACGAGCGTGACCCAGCCCGTGAGGAAGCCGAGCCAGGGGCCCAGCGAACGGCCCACCCAGACATAGCCGCTGCCCATGTTCGGCTCCTGGCGGTTCAGGCGCGCGTAGGCCAGCGCGATCCCCAGGATCGGCACGAACGCCACGAGCAGGACCGCCGGGGCGTGCAGCCCGACCGTCGCGGCGAGGGAGCCCATCCCGATGCCGATGCTGGTGGTCGCGGCGGTGCTGGACGCGGCGATGGCGATGCCGTCGACGACGCCGAGGGAGCGGCGCAGGCCCGGTGGTTCGCTTCTCATGATCGATCTCCTGACGGCAGGCGAGGCGGGGAGGCAGGGGAGTGGAGGTGCGCGAGGGGCGGCGACCGCGATCAAATCGGCCTTGTCAGCTTGCGTCAATGGTGTTGTCATAAGCGGGACGCGTCGGACGGAGGAGGGGAGAGGGCCGTGCCGGAAGGGCGGATCCCGGTGGAGCGGCGGCGCCGCAAGCCGACCAGGTCGGGGGTGCTGCTGTCCGAGGACGTGATCGTCGACTGCGCGCTGCGCCTGGTCGGGCAGCACGGCGGCGACGCGCTGAGCGTGCGCAGGATCGGCGCGGCCCTGGGCTGCGATCCGAGCGCGCTGTACCGCTATTTCCACAGCACGGACGACCTGCTGCTCGCCGTCTCCGACCGGCTCATCGGCGAGGCCATGGAGGGGTTCCAGCCCGAGCGGATGGCGTGGCGCGACGGGCTGCGCGAGTTCGGCCTGCGCATCCACCGGGGGTACCGCGCGCACCCGCGGGTGGCGGCGCTCGCGGCGTACCGGGTGACGCGGCGCCCGCACGAGTTCCGGGCCGTCGACGCGGGGATCGGGCTGCTCAGACGGGCCGGCTTCGGGGACGAGGACGCGGTGCGGCACTACTCCGCCTTCGTCGACACCGTCCTCGGCCACGCGGCCCTCGACGCCGCGTATCTGGCGCTGCCCGCGGAGCGGCGGGAGGCGGACGACCGGGCGTGGACGGGGGAGTACGCGACCCTGTCGGCCGAGACTCATCCCCAACTCGGCGCGGCGCGCGAGCATTTGCCGCTGATGGCGGGGAGTTCGTTCGAGGTGGCGCTGGACCTGTTGCTGACGGCGTTGGAGGTCGCGGCCTCGGAGTGAGCGCGCGCGAAGGCCCCGCACCCGCGGTGGGTGTGGGGCCTTCGGATCCGGGCCTCAGGAGGACCCGGTCAGAGGTGCTTGCCGAAGAAGTCGACCAGCTTGGCGGCGGCAGGACCGACCGCCTCCTCCCTGTCGTACAGGTCGACATGCGTGGCGCCCGGCACCGTGAACAGCTCCGCCGTAGGCCCTGCCTTCTCGAACGCGACCTGGCTGAACGGCAGCGTGACGGCCTCCGTACCGGCGATCATCAGCAGCGGACGCGGGGCGATCCTGTGCACCTCGGCGTAGGGGTCGAACTGCGCCAACTGATCGGCGCTGCGCAGTGCGTAGGCGCCGATCGAGCGCGGGTGCTGGGCGCGCGGCGTCCGGTAGTAGTCGAAGAACTCCCGTACGGGCGCGGGCGTCGACTCGTCCACCGCGTCCGGCAGTACGGGCACCAGGCGCACCGGCTCGCCCGCCGCCTCCTCGGTGCGCGCCTTCCCGGACTGTGCGACGAGCTCCTCGAAGCCCTCCGGGTCGGCGGAGCGGAAGAAGCCGGGCACGTCCGCCGCGCTCACCGTGGCGACCGCCTTCATCCGGTGATCGGTCTGCGCGGCGTACGGGGCGTAGCCGCCGGAGCCGCAGATGCCGAGGACGCCGATGCGCTCGGGGTCGACGTCCTCGCGGGTCGAGAGGTACGTGACGGCGTTGCGGAAGTCGTCCGCGCGCTGGAACGGGTTCTCCAGGGCGCGCGGCAGCCCCTCGCTCTCGCCCTGGTGGGCGGCGTCGAAGGTGAGCGCGATGTAGCCGGCGTCGGCCAGCCGCTGCGCGTACAGGGACGCGGTCTGCTCCTTGACGCCCGTCGTCGGGTGACCGACCACGATCGCGGGGCGACGCGCGTCCGCGGTGAGGTCGGCGGGTGTGTACAGGTGCCCCGCCAGATTCATTCCGCTGCTGAGGAATGCGACGTCAGTCTTCATTTCTGGGTTCCTTTTCCGTTCGATGCGGGTTCGCCGTGGTGGTATTCATCGACGGTCACACGCCCCGCGGGGGCGCACAATGGGCCTTTTCGGGCCTGGGACGGCGGTGTCCTGGGACAGAACTGTCCCCCTCACAGGGGCCACGTCTCCTGGCACACTTCGGGTATGAGCGGTGACAAGCACCCCAATGAACTGGGCGCATTTCTCAAGGCCCGCAGGTCCGAGCTGAGCCCCCGCACGGTCGGCCTGCCGGACCCCGGTGTGAAGCGCCGCGTCAAGGGGCTGCGCCGCGAGGAGGTGGCGCTGCTCGCCTCCATCAGCACCGACTACTACACCCGCCTCGAGCAGGGCAGGAGGCAGGCCTCGGGCCCCGTGCTCGACACCCTCGCGCAGGTCCTGCACCTCGACGACGAGGAGCGGGCGTACCTCTTCGAACTTGCGGGGAAGGCGACCGCTGCCCGGCCCCGGAAGCAGGCCGCGCAGAAGGCGCAGCCGCAGCTTCGCCGCGTCCTCGACGAACTCACCACGACGCCGGCCATGGTCCTCGGCCGGCGCATGGACATTCTGGCGTGGAATCCGATGGCGGCCGCACTGCTCGTCGATTTCTCGGCCGTTGAGGAGAAGCGCCGCAATTACATCTGGCTGTTGTTCACCGACCCGATGATGAAATCCGTGCACGCGGAGTGGGAGAAGACCGCGCGGTCCTGTGTCTCGATGCTGCGCAAGGAGGCGGGGCGCAATCCGCAGGACCAGCGGATGGCCCAGCTGATCGGTGAACTGTCGATGCGGGACGAGGACTTCCGCCGCTGGTGGGGTGACCACCGGGTGGCCTCGCTCGGCCGGGGCAGCAAGGTGCTCCGTCACCCGGTGGCCGGTGAACTCACCCTGGACTGGGACGCCTTGGCCTGCGCCACGGACCCCGACCAACAACTGGTCGTCTGGACCGCGGAACCCGGCACACCGTCCCACGACGGCTTGCGCATCCTGGCGTCGTGGTCGACGGTTTCAAGCCCCGCAGGGGGCACCTCCCAGCGGTAGCTGGGGGAGATTGAGGCGCGGGGTCCGGGGCAGAGCCCCGCGACGTCAACCCCGTCCGGCCGGGGGCGTCAGCCCAACTGCCCCCGCAACCACTCCTCCACCTCACCCACATGCGCCGCGGCAGCGGCCCTCGCCGCCTCCGGATCCCGCGCCGTGAGCGCCCGCAGGATCCGCGCATGCTCGCGACGCGTCCGCTCGAAGGCACCTTCCTGTTCATAGCCGCGCCACACCCGCGCCCGGAAGGTCCGGGAGGAAAGTCCCTCCAGGATCGCCGCCATCGTGTCGTTGCCCGCGGCCGCGGCGATCGTCCGGTGGAACGCCAGGTCGTGGGAGAGGATCTCCTCCGGGTCGTCCGTCGCCTCCATCGCCGCCAAGTGCTCCTCCACCTCGGCGAGTTGGGCGCGGGTGATGCGCGCCGCGGCGAGCGCCGTGGCCGTCGACTCCAGGATGCGGCGCACCTCGAGCAGCTCCACGAGCCGGGGCCCGCGCGACAGATCGGCGACGACCCCGAACGTCTCCAGCAGGTCACCGGCCTCCAACTGCGTGACGTAGATGCCGGATCCGTGCCGCGCCTCCAGGGCGCCGAGCACGGTGAGCGCCCGGATCGCCTCCCGCATGGAGCTGCGCGAGATGCCGAGCTGCACCGCCAGGTCCCGCTCGGTGGGCAGCCGTTGGCCCGGCTGGAGCTCGCCGCTGCCGATCATCGCCTTGAGCTGGTCAATGGCCCGCTGGGTGACGGTGGCCTTCTGCATGCCGCGCAGTGTAACCAGCCAGGTGGTCGGACCACTACCGAGGAAGTCGGACCTCTTCGCGGCACCAGAGGGCGTAAATACCGAGAAAACTTGCCTACGAAGGGTGTTGGGGCCCCGAAGTGGTCTGATAAATATCTCGGCGCGGGCCGGAACCGGAGGGGCGGGGACCGGCCGCGCCCATGACTTCAGGAGCCGAGGAGCAGTCCGATGACTGGCACCACGATGGACCCGAAGACAGCGACCAGGGGGAACAGGGCGGCGCGCGCCCGAAGTTCCAGAAGGCGGGGGCCGGCCGCGGTGGCCCTGCTCGGCTGCGCCGCCCTCGCCCTCGCCGCCTGCGGGAGCACCAAGGACACCGCGGCCGGAGCGGGCGGTGGCGGCGGAGCCGGTGACGGCAAGGGCAAGGTGGGTGTCATCCTGCCGCTGCTGACCTCCCCGTTCTGGCAGTCGTACAACGACTACGTGCCGAAGATGGCGAAGTCCGAGGGCGTGGACGCGCTGAAGACCGTCAACTCCAACAGTGACCCCTCGCAGCAGATCACCGACATCAACAACCAGCTCAACCAGGGCGTGAAGGGCCTCGTCGTCGCGCCGCTCGACAGCGCGGCCATCGGCGCCGGGCTCGACCAGGCCGAGCGCAAGGGCGTGCCGGTCGTCGCCGTGGACGTCGCGCCCGACAAGGGCAAGGTCGCCATGGTCGTACGGGCCAACAACGTCGCGTACGGCAAGAAGGCCTGCGAGTACCTCGGCGACCACGTGAAGTCCGGCAAGGTCGTCCAGATCATGGGCGATCTCGCGTCGGTGAACGGGCGCGAGCGGTCCAAGGCCTTCCGGGACTGCGTGAAGGAAAAGTACCCGAAGCTCAAGGTTCTTGAGATCCCGGCGAAGTGGGAGTCGGACACCGCCGCCTCCAAGCTCGACACCCTCCTCAACGCCAACCCCGACATCAAGGGATCTACATGCAGGCGGGCGGCGTCTATCTCGCGCCGACCCTGCAGACCCTCAAGTCCAAGGGGATGCTGGAGAAGGCGGGTTCGGCCAAGCACATCACCATCGTGTCGAACGACGGCATCCCGCAGGAGTTCGCCGCCATCCGCAAGGGCCAGATCGACGCGACGGTCTCGCAGCCCGCCGACACGTACGCCAAGTACGGGATGTACTACATCAAGGCGGCGATGCAGGGGAAGAAGTTCAAGCCCGGGCCGACCGACCACGGCTCGAAGATCGTGAAGCTGCCCAGCGGCACCCTTGAGGACCAGCTGCCCGCTCCGCTGGTCACCAAGAACAACGTCGACGACTCCGAGCTGTGGGGAAACACGGTCAAGTGACCGCTGCCACCCCGCCCTTGGTCGAGGCCCGCGGCATCGTCAAACGCTACGGGCCCACGGTCGCCCTCGCCGACGGCCGGCTCACCGTGCGCGCGGGTGAGTCCCACGCGCTCGTCGGGCGCAACGGCGCGGGCAAGTCCACGCTCGTCCAGGTCCTCACCGGGCTGCAGGCCGCCGACGCGGGAACGCTCACCTTCGACGGGGAGCCCGCGCCGCCGCTCGGCGACCGGGAGGCGTGGCGTGCCAAGGTCGCCTGCGTCTACCAAAAGCCCACGGTGATACCGGAGTTGACCGTCGCGGAGAACCTGTTCCTGAACCGGCAGCCGGGCGCCCGGCGTGGCTTCTTCAGCTGGAAGAAGCTCGACGCCGAGGCCCGGGAGCTGCTCGACACGTGGGGCGTGCGCGTCGATCCAGGCGCGCGCACCGCCGACCTCAAGGTCGAGGACCGTCAAATGGTCGAGATCGCGCGGGCGTTGAGCGGCGGCGCCCGGTTCATCGTCCTCGACGAGCCGACCGCGCAGCTCGACAACCGCGAGATCGAGCGGCTCTTCGCCCGCATGCGGGCGCTCCAGGACTCGGGTGTCACCTTCCTGTTCATCTCGCACCACCTCCAGGAGGTGTACGAGGTGTGCCAGACGGTCACCGTGCTGCGCGACGCCCGCTGGATCACCACCGCCCCGGTCGCCGAACTGCCGCGGCCCGCCCTCGTCGAGGCGATGGCGGGGGAGGCGGTCGCGGAACAGGCGGCGGCCGCGGCGGAGGCGGTCGTCGAGCAGGCGGCCGAGGAGGCGGTCGAGCCCGTCGTCCTGGAGGTGGTGGGGCTGACCTCGGACACGTACGAGGACGTGGCTCTGACCGTGCGGCGCGGCGAGGTCGTCGGCCTCGCGGGATCCAGCGGCAGCGGCAAGATCGCGCTCGCGGAGTCGCTCGCCGGACTGCACACGCCCACGTCGGGCGTCGCCCGGCTCGACGGGCGCGTGCTGCCCTTCGGGGACGTGTCCGCCGCGCTCGCCGCGGGTGTGGGGTGTGTCCCGCGTGACCGGCACGACCAGGGGCTCGTCACCGGGATGTCCATCGGCGACAACTCGACGCTGTCGGTGCTCGGGCGGCTGGGTCGGCGCGGGTTCATCGGCACGGAGAGCCGCCGGCGGTTCGCCCGTGAGCTGATCCAGCGGCTCGACATCCATGCGGAGGGGCCCGACCAGCCCGTGTCCGACCTGTCCGGTGGTAATGCGCAGAAGGTGGTGATGGCCCGTGCGCTCGCCTCTGACCCGCGGTTGCTCGTGCTGATCAATCCGACGGCAGGCGTCGACGTGAAGTCCAAGGAGTCGCTGCTGCGGCGGGTGGACAGCGCGCGGGACGACGGCACGGCGGTCCTCGTCGTGTCGGACGAGCTCGACGATCTGCGGCGGTGTGACCGGGTGCTTGTTCTTTTTCACGGGCGTGTGGTTGCGGAGCACGCGGCGGGATGGGCGGACCAGGCGCTGATCGGTTCGATCGAGGGGGTTTCCAGTGACGTCAACGCGTAAGGCTCCGGTCGCCCTGCCGACCAGGTCACGGGGCTCTGCCCCGGACCCCGCTGCTCAATCGCCGCAGGGGCTTAATAGTGCCAAGAACGTCCTCCTGCGGCGCGCACGCGAACTCGCCCTCGTCCCCGCCCTGTTGCTGCTCCTCGTCCTCGGCGCAGTGCTCAACGACTCGTTCCTCACCGAGCAGAACATCATCTCCATCCTCGGCTCCTCCGCCGCCCTCGCGATGGTGGTGCTCGCCGAGTCGCTCGTGCTGATCAGCGGGAAGTTCGACCTGTCGCTCGAATCGGTCGTCGGTATCGCGCCCGCTTTCGGTGCCCTGCTCGTGCTGCCCGTCGCGCAGTCCGGGTTCGGGACCGAATTCCCCGTCGCCGTCTCGCTGTTGGCGGTGCTGGTGGCCGGTGCGTGCATCGGTGCCTTCAATGGTGTGCTCGTCGTCAAGCTGAAGCTCAACGCGTTCATCGTGACGCTCGCGATGCTGATCGTGCTGCGCGGACTGCTTGTCGGGGCGACCAAGGGAAAGACGCTGTTCGGGATGCCCGACGCGTTCTTCGCGCTCGCCACCTCCACGTTCCTGCGGGTCCCGATGTCGGTGTGGTTCGCCGCGATCGCGTTCGGTGTCGCGGGGCTCGTCCTCAAGTACCACCGCGTGGGCCGCGCCCTGTATGCGATCGGCGGCAACGCCGAGGCCGCGCGCGCCGCCGGCATCCGCGTCGAGCGCGTCATGCTCGGTGTCTTCGTGGTCGCGGGTGTCCTCGCCTCCGTCGGCGGCATCATGCAGACCGGATACGTGGGTGCCATCAGCGCCAACCAGGGCAACAACATGATCTTCACGGTGTTCGCCGCCGCGGTCATCGGAGGCATCAGCCTCGACGGCGGCAAGGGCACCATGTTCGGCGCCCTGACCGGCGTACTCCTGCTCGGTGTCGTGCAGAACATGCTGACCCTCGCCCAGGTGCCGTCCTTCTGGATCCAGGCCATCTACGGCGGGATCATCCTGCTCGCCCTCATGGTCGCCCGAGTCACCACCGGCCGCGCCCAGGACTGATCCCGCCCCCGCTCGAAAGGCACACCTTGTCCTCGACCCCGCCCCGCGTCACCGCCGTCGACACGTACGACATCCGGTTCCCGACCTCCCGGGAGCTGGACGGCTCCGACGCCATGAACCCCGACCCCGACTACTCCGCCGCGTACGTCGTGCTGCGCACCGACGACCCCGACGGACACGAGGGGCACGGGTTCACCTTCACCATCGGGCGCGGCAACGACGTCCAGGTCGCCGCGATCCGCGCGCTGAGCCACCACGTCGTCGGCCGCCCGCTCGACGCGCTGTGTGCCGACCCCGGCAGCCTCAACCGCGACCTGATCGGCGACAGCCAGCTGCGCTGGCTCGGGCCCGAGAAGGGCGTGATGCACATGGCGATCGGCGCCGTCGTCAACGCGGCCTGGGACCTCGCCGCGAAGCGCGCCGGCACACCGCTGTGGCGGCTGCTCGCCGAGGCGGACCCCGAGTGGCTGGTGTCCCAGGTCGACTTCCGCTACATCGCCGACGCCCTCACGCCCGAAGAGGCTCTGGAGCTGCTGACGGCGGGGAGGCAGGGCGCCGGCGAGCGCACCGCGCGCCTTCTCGAACGCGGCTACCCCGGCTACACCACCTCTCCCGGCTGGCTCGGCTACAGCGACGAGAAGCTCACCCGCCTCGCCCGGCAGGCCGTCGCCGACGGCTTCACCCAGATCAAGCTGAAGGTCGGCGCCGACCTCGACGACGACATCCGCCGCTGCCGCACCGCCCGCGCGGTCGTCGGTCCGGACATCCGCATGGCCATCGACGCCAACCAGCGCTGGAACGTCGGCGACGCCGTCGAATGGACCAACGCCCTCGCCGAGTTCGAGCCGTACTGGGTGGAGGAGCCGACCAGCCCGGACGACATCCTGGGCCACGCGGCCATCCGTCGGGGCGTCGCCCCGGTGAAGGTCGCCACCGGCGAACACGTGCAGAACCGCGTCGTCTTCAAGCAGCTTCTCCAGGCCGGCTCCATCGACATCCTGCAGATCGACGCTGCGCGCGTCGGCGGCGTCAACGAGAACCTGGCGATCCTGCTGCTCGCCGCTAAGTTCGGCGTCCCCGTCTGTCCGCACGCGGGCGGCGTGGGCCTGTGTGAACTCGTCCAGCACCTGTCGATGTTCGACTTCGTCGCCCTCTCGGGCACCACCGAGGACCGTGTCATCGAGTACGTCGACCATCTGCACGAGCACTTCGTCGCCCCGGTCGTCGTCAGCCAGGGCCACTACGCGGCCCCGACGGCCCCCGGGTTCTCCGCCACCATGCACGCCTCGTCCATCGCCGAATTCACTTACCCGGACGGCGAGTTCTGGGTGAAGGACCTCGCCAACCTCGCCGCGCAGGAACAGGGCACCACCGACCCGAACGGAGCCTCCGCATGAGCGACGCCAGCGTCCAGAGTGTTCAGGACTTCGAGGGCCTGAAGGCCCTCGTCACGGGCGGCGCCTCCGGCATCGGCCGGGCCACCGCCGAGCTGCTCGCCGCGCGCGGCGCCGACGTCGCCGTGCTCGACCGTGACATCACCGACGTGGAGAAGCCGCTGCGCGGGTACGCCGCCGATGTCACGGACGACGCCGCGGTGCGGGCCTCTGTGGCCGCTGCGGCCCGCGACCTCGGCGGGCTCGACGTACTCGTCAACAACGCGGGCATCGGGGCCCAGGGCACCGTCGCCGACAACGACGACGCCGAATGGCACCGGGTCCTCGACGTCAACGTCATCGGGATGGTCCGCGTCGCCCGGGCCGCGCTCCCCGCGCTCCGGGACTCCGGGCACGCGGCGATCGTCAACACCTGCTCCATCGCCGCCACGGCGGGGCTCCCGCAGCGGGCCCTGTACGCGGCGTCCAAGGGCGCGGTCCTCTCCCTCACGCTCGCCATGGCCGCCGACCACATACGTGAGGGCATCCGCGTCAACTGCGTCAACCCCGGTACCGCCGACACCCCCTGGGTCGGCCGGCTCCTCGACAAGGCGGACGACCCGGCCGCCGAACGCGCCGCCCTCGAAGCCCGCCAGCCCACCGGGCGCCTCGTCTCCGCCGCCGAAGTCGCGGGCGCCATCGCCTACTTGGCGAGCCCACTGTCGGGCGCGACGACCGGCACGTCCGTAGCCGTGGACGGCGGCATGCAGGGGCTGCGCCTTCGCCCCGCGGAACAGTGATCCGCATGCGCACCAGCACACTCGGCCGCGGCGACGTCCCGGTCACCGCACTCGGCTTCGGCGGCGCGGGCATCGGCAACCTCTACACGCCCGTCCGCGACGAAGAGGCCTACCTCGCCCTGGACGCGGCCTGGGACGCGGGCCTGCGCTACTTCGACACGGCGCCGCACTACGGCCTCGGCCTGTCCGAGCGCCGGATCGGCGAGTTCCTGCGCACCCGGCCCACGGGTTCGTACACCCTGTCCACCAAGGTCGGCCGCCTGCTCGAACGGACCCCGAACGGGGAAGCCGTGGGCGACGACAGCGCCCACGGCTTCGCCGTGCCCGCCACCGCGCGCCGGGTGTGGGACTTCAGCGCCGCCGGGGTGCGCCGCTCCATCGAGGAGAGCCTCGGCCGCCTCGGGCTCGACCGCATCGACGTCGCCTACATCCACGACCCCGACGACCACGCGAAAGAGGCGTTCGGCGAGGCCTACCCGGAACTGGAGCGGCTGCGCGGCGAAGGGCTCATCGGCGCCATCGGCGCGGGCATGAACCAGTCCGCGATGCTGTCCCGCTTCGTCCGCGAAACCGATGTGGACGTGGTGCTGTGCGCCGGCCGCTATTCGCTGCTCGACCAGCGCGCCCTGAAGCTGCTGCTGCCCACGGCCGCCGAACGCGGCGTCTCCGTCGTCGTCGGCGGCGTCTTCAACTCCGGACTGCTCGCCGACCCCAAGCAGGGCGGCACCTTCGACTACACCCTGGCCTCGCCCCAGGTCCTCCGCCGCGCACGGCGGTTCAAGGACCTCGCCGAGCGCCATGGCACGACCCTGCGCGCCGCCGCGCTCGCCTTCCCGTTCGGTCACCCGGGCGTCACCAGCGTGCTCGTCGGCACCCGCTCGGCAGCCGAAGTCGCCGACACGGCACAGCAGTTCACCACCCCCGTGCCCGCCGCGTTCTGGCAGGAGGCCCGCGACCGGCACCTCCTTCCGGCCGACGTGCCCGTACCGTCGGAATAGGAGCCGTACACATGAGAGTCGCCCTGCACACCAAGGTCCGCGCCGACCTGATCGACGCGTACGAGGCCGCCCACCGTGAGGTGCCGGAGGAACTCGTCGCCGCGATCCGGGCGGCGGGCGCCCGGCAGTGGACGATCTGGCGCAGCGGCACCGACCTGTTCCACGTCATCGAGTGCGAGGACTACGCCCGCATGCTCGCCGAACTCGACAAGCTGCCCGTGAACATCGCCTGGCAGGCCCGCATGGACGAACTCCTCGACGTCGCCCACGACTACTCCGCCGAAGGCGCCGACGCCGGACTGCCCGTCGTATGGGAGCTGCCGTGACACCCGGAATCGTCGACACACCCGGAATCGTCGACGCCCACCACCACGTCTGGGACCTCTCCGTCCGCGACCAGGACTGGATCACCGGACCCGAACTCGCGCCGATCCGCCGCACGTTCACCCTCGACGAGCTGGCCCCCGACCTGCGGGCGGCCGGTGTCGACGCCACCGTGCTCGTGCAGACGGTGACCGTCGCCGAGGAGACGCCCGAGTTCCTGGCGCTCGCCGAGCGCAGCGACCTCGTCGCGGGGGTCGTCGGCTGGACCGATCTGACCCGGCCCGACGTCGGCGACACCCTGGACCGGCTGCGGGAGCTGCCGGGTGGACGGCACCTGGTGGGCATCCGGCACCAGGTGCAGGGCGAGCCCGACCCCGAGTGGCTGCTCCGTCCCGACGTGCGGCGCGGGCTCGCCGCCGTCGCGGACGCCGGGCTCGTCTACGACCTGGTGGTCCTGCCGCACCAGCTGCCGGCCTGCGTCAAAGCCGCCGCCGAACACCCCGAACTCACCTTCGTGCTTGACCACTTGGGCAAGCCGCCGATCGCTTCGGGGAAGCTCGACTCCTGGCGGGACGACGTCCGCGCACTCGCCGCGTTGCCCAATACCGTCTGCAAGCTCTCCGGCATGGTCACCGAGGCCGACCCGGCGGGCTGGACCGTCGACGACCTGCGGCCGTACGCGGACACGGTCCTCGACGCCTTCGGCCCCGCCCGCGTGATGTTCGGATCCGACTGGCCGGTGTGCACGCTCACGGCCACGTACCAACAAGTCGTCGACACGGCGAGGGATTTGGTGGGCGGCCCGGACCCGCACATCTTCGGGGACACTGCCCGCCGCGTCTACCTCAGCCGGGTCGGCGGCAGGAACTCCCGTACGTAGGTCCGCTCCCACCACGCCCCCGTCTCCCGCAGCTCACGCCACGACGTGAAGCGGTAGCGGTACACGCGCGCCCGGATGTGCACGGGCGGCGCGTCGGCGGGGAAGGGGGCGTGGCGCAGCAGCCGCAGCGTGTCCCGGTCGCCCTCCAGGAGCCGCTCGACCAGGCCCTCGAACCAGGATCTGGCGTACGCGGGCGAAAGCGCCGCGAACCACATCATCCAGTCGAGCCGCAGGTGGTACGGCGCGAACTGGCGCGGCAGCCGCCGCGGATCGCCCGGCTTCCCCTTGAACTCATAGGCCAGCCAGCCCGATTCGGGGCGCGGCACCTCCTCTGCCGTGCCCTCGATCACGATCTCCTGCCGGACCCGCCCGACCGAGCCGAACGCCCCGTACGTGTTGACCAGGTGCAGGGAGTCGTAGGAGCGGTTCATGGACTGGCGGCGGGAGAGCAGATTGCGCACCGGCCGGTAGCTGAGCGCCGCCACGCCCGCCGTGAGGGCGATGACCACCACCTCGTACCAGAGCGGCGCCTCGGGGAGCGCGGGCGGTGTGTGCAGCGCGGACAGGTCGAGCGCGGAGATCGCCACGACGATCGCGAGCCAGTTCAGCCACGCGAAGTTGCCCGAGGCGACCAGCCACAGCTGGGTGACGATCATCAGGGCCGCCGCCCACGTGGCGATCGGCTGCGGCGTGAAGAGGAGGAAGGGGACCACCAACTGGGTGACATGGTTGGCCGCGACCTCCACCCGGTGCAGTGGACGCGGCAAATGGTGGAAGAACCAGCTCAGCGGGTTCGGCATGGGCTGCGTCTCGTGGTGGAAGTCGAGGCAGGTCAGCTTCCGCCAGCACGCGTCGCCCCGGATCTTGATCAGCCCGGCCCCGAATTCCAGCCGGAACAGCACCCAGCGCAGCAGGAACAGCACCAGGATCGGCGGCGCCACCTCGTCGTTCCCCAGGAACACCGCCAGGAAGCCGACCTCCAGGAGCAGCGACTCCCAGCCGAAGCCGTACCAGGTCTGGCCCACGTTCAC
Organism: Streptomyces sp. UC4497; assembly: GCF_054871485.1. Classification (NCBI taxonomy): domain Bacteria; kingdom Bacillati; phylum Actinomycetota; class Actinomycetes; order Kitasatosporales; family Streptomycetaceae; genus Streptomyces; species Streptomyces sp. UC4497. The sequence continues at coordinate 489,242 of NZ_JBTYHB010000001.1, read as the reverse complement.
GATCGACAGATACAGCGCCCAGGGCACCAGCCACAGCAGCATCGCCGCCCACAGCGGCACAAGGCCGTCCACCCCCGCGAGCAACCCCGCCGCCACCACCGCGCCACCCCACGCGCACCCGGCGAAGAACCGGTCCGAGTAGTGCAGCCGGAACAGCGAGGGCGCGGCCCGCCACGGCACGCGCGCCACGAACCGGGGGATCGGCGTCAGCCCGCGCTCCCCGAGCAGCGCCCGGAACTGGAGCGCCGCCGCCACGAACGCGACGAGGTACAGCGCCGCGAGGCCCCGCTGGAACACCAGGCGGGCGAGCCAGTAGTCCGAAGCGCCGAACCAGTCCATACCTCCAGTGTGTGCCCCGTTTCCCGCCAAGGTCACGACGTGCGGGCGCAGGGGGCTCGGCCTAGCGTGGGGCCCATGGGCGCGGGTAGCGGGGGCGGCGAGGAGCCCGGGCACGCCCCAGGCGGGGAGGGCCCGGAGGACTCCTCGCGGGGATTTCTGGAGGCGTACGGGCGCGGACTGCGCATGGGCAGCTTCGACTGGGACCTCGACACCGGCCTCATGGCGATGGACGCCCAGGCCCACGAGGTCTTCGACCTGCACCCCGAGGAGTACGACGACCACCCGGAGACCCTGGCCCGCCGGGTGCCGGTCAGCGAGGGCGGGCGGCTCGACAGCCTCGTGGCGCGGGCCCTGAAGAGCGGCGAGGAGACCTACGGGACGTACTTCCGCATCCGCACCCGCACGGGCGAGATGCGCTGGACCCACACGCGCGGCTACATCCGACGCGACGAGCACGGCCGCCCGCGCCGCATCGTGGGCATCGTCCGCGACGCCACCGACGAGCTGAACGACGCCACCGTGCACGCCGAGCGCGAGGCCCGGCGAGCCCTCCGCAGCGGTGACACCGGCGTCGTGCAGAACACCACGGCCGCCCTCGCGCACGCCCGCACCGTCCAGGACGTCATCGACGTGCTGCGCGACACCCACGGCGTCGACCAACGCGGCTCGGCCAGCTTCGTCATGGGCCTCGTCAGGTCCGGGCGCATCCACCTCGTCGCCGAGGGGCCCCAGGGCACCTTCGTGCCGGGCATCCACACCACCCGCGTCGACGACCCGTATCCGATGAGCGAGGCCGTGCGCACCCTCCAGCCCCGCTTCATCGAGTCACCGCAGGAGTTCGCGGTCGACTACCCCGAGCTGTGGCCACGGATCGCCCACATGGAGATCACCTCGGCCGCCTACCTGCCGCTCATCGCGCAGGCCAGGCCCATCGGTGTCGTCGGTCTGCTCTTCCACGACCGCCAGGGCTTCACGGAGTCCGAGCGCAACGTCATGGTCGCGCTCGGCAGCAGCATCGCGCAGAGCCTCCAGCGCGCCATGTTCTACGAGCAGGAGAAGGACCTCGCCCAGGGCCTCCAGCAGGCCATGCTGCCGCGCACCATCCCGAACGTGCCGGGCGCCGACGTCGCCGTCCGCTACCGCGCCGCCTCCGTCGGCCGGGACATCGGCGGCGACTGGTACGACGTGATCCCGCTGCCCGGCGGCCGCGTCGGCGCGGTCATCGGCGACGTACAGGGGCACGACACGCACGCCGCCGCCGTCATGGGCCAGCTGCGCATCGTGCTGCGCGCCTACGCCGCCGAGGGCCACACGCCCGCCACCGTCATGGCCCGCGCCTCCTCCTTCCTGCACGAACTCGACACCGACCGCTTCGCGACCTGCCTGTACGCGGAGGCCGACCTGTCGACCGGCGTCGTCCAGCTCGTCCGGGCCGGACACCTCGACCCGCTGCTCCGCCTGACCGGCGGAAACTGCCGCAGGCTCGCGGTGGAGGGCGGACTCCCGCTCGGCCTGTCCGCCGAGTTCGGGCGGCTCGAATACCCGGTGACCACCGCGGAACTCGACCCCGGTGAGGCGCTGGTGATGTGCACCGACGGCCTCGTCGAACAGCCGGGCGCCGACCTCGACGACGGGCTCCAGACCCTCACCACGCTCATCGGCACCGGCCCCGACGACCTCGACCAGCTCGCGGACCGGCTCGTCGCCTCGTGCGAGGAACGCGACGTCGAGGACGACGTGGCGCTGCTGCTCCTGCGCCGCCGCGGCGCGGGCGCGGTGCAGAGCGGCGGCCGGCTCACCGAGCACGTGCCGCCCGGCGACCCGGAGGCGCTCAGGGCCGCCCGCCACATGATCCGGCACGCCGTGCGCGCCTGGGGAGCGAAGGGGAACGCCGACGAGATCGAACTCGTCGCCGACGAAATGATCACCAACGCGCTCATGCACACCGAAGGACCCGCCATCGTCACCCTGCGCGTCCTCACCGGCGCCGACCGAAGGCTCAGGGTCGACGTGGAGGACACCTCCAGCGCCCTGCCGCGCCGCCGCGAGGCGGGCGAGGACGGCGTGTCGGGACGCGGCCTGTTCCTCGTCGACCAGCTCGCCGACGTGTGGGGCGTGGAGGCGCGCGGCGGGGGCAAGTGCGTCTGGTGCGAATTCGTGGTGCCCACGCGCGAGTGAGAGGCTGAAGGACATGCCGGAGCTCCCCGAGGTCGAAGCGCTCAAGGACTTCCTCACCGAGCACCTGGTGGGACGCGACATCGTGCGTGTCCTGCCGGTCGCGGTGAGCGTCCTGAAGACGTACGACCCGCCGCCCACCGCCCTGGAGAGCCGCACCGTCACGGCCGTGGCGCGGCACGGCAAGTTCCTCGACGTGAGCACCGGGGACGGCCCCCACCTGGTCACACATCTGGCCCGCGCGGGCTGGCTCCAGTGGAAGGAACGGCTCCCCGACGGGCCGCCGAAACCCGGCAAGGGACCGCTCGCGCTGCGCGTCGCCCTGGAGACCGGCGAAGGCTTCGACCTCACCGAGGCCGGAACCACGAAGAAGCTCGCCGTGTACGTCGTCCGGGCCCCCGGGGACGTCCCCGGCATCGCCCGCCTCGGACCCGACCCGCTCGCGGACGACTTCGACGAGGCGGCTTTTGCCGAACTACTGAAAGGCGAGCGGCGCCAGATCAAGGGCGCCCTGCGCGACCAGTCGCTCATCGCGGGCATCGGCAACGCCTACAGCGACGAGATCCTGCACGCCGCCCGCATGTCCCCGTTCAAACCGACGTCCGGACTGAGCGCCGAGGACGTGCACACCCTGTACGAGGCGATGCGCACGACGCTGACCGAAGCCGTCGAGCGCTCACGCGGGGTCGCCGCCGGAAAGCTCAAGGCCGAGAAGAAGAGCGGGCTTCGCGTCCACGGACGGGCCGGGGAGAAGTGCCCCGTGTGCGGGGACACGGTCCGCGAGGTCAGCTTCAGCGACAGCGCGCTGCAGTACTGCCCGACCTGCCAGACGGGCGGCAAGTTGCTCGCGGACCGGCGGATGTCGCGACTGCTCAAATAGGGCTCAGCGCATCGGGAGGGACAGCAGCGGCACCCCGTCGTCCGCCCGCACCTCGAACCGCGCGAGGTCCGCGGGCCGCGCCGCCACCCCGCCGTCCAGCGCCACGTCGTCCTCGCGCACCGTCCACGTCCCCACCGTCTGTTCCGAGCCGTCCCGGCCCACCGCGACCAGCTCGCACACCCGCGGCCCGCCCGAGTCCCGGACGTCCAGGCCCACTTGTGTGCCCCAGTCCCGGTCGTCCGCCGTCACGGTCGCCGTGACACCGGTCCCCGCGTCGTGGCCGCGCAGCGTCGCCGTGTGCCCGGAACCCGCGCCGAACCCGGTGAGCAGCGCGACCCCCTGCCCCGCCGCTGCGAGCACCAGCACCGCCGCGACGGCCGCACCCCACAGCCGGCGCCGCGCCCTGCGGTGCAGCGCGCCGAGCCGGTCCACGGCGCGGTCGAGGAGGGTGGGCGCCGGGTGGGCGAACGCCTCCACGCACGGCGGCGTCGCCCGCGCGTACACGGCCAACGCCCCTGTCGTGGGCGCCAGTTCACCGACCAGTGCCGCACAAGTGGCGCACTCGGGCAGATGGTCCTCGAAGCGGAAGCGTTCCGCGGGGTCGAGAACCCCCAGCGCATAGGCGCCTACGTCGCGATGCCGTTCCAGGGACCACATGATGCCTTCCTCCTGCTGTCGTCCACCGGTACGCAGGAGGCGGCTGATTCATTCAAGCGACCGCGCGATTACACTCCGCGGCATGTTGCGCGTACTGGCCGTCGACGACGAGGAACCCGCCCTCGCCGAACTCCTGTACCTCCTGCGGGCCGACCCGCGCGTACGCAGCGCCGAGGGCGCCACCGACGCGAACGAGGCGCTGCGCCGCATCGGCCGCGCCCTGGAGGAGGGCCCCGGCGGGGACGGGGCCATCGACGTCCTCTTCCTCGACATCCAGATGGCGGGCCTGACAGGGCTCGACGTGGCACGGCTGCTCGCGGGCTTCGCGCGGCCCCCGCTCGTCGTCTTCGTCACCGCCCACGAGGACTTCGCGGTGAAGGCCTTCGACCTGAAGGCCGTCGACTACGTCCTCAAGCCGGTGCGCCGCGAGCGCCTGGCGGAAGCCGTCGGCCGGGTCGCCGAACGCGTGGTCAGCGCCCCGCCCCCGGCCACCGTCGCCGACCGCATCCCCGTCGAACTCGGCGGCATCACCCGGCTCGTGGCCATCGCCGACATCACCTACGCCGAGGCGCAGGGCGACTACGCGCGCCTGCACACGGAGGACGGCGTCAGCCACCTGGTGCGGATACCGCTCAGCACCCTGGAGGAACGCTGGCAGGAACTCGGCTTCGTCCGCGTCCACCGCAGCCACCTCGTCGCCCTCCACCGCATCGACGAACTCCGCCTGGACGGGGGCGGCATGACGGTGCGGGTCGGCACGGCGGAGATCGCGGTGAGCCGCCGGCACGCGAGCCGAGTACGAGAACTCCTGATGCGCAGACCGTCGTAGCCACATCCGGTGCAGGCCGGCGCCGGTCGAGTATTTTAAGCCCCTGCGGCGATTGAGCAGCGGGGTCCGGGGCAGAGCCCCGCAACCGTAACGCCGTCGTGCTGCACCCAGACCCTTCCGCCAACCCGCCTCACCTGCCTAAACTCCGCCACGTGCTCGATCCCCCGCAACGCGAAACCGTGACCGGCGAACCCCGCCGGCACCCCGGGCCGGCAGGCCTCCGTACGCAATGGGAGATCGACGAACAGACCACCCTCGGCGCCGCCTACGTCCGCTCCCTCATGCGCAGCCAACTCCGCGCCGGCATCACCGCGTTCATGCTCCTCGCCGTCCCCGTCGCGGCCCTGCCCCTGTTCTTCGGCGCCCTGCGCAACGCGCCCGTCCAATGGCTCGTCCTCGGCTTCGGCTGCTACCCGTTCCTCGTGCTCATCGCCTGGTGGTACGTGCGCCGAGCCGAGCGCAACGAGCGCGACTTCGCCGACCTCGTCCGCGGCCGCCCGGCCGACGCGCACGACCACGGAGCGCCGTGAACGAGGCGTACGCGATCCCGGCGGTGGCCGTCGTCGTCCTCGCCACCGTCCTCATCGGCGGCTTCGGCCTGCGCGTCTCCCGCACGACGTCCGACTTCTACGTCGCGTCCCGCACGGTGGGCCCCCGGCTCAACGCGGCGGCCATAAGCGGCGAGTACCTCTCGGCCGCCTCCTTCCTCGGCATCGCCGGGCTGCTCCTCATCCACGGCCCGGACATGCTCTGGTACTCGGTCGGATACACGGCCGGCTACCTGGTGCTGCTCGTCTTCGTCGCGGCGCCGCTGCGCCGTTCGGGCGCGTACACGCTGCCCGACTTCGCCGAGGGCCGGCTCGAATCCCGCCAAGTGCGGCGCGTGGTCAGCCTGTTCGTGGTCGGGGCGGGCTGGTTGTACCTCGTGCCCCAACTCCAGGGCGCGGGCCTCACGTTGCAGATCCTCACGGGGGCGCCCCGCTGGTTCGGGGCGACGCTCGTCGCCGCGGTCGTGGTGCTCGCGGTAGCGGCGGGCGGCATGCGCTCGATCACCTTCGTCCAGGCCTTCCAGTACTGGCTCAAGCTCACGGCCCTCCTGGTGCCCGCCTTCTTCCTGCTGCTGGCCTGGCACGGCGAGGGCGCCCCGCCACCGGAGGCCGCGACCCTCGCCCCGCCGTCCGCCGGGGTCGGCGCGGGCCAGCCGCTCGCCACCAGCCGCGCCGACCACCCGCTCTACGCCACGTACGGCCTGATCGTGGCCACGTTCCTGGGCACGATGGGCCTGCCGCACGTCGTCGTCCGCTTCTACACCAGTCCCAACGGCCGCGCCGCCCGCCGCACCACGGTCGTGGTCCTCGCCCTGATCGGCCTCTTCTACCTGCTGCCGCCCGTGTACGGCTGGCTGGGCCACCTGTACGCGCCCGAACTCACCGCCGCCCAGGACGCCGACGCCACCGTGCTGCTGCTGCCGGGGCGGGTCTTCGACGGGGTGGCGGGCGACCTCCTCGGCGCGCTGGTCGCGGGCGGCGCGTTCGCGGCGTTCCTGTCCACCGCGTCGGGGCTCACGGTGGCGGTCGCAGGCGTCGTCAGCCAGGACGTGCTGCAGGCGCGCGGCGTACGGCATTTCCGGCTCGCCGTGCTGCTCGCGGTCGCGATGCCGCTCGGCGGGGCGCTCCTGGTGGACGGGGTGCCCGTCGCGGACGCGGTCGGCATGGCGTTCGCGGTGTCGGCGTCCTCGTTCTGCCCGCTGCTCATCCTGGGCATCTGGTGGCGCCGCCTCACCCCGCCGGGCGCGCTCGCGGGCCTGCTCCTCGGCGGCGGCTCCGCCCTGGTCGCGGTGACGCTGACAGTGGCCGGTCCTGTCACGTCCGGCTGGCTGCACACGCTGCTCGCCTGGCCGGCCGTGTGGTCGGTGCCCGTCGGCTTCCTGGCGATGATCCTGGTGTCCCTGGCCACGCGGGACGCGATCCCGCCGCACACGACGGCGACGATGACGCGGCTGCACCTCCCGGAGTCGCTGGGTGCGTCCGGACGCGGTCTCGACGCGCTGGGCGGTCAGACGCCGCGGGCGCGTGCGGGGGAGACGGGAGGCGATCCCGAGTGAGTGGCACCGTCACCGCGGTCCTCATCGCCCTGTGCCCCATCCTGCTCGGCGCCGGGTTCCTGCTCGGGCGGCGCACCGCGCACCCCGACGGACGCAGCGACGTCGGCACGCCCGTGGAGCGCGCCACCTTCGAGACCCTGCACACCGCCTCGCTCGCCGCCCCGGCGCTGCGCGCGGGCCTCACCGAGGACACCGCCCGCAAGTCCGCGCGCCGCCTGCGCACGCTGCTCGGCACCGACGCCCTCGCCGTCACCAACCGCTCCACCGTCCTTGCCTGGGACGGTGCGGCCGAACACGTCCACGCCGCCCAGGTGATGGAGCGGGTCGGCCCCGTGCTGGCCGGCGGCCGCAGCGCCGCGTTCGGCTGCGGCTGCCCGAACGACGACTGCCCGCTGCGCTGGGCGGTGGCGGCGCCCGTGGTCGCGGACGGCCGGGTGCTCGGGGCCGTCGTCGCCTACGCGGCCCGCGAGTCCGCGGTGCTCGCCCGCGCCACCGACGAGGTCGCCCGCTGGGTCTCGGTCCAGCTCGAACTCGCCGAACTGGACCGCTCCCGCACCCGCCTCATCGAGGCGGAGATCAAGGCGCTGCGCGCGCAGATCTCGCCGCACTTCATCTTCAACTCCCTCGCGGCGATCGCCTCGTTCGTCCGCACGGACCCCGAGCGGGCCCGCGAACTCCTTCTGGAATTCGCCGACTTCACCCGCTACTCGTTCCGCCGCCATGGCGACTTCACCACGCTCGCCGACGAACTCCACTCCATCGACCAGTACCTGGCGCTGGTGCGCGCCCGCTTCGGCGACCGGCTCTCCGTCACCCTGCAGATCGCCCCGGAGGTCCTCCCGGTCACGCTGCCGTTCCTGTGCCTGCAACCGCTCGTCGAGAACGCGGTCAAGCACGGCCTGGAGGGCGCCGTCACCCGCAGCCGCATCTCGATCGGCGCCACCGACGCGGGCGCCGAGGCCGAGGTCGTCATCGAGGACGACGGCGTCGGCATGAACCCCGGCGAACTCCGGGCGATCCTGCGCGGCGAGGGCGGCCAGGGGCGCGGCATCGGCCTGTCGAACGTCGACGAACGCCTGCGCCAGGTCTTCGGTGACGCGTACGGCCTGGTGATCGAGACCGCGGAGGGCGCGGGCATGAAGATCACCATCCGTATCCCGAAGTACCGGGCGGGCGTGTACGCGCCGTAGGCACCCTCGCGAGCGCCCAGGACAGCGGGCCTAGAACAGCGAGATCGCCAAGTGGCCGAGTGGTAAGCCGAGTTGCCACGCCGGTGTCCACACCTGCGGCCCGTCCTCCTCGTCCGGCACGGGCACCGCATCCAGGTCGGGGGCGAGCAGCTCGGTCTCCTCCAGCCATCTCCACGCCGCCTCGGCGAGCAGCAGATCGGGCGAGGGCCGCCGCGCGAGCGCGTCCTGGTCGAGCCGCTCCGTGAAGCGGTCCCGCACCCACGACTGCCACGGCTGGTCGTACGCCGTCAGCGACAGCCAGTTCTCCAGCTGGGACACGACGCGGATCCCGGACAGTTCGTCACCCGCGTCGGACAGGAAGATCGTCAGCGCGAGCGCGTCCCGCCCCGCCTTGAACTCGAAGGACGTGGGGGGCATCAGGTCGCCCGTCCGCAACAACTCGTCCGCGATGTACTCCGCGTACAACCACGCCATGGGGACGACGAGTCCGCCGCCCGGTCCACCCTCGGCGCCGGACATGCCGTCCGTGCCCTCATCGCTCCCGTACCGCATCGCCTTCCTGCCTTCCTCCGGTCCGCGTGCTGCTTCGGCCCCCGGACCCACCCGTCTCGACTCACCGGGGAGGACAGCGGATTACTCAACCGAGGAATGGGGGTGCGGAGCAAGGCGCTTTACCGATGCTTGACCCGGCCCCCGGTTTCATCGCAGGTCGGATGCATAACCCGGAAGGACGCGCCGCAACGCCCGCAACGCGTAATACGCACGGGACTTCACCGTACCGGTGGGGATGCCGAGTGCGCGTGCGGCTTCCGCCACACTGGCGCCCTTGAAGTAGACCTCGAGCAGAACTGCACGGTGTTCGGGGGAGAGGGTCGCCACGGCCTCCCGCACGTCGAGCGCGGCCGCCGAACGCTCCGCGTGGTCCGCGCACACGCGGGCGTTCTCCAGGACGGCGTCGCCCACCTCGGCGGGCCGCGAGAGCCGGGCCCTGCGGGCGTCGATGGCGAGCCGGCGCCCGACCGTGAACAGCCAGGGCCGCACCGACTCGTAGCGCGGGTCGAGGGCCTCCGGGTGCTGCCAGGCGCGTACGTACGTCTCCTGGACCAGGTCCTCCGCCCGCTGGGCGTCTCCGTCGCACAGGCGCAGCAGGAACGAGAACAGCGGACCGCCGTGCTCCCGCTGGACCTGGGCGAGGTCCTCCTCCGTCGTCGTGGGTGTCGTGAACGCCGTCGTCATGGCCGTATGGCAACGCAGTGAGCCCCGTGCGCCCAGGGGACGCGCGGGGCTCTGCGGCGGGCGGGGCGAAGCCCTCGACGAGCGGTGCGGCGAGCGGGACGGGCTGAGGCCCGGCGGGCCAGTGCGGAATCGGCCCAATCAGTCGGATGTACGGGCCAATTCGGACTTCCGGTAGGAGTAGCCGAAGTAGATGACGAGACCGATCAGGAACCACACGGCGAACCGCACCCACGTCTGCCACTGAAGGAACGTGATCAGCCAGATCGAGAAGACGATGCCGATGACGGGCACGACCGGCATGGCCGGCGTACGGAAGGTGCGCGGCAGCTCCGGCTGGCGGTAGCGCAGCACGATCACCGCGACGCAGACCACGATGAACGCCAACAGGATGCCGATATTGGTGAGTTCGGCCGCCTCGCCGATCGGCAGGAACCCGGCGATGAGCGCCGAGGCGACGCCGACGATCCACGTCACGCGGGTCGGCACGTGCCGCGTCGGGTGGGTCTTCGCGAACCACTTCGGCAGCAGGCCGTCGCGCGACATGGAGAACCACACGCGCGTGACGCCCATCATGAACGTGAACATCACGGTGAGGATGCCGATGATCGCGCCGACCGCGATCACGTCCGCGAGGCCGCTCAGGCCCACCGACTTGAACGCGGTCGAGAACCCGCTCTCCGGGTCGATGTCCTTGTAGTTCTGCATGCCGGTCAGGACGAGGCAGGCGAGCACGTAGAGGATCATCGAGATGATGAGCGAGTAGATGATCGCCTTCGGCATGTGGCGCTGCGCGTCCTTCGACTCCTCGGCCGCCGTCGACATGGCGTCGTAGCCGAAGACCGCGAAGAAGACCGTGGCCGCGCCCGTGAACGCGCCGCTGACGCCGAACGGGAAGAACGGCGTGTAGTTGTCCGAGTTGATGTGGAAGACGCCGACGCCGATGACGAGCAGCACGACGAGGACCTTGAGGATGACCACGAAGGTCTCGAAGCGGGCCGCGTTCTTCATGCCCATGTTCAGCAGCCACGCGATGAGCAGACACAGCGCCGCGGCGAACAGGTCGACCTTGTGGCCGCTGCCGGTGCCCGGCGCGCCCAGCATCCAGCTGGGCAGGTCGACACCCATCTCGCCCAGCAGGAAGCTGAAGTAGCCGGAGATGCCGATGGCGACGACGGCGACGATCGCCGTGTACTCCAGGAGCAGGTCCCAGCCGATGAGCCAGCCGACGAGCTCACCGAGCACCGCGTAGCCGTACGTGTACGCGGACCCGGCCTTCGGGATGAGCCCGGCGAACTCCGCGTACGACAGGGCGGCCGCGGCGCTCGCGACGCCCGCGATGAGGAACGAGATGAGGACCGCGGGCCCCGCCGTGCCGTTCGCGACGGTGCCGGCGAGGGTGAAGATGCCGGCGCCGATGATGCCGCCGACGCCGATCGCGGTGAGCTGCCACAGACCGAGGGAACGGGTGAGCTTGCCGCCGGACTCCGTGTCCTCGATCTGTTCGATGGGCTTGCGGCGCAGTACGCCCTGCCCTCTCGAGATCTTCGGGGGGACGGTCATGGGGACCTCACCTCTTCGCTGCTGCGACGACGGCTGACGGCCGATCATGATGCCCCTGTGGCGGCAGGGACGGAAGACAGCAGCGCCGTAGGCGCACCCACGGAAATTTTTACGGCACGACCGTGACCGGCCAGCGGCCCGCCTTCACCAGTCGTACGGCGACCGAGCCGACGATGCGGTGGCCCGCCTGCTCCGAGGCGCCGACCACCACCGCGTCCGCCTTCAACTCGTCGGCGGCCGTGACCAGGCCGTTGAACGGGTCGCCGCGGAAGGTGTGGAACTCCCAGCGCACGTCGTATATGCCCTTGACCCGCTCGGTGGCCTCGCGGATGTAGGCGATGAGCCCCTCCGCGATCTCGTCGGTCGTCTCGGCGACGGGCACCCCGAGCGCGGCCCCGCCCGTCATCACGGGCTGGACGTAGACCACGGCGAGCAGCGCGTGCTGCCGGCGGGCCAGGCCCCCTGCGTAGGCCGCCGCGCGGAACGAGGAATCGGATCCGTCGACACCGACGACGATCACTTTCGGTCCGTCGGTGCCGCGTTCGAACTGATGTGGCTGCTCTTCGTTCACGCGGCAGAGGTTAACCGAGAAGCCGCCGATCAGGTGCTTTCCCGCGTCCCATCCGGTGGTTCCGTGCGCGGCCCCCGCGTGCCGTGTCACGCATTAATCATGACAAAGCATCAGGACACCACGGGACGGCGCGCGTTGCTGCGCGGCTTCACCGCCGTCGGCCTGGCCGCGCTCACCGGCTGCGCGGGACCCGACCGGCAGGGCGCCGCCCCGGCCCCGGCGGGCGGGGCCGCCCGACCCGTGCGCGAGCCGTCCGCGTACCGGCTGCGCCCGATGGCCGGACCCGGCGGTCCGCGGCGCGCGGCACTGAAGGTGCGCAAGGCACCCATCCTGAGCCTCGGCACCGCGCCCGGCGACCGCGCCATGGCGCTCACCTTCGACGACGGCCCCGACCCCGCGTACACCCCCGAGATCCTGCGGATCCTGCGCGAGCACGACGTGCGCGCGACGTTCCTCGTGTGCGGGGGCCGGGCGCGGGAGAGCCCCGACCTGCTGCGCAGGATGGTCGACGAAGGACATGTCATCGGCAACCACACCTGGACGCACCCGCTGCTCCTGAAGCTGGACAGGACGCGGATCCGCGCCGAGATCGAGCGGACCTGTGAGCTCATCGAGCGGACCGTCGGAGAGCCTCCGCTCTGGTTCCGTGCGCCCTACGGTGCGTGGAACCGGAACGTATTCGAGCTGGGGACCGAACTCGGCATGGAGCCCCTGGCCTGGACCGTGGACTCGCTCGACTGGGACAACCCCGGCGCTCCGACGGTGATCTCCCGGGTGGTGAACCGGGCGGCGCCCGGCGTGATCGTCCTCAACCACGACGCGGGCGGCGACCGCTCCCAGACGCTCACTGCCGTACGCAACTATCTGCCGCGGCTGCTCGACGCCGGGTACCGGCTGACGGTGCCGCGCCCCTTCGGCGTGTGATGTGACGTCAGCGCGTCGACACCAGGCGCGCGAACGCCACGACATTCCCCTCGTAGCCGTCGCGCTTCGAAAAGCGCCCGCCGCACGTGATGAGCCGCAGTTCCGGTGTGCGGTGAGAGCGATAGACCTTGCGGCCGGGAAAGCGGGACTTCGCGAACACCTCGACCCCGTAGACCCGGAAGACGGCCGTCCTGCCGTCCTTGCGGCGGACCTCCACGTGGTGGCCCTCGCGCAGCGAGCCCAGGCCGTAGAAGACGGCGGGGCCGCGCGCGTTGTCGACGTGACCGACGACGACCGCGGTGCCCCGCTCACCGGGCGCCGCCGCACCCGAGAACCAGCCCGCCAGATTCGCCTCCTTGGGCGGCGGCGCGTCGATCCAGCCCTCCGCGTCCAGGCCGACCTCCGTCACCGGGGCGTCGACCCGGATCGCCGGGATCCGGACCCGGTCGACCGGGGAGAAGGGCAGCGGGCGGGCGGCCTTCGCCTGGGCCGGCTCGGGCGCGCGCCGTTCGGCGGCCGCGGCGGAGGCGGGCTGCGGCGGGCCCGAGTCGAACTCCCCGGACCCGCTGCGGACGAGTGCGAGCCCGGTGAGCAGCACCAGCGCGAGCACACCCCACGGGGCGCGCCTTCTGGGCCGTTCCTCGTCCGCGAAGCGCCAGTTCGACATGGGGAGGCGGCGGGGCGGGTCAGGCGCTCTTGTCGCCGGTGCGGCGGCGCGCCACGACGTACGCGGTGCCGAGCGCGCCCGCGATCAGGGCGCCGCCGAGGGCGACCTCTTGTACGTCGAGCCCTCCGGCGCTCCCGCCGATGCCGGCCTTGACGCCCTGGGGGACGGGGCTGGGGGAGGAGTCGGGGCGGCCGGTGGCGATGGTGAGGTCGACCCTGCGGGGCTGGCCGCCGTCGCAGGTGAACGTCACGGTGTACGCGGCGCCCTGCTTCGCCTCCCAGTCGACCGGGACGGTGCGGGGGCCCTCGCCGGGGCTGATCGTGACGGAGTCGAAGATCCCGGCCGACACTTCGGTCTTTCCCGCGCAGCCGCTGGCCGACAGGGTCACCTTGCCGCCCGCGGCGATCGTGGTGGGGGAGATGCTCGGCCGGAACGATTCGGAGTCGTCGGCGGTGGCCGCAGGCGCGGTCAGGGACAGAGCGGCCAATGAGATCGCGGCGGCGGATGCGGCACGTATCGCGTGCATGGGGTTCCTCCGGGGTCCACGAGGAGCGGCAGCGGACCGTTTCCGCGCGCAGGGGACAGGCACCTCGATGCCGGAAACGCTAGGGACACCCCCGTACGGCCGCGATCGGTGTCGTACGAACGGGGCACACGTGTGGGCCGGTCAGGTGTCTTCCCGGCCGTGCTGATGCTCGATCGGGCCGGCGGTGTGCCAGACGTGCGGGCCCGCGCCGCGCCACTCCACGAGGTGCGGATCGTCCAGCGTCACGTCCGACTCGCCGAACCCGGCGCGGCGCAGCAGCTCGGTCAGGTCCGTGTCGCTGTGCGCCAGGCCGAGCGCCTGGCCGCGGACGGAGACATGCCGCCCACCCGCCGGTGCGGGCGGATGGACGACGATCGGTGCGTGCCATCGGGTCATGCACCACAGCGTGCGGCGCGCCGGGGCGGACCGCAGCCGGAACCGGTCAGTTCGCGCCGGGGAACAGCATCAGGAACGGTTCGGCCGTGGCCGCGACGCCCCGGCTGTACGGCGCGTCGAGGTCCCAGATCAGGAAGAGCAGGAACGCGATCAGGGACGAGAAGAGCCCGGCGAGGAGCAGCTCGCGCTTGGTGCGCCTGATCTGCAGCGCGAAGATCATGCCGATGGTGACCAGGGCGCCGACGACCAGACCGAACCAGACGACGCCCGGCATCGTGGCGCTCGTCGAGTCTGATCGGGCGCCGCGTGCCTCGTCGGCGGCCGTCACCTGGTCGAGCAGCGGCTGGTAGGCCTGCGCCTGGAAGTCGTTCTTCGGCTCGAAGTCCGTGACGTCCTCGCGCACTTTCTGCATCAGTGTGTCGCCCTTGGCGGTCAGCTCGCCGTCGTTGCGCATCGAGTCCCACTCGGTGGTGACGACATGGCTGACATACCTGTCGACATCCGCGCGAATGTCGTCCCGTACCTCCGCCGGATAGACCCGGACGCGTTCATGGATCTCATGCAGCGCCTGCGCCTCACTGCGTACGTGGTCCTCGGCGGCGCTGCGGCCCTCCCAGACGCCCGCGATGGCGAGGCCGAGGACGATCGCGTAGACCACGCCGATCATCATCGTCATGTACTCGATGACGTCGGGAGTCTCGGACGGGTCGTCGTCATCGCCGATCCTGCGCTGCTGCAGGACCAGGACGACGAGGACGACACCGCAGACCGCGAGCATCGCGAGGGCGAGAACAAGCCATTCCGACATCGACAGCTCCACAAAGGTTCAACAAGATCAGCGGGGGCGCAGCGCGGCGACGGCGAGCACCGCGGGCGCCGTGATGAGCAGGGTGAGCGTGACCAGGGACGGGCCGCCGCGCGGTGGGGCGCGGTGGGTGGTGGGGCGGTAGGCCGGGTAGTGCACCGGCTTCGGTCTTGGCGGCGGCTTCGTATGGGTCGGGGTCGGCTTCGGCTGTGGTTTCGGGGGCGGTTCGGGCGCCGGTGGCGGAGGCGGGGGAGGCGTCGGGGTCGGTGTCGGCGGAGGTGGAGGAGGCGGTGGTGGCGGAGGCGGCGGTGGCGGTGGCGGCGGTGGGGGTGCCGGCTTGGGAGGCGGAGGCTTCGGGGCCGGCTTCTTCGGCGGGGGAGTGCTGGGGCCCGCGCGGCAGATGACACCGCTGCCGGAGACCGCCACCGCGTCGCCCGACGAGCCGCCGTCCACGGAGGCGTACGCGCAGGCGTCGGCAGGGACGGCGAGCGGTGCGGCGACGGCGGCCGCGCTCGGCGCGCCGCACAGCCAGGCGGTGGCGAGCACCGCGACGACGCGGGTGACCAGGGCTGACCGGGAGCGCTTGGTTCGATGCACGACCATGATCCTGAGCAGCGGCGGGCCCCGGCACGCCGACACGGACCCGGAATGCCCCGATGGTGGGGCGCGGGAGCATTCGGGTTTGCGGGCGTACCCGGGCGTGCTAACGAACCCGCGCCCCAGGGCACATGCCTCTGCCGCACCCGAAGAAATCTTCCCCCGCATTGAACACAGCCGTCACCGCCGCGCGTACCTAGGGCCATGTGCGGCCCACCCGGGCTCGCACAACACCCAAGCAATGTGCGGGAGTTGAGATGAAGACCTCCTGGCGGAGCGCCTCGCTCGTAGCGACAGCTGCGGCCCTGCTGGCGCTGACGACGGCGTGCGGTCAGGACCAGGGCGACCAGGCGGACACGGGCCAGAACGTGGGCAGCGCGGCCGATGCGCAGGGCGGCTACGGGTCGTCCGACGGCTACGGCTCGTCCGGCACCACCGACAAGAGCGCCGCCAAGGCCAAGTCCGCGGGGCAGCTGGCCTCGTGGGACAGCAAGGAACTCGGCAAGGTGCTCACCGACAGCGACGGGATGACCCTGTACCGCTTCGACAAGGACACCGCCGAGCCGCCCAAGTCGAACTGCGACGCGGCGTGCCTGAAGGCGTGGCCGGCGGTGCCGGCGAGCGGTGCCAAGGCCGCGCCCGGGGTCGACGCCTCGCTGCTCGGCGAGGTCACTGCCGCCGACGGCACGAAGCAGCTGACGGTCGACGGCTGGCCCATGTACCACTACGCGATGGACAAGAAGGCCGGCGACGTCAAGGGCCAGGGTGTGGGCGGTACTTGGTGGGCCGCGGCCCCCGACGGCAAGAAGGCCAACAAGAAGGCAGAGGAGGAGGCCGGGGCCCAGCCCGCCGACCTCGAGGGCCTGTCCACGCGCAACGACCCGAAGCTCGGTGAGGTCGTCGTCGACAAGAACGGCATGACCGTCTACCGCTTCCTCAAGGACTCGGCCTGGCCCATCAAGTCGAACTGTGTCGGCGCCTGCGCCGAGAAGTGGCCGGCTGTCGCTCCGGTTGCGAAGAACGACACACAGAACATTCCACTGAAGGGATACATGACCTTCACAAGGCCCGACGGAGCTAAGCAGCAGACCTTGAACTGCTGGCCCGTCTACACCTTCTCGGGCGACAAAAAGCCAGGTGACACGAACGGACAGGGCGTAGGAGGTACTTGGTACGCGGCCGCTCCGAATGGAAAGCCGGTAGGCGCTCCCGAGTAACAACCAGGAGGGTCAAGTGCGTTCGGTGAGGCGCTCACAGTAGAGTCGTCAACGGAATTGGCTCGTTGCCGGTCCGTTCCCCGCATGGCCAGGTCAGGCCGTGTGGAGGGAGCGGGCCGGTTCTTTTCGTCGAGGAAAGAGAAGGTTTCGGGATGGTTTCGGATCGTTGCCGTTTGGCACGTGACGGAGGCAGTGACCGGGAACGGACGGTCAATTTCCGTTTTGACTCGCTCCATTGGCGGTGGATCAGTAGCCTCTGCTCGAACACCGGCACGCCTACGCCATGGAGACCTTGATGCAGCGTCCCGCCTGGGCCCCACGGGGCATCGACATCTCGGTGCCCAGTGTGTCCCGAATCTACGATTTCTACCTGGGCGGTTCGCACAACTTCGAGGTCGACCGGGAGGCCGCCCGCAAGGCCATGGAGTTCCTGCCGGGGCTGCCGAAGATCATGCAGGCGAACCGGGCGTTCATGCGCCGGGCCGTGCGGTACGCCGCTGAGCAGGGCATCACGCAGTTCCTCGACATCGGCTCCGGCATCCCGACGTTCGGCAATGTGCACGAGGTGGCCCAGCAGGCGAGCCCCGGAGCGCGTGTGGTGTACGTCGACCACGACCCGGTCGCCGTTGCGCACAGCAAGGCGGTCCTCGAGGACGTCCCGCACACCGGAGTCGTCACGGCCGATCTCCGCAAGCCGCGGGAGATCCTGGAGAGCCCCGAAGTCGCCGAACTCTTCGACCTGGAGCGGCCGGTGGCCCTGCTCCTCGTCGCCGTACTGCACTTCATCGAGGAGGCCGACGACCCGTACGCGGCGGTGGCCGAACTCAGTGAGGCGCTCGCACCCGGCAGCCTGCTCATTGTGACGCATGCCTCCAATGAGGGCATGCCCATAGAGACGGAGCGGGCGGACGGGATGGTCGACGTCTATCGACACGATGTCCGCAATCCGCTGATCATGCGGAACCGCGACGAGATCAAACGGTTCTTCAAGGGGTACGAGGTGGTCGCACCGGGCATCGTGGCGATGCCGGTGTGGCGGCCCGACACCGCCCCGGAGGACGAGGACCCGTACACGTACGCGGGCTATGTGGGAGTGGGGCGCAAGGCGTGACTGCTGCATCCTCCCGGGGCACGAACCCCGGACCTCAGGCCGGAAAAGCCGGCCGGGCGGGCAAGTCGGTACGGACCGACGACGGCATCGGTGGTGATGCGTCGGGCGGTCCCGAAGACAGAGCCCGCGAGTTCGCCATGATCTGGAGCCGGGCGATCTTCCCGGTCACGGCGACCTCGCTGACCCGGCACGAGTTCGAGGCGGAACTCGTGCCACTCGTGCGCCGGCTGCGCACCACGCTCGCCGCGCGGGCCCTGGACGGCGCGGAGGCGCAGGCCGTCGGCGCGGCCCTGGTCGACGCCCACTGCACCGACCCCGAGGTGCTCACCCAGACCCTCGACGTGGTGGAGACACATCTCGTCCGGCACTGTGGCGAACAGGCGCCCTCCGCGGAGCGCGCGGAGGAACTGCGCCACCGCTGCGCGCGCATCCAGCACGCGATGGCCGCCGGGTTCGCGGCCGCGCTGCGGGAGCGCACCCGCAGCGAGCAGGAGGCCATATCGCGCGCCGCGCTCGACGCCCGCAGCGCCGTCGCCGAGGCCCTGCACGCGAGCGAGGCCAAGTTCCGCGCGGTGTTCCACGGCGCCGCGATCGGCATCGGTATCGCCGACCTCGACGGCACCATCCTCGAGGTCAACGAGACGATGGTGCGGATGTTCGGCGGCAGCAGGCAGCAGCTGCTCAAGCGCAAGGCCCACGAGCTGACCCACCCCGAGGACGCCCCGCACATCTGGCGCATGTACCACGAGCTGGTGCAGGGGGACCGCGAGCACTACCGGGTGGAGAAGGCCTACTCGCGCCCGGACGGCACGGCCCTGTGGACGAACCTGACGGTCTCGCTGCTGCGCGATGCGGACGGCGCCCCCCAGTACCAGCTGGCGCTCATGGAGGACGTGACCGAGCGCCGGCTGCTGAACCTGCGGCTGCGCTACGAAGCCACCCATGACGCGCTCACCGGGCTCCCCAACCGCACCCTGTTCTTCGAGCGCCTGGAGAAGGTGCTCAGCGCGGGCGGCGGCATGCGCTTCGGCCTCTGCTATCTCGACCTCGACGGCTTCAAGACCATCAACGACAGCCTCGGCCACGCGGCGGGCGACCGGCTCCTCGTCGAGGTCGCGGACCGCCTCCAGGCCTGCGCCACCGCGCCCGGCGAGATGGTCGCGCGGCTCGGCGGCGACGAGTTCGTGGCGCTGACCACCGGCAAGGACACCCAGTCCGAGGTCGACGAGCTGGCCGGACGCATCATGCACGCCCTGGCCACGCCCATCCGCATCGACGGCCGCGAGCTGACCGTGCGCGGCTCGGTGGGCATCGTCGAGGGCCCGGCCGCCGAGCGCAGCCCCGCCGAGGTGCTGCGCAGCGCCGACATCACGATGTACCGGGCCAAGTCCGCGGGCGGCAACCGTTACGAGCTGGCCGACCCCGAGGCCGACGCCCGGGCGATCACGCGGCACGGCCTGACGACGGCGCTGCCCGCCGCCCTGGACCGCGGTGAGTTCTTCATCGAGTACCAGCCCCTGGTGCACCTCGGCGACGGCAGCGTGCGCGGTGCCGAGGCCCTGGTCCGCTGGCTGCACCCGCAGCACGGCGTGCTCGGCCCCGACCGCTTCATCCCGCTCGCCGAGCACACGGGACTGATCGTGCCGCTCGGCCGCTGGGTCCTGGAGGAATCGGTCCGGCAGGCGCGCGTGTGGCAGGACCGGTACGAGGAGGCGGGCCCGTTCCGCATCAACGTCAACCTGTCCCCGATGCAGCTGACCCACCCCGGCCTGGTGACGGACACCGTCGACATCCTGGAGCGCTTCGGCCTCGAACCGGACGCACTGTGCCTCGAGGTCACGGAGTCGGCGCTGATCGGCGCGGACGACGACCTCCTGAAGCCCCTGCGACGGCTCTCCGAAATGGGCGTCGACATCGCCCTCGACGACTTCGGCACCGGCTACTCGAACCTGGCCAACCTGCGCCGCCTGCCCGTGAACGTCCTCAAGCTGGACCGCTCCTTCACCCAGGGCATGCAGCAGTTCCCGGCGGACCCCGTCGACCTCAAGATCGTCGAGGGCATCGTCTCGCTCGCCCACAGCCTCGACCTCTCGGTCACCGTCGAGGGCGTGGAGACCGGGGCGCAGGCCGAACAGCTCAGGCACCTCAACTGCGACACCGCACAGGGCTGGTACTACGCCCGCCCGGGTCCTCCGGACCGCCTCCACGAACTGGCCTTGGCGGACGCGACGGGTTGATGTTTTTAGCCCTCCTGCGATTGAGGAAATCCAGCCCCGGCGACGGTTGACCAATTCCAGCCCCGCCGGCGTTTGAGGCGCGGGGTCCGGGGCAGAGCCCCGCGACCGCAACGCCGTGCAACCGCAACCCGTCACTCCCGCCCTTCGAAGAGCATCCGCTGAAGCTCACGCGCGGCACGTGGTGGCGCCACGTCCGACCGGTGCGCGAGCGCAATCGTGCGGCTCAGCCCCGGCTTGGCCAGCGGCGTCACCCGTAGGTCCGCCCCGGCCCGGTGCGCCACCATCCACGGCACCACCGCCACCCCGAGCCCGGCCCGTACGAACCCGAGGACCGCGTCCATCTCGCCGCCCTCCACCGCGAAGTCCGGCTCGAACCCCTCGCCCCGGCACGCGGCGACGGTGAGCTCCCGCAGGTCGTACCCGTGCCGGAACATGACGAGCCGCTCGCCCTCCAGGTCGGAGATCCGTACGGACTTCCGGCCCCGCCCGGGCGCGGGCGCGTCCTGGGACGACACCACCACCAGCTCCTCGCGCAGCAGCTCCACCGTCGTCAGGGCGGGCGCGGGCGCCGGCAGCGGGAGCACGACGAGCGCGAGGTCCAGGGCGCCGCGCGCGAGTTCTCGTACGAGGTCGTGGGAGCCGCCCTCCTCGATCAGCAGCTGAATCCCCGGATACCGGTCGTGGAAGGACCGGAGCACGTCCGGCAGCAGGCCCGTGCAGAGCGAAGGCGTCGCGCCGAGCCGCACCCGGCCCCGCTTGAGCTGCGCCAGCTCCTGCACCTCGTGCCGCGCCGTGTCCGCGTCGGCGAGGATCCTGCGGGCGAGCGGCAGGAGCGCCTCCCCGGCGTCGGTCAGCGAGATGTTGCCGCGGGCCCGCAGGAAGAGGTCGACCCCCAGCTCCCGCTCGAGCGCCCGGATCTGCTGGGACAGCGACGGCTGGGCGACGTGCACCAGCTCGGCGGCGCGCGTGAAGTGCCGGGTCTCCGCGACCGCGACGAAGTACTGGAGCTGCTGGAACTGCATACCGGCCAGCATAGTTCCCTCGATAGCGAATGCCTATCGAAATGAGGCGGACCATGTCTTGGACCGATCGGGCCTTTGGGCTCTAGCGTCTTGACCCATGGCTCTGGCAACGAGGACGGACCGACGGCCGTCCATGGCACGCACTGTCTGGGACAGCTCCGTCGGGAAGAAGACCGTGATGGCGGTGAGCGGCCTCGTCATGCTGCTCTACCTGGTCGCCCACATGATCGGGAACCTCAAGATCTTCTTCGGTCCTCCGGAGATCAACCACTACGCCCACTGGCTGCGGACCATGGGCGAGCCGGTCCTCCACTACGAGTGGGGCCTGTGGATCGTCCGAGTCGTGCTGGTCGTCGCCGTCGTCGCGCACGCCACGTCCGCGTACCAGCTGAGCCGGCGCGGCATCAAGGCGCGCCCCAGCAAGTACGTGCACAAGAAGCCGCGTTCGGACTACGCCACGCGCACCATGCGTTGGGGCGGCATCATCCTCGGCCTGTTCATCGTCTGGCACATCCTCGACCTGACGACCGGCACGGTGCACCCCGGCGGCTACGAGCACCTGCGCCCGTACCAGAACATCATCGACACGTTCTCGACCTGGTACAGCAACGTCATCTACATCGTCGCGATGCTCGCCCTCGGCTTCCACATCCAGCACGGGTTCTGGAGCGCCGCGCAGACCCTCGGCGTCGGCAGCCGCACCCGCGACCGCGTTCTGAAGACCGTCGGCAACGTACTCGCCGTGGTGCTCACGCTCGGCTTCATCGCCGTGCCCGTGGGCGTCATGACCGGATTGGTGAGCTGAGAGACATGACTACGTACGCTGAATACACCACCGGCGAACCGGTCGTCGACACCAAGGCCCCGCAGGGCCCCGTCAACGAGCGCTGGGACACCCGCCGCTTCGAGGCCAAGCTGGTCAACCCGGCCAACCGCCGCAAGCACACGGTCATCGTCGTCGGCACGGGCCTGGCCGGCGGCTCGGCGGGCGCCACCCTCGCCGAACAGGGCTACCACGTCGTCCAGTTCTGCTACCAGGACTCGCCGCGCCGCGCCCACTCGATCGCCGCGCAGGGCGGCATCAACGCCGCGAAGAACTACCGCAACGACGGCGACTCGGTGCACCGCCTCTTCTACGACACCGTCAAGGGCGGCGACTTCCGCGCCCGCGAGTCGAACGTGCACCGCCTCGCGCAGATCTCCGTCGAGATCATCGACCAGTGTGTCGCGCAGGGTGTGCCCTTCGCCCGCGAGTACGGCGGCCTCCTCGACACCCGCTCCTTCGGCGGCGTCCAGGTGTCCCGTACGTTCTATGCCCGCGGCCAGACGGGACAGCAGCTGCTGCTCGGTGCCTACCAGGCGCTCAGCCGCCAAGTCGCCGCCGGGAACATCGAGTTGCACCCGCGCACCGAGATGCTCGACCTCGTCATCGTCGACGGCAAGGCCCGCGGCATCGTCGCCCGCGACCTCATCACCGGCAAGATCGAGACGTACTTCGCCGACGCGGTGGTCCTGGCCTCCGGCGGCTACGGCAACGTCTTCTACCTGTCGACGAACGCCATGAACTCCAACGCCACGGCCATCTGGCGCGCCCACCGCCGCGGCGCCTACTTCGCCAACCCGTGCTTCACGCAGATCCACCCGACGTGCATCCCGCGCACCGGCGACCACCAGTCGAAGCTGACCCTGATGTCGGAGTCGCTGCGCAACGACGGGCGCATCTGGGTGCCGAAGGCGAAGGGCGACGACCGCCCGGCGAACAAGATCCCCGAGGACGAGCGCGACTACTACCTGGAGCGCATCTACCCGGCGTTCGGCAACCTCGTGCCCCGCGACATCGCCTCCCGCGCCGCGAAGAACGTATGCGACGAGGGCAGGGGAGTGGGCCCCGGCGGGCAGGGTGTGTACCTCGACTTCGCCGATGCCATCAAGCGGATGGGCAAGAAGGCCGTCGAGGCCAAGTACGGCAACCTCTTCGACATGTACGCGCGGATCACCGACGAGGACCCGTACAAGACGCCGATGCGGATCTACCCCGCCGTGCACTACACGATGGGCGGACTCTGGGTCGACTACGACCTGCAGACCACCATCCCCGGCCTCTTCGCCGTCGGCGAGGCCAACTTCTCCGACCACGGCGCCAACCGGCTCGGCGCCTCCGCGCTGATGCAGGGCCTCGCAGACGGCTACTTCGTCCTCCCGGCCACCATCAACGACTACCTCGCCAAGCACCCGCACAAGGACGAGGTGAACGCCGAACACCCGGCCACCGTCGCGGTCGTGCGCGAGACCGAGGAGCGGCTCGCGAAGCTGCTCGCGGTCGACGGTGACCGCACCCCGGACTCCTTCCACCGCGAACTTGGCGAGCTCATGTGGGAGTACTGCGGCATGGCCCGCACCGACGCGGGGCTGCGCAAGGCGCTCGACCGGATCCCGCAGATCCGCGAGGAGTTCTGGCGCCGCATCAAGGTGCCCGGCACCGGCGAGGAGTTCAACCAGTCCCTGGAGAAGGCCAACCGCATCATCGACTACATCGAGCTCGCCGAGCTGATGTGCCTCGACGCGCTGCACCGCGCCGAGTCCTGCGGCGGCCACTTCCGCGAGGAGTCGCAGACCCCCGAGGGCGAGGCCGAGCGCAGGGACGAGGAGTTCTCCTACGCGGCCGCCTGGGAGTTCACCGGCACCGGCGCCGCCCCCACCCTGCACAAGGAAGACCTGGTCTTCGAGTACGTCCACCCCACTCAGCGGAGCTACGCATGAAGCTCACCCTGCGCGTATGGCGCCAGAAGAACGCCGACGCCGAAGGCCACATGTCCACGTACGACGTGGACGGAATCTCGCAGGACATGTCGTTCCTGGAGATGCTCGACACCCTCAACGAGGAGCTCATCCTCAAGGGCGAGGACCCGGTCGCCTTCGACCACGACTGCCGCGAGGGCATCTGCGGCGCCTGCTCGCTCGTCATCAACGGCGACGCGCACGGCCCGGAGCGCACCACCACCTGTCAGCTGCACATGCGGTCCTTCAAGGACGGCGACACGATCGACATCGAGCCGTGGCGAGCCTCCGCCTTCCCGGTCGTGAAGGACCTGGTCGTGGACCGCTCGGCGTTCGACCGCATCATCCAGGCCGGCGGCTACATCACGGCCCCCACGGGCGCGGCCCCCGAGGCGCACAGCACCCCGGTCCCCAAGCCCGATGCGGACTTCTCCTTCGAGCACGCCGAGTGCATCGGCTGCGGCGCCTGCGTCGCGGCCTGCCCCAACGGCGCGGCGATGCTGTTCACCTCGGCGAAGATCAACCACCTCAACGTCCTGCCGCAGGGCGCGCCCGAGCGCGAGACCCGCGTCCTCGACATGGTGGGTCAGATGGACGAGGAGGGCTTTGGCGGCTGCACGCTCACCGGCGAGTGCGCGACGGCCTGCCCGAAGGGCATCCCGCTGTTCTCCATCACCAGCATGAACAAGGAGTGGCTGCGCGCGAACCGCAAGGTCAGCCGCTGATCGAGCAGGCGCGATAGGCGTCCCGCGAAGAGCGCGGGGTGGGCGGGACCGGCGTGGTGCTCAACCTCCGGTCCCGTCATCGCGTTCCCGGCACACTCCTCTTCAGGTACGGAGCGGTCCGGCTCATCTTCAGGTACGGAGCGGTCCGGCTCACCGGATCGGCGGCCACGCCCGCAGGCGTCCCCGCGACCACGACGCGCCCGCCCTCGGCCCCGCCGCCGGGCCCCATGTCGACGACCCAGTCCGCCCCGGCCACCACTGCCATGTCGTGCTCGACCACGACCACGGAGTGGCCGGCGTCGACGAGGCCGTTCAGCTGCCGCATCAGCACCTCGACATCGGCCGGGTGCAGGCCGGTCGTCGGCTCGTCGAGGAGGTACAGGGTGTGGCCGCGGCGCACCCGCTGCAACTCGCTGGCCAGCTTGATGCGTTGGGCCTCGCCGCCCGACAGCTCGGTGGCCGGTTGCCCGAGCCGGAGATAGCCGAGGCCGACGTCGAGGAGCGTGCGCAGGCTGCGCAGCACGGGGCGGGCCGCGTCGTCGTCCGCCGCTTCGAAGAACTCCGCCGCGGACTCCACCGTCAGGTCGAGGACCTCGGCGATGTTCCGTCCCCGGTAGGCGACTTGGAGGGTCTCGGGGTTGTAGCGGGCGCCCGCGCAGTCCGGGCACGGCGCGTACGTGCTCGGCAGGAACAGCAGCTCCACGCTGACGAAGCCCTCGCCCTGGCAGGTCTCGCAGCGCCCGCCGCTGACGTTGAATGAGAAGCGGCCGACGCCGTAGCCGCGCGCCTTCGCCTCTTCGGTTCCCGCGAAGAGTTTACGGACGACGTCGAACAGGCCCGTGTACGTGGCCAGGTTGGAGCGCGGTGTGCGCCCGATCGGCTTCTGGTCCACGACGACGAGCCGGCCGACGCCCTCCAGCTCCTCGGTGATCTCGCCGATCAGCGTCGACTTCCCGGAACCGGAGACGCCCGTGACGGCGGTGAAGGCGCCCAGCGGGAACTCGGCGGTGGCGTCCACCAGGTTGTGCCGGGTCACCGGGCCGACCTTCAACCAGCCCTTGGGGGAGCGGACTTGGCGGTCGGTCGCCGGTTCCTCGGCGAAGAGGTAGCGGGCCGTCGCCGACTCCGCGACCTCGCGCAGTCCGTCCACCGGGCCACTGTGCAGCACGAGCCCGCCGTGCTCCCCGGCCCGCGGCCCCACGTCGACCAGCCAGTCCGCGTGCCGCATGACGTCCAGGTGGTGCTCGACCACGAAGACGGAGTTGCCGGACGCCTTCAACCGGTCCAGGACGGTGAGGAGCGACTCGGTGTCGGCGGGGTGGAGTCCGGCGGACGGCTCGTCGAGGACGTATACGACACCGAAGAGTCCGGACCTCAACTGGGTGGCCAGGCGCAGCCGTTGGAGCTCGCCCGCCGACAGGGTGGGTGTCGGCCGGTCGAGGCTGAGATAGCCGAGGCCGAGCTCCGTGACCGTGGCGATGCGGGCCCGCAGATCCTCGGTGAGCACGCGCGCCGTCTCGGACGTGTCGCCCTCGGTGGCAAGGAGGTCGGCGAGGTCCGCCAGCGGGACACCGGCGAGATCGGCGATCGTACGGCCCGCGAAGGTGACGGCCAGCGACTCCGCGCGCAGCCGGGCGCCGCCGCAGGCCGGACACGGAGTGCTCTCCAGGAACCGCTCCGCCTTCGCGCGCAGCGACTGGCTCTTGGAGTCCGAGAAGGTCTTGAGCACGTACCGGTTCGCGCTCATGTACGTGCCCTGGTACGGGCGGTGGATGCGGCCCGCGTCCCGCACCGGGTGCACGGTCACCACCGGCTGCTCGTCCGTGAACAGGATCCAGTCCCGGTCCGCCTGCGCCAGCTCCCGCCACGGACGGTCGACGTCGTAACCCAGCGCGTCGAGGACGTCGCGCAGGTTCTTGCCCTGCCAGGCCCCCGGCCACGCCGCGATGGCTCCCTCGCGGATCGACAGCGAAGGGTCGGGCACCAGCAGTTCCTCGGTCGTGCGGTGCACCTGGCCGAGCCCGTGGCACGAAGGACACGCCCCGGCCGCCGTGTTCGAGGAGAACGCGTCCGAATCAAGGCGCTCCGCGCCCTCCGGATATGTACCGGCCCGCGAGAACAGCATCCGCAGCGAGTTCGACAGCGTCGTGACCGTGCCGACCGAGGAGCGGGACGTCGGCGCCGAACGGCTCTGCTGCAGCGACACCGCGGGCGGCAGCCCACTGATCTCGCCGACCTTCGGCGCGCCGACCTGATGGATGAGCCGGCGCGCGTAGGGGGCGACCGACTCGAAGTAGCGGCGCTGCGCCTCCGCGTAGATCGTGCCGAAGGCGAGCGACGACTTGCCCGAGCCCGACACCCCCGTGAAGACCGCGAGGACGTCCCGCGGGATGTCCACGTCGACGCCCTTGAGGTTGTGCTCGCGGGCGCCGCGCACCCGCACGAGACCGTCGTGGCGGGGGTCGGGCGAGGTGGGGTGGTGCATGGGGCGGGCTCCCGGTCGTACGGACGGCTGTGCGGTCACGGTGTCGTACTCCATGATCCACCCACGTCGCGGCAGCGGCGGCACGGAGAACGCCCGATGAATGATGTGCACACGCCTTGACTGGTGGTCATGGGCTCACGCACCGTTACGGAGGTCGTCATTCGGGCGGTGAGTGGGGGGCTTGTGAGCGGCAGACTGTTCGGCGTGGGCGCGGCGTTGTGTGCTCTGGCCCTCGTGGGTGCGGCCACCGCACCGGCCACGTCGTCACCGGCCTCCACCGCGTCCGGGCCTCGCCACGGCGGCCTGCCGCTCGGCGCCGCCGACCTGTCCGAGACACGGACGACGCGGGCGCTGCAGCCGGGGGTGACGCTCACCCGGATCGTGCGCGGCGCCGATGCCCCGGCCATGGCGTGGACCGTGGAGGTCTCCATCCCGGGCGGCGCGGGATCGCCCGACCCGGACGCGCCGCCGACCGCCCTGAAGGACGCGGTCAGCGCCGCCGAACTCGCCTCAGACCTGCGAGCGGACGGCTTCGACGCCCGCTCGGAGAAGGTCACCACCGCGGCGACCGCCGACTACGCGGGCGGCACGCTCGGCTGGCGGGTCCGCGTCGGCACCTTCCCGACCGAGTCCGCCGCCACCGCCGAACGCACCCGGCTGCGCGCCGCCGGATACACCGGATCCGCCTGGTACACCGGCTGGGACGGTAACGCCGGCGACCGAGGGTCCTGGCGCGTCGACGTGCTCACCATCGACCCGAAGAAGTTCCGCGGCAGCCTCAAGGCCTCGTACGGCCCCGACCTGGAGAACCGCGAGACCACCAGCGCGCTCGCCGCCGCCGAGGGCGCGACGGCCGGCGTCAACGCGGGCTTCTTCGTCCTCGACCCCAAGGCGGGCGCCCCCGGCGACCCGGCGGGCGTCGGCGTCTACGACGGCCGGCTGCTGAGCGAGGCGGTCAATGGCCGGCCCGGCCTCGTCGTCCACGACTCCGCGCGCGGCACCGAGGTGGAGCGGTTCACCTGGCGGGGGAGCATCCGCGCCGGCGGGGCGACACTGCCGCTCGACGGCATCGACCGCGTCCCGGGCCTGATCCGCAACTGCGGCGGCACCGCCGACGACACCCCGACCGCCCGGCCGCTGCACGACACCACCTGCACCGACCCCGACGAACTCGTCGCGTTCACCCCGGAGTTCGGCAAGCAGACCCCGAAGGGCGACGGCGCCGAGGCCGTCCTCGACCGGGCCGGCCGCGTCGTCGAGGTGCGCTCGACGCGCGGCGGTGCCCTGCCCGCCGGAGGTCGCAGCGTCCAGGCCACGGGCGCGTACGCGGCGCAGCTGACCGCCCTCGCGAAGACCGGTCAACCCCTCCGTATCCAGAGCGGGTTGAAGGACGCCAAGGGGCGCGCCGTCACCGCCTCCCGCTCGACCGGCATCCTCAACGGCGGCCCCGAACTCGTCCGCGACGGCCGCCTCCATGTCACCCCGGCCACCGACGGCATGGTGCAGCCCGACAACCCGAGCTTCTACTACGGCTGGGTGCACAAGCGGAACCCGCGCACCCTCGCCGGTACGGACGCCGCAGGACGCACCGTGCTCGTCACCGCCGACGGCCGCAGCACCGGATCCCTCGGACTGAGCATCAACGAGAGCGCCGATGTCGCCAAGTCCCTCGGCCTGCGCGACGCCATCAACCTCGACGGCGGCGGCTCGACCACGATGGTCGTCGACGACCAGGTGATCAACGACCCGTCCGACGCGACCGGTGAACGCCCGGTCGGGGACGCCCTGTTGGTGCTCCCCGGCACCCACTGAGACAAGTCGACGCACGCGCCGGACGAATCGAGGGAGCCGCCATGACCGCCGCCCTGGCCCGCCGCACCAGACGCCTGCTGCTCGTCCTGGCCGCCCTGCTGCTCACGCTTGGCTCGGCCCCGCCGGCCCTCGCCGCCACGAAGCCGCGGCCCGCCGCCGAGGTCGTCGACGCCACCCAGGTCGCCGACCGCCAGGTGGACCTTTCCGTACGCGCGTCGGCCCTGGGCGGGCGCACGGTCAAGGTCCGCCTCCTCACCCCCGACGGCTGGGACCCGGGCGACCGCACCAAGCACTGGCCCACACTGTGGCTGCTGCACGGCTGCTGCGGCGACTACACGTCCTGGACGAACATGACGGACGTCGCCTCCGTCGAGAGCCTGCGCGACGTCCTCGTCGTGATGCCCGAGGCCGGCTGGAACGGCTGGTACAGCGACTGGTGGAACCACGGCCAGGGCGGCGACCCGGCCTGGGACACCTTCCACACCCGCGACCTGCGCCGCCTCCTGGAGAGCGACTGGGGCGCGGGCTCCCGCCGCGTCGTCGCGGGCCTCTCGATGGGCGGCCAGGGCGCGCTCCTGTACGCGGCCCGGCACCCGGGAATGTTCAAGGCGGCCGCGGCCTACTCCGGCTCTGCGCACCCGCTCCTGAACGACGAGTCGACGAACCGGATCATGGGCTTCTTCGCCGGCCAGGGCAACGACCCCCTGCGCGTCTGGGGCGACCCCGTCGCGCAGCGCGACATCTGGGCCGCCCACGACCCGTACCACCTGGCCAAGCGCCTCAAGTCGCTCCCCGTGTACCTCTCCTGCGGCGACGGCACCGCGGGCCCGCTGGACCCGCCCGGCGCGACGAACGCCCTGGAGGCCGACTTCAACCGCCAGAACCACGCCCTGGCCGCCCAGTTGAGGAAGGCGGGCGCCAAGCACCTCACCACCAACTTCTACGGCCCCGGCACCCACACCTGGCCGTACTGGCAACGCGAACTGCACGCGTCGCTGCCGATGCTGCTGCACGGCCTGGGCGTGCAGCAGGGGGTCCAGGAACCGCCCGCCTAGCGGGGCGTCAGACGCGCGATCCTGGCCAGGCGGCGGAACGACTCCAGCAGGGCCTCACGGTCGTACGTACTGGTCGTCACCAGCACCTCCTGCGCCCCGCTCTCCTTGATCACCGTTTCCAGCTCGTCGGTGACCTGCTGCTCCGTGCCCACGATGTGGCCGCGCAGCCCGGACTCGTACAGCTCCCGCTCCTTCTCGGTCATGTCGAAGCCCGCGATGCGCTCGACGGGCGGCAGCGGCGGGAACGTGCCGTGCGTGCGCGAGTGCGCCATCGACCAGGCCTCGGGGGCGAGGATCCGGCGCGCCTCCGGCTCGCTGCCCGCCACGGCGACCGTCCCCGAGATCACGACGTACGGCTCCGCGGCCCAGGGAGAGGGGCGGAACTCGGCGCGGTAGCGGTCGATGCCGCGCAGCATCTTCTCGCGGGAGCGGAGGTCGCCGATCACCATCGGCAGACCGGCGTGGGCGGCGATCGAGGCGCCCTCACCCATCGCGAGCACGAACGGCGGGACGGCCAGGCCCTCGCTGGGACGGGCGTGCACGCGTGTGGTTGATGTGCCGGTGAAGAACGCCAGGAGTTCGTCGAGCTGCGCCGCGAAGTCGTCGGCGTCGTCCTTGTCCCGGCCGAGCGCCTTGCGGACCCCGCCCGTGAATCCGACCGAGCGGCCGAGCCCCATGTCGATCCGGCCGGGGAACAGCGACTCCAGGACCCCGAACTGCTCGGCCACGACCAGGGGCTGGTGGTTGGGCAGCATGACGCCGCCGGTCCCGACGCGGATGGTGCGCGTCGCCGCCGCGACGGCCGCCGCGAGCACGGTCGGCGCGGAACCGGCGACGCCCGGCACACCGTGGTGCTCCGAGACCCACAGGCGGCTGTAGCCGAGGCGTTCCAGGTCCTGGGCCAGGGTGACGGTGTCGCGCAGCGCGTCCTGGTCGGAGTGGCCCTCGCGGGTGCGGGAGCGGTCCAGGACGGAGAAGCGGGTCGATTCGATCACGGTGCTCACACCTTGGTTCAACGCCGTGGCGCCCCAGGGATTCCCGGGACCGGGGCCTCACTGGGCCTTCCGCTTAAGCTGAGGGACATGCCCAGTGACAGACGCCCTCTCGCCGTGTTCGACCTCGACGGCACCCTCGCGGACACCGCGCACCGCCAGCGGTACCTGGAGCGCAGGCCGCGGGACTGGGACGCGTTCTTCGCCGCCGCGCCGCACGATCCGCCGCTCGCCGAGGGGATCGCGCTCGTCCTCTCGTCCGCGAAGGACTGCGACGTCGTCTATCTGACCGGGCGCCCGGAGCGGTGCCGGGCCGACACGGCGGCCTGGCTCGTGGCGCAGGGGCTGCCGGAGGGGCCGGTCCACATGCGGCGCAATGACGACCGCAGGCCGGCCCGGCGCACCAAGCTGGACGTCCTGCGCCGCATAGCGCGCGGCCGCGAGGTCCGGGCGCTCGTGGACGACGACGAGCTGGTCTGCGACGAGGCGGAGCGCGCCGGGTTCACCGTCGTACGGGCCCGCTGGGCGAGCACGTCGGCGGCGCTGAAGGACGCCCAGGAGCGCGAGGGGCGGACCTGAGTCGAAGAGGGCTCAGGCGTCATCGTCCTCCAGGCGGAAGCCGACCTTCAGACCGACCTGCCAGTGCTCGACCTGGCCGTCGACGATCTGCCCCCTGACCTGCGTGACCTCGAACCAGTCGAGGTTGCGCACGGTCTGTGAGGCGCGCGCGATCCCATTGCGGACCGCCTCGTCCACGCCTTCGTGAGAGGTGCCGACGATCTCGGTGACGCGATACGTGTGGTTCGACATGGTTCCACCGTGCCCCAGCGGGGCGTGACCCGCCATCCGTATGCCACACCTCTTGACCCCTCCGTTGGTCTATACCAAACTCCCTGAACGCCCGTACGAGCCGTGCGCTCATCCCCCACGTCGGGCCGACCTTCCCTGTCCGCAGGCAGAAAGTGACCGACGTGAACTCCCGCCGCCCCGCCCTGACTTTCACCTCCCTCCTCGCCACCGCCGCGCTGCTCACCGGATGCGGAGCCCTGCCGGGCACGGGGGAGGGGGACAAGACGGTCACCGTGTGGCTGATGCGGGGCAGCGCGTCGGAGGACTTCGTCAAACGCTTCACTGAAGACTTCGAGTCCCGGCACGACGGCATCACCCTCGACATCCGCATCCAGGAATGGACCGGGATCGGCGCGAAGGTCACCAAGGCGCTCGACGAGGGGCGCGGCCAGGAGTCCGGCGCACCCGATGTCATCGAGGTCGGCAACACCCAGGTCCCGCAGTACGTCGAGGGGGACGGCCTGCTCGACCTCTCCCTGGAGTCCGCGCGCGACCTCGGCATGCACGACTGGCTGCCCGGCCTCGCCGAACCCGGCGTCGACACCTCCCGGCAGTACGGCATCCCCTGGTACGCGGCCAACCGCGTCGTCATCTACAACAAGGACCTCTTCCGGCAGGCCGGCATCGACAAGCCACCCACCACGCGCGCCCAATGGCTGGACATGACGCGGGAGTTGAACTCCGGCGGCACCCAGGGCATCTACCTCGCGGGGCAGGACTGGTACACGCTCTCCGGGTTCATCTGGGACGAGGGCGGCCACCTCGCCAAGGAGTCCTCGGGCGTCTGGTCCGGCACCCTGGCCACCCCCGCCGCGCTGCGCGGCATGGCCTTCTACCGGCAACTCCAGGCGCTCGGCGGCGGCCCCAAGGGCGCCGACGAGGAGCACCCGCCGCAGGCCGAGCAGTTCGCCCGCGGCGACATCGCGCAGATCATCTCCGTTCCGGGCGCCACCCAGCGCATCCTCCAGAAGAACCCGGAACTGAAGGGCAAGCTGGGCTACTTCCCGATCCCCGGCAAGACGCCGAGCAGGCCGGGCACGGTGTTCACCGGCGGCTCCGACCTGATCGTGCCGGCGAACACCGACGACAGGAACGGCGCCGTCGAGGTCGTGAAGGCGCTGGCCGGCGAAAAGTGGAACACCGACCTGGCCCGCACCATGAACTACGTACCGAACAAGACCACCCTCGCCGGCGCGGTCGCGGGCGAGCCGGGCGTGGCCGCGATGGCCGTCGGCGCCGCCCACGGCAGGGCGACGCCCCGCTCGCCCCTGTGGCCGAACGTGGAGGCCGGCGACAACCCCATCAAGCAGTACATGTCCAAGGTCCTCACCGGCGGCGACCCGTCGACGGAGGCGGAACGGGCCTCCCGCGAGATCACCGACCGACTCGACGAGTCGAACTAGGCCCTCTCTCGGCGGGCGGCCCCAGGGTCGCCGGCTGCTAGGGCCGGTCCGCGGACGCCCTGCTCAAGGACAGCGCGAACCTTCCCTCCTTGTCCGTCCACCAGTGGCCCAACTCGAGGCCCACGTCGTGCAGTTCCGCCTTCACGCCCTCCTGGCGGAACTTCGCCGAGACCTCCGTGCGCACCTCCTCGCCCGCTGCGAAGTCGACCTCGAGGTCGAGGGCCGGGATCTTCACGGTCTGCGCCGTGGTGGAGCGCAGCCGCATCTCGATCCACTCGCACTCGGCGTTCCACAGGGCGACGTGCTCGAACGCGTCGGGACGGAAGTCGGCGTCGAGCTCGCGGTCCATCACGGACAGCACGTTCTTGTTGAACGCGGCCGTGACGCCCGCCGCGTCGTCGTACGCCGCCACCAGCGTCGCCTCGTCCTTCACCAGGTCCGTGCCGAGGAGGAAGAAGTCGCCGGGGGAGAGCAGGCCGCGCACCGCCGTCAGGAACGCCGACCGCTCGTCCGGCAGCAGATTGCCGATCGTGCCGCCGAGGAAGGCGACCAGGCGCGGACCGGGTGTCTGCGGCAGCTCGAACGCGGTCGTGAAGTCGGTGACCATGGCGTGGATGTCGAGCGCGGGCCGCTCGGCGAGGAGTGTGTCCGCCGCGCCGCGCAGCGCGCTCTCGCTCACGTCCACGGGCACGTACGTCGTGAGGTCGGTGAGCGCGTCGAGAAGGTGACGTGTCTTGTCGGACGAGCCGGAGCCCAGCTCGACGAGCGTGCGCGCACCGGTCGCCGCGGCGATCTCGTGGGCGCGCGCGATCAGGATCTCGCGCTCGGCACGGGTCGGGTAGTACTCGGGCAACTGCGTGATCTCGTCGAAGAGTTCGCTGCCGCGTGCGTCGTAGAACCACTTGGGCGGCAGTGTCTTCGGGGAGCTGGTCAGGCCGTGCTGGACGTCGGCCCGAAGGGCTGCGTCGGTCGCGTCCTCGGGCAGGGTGCGGGTCATGCGGAACGGGCTCACGCGGAGGGCTCCTTGAGCGGGGTCAACAGGACGTCGGTGCGGCTCGCCGCGAGCAGCGTGTGGTCGGGGACCTCGATCCAGTGCGGATCGTCGTCGTAGGGCTCGGAGGCGACGACGACGGAGCGGCCCGGCTCGGTGCGGTACCACAGGGTGTCGCCCCAGGCCGTGGCGGTGATCGTCTCGCCGTTGGTGAGCAGGAAGTTGAGGCGGGCGGTGGGCGCCGCCTCGGCGATCTCCAGGGTGGTGTCGGCGAGCGCCTGCGCCTCCTCGTCGCCCGCCCGCAGCCGGTGCAGGACGAGCGCCCACAGGAACGCCGCGTCGCAGCGGGCCTCCATGGAGAGCAGGTCCGTCGGCGGCAGGGTGGGCGCCAGGGAGGTCAGGGACTGCGGCCAGCCGGGCACCGCCCCGTTGTGGCTGAACAGCCAGGGCCCGGTCGCGTACGGGGCCGCTGCCGCCTCCGCGTCCGCCCCAGCGAGCGTCGCGTCACGGACCGCCGCGAGCAGCGCCCCGGAGCGGACCACGCGGGCCAGGTCCTGGTAGGTCGCGTCGCCCCAGATGGGCCCCGCGCGGCGGTACCGGGCGGGCACCGGGTCGCCGTCCGCGTACCAACCCACCCCGAAACCATCGGCGTTGACCGTGCCGTGACGCTGCCTGCGCGGCGCCCACGACTGCTTGAACAGGCTGTGCCGAGGCCGGTCGACGACCTCGCCGAGCGGTACTGGCGGCCCCAGATAGGCCAAGTGACGGCACATCAGGCACCCTCCCGCGGCTCGGCGTCACGCGCGGTGCGGAAGCCGGAGAAGATCTGCCGCCGGATCGGATGGTCCCAGTTGCGGAACGTGCCCCGGCACGCCACCGCGTCCACGGCGAACGAACCGCCGCGCAGCACCTTGTAGTCGCCCCCGAAGAACACCTCCGAATACTCGCGGTACGGATACGCCACGAAACCCGGGTAGGGCAGGAAGTCGCTCGACGTCCACTCCCACACGTCGCCCATCAACTGCCGTACGCCGAGCGGGGATTCGCCGAGTTCATAGCTGCCGGCCGGGGCGGGCCGCAGGTGGCGCTGGCCCAGGTTCGCACGGTCCGGCGTCGGGTCCGTGTCACCCCACGGGTAGCGCATCGAACGGCCCGAGGCCGGATCGTGACGGGCCGCCTTCTCCCACTCCTCCTCGCTCGGCAGGCGGCGCCCCGCCCACCGCGCGTAGGCGTCGGCCTCGTACCAGCTCACGTGCAGCACCGGCTCGTCCGGCGGCACGGGCTCGGTCACCCCGAACCGCCTGCGCAGCCACTGCCCGCCCTCGCGGCGCCAGAACAGCGGCGCCTCGAAGTCGTGCTCGCGCACCATCGCCCAGCCGGCGGGCGCCCACCAGCGCTCCTCCCGGTAGCCGCCCGCCTCGACGAACTCCATGTACGCGGCGTTCGTCACCGGCGTCGTGTCGATGTGGAACGGCGGCACCAGGCGGGTGTGCGCGGGACGCTCGTTGTCCAGGGCCCACGGCTCGGCCGTCGTGCCCATCGTGAACGGGCCGCCGGGGACGAGGACTTCGGCGGGACCGTCGTACGGACGCGCCCGGGGCTCCGGGTCGGGCGCGGTGAGCGCCGCGCCGCCCTTCCTCAGCTGATGCGTGATCAGCATCGTCTCGTCGTGCTGCTGCTCGTGCTGGGCGATCATCCCGAAGGCGAAGCCCGAGCGCGTGAGACTCCGCGTCCCCTCCGGCTCGAACGAGGCCTTCTCCAGTACGTCGAAGGCCCGCCCGCGGACGTCCGCCGCATAGCCGCGCGCCTCGTGCGGCGCGAGCAGCGGCAGGCTCGGGCGCTCCGAACGAGGGTGCTCGAAGGCGTCGTACAGCGGGTCGATCTCGGGGCGGATCGCCTCCTGGCCCGCGACCGCGCGCAGCAGCCACTGCTCCTCCTGGTTCCCGATGTGCGCGAGATCCCAGACGAGCGGTGACATCAACGGCGAGTGCTGGGCGGTGAGTTCACCTTCGTCGACACAGCTCGTCAGCAGTGTCGTGCGGCGCCGGGCCGCCTCGAGGGCGTCCGCGGCGCGGCCACGGAGCGCCTCCGGGTCCGTGGTGACATTCTCCTCAGCGGTCATGATCGGACGGTCCTCCCCTGAGCGGGTTGTCGCGTGAGCTGGTCGAGCACGTCGTCGGCGGGGCAGCGGCCGCGGACGACATAGCGGCGCGTGAAGTCCGCGACCGCCTGCCGCACGTCCGGGCCCGCGCCGATCCTCGGCAGTGCCTCCAGCGCCGTCGTGAAGCAGGCCGTGGCGGCCTCGCGCAGCTCGGGATCGGTGAGGCCGAGCCGCGCCGCGTCGCGCCACAGCGGATTGTGCGGAGCGGGCTGCGGACCCGCCCGTTCCGCGAGCGGCTTGACCGCGCGGTACGCGGTCTCGGCGGCCTGCGGGTCGTCGAACAGGGCGGTGGTGACGGCGAGCGGCACCAGCCACCCTTCGTCTCCCGACTGCGCGTCGATCATGCGCAGCTCGAGGTGCCCGCGCGGGCGCACGGGCGGGAAGAGGGTGGTCAGGTGGTAGTCGAGATCCGAGTGGGCCGGCGGCCGCGGCTCACCCGTGCGCGCCCACTCGCGGAAGGTCAGCCCGTCCGGCACCTGCCACGGCCCGTCCTCGGCGCGCACGCACATCACGGGCGCGTCGAGCACATGCCGTGCCCACGCCTCGCGCGGATCGAAGTCGAGGGGTACGCCGCCGGAACGGCCCACGTCGATCCGTTCCCACAGCAGCTGCCGCGTGGAGCGCCAGCCGGTCGCGCGGCCGGACAACATCGGCGAGTTGGCGAACGCGGCCACCAGGACCGCGCCCAGCAGATGCGCGAGCCGCCAGCGCCTGCCGAGCCCCTGCGGGCCCGGCTCCTCGTGCCCCGCGTCCAGACACACCTGCACGGACGCGGACGAGCACATCATGGAGCGCCCGGCGGGCCCGGCACGGTCGAGTGACGCCTCCAGGGCGTCGTAGCGGGGTTGATGGAGAACGCGCCGCGGTGGGAGCCACGGGTCGGTGCCGTGTCCCGACAGGGTGAGTCCGTGGCCGCGGAGCACGGCGCGGACGGCGGTCAGGTCGGCCCGCATGGCCGAGACGCATTCGGTGAGGGAGTCGGCGGGGAGCGAACTGAGTTCCAGCTGCCCGCCGGGTTCCACGGTGAGCGCCGAGCTCAGAGGCAGGGCGCGCAGTGCGACGTACGCCGCATCTAGTCGTTCGGGTGCCAAGGGGAGCCACGGCTTCAGCAGTGGGCGCGGCTCGTGCACGATCCATTCAAGTTCGACCCCGACCTTGCGCGGTGGTCCGGTTTTGAAGCAGATGCCCCGTACCAGGGCCTCCGCCTCGGCTTCGGTGATCAACTCACCGAACGCCGTACAGTCTCCCTCGCTCATGGGGGATTCCTCCTGGTTCGCACGTTCTCCATGGTCCCTGGTGGGGGCCATGCCGTCGATTCGGCCCGTGGTCCGGGCCCTTTCCGGGCGACGCAGACCCTCCACCCAAGACGGTTCGGGCGGCTCGCACAAGAGTGCCTCTGGACCTCCCTGGGACTTCTCGGTGACTTCTCCGGGGCTTCTCCGCGCACGGCGAAAACCTGTTGCCCGAGCAGTCACTGTGCGTACACGATGGATTCATGAACACGGCGGGGGAGACGACGGGGGACGCGGCGTGAGCGCACGACTGCGCGAGCTCGCGCGGAGCACGGAGAAGATCGTCGACTCGGGGGAGTACGCGGACGGCGGGGGCCGCGTGGTGACGATCGGCGCCGCGGTGGCGCGGGCGCGGGCGGGCACCAGGATGTACGGGCCCGACCCGGTGCCCGTGCCGCCGATATCGCCGGAGCCACCCGTTGGCCGCACGCGCGTCGAGGTCACGGGTGAGAGCAGCCTGGAGGCGGCGCGCCGCATGGTGGGGGAGCGGCCGCAGCCCGTGGCCGTCCTGAACTTCGCCTCGGCGCGCAACCCCGGAGGCGGCTACCTCAACGGGGCGCAGGCCCAGGAAGAGGCGCTCTGCCGCTGCTCCGCGCTGTACACGTGTCTCATCGAGGTGCCCGAGTTCTATGCCCACCACCGCGAGTACCGCGACGCCTTCTACAGCGACCGGGTCATTCACGCGCCGGCCGTCCCGGTGTTCCGTGCCGACCAGGGCCGGCTGCTCGACGTCCCGTTCGAGGCCGGCTTCCTGACGTCACCCGCGCCGAACGCGGGAGTGATCGCGCAGCGCACCCCGGAGCGGGTGCACGAGATACCCGCGGCCCTGGCCGCGCGCGCCGAGCGCGTGCTGGAGGTCGCCGCGGCCGAGGGGTACCGGCGGCTCGTCCTCGGGGCCTGGGGCTGCGGGGTGTTCCGCAACGATCCGGGGCAGGTGGCCGAGGCCTTCCGCGCCCTGCTCGAAGGACGTTTCGCGGGCCGCTTCGAGCAGGTCGTGTTCGCCGTCCTCGACCGGACGAAGGGCGCGGCGACCCGCTCCGCGTTCGAGCACGCCTTCAGCCCGGTCGGCCCCGGCAAGGTCCCCCATGGCCCCACGGATCAGCGCCAGCCGTAGCGCTCCCGCAGCCGCAGCACCACCGTGTTGAACCGGCCGCGGTCCAGGGCGCAGGCCTCGCGGCGCATCCCCTTCTCGTGCACGCGCAGCACGCGGTCCAGGTCCACCCACGAGTCCCGGCCGTCCCTGTCCCAGGGGCCCGAGCCCAGCGCCACCCACTCGCGGTCGCCGTCGTGCCGCTTGCTGGACAGCTGAACCGCCAGCAGGGTGCCCGCCGCCTCCCGGGCGACCACGAGCACCGGCCGGTCCTTGCCGCGCCCGTCGTTCTCCTCGTACGGAACCCAGGTCCACACGATCTCGCCGGGATCCGGGTCGCCGTCGTGCGCGGGCGCGTACTCGGTGCGCACCGCGCCGACCCGTGTCGGCTCGGCCTCCACCGTGGCCGTCGCGCCGCCGCGGCCGGGGTGTTCGTATGCATGGTCATCCGTATAGGCAGTCACGCGGGTCACGTTAGACGCCGACCGGCCCAATCCCTGCGGCGGGTACGCCGGATGGGCCGCAGGCTCGCCCCATGAAACGACGTCGCACCACCGTCCTCGGCGTCCTCGCCGGGACCCTCGCCCTCACCGCCGCGGCGCCCGCGGGGCCTGCCGCCTCCGAAGCCGCGCCTCCGCGCACCGTCTCCGCCTGGCTCCCGTACTGGGACCAGGAGGCCGCCTACCAGAACGCCCTCGACCACGCAGCGCAGATCCGCACCATCAGCCCCTTCTGGTACGAGACGAAATCCGCGGACCGCGTGGCCGGCCACACCGGCGCGGGCGAGCGCCGCATCATCAACGGACTGCATGCCCGCGGCATCCAGGTCGTCCCCACGGTCATGGAAACGATGAAAGCGGGCGCCCTGGCCAAGGTCCTGAACGACGAGAAGTCCCGCACCCGCCACATCGACGCGCTGCTCGACGTCGTCCACAGCCGCGCCTACGACGGGCTCGACATCGACTACGAGACGATCGCCACCGCACCCGACGACAAGTACCGCGCGGTGCGCGCCGGTTACACCGCCTTCGCCACCCAACTCTGCGCGCGCCTGCACGCCTCGGGCAAGAAGTGCTTCCTGACCGTGATGCCCAAGACCCGTGCCACGGGCCGTATTTGGGACTACGAGAAGCTGGGCGCGGCCGCCGACCGCGTGCGGATCATGGCGTACAACCTGCACTCCGCGGAGGGCAAGCCGGGACCGCTGGCCTCGCCCCAGTGGTACGAGGAGATCCTGTCCCGCGCCACCGCCCAAGTCCCGCGCGCCAAACTGGAGATGGGTCTGCCCGCGTACGGCTGGAACTGGAAGGTGGGCGGCCCCCACGGCGGCGGCAAGGACCGCGCCCGGCACGTCACGTCGAAGTCCGCCGAGGTGCTGCGCCGCAAGGTCGGCGCGCGCTACGCCCTCGACCCGGAGTCCCGCACCCCCCACTTCACGTACAAGGAGGGCAAGGGCAAGAAGGCGATCCACCGCACCGTCTGGTACCAGGACGCCGCCGGCACCGCCGCACACCTGCCGGTCCTGCGGAAGTACGGCGTACGGAACACGGTCCTGTGGGCGCTGAACTTCGAGGACCCGAAGCTGTGGAAGACGCTGGCGCGGGGCTGAGCCGGGGGTAGGGGCCAGGGGCAGGGGGTAGCCGCAGCCGCTGGGCGGCGTCTGCAAGGATGCCGTACGTCATGGTGCAGATACCGAAGCAGCAGTCCGCCCAGCCGTCCGTGCCCCACAAGGCGGCGCCCGGCGCGCTGCCCACGAGCGCCGATGTCGCACGCCTCGCCGGGGTCTCGCGCGCCACCGTCAGCTACGTCCTCAACAACGCGAGCGCGGTCCGCATCAGCGAGCCGACCCGGCGGCGCGTCCACGCGGCAGCCAAGGAACTCGGCTACGTCCCGCACGCCGCCGCCCGTAGTCTGCGCGCGGGACACACCCGGATCGTCCTCGTTCCGACCCCCGACGTCCCGATCGGGCCTCTGTACAGCGCCTTCCTGAACGAACTCCAGTGGGCGCTGAGCCGCCTCGACTACACCGTCGTGCAGTACGGCAGCGTGGGCCTCAGCGGCGACGACGCCGCGCGGGCCTGGGCCGAGCTGCGCCCCGTCGCCGTGCTGGGCCCGGTCGGCATGGGCCCCGACGGCATCGCCGTGCTCCGCCGCTCCGGGGCCCGCGCCGTCATCACGCTCGGCCCGGAGCCGGTCGAGGGCGCGCACGCCCTGCTCACGGACCACCGGGAGGTCGGCCGCGTCGCCGCCGCACACCTCCTGAACGGTGGCCGCCGGCGTATCGGCGTCGTCATGCCGAAGGAGACGGGCCTCGACACGTTCGCGGTGCCGCGCCTGGAGGGCGTGCGCGAGGCGGGCGCGGAGACGGTGCCGCTGCCCCTCGCGTACGACGAGCAGGACGCGGCCCAAGTAGCTGCGCAGGTAAGGGAGTTGAGCCTCGGGGCGGTCTTCGCCTACAACGACGAGTACGCCATGCTCCTGATGCGCGCGCTGCAGGACGCGGGCGTCGACATCCCCGGCGACGTCGCCGTGATGGGCGCCGACGACCTGATGCTGGGCCGGCTGCTGCGCCCCCGCCTGAGCACGGTGCGCCTCGACCTGCCGTCGGGCCGGGAGCTCGCCGAACTGGTGGACCGCCTGGTCAGGGCCCCGGAGGAGGACACGGAGCCGGAACCGCGCGAGGCGCTTGCGGTGACGCTGGTGGCACGCGAGTCGGCCTGACGCGCGCGCCGTTACATACGGGGGCGGACACGCCACGAGGCGGCCGCCAAAAAGGCGACCGCCTCGGGTTCAGTCGAGTGACAGAGGTGGGGGAGGAGGAGTCTCAGCCCTCCTGGCCCTGACCCTCCTGCTCGGCCTTCGCCTGCTGCTCGGCGACCGACGCGCGGACCTCGTCCATGTCCAGCTTGCGGGCCTGGCCGATGACGTCCTCGAGGGCCTCCTTCGGCAGCGCCCCCGGCTGCGCGAACACGGCAACCTGGTCACGCACGATCATCAGCGTCGGGATCGACTGGATCCCGAAAGCGGCGGCAAGCTCCGGCTGCGCCTCGGTGTCGACCTTGCCGAACACCAGGTCCGGATTGGCCTCCGCGGCCTCCTCGTAGACCGGGGCGAACTGCTTGCAAGGCCCGCACCAGTCAGCCCAGAAGTCGATCAGTACGAACTCGTTCTCCGTAACTGTCTGATCGAAGTTCTCCTTGGTCAGCTCCGTCGTGGTGCTGCTCATGGTGTTTTCCCTCTTCCTGCTTCCGGGGTTCGGGGCGAAGCCGTCGGGGGCAAAGCCGCTGTGCACAACCGTCCGGATGTCGGACGTATTCCGCGCTCGTACCCAT
Organism: Streptomyces sp. UC4497; assembly: GCF_054871485.1. Taxonomy (NCBI): domain Bacteria; kingdom Bacillati; phylum Actinomycetota; class Actinomycetes; order Kitasatosporales; family Streptomycetaceae; genus Streptomyces; species Streptomyces sp. UC4497. The sequence continues at coordinate 447,234 of NZ_JBTYHB010000001.1, read as the reverse complement.
GTGGTCGGCACGCACACATCCGACCACACTGAGACACTGGCGCGTATGACCGAAGCCATCGTGTACGACGTTGTAGTGCTCGGAGCCGGACCCGTCGGCGAGAACGTCGCCGACCGCGCGCGAGCCGGGGGACTGAGCGCCGCCATTGTGGAGAGCGAGCTCGTCGGGGGTGAGTGCTCGTACTGGGCCTGCATGCCCAGCAAGGCGCTGCTCCGCCCGGTGATCGCCCGCGCCGACGCCCGCCGGGTGCCCGGCCTGCGCCAGGCGGTGCAGGGCCCGCTCGACGCCCAGGCGGTGCTCGCGCACCGCGACGACTACACCTCCCACTGGAAGGACGACGGCCAGGTCGGCTGGCTGGAGTCCATCGGCATCGACCTGTACCGCGGCCACGGCCGCCTCGACGGACCGCGCAGCGTCACGGTCACCGCGGACGACGGCACGGTGACGACCCTGACGGCACGCCACGCGGTCGCCGTCTGCACGGGAACCCGCGCCGCCCTGCCGCCACTCCCGGGCCTCGACGAGGTCAAGCCGTGGACCAGCCGGGAGGCCACGAGCGCGGACCGGGTGCCGGGCCGCCTCATCGTGGTCGGCGGCGGCGTGGTCGCCACCGAGATGGCCACGGCCTGGCAGGCCCTCGGCTCTCAGGTCACCGTGCTCGTACGCGGCAACAGCCTCCTGGACCGCATGGAGCCCTTCGCCGGCGAGCTGGTCGCGGACGCGCTGCGCGAGGCGGGCGCGGAGCTCCGTACGGGAACCTCGGTGACTTCGGTGGAGAGGTCGCCCGCGGGAACGGTCACGGCGACCCTCGACGACGGCACGACCCTCGAAGCCGACGAAATCCTCTTCGCGACGGGCCGCGCGCCGCGCACGGACGACATCGGCCTCGAGACGGTGGGCCTGAAACCGGGCTCCTGGCTCGAGGTCGACGACTCGCTCCGCGTCACGAACAGCACCTGGCTCTACGCGGTCGGCGACGCCAACCACCGCGCCCTCCTCACCCACCAGGGCAAATACCAGGCCCGCATCGCAGGCGCCGCGATCACCGCCCGCGCGCAGGGCGTCCCGCTCCTGGAAACGGACCGCTGGGGCGCCCACGCGGCGACGGCCGACCACGACGCCGTCCCCCAGGTCGTCTTCACCGACCCCGAAGCCGCGAGCGCGGGCCTCACCCTCGCCGAGGCGGAGGCAGCGGGCCACCGCGTCCGCGCGATCGACTACGACTTGGCGAACGTGGCCGGCTCCGGCCTCTACGCCGACGGCTACACGGGCCGCGCCCGCATGATCGTCGACCTCGACCGCGAGATCCTCCTGGGCGTCACATTCGTCGGCCCGGGCGTCGGCGAACTCATCCACTCGGCCACGATCGCCATCGCGGGCGAGGTCCCGATCGACCGCCTGTGGCACGCGGTGCCGGCGTATCCGACGATCAGTGAGGTGTGGTTGCGGTTGTTGGAGACGTACAGGGGCTAGGGAACCGCCGTTAGGTACATTCGGCGGAGGCGGCCTGGCCGGTGATGCGAGCCCAGCCGCGAAGGCCAGTTGGTGTGGGGGCGGCGGTAGTCAGCACCAAGTAGCTCGGTGGATGGTCGGGTAGTTCCTTGATGCATACGAGCGTCGTTGTTCATCGCCGGACGTGTCCGCCCCAGTGGTCTGTACTGGTGCCTGAAGGGCCCGGGCAGATGAAGACTCGTGCGCGGGCCCCATCCCGACCGACAGGAGTGGGTCGGGATGAGGCGGCTTCAGAAGGCGGCGGTCACCGCTCTTGGTCGCACATACCTTCCTCCAGCTCCTGGATGTCCCGGTCGCCGGATCCGACGGAGGTCCAGCGGTCCGGATCCTGGTACTCCCAGCTGGTCGGGTCGGCGAGGAGCGTGTCCAGGGCCTGGCCCGTCACTTCTTCACTGGTGAGGTGCGCGGGCCATTCGTCCGACTGGAACACTTTGATGAAGCCGAGGTGTTGCCAGCAGCGGATGAGGCGGGAGAAGCGCGGAATGTGCCTCTTCCACTCCTCCTCATCCTCGCTTCCGGACAAGTCGGCCAATAGCTCCCAGAGGCTGGAGCCCTCTCTTCCATTCACGAGGAGGTAGTACTCGTCGTCCTGCAAGTCCTTCACTGCTCGTATCCCTCCACACTCAGTCCAGGGTCGGATTTCCGGCCAGTGGGATGCGGAACTTTTTCTTGCCCAGCTGGACCTTGACGTATGGGCCACGGTGGAGCGGCTCGTTCATCTCGTAGGAGCCATCAGCCTTCTTGGCGTTGTCGCCCGCCTCAAAGGCCATGGCGCCGCCGTCGGCCCGCGCAGCGACTCCGGTTCATCCAGCTTACGGATGATCTTGGAGGCCTTCCCCGCGTCCTTCGAGTCGACCGAGCGCTTCACGTCGTAACTAAAGCGTGTTGCACAAGGCCGTTTTCGGGCAGGCCAGAGCGCGTGGGCGCAGTCTTCTGGTCATGATGTGAGGGCGAGGTTGTGCATGTGGGCGACGGCCTGGACGGCGTGGTGGAGACCGTCGCCGTGCTGTCGGCAGTCGCGGAGGATCTTGTAGTTCTTCATCCGGCCGATGACGTGCTCCACCCGGGCGCGCACCGTGCGGTGGGCCCCGTTGTCGTCCTCCTCGCCCGGGAGGAGGGGCCGGCGGGGGGGCGTCCACGATGACCTGCACGTTCGCCGAGAAGCGGTAGTTGCGCGAGGACGAGCCGACGTGCCGGTCGCGGACCGGAATGAGGGTGCCGTCCACGATCCACTTAGCCTAGGCCCGGTCGAAAGCGGAGGTCACGTCTCGATATGCCAGAAGTCCCTACCGATGTCGTGTCGCTGCTCGACGCGGACATGGCTGAGGTTCTGCAAGCTGCGTTCGCATCCAGGGAGCGACTGCCGCAGCCGGTCCGCTACGCGCTCCAACTGTCACTGGCCGGCGTACGCCCCGCGAACCAGGGGGAGTGGGCCGCCTGGCTGCACCTCTCGGCGACCGCCCAGGGCGACGCGGATTGTGCCGCAGCCATCGAGGGGGCGGACCTCGCACGCCCCTGGACGGTCGTCTGGCAGCACTGGCGGCCACCCGGCGCGGTGCTGCGCGCCGATCCACTTCCCGGCCACCTCAAAGAGCTGCGCCTCTTGCCCAAGGACTGGGCCGCAGACGGACGCCTCGCGGTGCTCGGTCACGACGGTCACCACAGGCGCGCCGCCTACTGGGTCTGGGACGTGGAGACGGGCGAACTCCTGGCCGGTCCGCTCAGGAGCGAGGAGCCCGGCCCCGGACGGTCGCAGCCGTGGCCCGTGGCGCGGAGCAACGCCCTGCTGGGCTGGCAGCCGTACGAGTCGAGCAGTCTCAACCGGCCTCTGATCACCCACCACTTGGCCGTCCCCGAGCGCGGTCTGACCCTCTACGCGGCACCCGGCGGGGTGTTCGCCGTCCGCTCCGGCGTGGCCGACCCCCTTGGGTCGGCCTGCCGTGCTCCGGAGCGGTCGCCCGCTGAGGCTTTCCCCGTGCATGCCGCCTTCACCGACCAGGCGCTCCAGGTGGAGCGGCATCCGGACTACCCGAGTTTCGTCCCCTCCGACTTCCACCGGCTGCGCCCCGAGGGCATTCCACAGACTTTCGAGCCGCACGCCTCGTACGACACCCTCATCACTACGGGCGTCCCCGCGGCCAGGCTCGGCGATCTCACCCTGCACGCTCCCCGGCGCGTTCCGGATCCTTCCGGTGAGGACGAGTTCCTGGTCGTGATCGGGTTTCTGCAGGAGGGCAGACTTGTCGTCGAGGGGGCGACGGGGATCGTCTACCGGATGCCGTCGGAGTTGGACCCGCCGCCTGCCGAGGAGATCGAAGAGCTGGCCCTGGAGCCGTTCCACCCGGACGAGGACCGCAGCGACCCAGGCAGGAGAAGGCCGGACTTCGACCTCTGGGCCCTGTACGAGGAATTCGACGACGAACCGGACCTGGACGAGTACGTCGCCTGGATCGCGCCCGACCTCCCGACGTTCCTCGCCATGGCCTCCCGGTACTGTGCCGTCTTCGCGCACCTGGGCTCACTGAACAGCGAGGCCGAGGCCCGCGGGATCATCGACCTCATCGAGTACGAACTCGACGGCATCGCCCGCACTCCCACGGACTCGTGGTGGACAGCCTCACTGCGAGAACCGATCTGACCCCGTAACGCGAAACGGTCCGGCGCCCCGGAGCGATGGCGTCGGTGTGCGGCACTACGCTTGATTGCCTCCGCCGTCTGCATTCAACGTCGGTCGCCCAGCCCCGAGACGTCTCCACCAGGTCGAGAGAGGGACACCGGCAAGCTCCTGCTCACGTACGCGCCCGACGGTCCGTGGGACCTGGACGACCCGAACGACGAGAACCGGTTCACGAGGCAGGCTGGGACGCGCAGATGGAACTGCGTCCCGGCGACGGGCGCGGCCGCTGCAGCGTCCCACGTCTCGGTCTCGCCTTCCCCCGGCGACGACTGCGACCGTCGTGGACCGTGGACGGTCCCCACGAACGCCGTGACGATCCGTTCTCACCCGACCAACAAGTCCACCGGCGTCACGGGTATCGCCATCGAGGGTGAGCGACGCGTCTTCGCGAACGATCGCCCAAGCGAGCCCACCGTCGACCCCCACCCCGAACCACCCGCATTGCCTCAGCACCTGACCGGCCTCGCCTGGCGGATGCCGCAGGGTGGGGCGACGGCCGGTCGGGAAGAGCCACGGGCACGCCCTTCCCGACCCGCAGAGGATGCCGCTGAAGGGACTGCCTCCCCACGGCGCGGAGCCGACGGCTGGGAGGGAGGCAGCGCGACCATTCTCATGCCGGCTACAAGTTGAGCACCGTCGGGCCTGCCACGAGGGGCACGTTCACCCGTTCGCCCGTGATGTCACCCCAGTTGGTGCCCAGAGGCATGAACGCGCGGTTCCGAGGTGTCCGGTTCCGTGGCGGCAGGCCCCAAGCGCGGAGGGCGGGTTCCGTGTGGCGCTGCCCCATGAGGGTGAGGCGAGGCGGCCATCGGGAGGCCCACCGTTGGCGCCGTCGCCGTTCATATGACTAGGTGTCAGGAATGGAGCGAGTGCGGCACGAGGAGAAGGTATGGCCGGAAAACCCCGACGGAAGAATCGAAGACGACTCCCGCTGATCGCGGCGGGCGCGCTCATCCCCTTGGTGGTCGCGTCAGGAGGCGTGTCCATCGAGCGTGCGGACGCCACCCCGCGCAATGGACCGAACCCCTCCGAGCCGGCCGAACCGACCGTCTCGGCCTCGACGGTACCCAAGCCCTCCGCTTCGGCGTCGCCGAGTACGTCCGTCAGTCCCACCCCGCCTCCGAGTCCGAGTCCGTCCACGTCCGCAGGGAAGGACGCGAAGCACGGGTTCCCCGCGTTCGGCGCCTATCTGGACTACGGGCCCCAAGGCGTGACCCGGATGACGAAGCTGTCGGACTGGCTCGGCGGGGCCGACCTCCGGGTGGGACACACGTATCTGCCCGGAGACCGATGGAGCAACATCGAGGGCGCTCCGGGGTTCCTCGACAGCTGGGCCAAGTGGCGCCGGGAGCGCGACGACCGGCTCTTCGTCCTCAATGTGCCCATGCTGGAGCGCAACGAGGAAGGAGTGTCGGACTGGGAGGTGCGGGCGCTGCTGCGGCGGGGCGCGGCCGGTGCCTTCGACGAGCACTTCAAGACGCTGGCCGAGCGCCTGGTGGACCTGAAGGTGCCGGACACCGTCGTGGTGCTCGGCTGGGAGATGAACGGCGTCACGTACACGCACCGCTGCGGCCCCGACCCCGCGGCGTGGAAGAAGTACTGGACGCGGATCGTCACGGCCATGCGCTCCGTGCCGGGCCAGAAGTTCCGCTTCGACTTCACCCCGAGCCGCGGCCGGGACGCCGTCCCCTGGACCGAGTGCTACCCGGGCGACGACGTCGTCGACATCGTCGGCATGGACTCGTACGACCAGCCGGAGGGCAAGTCCTTCAGCGAGCAGGTGTCCGAGCCCTACGGGCTGCAGAAGCAGGTCGACTTCGCGAAGGAGCACAAGAAGCCGATCTCCTACCCGGAGTGGGGGCTGTTCCGCAACGGCGACAACCCCGAGTACATGCGCCGCATGCTCGCCTGGATGGACGAGCACAAGGCGCTCTACAACACCCTCACGGACTACTGCCCGCACGGTGTGTGGCAGTGCGACGACAACCCGAAGGCGTCGAAGGTCTACCGGGCGGCACTGACCGGACGTGACAAGCCGGTCGAGCCCACGCAGCCGACCAACCCGACACGGCCCCCGAAGTGTCACCCGATCGACCTGGGCGACTGGGTCGAGCGCTGGCTCGGCGGCAAGGTGTGTGTGCGGTTCGACTGGTGGGTGAACAAGCCCTGAAGCGCGACGGTCACTGAGCGGGGAGGCGGCTCGGCCCTCAGGCCGGGTCGCCACCCCGTTCCCGCCAGCCGTCGCGCACCCGCTTGGCGCCGGAGCGGGCCCGGACACCGGCCAGGATCGTGGCCAGCTGGGGTGCGGAGCCGGGGCGCGCCAGCAGGAGGCGCTGGTTGACGAGTGGTTCGGGCCGCCAGTGCAGTTTGTAGGGCTCGGTGCCGCGAAGCAGGCTCAACACCTGCGCCCGCGGTGCCTCTTGCAGGTGCTGGGCGCACGAGCGCAGCAGCATCGTCGCCACGTCGATCTTGCGTTCCCGCAATTGCGGGTGGGCGCCGTAGAGATAGCCGCCCGCGAGCCGTGACGACACGAAGGTCAGGTCGGCCGCCACGACGGAGCCGTCCAGCGTGAACTCCGTGACGACCGCCTCGCCCGTCCGGGCCATGAGGGTGGCCGAGCGGGACAGATGCTCGACGAAGCGCGGCTTGACGTGCTCGGTCGTCACCTTGCGGCCCTGCCACTGCAGTTGGTGCAGCTCGAGCAGTCGGCGTACGGAGGAGCGGACCTCCGCCGCGGGGACGATCCGGCGTTCGATCCCCGTGGCGTCCAGCTTGCGCATCTTGGCCCGCGCCCGCTGGGCCGTGGGCCGCGGCAGGCGCTGCACCAGCTCGTCCATCGGCAGGGCGGGCAACTCCAGGCACGCCGAGTCGTCGATGCGGCGGCGCGGTCCCGGCCAGTTGTCGTAGAGGGCCTGCGCGGCGCTGCCCGGCCTGACCTCCCGCAGGTCGATCACCGCGCCCCTGGCAAGGCGCCACAGCCCCGCACCCAGCGCCTGCACCGCGTATCCGGCCGCCTCCTCGTCGACGAGGACATCGCTGAAGTCGGAGATGCCCGCACCGAGCGGTGTCAGCACCGGGAGGGGACGCAGTCGCCGCATCAGCGGGGCGGCCGCGACGAGCCGGCCGCCGCGGCGCACGAGCACGACGCGCAGCCGGGCCCCGCCGCCGTAGGACAGCCACCACGAGTGCAGCCAGGCGTGGCTCTGGAACGGTGTCGCGGTAGGGGAGGAGGCGTGCAGGCGGTTCCACTCCGCGCGCAGGGACCCGAACTCGGCCGGGTCCGTGCACACCGTGACGACAGGTTCGGACCCGCCTCGTGTCATCAGGCGCCACCCCGCAGCCCGGTCGCGGAGGTGGGAGCGGGCACCGTCGCCGTGGCCGCCTCGGCCTCGCGCCGGGGGCGGACCAACAGGGCGAGCCCGCCCAGCAGTCCGCCCGCGCACCCGCCCACGAGCGTGGTCAGCGCGGCCGACGGAGTGGAGGGCTCCGTCGGTGTCACGGCCTTCGTGAAGCGGAGGAGCTTCACGTGGGTGTCGGACTTGGCGTGGCTCGCGCTGGAGGTGAGGGCGCGGGCGACGGCGTCGGCCATCTTCTTGGCCCGGGCGGGCTCGGCCGCCGACGCCGAGAGGGCGACCATGGGCGCGTCCGGCGAGGTCTCGGCACGCACCTGCGACTTCAGGTCCCGCACCGACACACCCGCGGTGTCCTGGGCGTCGGCCAGCACCGCGACCTGCGTGGCCACCCGGCTGTACGCCTGGGCGAAACCGAGCGCGGACATCGGGTCGGATTTCTTCGTGGGGACGGCGATCACATAGCTCGTCGCCGTGTACTGCGGCGTGCTCGCCGCGCCGTACACGCCGCCGGCCAGCGCACCGACGACGATGCCCACGGGCAGTGGCCACCACCGCGGCAGCTTCCGCGCACCCGTACCGGCCCGGGCGAGGAAGGTGCCGGAGGCGTTGGTGTCCTGTGCGGTTTCGGTCTTCACGTCGTCACTCCTGATGTGCTGATGTCGGTGCGCCCAGGGCCGTCGCGTACACCTCGTGGTGCAGGGCGGCGCTGCGGGCGATGCTGTAGTGGAGGGCGGCCTGCGACGGCAGCCTGGAACCCGCCGACTCGGCGCGGATTCTTCGGACTTCGTGGGCGAACGAGGCGGCAGTGCACGCGATGCGGACGGCGTGGGCGCCGGTCCCCCGGGGCAGATCGTCGACCGCCGGGCAGCTGACGTAGAGCACGGGCAGACCGCAGGCCTGCGCCTCCACCACGGCCAGACCGAACGCCTCGTCGACGGAGGGGGACGCCAGCACGTCCATCGCGGACATCAGAGCCGGCAGGTCGACGACCCCGTCGCGCGGGCCGGTGGCGGCGGTGTGCGGGCGTTCCCCGGCGAAGACGACCCGGTCGAGCACTCCCGCGTTGCGCGCCGCCTGCCGCAGGGGCTGCTCCTCGGGCCCGGTGCCGACGAGCAGGAGGTGTACGTCGCCGGGGAGGTCGCGCAGCGCGTCGACCAGTACGTCGAACCGCTTGCCGGTGACCAGTCGCCCGACGCCGCCGATCACGAACGCGTCGGCGGGCAGACCGAGTTGGCGGCGCACGGCGGTGCGTGCCGAGGCGTCGAAGGCGAAACGGGCGACGTCGACGCCGTTCGGCACGACGTGCACCCGGTGCCGCGCCACCCCCCACCGGCGCAGCCGCTCGGCCACCGCCGGGGACACGGCGATCGTCGCTCTGCCCAGCCGCTCGCCCGCCAGGTACAGGGTGCGTACCCCGGTGGTCAGCGGGCGGCCCTCGATCTGGTCCTCGCCGAGGGAGTGTTCCGTGGCCACGACCGCCCGCACACCTGCCATCCGCGCCGCGACCCGGCCGTACAGACAGGCCCGGTACAGGTGGGTGTGGACGAGGTCGTAGCGCCCGTCCCGGATGAAGCGCACCAGGCGGGGCAGCGCCCGGGCGTCCCGGTTGCCCGCCATGCCGAGGTCGGCGACGCGCACCCCGTCCCGGCGCAGCCCGTCGGCGACCTGCCCCGGGTTGGTCAGGGTCAGCACGTCGTGCGAGCCCGGCAAGTGGCGTACAAGCGAACGCAGTTGCTGTTCGGCGCCGCCGGCTCCCAGGCCGGTGATGATGTGCAGGGCCTTCACCGCGCTGCCTCCCCGGCCCGCCAGGCGTGTCTTCGGCCGGGGTGGATCCGGCGCTTGAGTTCGAGCCGCCACGGGGCGTCGCGCTGCCCGACGAACACGCGGGGCATCGCGTACAGCCCGGCCAGCGGGCCGGGGGAGACGGCGCAGCCGTAGCCGTAGCCCGCGCGGCGCACCGCTTCCACCGTGCGCGGGTCGACACGGCCGTAGGGGTAGCAGAAGCCGCGCACCGTGCCGCCGGTGAGCTCCGCGATCTGGGCCCTGCTCCGCTGGATCTCGGCGCGGCGCTCCGCGTCGTCGAGGCGGGTGAGGTCCACGTGCATGAGGCCGTGCGAACCGATCTCCATGCCGGCCGCGGCGGCCGCCCTGATGCCCTGCGCGGTCAGCAGCGGCTTGCGCGGGCCCGCGGTGTCCCACGCGTTGTCCCCGCCGAGCCGGCCGGCGAGGACGAAGACCGTGGCCGAGCACTCGTAGTACTTGAGCAGCGGCAGAGCATTCTCGACGAAGTCCCCGTAGCCGTCGTCGAAGGTGAGACCGACCAGGCCGCGGCCGACCCCGCGCCTTCTGGCGTCGAGGAGCTCCGTGACGCCGACCCCGCGCAGCCCGCGCGAGCGCAGCCAACTGAGCTGCTGGCGTAGGCGTTCCGGGGAGACGGTGACGTTGTACGGGTCGTCGGAGCAGTCGTCCACGGAGTGGTACATCGCCACCCACGGGGCCCTTCCGGGCAGCAGGCCCCTGGGGCGGGCTCCACAGGACGGCTGAAATGCTGATTCAACGGGCATCGCGCAGCTTTCTGGTCGCGAGGCGGACGGCGGGCAGGAACGCCTGGACCTTCAGGGCCCACAGGAGGAGGCCGAACACGGCCCCGATGACCAGGCAACCGGAGACGAGGGAGCCCAGCGGCTGGGCGATCCGGGCCGCGCACAGCAGCCCGGCGGCCGTGGCGCCCACCGCCGCGAGCAGCGTCTTGGCGAGTTCGAGCAGCACCACGGGGATCCGTACGGGCACACTTCGTTTGTTCATCCCCGCGAGGAGCAGTACGGCGGTGACCGTGATGCCCAGCGCGTTGGCCGCGGCGATACCGCCGACCCCGAAGGCGCCGACCGCCCAGGTCCCGGCGGCGGCCGTGAGGATCATGCCCACGACCATCGAGGCCACGGGGTACCAGGAGGGGCGCCCGGCGGAGAAGTAGGCGCGGACCAGCGCCCCGACGAGGCAGTGCCCGAGCAGCCCCAGCGAGTAGACGCGCATGACGGCGGCGGTGGCCGCGGTGTCATCGGCCGTGAACGCGCCCCGCTGGAAAAGGAGTTGGATGATCTGCGGTGCGCAGGCGAACACCACGGCCGCGCCGGCGAGGACGATGCAGGCCGCGAGCGCGATATCGCGTTCGACGCGGTCCCGCGCGCGCTCGACGTCCCCCCGTGCCAGGGCCTTCGCCACGACGGGGAAGGTGACGGTGCACAGCATGAGGGAGAGCACCATCGGCAACTGCGCGACTTTCTGAGCGTAGTTGAGCTCGGAGATGGCCCCGGAAGGGAGGGGGGAGGCCAGGAAACGCTCGATGAGGACCTGGGCCTGCCGGCACAGCGCGAAGAGCAGCACGGTGGCGATCAGCGCCAGGTTCATCGCCCGCTCGGTCGGGGCCGATGTCTCCGGTGCCTTCGCGTCCGCCCCGGCCGCGACCGGGGCGGAGGGGGCGCTCCGCAGCCGCCGCAGCAGCGACGGCGCCTGCACGAGCACCATCAGGCAGCCCCCGACGGCCACGCCCGCCGCCGCGGCGCGCACACCCCAACGGTCGGCCAGAACCAGCAAGGTGGCGATGATGCCCGTGTTGTACGCGACGTAGATGGCGGCCGGCGACAGGTAGCTGCTGTGGGCGCGCAGCGCCGCACTGCAATATCCGGCGAGCCCGAAGGTCAGCACACACGTCGCGGTCAACCGCGTGCAGTCGACGGCGAGTTGGGGATCGGGGAGACCGGGCGCGAGCAGCGTGACCAAGGGCCGCGCGCCGACCATCAGGAGCGCGACGCACGCGAGGAAGGCCACGGCGAGGCGGGGCAGCGAGCCGGCCACCAGGGCCCGCACCGGGTCCTGCGCCCGCGGATGCGGTCCGGCCGCCGCGCGCGCGGCGATCGCGGCACTGAACGCGGGAACGAGCATGAAGGCGAGACCGTCCTCGATGAGGAGCGTCGACGCCACCTCGGGCACGGTCCACGCCACCAGGAAGGCGTCCGTCTCGCTGCCCGCCCCGAAGAGGTGGGCCAGCGCCTGGTCACGGCCGAGGCCCAGCAGCGATCCGGCGGCCGACAGCCCCGCGGTCAGCAGGGCGACACGGGCCAGAAAGGTGTCGGAGGATCGGTGCCCGTCACCGCTGGGACCGACGTCCTCCGGGGCCGGCTGCTGGGTCGGTACCGCCGTCGACAGCTGGGTCCTGGACCGGCCGGTGGGCAGGGTGCGCTTCACCGCTCACCCGCCGTCCCGGTCGCCGCGGGGGACAGCGCCCACCAGGCGGCCAGGCCGAACACGACGGCGGTGAGCACGGTGGAGGGGCCCCCGATGTCCGAGTAGACGAAGTCCACCAGCTGCCAGGTGAGCAGGCCGCAGGCGACGAGCGCGCAGTCGAGGCCGCGACCGCCGCGGTGCGCCGTGGCGAGCCGCCGTGCGCCGCACACCAGCAGCGCCGCCCAGGATCCCGCGATGGCGCACAGGCCCAGGAGCCCCTGCTCGCTGAGGACCAGGAGGTACATGTTGTGCGGCGACAGCAGCGGCTGCCGGTGGTACGTGGCTCCGGCGCCGGCCACGTCGCTCCCGGCGGACAGGGCGATCGAGGCATGGCTGTCGCGGTAGGCGGGGAAGTTCTTGAGCCCGACCCCGGTGGCCGGGTGCTCCTGCCACATGTCGATCGCCGCCGCCCACATCGTGTACCGGTCCGTGACCGACTGGTCCGGCGCCGCGGTGACCTGCGTGATGCTGCTCAGCCGCTCCTCCAGCATCGACGACCCCACGCCGAACCCGCCGACGAGGACGACCGCCGCCGCGGTGGCAGCGGCCAGCAGCCGGAGCGCGCGGCGCGCTCCGCCGAGCACGATCAGCAGCACGCAGGCCACCGCCGTGGCGATCCAGGCCCCGCGGCTGAAGGAGAGCGCCAGCGGCACCACGAGGGCGACGGCGCAGACCCCGGCGGCGATCCGCACCCGCGGTGTCACCCCGCCGAGCGCCAGGGCCACCGCACACACCAGGCCGTAGGCGACCACGGTGGACATGCCCATCACATCGGTGGCGCCGAACGTGCCGACGGCCCGGATGTCCTCGCCCGCGTACGAGGCGCCGGTCCCGGTCAGGTACTGGTGGACGCCGATCGACCCCTGCCACAGGCCGAGTGCCACCAGCGCCCACGCCACCAGCCGGAAGTCGCGCCGGTCGCGGACGAGCAGCAGCACGGCGGCCGGGACGAGCACGAGGATCTGGTAGTAACGCGCAAGCCCGTCCAGGGCGTTCGCCGCCGAGCCCGCTCCCAGGGCGGCCACCGCGACGGCGACGACGGGAAGTCCCAGCACGACGAGTGCGGTGCGGGCCAACGGGCGTTCCCGCCGTCGCGCGAGTCGTACGGCACAGAAGGTGACGACCAGGCCGGAGACGGCGTCGGCCGGTGTGCCCCCACCGCCCTCGCTCGCGCCCACAGGCAGGGCGAGCATGGCGACCAGGAGCAGTACGGGGAGCACGGGTCCGGCGCGACGCGCGTGCCGCAGGCCCTCGGACAGCGGGCCGGCGCGCAGGCCGGTGACGGCGGGGAGGACTGTCACGTCGTCAGCTCCCCGTCGGCCGGAAGAGTTCCGCCGCCGTGCGCAGCAGGATGCTGATGTCCTGCCACAGCGACCAGTTGGCGATGTACGCGTTGTCGAACCGGCAGCGGTCCTCGATGGACGTGTCGCCGCGCAGCCCGTTGATCTGCGCGAGCCCGGTGATCCCGGTCGGCATGCGGTGCCGTTCGCTGTATCCGGGGTGCGCCTCGCTGAACTTCACCACGAAGTACGGCCGTTCGGGTCGCGGCCCGACGAGGCTCATGTCGCCGCGGAAGACATTCCACAGCTGAAGCAACTCGTCGAGTGAGGTGCGGCGCAAGAAGCGGCAGAACCACGTCATGTGGTGCTCGGTGGCGACGCTCCAGCGCGTCGCGGATTCCAGCGGGTCGGCGGGGCGGTGCGTGCGGAACTTGAGCAGCGTGAACGGCCGGCCGTCCTTCCCGATGCGCTCCTGCCGGAAGACGACGCCGGGCCCCTCACTGACGCGCAGGCACAGGGCGCACGCCGCCAGCACCGGACTGGCCAGCACCAGCAGCAGCGCGGACACCGTCACGTCCAGCGCCCGCTTGCCGGGATGCAGCGGGAAACGCGGGCCGACGAGGGGCCGGCAGCGGAACCCCGCCAGAGGCCGTGCCGCCTCGCGCAACCGCGGGACGTACGGGGACGGGTCCGGGTCCAATTCCCAGATCTCGCAGCCCAGTTCGGTGAGGCCGCGCAACCAGGGCTGCTGCTGCGGGGCGCCGGCGCTGCCCAGCACGATGGCCCTCCGGACGCCGTTCTGGATCACTGCGAGCCGCATGTCCTCCAGGGTGGTGAGGACCGGCAGGGCGGGCGGCGCGTCGTCCGGCCGCTGACGCTCCACGGCGCCGTCACCGACGATGCCGACGGGGCGAATCCCGCTCGCCGGGTGCCGCTGGAGGGCGGCGGCGACGCGCGTGGCGGCCGGCTCGCGACCCACCAAGAGCACCGCGCACGGCTGCCGCACCAGCGCCACCCGCCGCCGCCAGTGCACAAAACCCCGCCCCAGAAGGGTGAGGGTGACGTGCACGGCGCAGCCCAGAAGCAGGGTCTGGCCCGGGATCCGGTGGAGCAGGGACAGGATCCCGCAGGCGGCCGTGAGGACACACCACGCAGCCGCGGCCCGACCGACGACCGTGGGGCAGTCGTCGAGCATGCGCTGCTCGTGGGAGAGCCGGTAGAGGCCTCCGCTGCCGAACAGGACGAGCACGAGCAGAACGAACCCGCCGACCAGCCACGGCTGTTGGGTGAGCGGAGTGAGGACGAGTGCACCGAGGAGGGCTGCCCCGCCGTCCGTCGCGCACAGCAGGGCCCGTGGCGAGCCGGGGGGTGAGTCGCCGGCCAGGCTGATCGGGGGGCTGTCCGGGGTCCGTTGGGTGATGACGGTCGTGGCGCCCGTGTCGTCCCCGGCGGGCTGCCGGGTGGGCGATGCGACGGTTCGTTCCCGGCTCACGTCGTGATCGGCTCTCTGCACTCGATGGTCTCCAGCCCCAGAAGTTCTCCGTACACGTCCGCGACCGCCGCGGCGGTCCGACGGACGTCGTGCTGCGCGCGCACGTGCCGGCAGGCGGCACGGCCCAGCGCGCGAAGGTCGTCGGGGTCGCGGAGCAGACCCACGAGCGCCGTCGCCATGGCCACGGGATCGTCCGGTTCCGTCAGGCACCGGGGTGTCAGTCGGGGCGGCAGGCTCTCACGGGCCCCGTTGACATCCGTGACGAGCACCGGGCTGCCGCAGGCCATGGCCTCCAGGGGAGCGAGCGCCATGCCCTCCCATCGGGACGGCAGCACCACGAGGTCCGCCGCCCGGTACCACGGGACCGGGTCGTCGAGCGCTCCCGCGAAGGTGACCGAGGGCGGCGCCATCGCTCGCAGCCGCGCCGCGTCCGGACCGTCCCCCACGAGGACGAGGCGGGCTCCCGGCACCGCGCGCAGGACCGCAGGCCACGCCGCGAGGAGCACGTCCTGACCCTTCTGCCGGCACAGCCGTCCCACACACACGACGAGCGGCCCCGATGCGGATGGGCCGAACAGGCCCCGCCCGTCCGGCTCTTCAGGGTGGAAGCGCTCCAGGTCCACCCCGTTCGGCACGAGCCGCCATTCGGCTTCGATCCCATGGCTGGTGCCGGTGTGCCGCTCGGCCCCGCTGACGCAGAGCAGCCGGGAGGCCCAGCGGGCGCCGCGCCGCTCCCACGTCACGGAGAGGCGTGCGGTGACCCCTTCGACGGCTTCGAACGACCAGGCATGCGGCTGGAAGACGGTGGGGATCCGGCCGCGCACCACGAGGCGGGTCACCAGGCCGGCCTTGGCGCTGTGGGCGTGGATGACATCGGGGCGTGACCGGGACACCACGTCGGCGAGCCGACGCCCCTCTCGGATCAGGCTTCTTCCCGGAAGCCTGGAGGCTTCCCACTCCAGAACCTCGCAGTCGAGACCGGCGACGCTCCGCCGCAGGCCTCCGGAGGTGGGGCAGGCCACGAACACGCGCATACCCGCGGCGCGTTGGATGCGCGCGAGGTCGGCCACCACGCGCGCCACTCCGCCGTCGGTGGGCTGTGTCACGTGAAGTACGCGCGGTGACAAGGGTGCAGACGTCACATGCATCGCCTCTTACGCGGGGGTCCGCTGCTGGGGCCGCACACCTGGCCTGCTGATGGTCGAGTGGAGAACGCGTCTCTCCGCCGCCATGACGCGGCGCAGGAAACAGCCTTTCGAATTTCGCACTGCTTCCCTTTCAGGGATGAGTGGACGCTCTGGAGCGCCAGTCAACAAATGAGAAAGTCACACGATTTCGTCCACTTCCCGCACCTGATGTCGACCCGATCGGGGCGGTCATGAAAGTGCCGTGAAGGGTTTTAGTTAATACACCATTGTGTTGGAGTTGTGAAATACCCGGTCAACTTGGCGCCGCGCCCCCTGTCGCAGGTCGTCGACTGGCGTGTTGCGTGCGATCGGCGCCGCATCCCTGGGGAGTCGCCTTTCGTTGGGGCACGCGTCGGAGGGCTGGTTTCCGGGTGGTCATGGCTATGTTGGTGATGTGAAAATCTCGACCACTCTGCGACGCGTTCCCTCTATGGGGGGAATTTCGTACTGGTGTCGCAGAAAGGGGTGCTGACTCCGAATGGGTCATCTTCCTGAACCGGACTTACGAGGAGGAGAGGTTCCGTGAACCCCCAGGTGTTCCTGACCGGCGCGCAGACCGTCGATGGCGGCGCGGCGCCGGTGGCGACCGGACGACCACCGGCGGCGAAACCGCTCGTGACCCGGCGCAGCGCGGGGCTCATCCTGCTCGGCGCCGCCTGCAGCGCGACCGCCGTCCTTCAAATTCGCCCGTTCGAAAGGGGCGGACCGGCCCCAGAGGCCGAGGCGTTCGACGAGATGTACCTCGGCCGGAGGATCGTCGGGACCCTGCCGGCCGGGCCGGGGGCGGCGGGGGCCGGCGCGTGGCAAGTCACTGTCGACGGTGAGCCGTTGCACCTCATGCGTCGCGCCGACGGCACGTATCTGAGCATGGTGGACCACTACGCGGCCCACCCCACCGCGCTCGGCGCCGCCAAGGCGGCCGTGGCGGAGCTCGGTGACCAGAAGCTGCGGCCCCACGAAGGGGGGCGGTGAGGCCCGTGGTGTACACACGACAGAACCAGCGCACCCTCACCAAGGCGCAGAAGCGGCGCTTCGTCGACGCCGTGCTCGCCGTCAAACGCTCGGGCCGGTACGACGAGTTCGTGCGGATGCACATCGACTTCTACGTGGGGGACGGGGACGGCGGCCTACGGGTGGCGCACATGACCCCGTCGTTCTTCCCGTGGCACCGCAAGTTCCTGCTGGAGTTCGAGAAGGCCCTGCAGCGGGTGGACTCGGGCGTCACCGTCCCGTACTGGGACTGGACCGTGGACCGGACACCGGCCGGCTCCCTGTGGAGCGACGACTTCCTCGGGGGCAATGGCCGCCGCTCCGACCGCCAGGTGACGTCGGGGCCCTTCGCGCACCGCCACGGACACTGGGACATCAAGGTGGCCGTGACCGACGGGGACTTCCTGATGCGGGACTTCGGCCGTCCGCAGGCCCCGGTCGACCTGCCGAGCAAGGCGGATCTGGCCGATGCCATGAACGAGACCGTGTACGACGTGGAGCCGTGGAACTCGCTGGCGCCCCGTGGCTTCCGCAACAAACTCGAAGGCTGGCCCATCCGTCGGGGCGACCGCACATGGTTCAACCACAATCAGGTGCACCGGTGGGTGAGTGGGCACATGCTCGGCGCCGGTTCGGTGAACGACCCGGTCTTCTGGCTCCACCACGCCTTCGTCGACCTGTGCTGGTCGCGGTGGCGGCAACGCCATTCCGGGGCCGACCGCTACCTCCCCGCGAAGGCGCCCGGGCCCGGCGAGGCGCAGCGCGGCCGCGTGCTGGCGCTGGGCGACACCATGCCGCCGTGGGACACCCCGTTGCGTGACATGCTCGAGCACAAGTCGCTGTACCGGTACGAATGATCGTGCGCACGAACGAGGGCCCCCGGCCACCACGAGAACTCAAGTGGTGGCCGGGGGCCCCGGTGTGTCCTTGGGGATCAGCCGCCGTAGCCGGCGTCGTCGCCGTAACCGCCGTCGTCACCCTCGTCGCCGTTGACGCAGGTGTTGCCGAAGGCCGGGTTCAGCGCGCCGATGACGTTCACGGTGTTGCCGCAGACGTTGACCGGGATGTGGATCGGGACCTGGACCAGGTTGCCCGACAGGACGCCCGGGGAGTTGGTGGCAGCGCCCTGAGCACCCGCGTCAGCCATGGCCAGGCCGGCGCCACTGAGCACCACGGCGCCCGTACCGACAGCGACAGCGGCTGCCTTCGCGATGCGAGACATCACGTTCTCCTTATGTATTGCAGATGCGGCCGCGTGGTCGCAGCCGTCGGCTCATTCAACGGCGCGGCCCACGCATGGTCACGGTTCATACACGTACAGATCGCGAAAAAGACAAGAATTCAGCCTCAATGGACGATGCTTGGGGATCCGGTACCGGTACATTCCGGGCGTGCGTGTGTCGCGCCGCACGTCGGGCCGTATCAGCGAGACAGCGCCGCGTCGGCGGCAGAGGAGAGCACACATGAAGGTGGTCTGTGTCGGCGGGGGGCCCGCGTCCCTGTACCTGGCCATCCTGCTGAAGCTGCAAGGTCGCAGCCGGGACATCACCGTGTACGAGAAGAACCCCGCCGGGTCGACCTACGGATGGGGCGTCACCTACTGGCCGGACATGCTCACCCTGCTGGCGGCACATGACGAGGTGTCAGCGCGCGCCATCGAACAGCACTCGGTGCGCTGGAACGGCGGCGTGGCGCATGTCCGCGACCGGATCACGACCCACCACGGCGACGAGGGCTTCGCGATCGGCCGCCACCGCCTGCTGGACATCCTCGCCGAGCGGGCGACCTCGCTGGGTGTCGACGTACGCTTCGGACAGCCGGTTCCGCAGGGGACTTCCGGCCTCGAAGGCGATGTGATCGTGGCGGGGGACGGGTCGCGGAGCACACTGCGCGAACAGCACGCGGAACACTTCGGCACGCGGGTCGCCCTGGGGCAGAACCGGTTCATCTGGCTCGGCACGACAAGGGTGTTCAGCTCCTTCACCTTCGCCTTCGTGGAGACCGCCCACGGCTGGCTCTGGTGCTACGCATACGGTTTCGACGGCACGCACAGCACCTGCATCGTCGAGTGCGCACCCGGGACCTGGACGGGGCTCGGTCTCGACGTCATGGAGCGGACCGCCGCCCTGAAGCTCCTGGAGCGCCTCTTCGCGGACGTGCTCCAGGGCCATCCGCTCATCGGCCGCACCGACACCGACGGGCCCTCGCAGTGGCAGCAGTTCCGCACCGTCACCAACCGCGTCTGGTCACACGGCAACATGGTCCTGCTGGGCGACGCCGCCCACACCACGCACTACTCCATCGGCGCCGGCACCACCTTGGCGATGCAGGATGCGATGGCGCTGGCCGACGCGCTGCGCGACCCCGCCCCGCTCCCGGCCGCGCTCGACCGCTACGAACGGACTCGCCGACGCGAGTTGCTCCCCCTGCAGAGCGCGGCCCGGCACAGCGCGAACTGGTACGAGAACCTGACGCGTTACATCCACCTGGAACCCCATCAGATGTTCGCCCTCCTCGGCCAGCGCCATTCGCCCCTGCTTCCCCATGTCCCACCCCAGCTCTACTACCGGGTCGACCGAGCGGTTGACCAGACACAGACCCTGCGCTCCCTGAAACGCTGGCTCGGCCCCCGGGTGGCGCGCGTCCTGCAGAAAAGGTGACCCCGCGAACCGGATCGGTTCAGTGGCGGCGTGGCACGGGGCGGGAGACGGCGGTGCGGGGTTGCGATGAGTGCCGCCAAGTCGATTCGGCCGGCCTGCCAGGGCCTGTCCGGTGACCTCTTCACCGGACAGTTCGGCCGGCCACTCGTCCGAGCGGAACACCTTGGCGGTTGCTGGAACGGACCCGATGACGCGCACAAGCTGGGGGCGAACGGGATGCGCAGGTGGAACTACGCGTTATCCAGGGCCGTAACCGGGAGGCGGAGTACGAGGTCGGGCTGTTGAGCGAGGGCGAGGCGCGCCGGAAACAGGGGCCCGGGATCAGTGGCCGAAGAAGCGGTGGGCCACGCCCTCCAGGTGGGTGCGCATTGCCGTTTCGCGGGCTGTCGCGTCGTCCGACTCGAAGGCGCTCAGTACCGCGGCGTGTTCGGCGAGGGCCTCCGCCGTGTCCGTGATGCGGCCGCCGGTGAACCGGCGGAAGCGCTGGATGTGGGCGCCCAGCGGGTCGATGGTCGCGACGAGGAATCGGTTGCCCGCGGCCTCGGCGATGGCGGCGCCCAGCCCACGCGGCAAGCGGACCTCAGCCTGTGATGTGGGTCGGTTGGTGGCTACCAGTCCGGCGACAGCCGGGACGAGTTCGTCCAAGAGGTCGCGCCGACCGAGGGGGAGCCAGGGTCGGCCAGCTCTTCAAGTGGGCGATGCCATGCTCGACGCGAATGCGTCGAGATGCGTGAGCCGTTCCTCCCCTCAGGGGGCTACTTGCTTTTGCCGGAGATGAAGCGATCGCGGCCGTCAATGCCTACGGGCGGCGGCCGCGGATCTCGGTGGCGTCGATGATGGCGCTCCGCCCGCTGGTCCCGAGGTATTCGACGACGTCAGCGAGCGTGGGCAGCCGGGTGCCCGGCCCCACCGCACAGCCACGCTGGGGCGGCAAGCGCCGGATCTCCCCGAGCGCACCGGCCCCCGTCGCCTCGTACGCTCCGCAAGGTGTCGGGACCGCTGAGCGGCCCACAACGGGCCGATCCCAACGGCGAGTTCAGCGGTCACGTCCCCGCTCAGGCCGGTAATCCGCGGACGGTTGACGATCACGACACGGGCAACGCTCTCCACGAACGAGCTCGTTAGGCAACCGCCGTCAAGTACAAACAGCGCAGGGCGTCCTCGCCGGAGATGCGGGCCGGGCCGCCATGGTCAGTCGGCGCGGCAGTCGTCGAGGAATGTCCTCGCCGCGGCCAGCAGCTCGGGTTCCGTGACATCACCGGGATCCCTCGCATCGACATCCGGCACGAAGTCCTCGACGACGTAGAACAGTTCGTTGAGTACGGCGAAGTCCGCGTCCGAGATTCCCTGCTGGCTGCGGAACTCCTCTCAGAACCGTGAGTCGAACTGCAGCGCGTCGATCCGTCCGGAGACGAAGAGCTCAGTCAGGCGCACGTAGGGTGCGAGTGCACTGGAGGGATTCCCGCGGTGCCCCATCACTGGTTCCATTCGACGACCCAATTTCCCTCGTCGAAGAACTGCTCCAAGGAGGCGAAGTCCTCCACCCACTCGTCGCTTCCCGCCACCTTCAAGGCGTCGTCGGCGGCGGTCAGCACCAAGAAGCTCGGAGGATCGTCCGGGAGCTTCTGGATGTATACGTAGCGCCCTTGTTCATCGCCCGAGGCGATCCGCCCGAGCGTTTCTACCTTGATCATTCCACTTCCTCGGTCGCGGTTCCAGGAGGTGGTGGTCACCGCTCTTGGCCGCACATACCTTCCTCCAGCTCCTGGATGTCCCGGTCGCCGGATGCGACACAGGTCCAGCGGTCCGGATCCTGGTACTCCCAGCTGGTGGGGTCGGCGAGGAGCGTGTCCAGGGCCTGGCCCGTCACCTCTTCGCTGGTGTGGTCAGCGGGCCATTCGTCCGACTGGAACACCTTGATGAAGCCGAGGCGCTGCCAGCAGCGGATCAGGCGTGTGAAGCGCGGAATGTGCGTCCGCCACTCCTCCTCGTCCTCGGTCTCCGAGAAGTCGGCCAATACTGCCCACAGGTCCGACCCCTCTCCTCCGTTGATGAAGAGGCAGTACTCGTCGTCCTGCCATTCCTTCACGGGGCGCGCTCCATCCTCAGCTCACTCGTCCAGGCTCGGTGAGGGCCTGCCCGCCCATCATGCCCGGGCGGGCCCGCAGCCGGAATCGATTTCTGCGGAGGTAGGGCCGTCGCTGTCTGTCTGCCACGACACGTGTCGAGGAAGACATGAAGCAGTCGGATCCCAACCCGGCCGCTACAGCCCTGGCAGCACCCGCAGCTCGTGCATTGCCGAATTCCGTGCCAGCGCCGGGTATTGAGCTTCGATGTGCTCCAGGCCGTTGGCGATGAAGGACCGAACCTCGGACGTGTATGCGTCGAGCGGGCAGCTCAGGGGTGGTGGCGGAGTGCCACGATTGGAGGTGAACCGCACCTGATCGCCCGCGAGTTCCAAGCGGATCACGTACGTATTCTCGGTGAAATCGATCTGCGCCGACCCCTCAGTGCGCAGGCGCTGCAGTGAATGCCCCAGGCTGAACATGATGTCAATCAAGGGGTGTTGATCGTACGAAAGGAAAGCGTGGCCTTCGATGGTGAAGTCGACCGGGTAAAAGAAGAATCCGTAGCGCAGATCCGTTGCGGTGAGCGCTGCCAGGTCGACTCGGTCGGCCTGCCAGGCCTTTTCCCATCCCGAGCCGATGTCGTTGCGGCTGTCCGGCGTGAAATTGATCTTCAAGGGGATTCCTCCGTATTTCCTTCTTCTATGGCCGGCCCGGTCGGCCGGTCGCGGCGCCGACTGTCCCAGGTCTTCCCCACGCGCGTAGACCCTGGCACGATCTGTGCCGATCCACCTGCACCACAGCTGTCACACCCCACTCAGGCACTGGCAGGAAGGACCGCGATTCCCATGCGTATTCGCTCCGCGCTCACCGCGCTCGCCCTCACCACGGGCGCTCTCGTCGCACCCGGGTTCGGCGTGCTGACGAGCGCCACCGACGCGTTCGCCGTCACGAAGATCTCGCATGCGACGGCGACGTCGATGTTCAGATCGGTCGGGATCACCTGGTCGTCGTCCGGCGGCTGTTCCGACCGGAATGTGTCCACGTGTACGTCGTTCGAGCAGCTCAATCTCGCCACCGCCCAGGGTGCCCAGACGCTGAAGTCGGCCAGTGGGTGCGCGCTCAACATCACGGGTGGCACCGAGACCGGCCACGCGAGCGGCACGTACTCGCACTGGAACGGTTACAAGCTCGACTTCGGCAAGAGCACCTGCGTCACGAGTTACGTCAAGAATCACTTCTCCTACATCGGTCTGCGCGGCGACGGCGCCCCGCAGTACAAGGCCGCGTCCGGCAACGTGTACGCCGACGAGGGCAACCACTGGGACGTGACGTTCTACAACTGCGGTGGCTGCTGACCGCAGCAGATGTGTGGGACCGCGGACCGGCGGTCCCACCGGACCGCACAGCCCAACCCCGTTGAAAGGGTGCAGTCAGTCATGAGCAGCCAGCCCGAAGGAACCTCTCTCCCGCCCGCCAGACGTGCCGTCCTCGGCGGGACGCTGGCCCTCGCCGCCGCGGCCCTGGCGCCCGGCGCCGCCGTCGCCTCCCCGCGGCCACCCGACCGCGGCGCCCGCGGGACCACCGTCACCGACGCCACGTACGCCAACGACGCGGCGACGTCCGGCGGCGACCCCTACGTGTTGTTCGACGAGCCCAGCGGCTACTACTACGCGTACTGCACGGGCGGTTCGGACGACGGCTACTACTTCGGTGTGCACCGCTCACCCGATCTGTCGACGTGGGAGCGGCTGCCCGGTGGCGCGTTGCGTGTCGACGACCCGAAGCAGTGGGGCAAGGACTGGTTCTGGGCGCCGGAGGTCTACCGCAACCCGGACACCGGCCTGTACTACCTGTTCTACGCGGCCCGGATGGGCAGTGCCCTGGCCGAACGGTACTTCGGCTACGCGGACTTCGAGGAGCCGTGCTCGATCGGCGTCGCGGTGTCCCGCACGCCCGAGGGGCCGTTCCGCAACATCGACGACCGGCCGCTTGACTACCACCCGTACAAACCGGACTACCACGACGTCAACCTGATCATGGACGCCGACCAGCTCACCCCGCCGGCCACCGAGGAGGAGGGGCGCACCGCGCCGCTGGGCTCCTACATCCCGATGATCGACGCGAACCTGCTCTTCGACGAAGGGCGGATCTACCTCTACTTCTCCAGCAACGCCTACCGCAACTGGGTGTGGGACACCGGCCTCGGCAAGTACATCGAGGAATCCAACATCGCCGCCGTCGAGCTGACCACGCACTGGTGGCGGGACCCCGAGGGCGCCACCATGCCCACCATCCAGCCCCGTTACGTCGACGCCAACGCGCGGGCGGATTCCTCCGATGCGCGGCGCCGGGACGGGTTCGTGCCGATCCTGACCTACGCGGGCGATCCGCAGTCCTGGGAGGACGCACACGTCAACGACCATGCGGCGTCGGGCGGTTCGAAGAAGGACCGTCGCTGGGAAGAGGGCTCCACGGCCTGGCGGCACGACTACGTCCACGCCGGTGAGCGGCGCACCTTGTACTACCTGACCTACTCGGCCAACAACTTCGAGAACCAGTACTACGGCGTGGGTTACGCCGTCGCGGAGCACCCGCTGGGTCCGTGGCGTAAGTACACGGACAACCCGGTGCTCTCGCAGAATCCCGACGTCGGGATGTACTCCACCGGCCACGGCAGCCTGACCTCCTCACCGGACGGCAGCGAGCTGTACTACGTGCACCACGGCCGGACGTCCCCGACGTCGCCCGACCGCGTCGTCTACACCGAGCGGCTGCGCATCGACGACCACCGCTTGGATGCGGCCGGGCATCCTCTGCTCACCATCGACCAGTCCACCGGCGACGAACCCGTACCCGCCGGAACCGCCCCGTTCAGGCTCACCGCCCGACCGGCTGCCGTGAACGTGGGCGGGGCGGCGGACGTCGTCTGTGCGGTACGCAGCGCCGCCGGCGCCACGTTCGACCTGTCGGCGCCGGAGAACCGGGTGCGGGCCGAAGCGCGTCCGGCCGGCCTGGCGTCGGTACGCGTCGAGGACGGCACGGTGACGCTCAGCGGGCTGCGCAGGGGAGCGGCACGGCTGACGCTGGTGTACCAGCGGCGCCGGGCGGACGGGTCGTACCGCGACGTGCACCAGGCGCGCCACGGGTCACGACCGGAGGCGGTGTCGGTGACGGTGCCGGTCGTGGTGCGGTGACTCAGGCAGACGCCGGCGCCCGGTCGGCCGCGTACTCGTGGATCCAGGCGAGGTGACGCTCCCATGCGTCGGGGGCGCCGAGGCGTCGATTGCGCGCCTCGGCGCGGGCACCGTCGGGGAGATGAAGGACGTCGGCGGTCGTGATCGACGCGACCTGCACCTTGCGGGTGCGCTCCAGACGCCGCCCCTGGTAGCGCAGCCGCGCCGACTCCCAGTCCTCGCCACGGGCGAGCGCGTCGGTCAGGCAGTCGGCGAGCACGATCGCGTCCTCGATCGACTGGTTCGCGCCCTGGCCGTGGTGGGGGACGAGCGCATGGGCGGCGTCCCCGAGCAGGGTGACGCGTCCCTTGCTCCACCGGTGCAGAGGCGGCCGGTGGAAGAGGCCCCAACGATCGCCGCCCGGCACCGCGTTGATCATCTGGATGACGGCGGGGTGCCAGCCCTCGAAGGCGGCGACATGTTCCCCGGGCGTGCCGGGTGCGAGCCATGCCTGTTCGGGCCACGGCCCCTCAAGTCGCTTGACCAGCAAGAAGTTCTGCTCGCCGCTGCCGATCGGGTAGTGCAGCAGATGGCCGCCGGGACCCATCCAGAACTGGATCGCCTCGGGGTCCGGGAGCAGATCCAGGTGCTCGGGCCCGACGATGCCGCGCCAGCCGTAGCAGCCCGAGAAGCGGGCATCGTCGTAGCCGACAACTTCACGGCGAAGCAACGACTTCGCACCGTCGGCGCCAATGACCAGGTCTGCCTCGGCACGGTCGCCGTCGGCGAAGTGCAGGACCGCAGCCGCGGCGCCGCTGTCGTCGATGCGAACCAGACGCTTCCCCAGGTGGAGGCCGACGCCGCCGAGGGCGCCCGCGAGCAGCTGTTGGATGTCGGCACGGTGGATGCCGTAGTACGGCGCTCCGCACCGCGCCCGGTAGGCCTCGCGGGAGAGCACCCTGCCGATCGCGCGGCCGTCCCGGCCGTCGCGGAAGACCAACCCGTCGACATCGGCTGACTTCTCCGCGAGCCTCTCGCCGATGCCGGTCCTGTCGCGGAGGAAGCGGGTCGCGTTCGCCGACAGGGCGACCGCCGCGCCCACCTCGCGCAGTTGCTCCGCCTGTTCGTACACATGAGGTTCCAGGCCCTGCCTGCGCAGCTCGACGGCGAGGGTCAGTCCTCCGATCCCCGCGCCCACGATGGCGATCCTCCGCCCTGAGTTCACACCGGTCATGCTCGACTCCTCTCGCTCGGTCGGTCGGACGGTTCGACGCTAGGGCGGGTGCGAGGTGCGCGACATCGGCGACCAGTGGCAACCTTCACCACCGCGGTCCGACAGTGTGTCGGAGCGTGTCTACGATGCGTCCATGCAGCGGATACCCGACCTGGACGACGCGGTCCAGGACCTTTCCGAGGCCGTCGGGCACCGGCTCATCCTCATCGACGAGACGATGCGAGTGGTCGGCTACTCCATGCACGAGACCGAGACCGACCGCCGGCGCCTCTCGCACGTCCTGGCCCACAGCGACGCGTGGGAATCGCCGCGAACAGCCGCTCGTGCGTACTGTGTTGAGCCGGTCCCCGTGCTCGGCGAGTGCCTGTTCCTGCGGCTCGCCGACCGGAATCACCGGATCACGGGCCACTTGGTTCTCGTGCTCGGCACGGAGCCCGTTCCGGTCGATGTGCTCGACACACTGGTGGCGGCGGGCCCGTCACTCGGGGACCTTCTGGCGCTTCGCGGCCTCCGCGCCGAGCGGGAGCTCGCGCGCTCGCGGAGCCTGACCGTCGACCTGGTCACCGGTGGTCCGGAGCGGCGAGCAGCCGCGGCCGAGGCGCTCGTCGCCGAGCGGATCCTCAGCGCATCGGGGCGGTACTGCCCGGTCGTGCTCGGCACCGATCCGCGTGCCGCCTCACCCTGCGACGGCGAACGGGCGGGCCTGGCCGTCACGGTGACGCTCAGGTTCGTGGACCGGTCCTCGACCGCTTCCGCGGCCGGTGCGCTGCTGCCCGACGGCTTGGGAGTCCTGCTCTTCCCGCGGCCGGTCGTCCAGGACCGGCTGACCCGTATTCTCGAACAGCCGCAGGTCGCGGGCGTACGGGCCGGCATCGGCCCCCTGGTCGAACTCTCCGACGTCCACCGCTCCTTCGAGCGCGCACGGCTGGCCTGGCGTGCCTCCTGCTTCGCACCGCAGGACCATCCGACCGTCACCGGCTGGGAGCAGGTGGGCCTCGACGGCACGCTCGCGCGGCTGCCGCTGGAGACCCTCGGCGTCGACGAGCTTCCTCCGCCGGTCCACCGCCTGATCACTGCGGGTCTCGGCCTCGAGCTCCTGACCACGCTGGACTGCTACCTCGACGGGGGCGGCGACGCCCAGCAGACCGCTCGGGCGCTCGGCATCCACCGCTCGACGCTGTACTACCGGCTCGGCAAGATCCGCGCCGCCGTCGGAGGCGACCTCGGCGACGGCCGACTGCGTCGCGAGCTCCACACGGGCCTGAGGATCGCCCAACTCGCCGGTCTCGGACCGTGGGGCGACCCGTAGGCGGTGACGGTGGCTCGGCCTGCGCATGTTGCGATATCCGCTGCCAACGAGGCGATATCCGCTGACACCTATGCACAGGGCAGCCATGAGTAGATTCTTTGTAGCCGTGACCCACCTGACGCTGCTGAACGGTCCGATGGACCGACCCTGGGGAATACGAACGGCCGGCTTCGAGGATCCGGCCGGCCATATCTGGGAGATCGCACAGTGACCGCGGCCGAGTCCCCGACGGCGAACGCCGAGGTTCAGGTCCTCCTGTCCGTTCTGGACGCACAGCGCCGCCATGTCCTCGGCGTACTCGACGGGCTGGACGCGGAGGCACTGCGGCGGCCCGTGCTGCCGTCCGGATGGAGCTGCCTGGGGCTCGTCCAGCACCTCGCGCTCGACGTCGAGCGGTTCTGGTTCCGTGCCGTCATCATCGGCGATCCCGCTGTCATCGCATCCCTCGATGACATCGACGACGCCTGGCAGGTGGCCCCCGACGTACCGCACACCGAGGTACTCGACCGATACCGCGCGGAGGCGGACCTCGCAGACACCGCCGTCGCCGCTGCGGGCCCGGACACCCCTCTGGCCTGGTGGCCCCACCACCTCTTCGGCGAACCGCACTTGCACACCGTTCGCGACGTCCTGCTGCACGTCATCACCGAGACCGCGTGCCACGCAGGACATCTCGACGCCGCACGAGAACTCATCGACGGCCGACGCTGGCTGGTCCTGACCTGAGACCGAGGTGGGAAACAGCTCGATGACCAGCGGTGCTAGACCGCGGTGAAGCCGCCGTCGGCGGCGACCACGGCTCCGGTGATGAAGCTGGAGCGCGGTGAGGCGAGAAAGCACAGGACCTCGGCGATCTCTTCGGGCTGCGCGACGCGGCCCAGGGGCTGCGCGTCGGCGAAGGACGCCAGGTACGCACGGCTGTCGGAGCGGAACGTGTCGAGGAAATCGGTCTCGATGACGCCTGCGGCAACGAGGTTGGCGCGGATGCCCACCGGCCCGCCCTCGACGGCGAGCACCTTGGTCAGCTGGGCCAGAGCACCCTTCGAGGCGCTGTAGGCGGCGCCCTCGGGCAGGGCGACGGTGCAGGTGTAGGAGCCGGTACTGACGATGGCGCCGCCGCCGCGCCTCTTCATGGCCCGGAAGGCTTCGCGGGTGCAGAAGAAGGCGCCGCGGGCGTTGACGTCCATCACGGCGTCCCAGTCCTCGGCGGTGGTTTCGGTGAGGGGCTTGTTCAGGGTGCGTCCGGCGTTGTTCACCAGGATGTCCAGTCCTCCGAAGGTGTCCAGGGCCGATTGCACCGCGTGGACGGCGGTCTCCTCCTGCGTGATGTCGCCGGGCACCGCGAGTACGCCGGGAAACTCGTCCGGCAGAGCCGTGATGTCGGGGCGCAGGTCGAGAGCGACGACGCGGGCGCCACGGGCGTGGAGGAGTGCCACGGTCGCCTTGCCCACGCCGCGCGCGGCCCCGGTGACGAGGGCGGTCTTCCCTGCGAACTCGGCGGATTCGGAGGCTACGGATGTCGCTGCGGACGCGGTCGCAGTGGCCGTCGTAGTTGTCATGGTGTGTGGTCCCTGGAGGAAGTGAGTGTGTGTGCAGGCGCAGGTGGTCGTGGACCCCGCGCACCCCGGTCGGTGTGTTCAGTGCGCGGTGAGTCCACCGTCGACCACCAGCTCCGAGCCGGTGACGAACGAGGAGTCGTCGCAGGCCAGATAGAGGATCGCGGGGGCGATCTCGTCGGCGCGGCCGGCGCGGCGCATGGGCGTGCGCTGGATGTCCGGCTGCTGGTCGCCCTGGTCGTCCAGGATTTCCTGGATCATCGGTGTGGCGATCACCCCGGGATGCACCGAGTTGATCCGTACTCCCTGCCGGGCGTACTCGACCGCGGCGGTCTTGCTCAGCAGGCGCACGGCTCCCTTGGACGCTTGGTAGGCCGCGGCCGCACCGCTTCCCACCAGGCCGAGTACCGACGACGTATTGATGACCGACGCGTTGCCGCTCGCGCGCAGGAGCGGCATCGCCGCCTTCATGCCGAGCCATGTGCCCTTCTGGTTCACGTCGATGACGCGGTCCCAGGCCTCTTCCCGCGTGTCCTCGATACCCGGCCAGTCCACGATGCCGGCGAGGTTCACGAGCACGTCCAGCGTTCCGAACCGGTCGCGTACGAGGGCGATCACCTCGTCCCATTCCCGCGCGGAGGAGACATCGAGGCGGGCGGCGACGACCTCCGCACCGTGTGCCCCGATCCGGTCGGACAGGTCCCGCAGGGGACCTTCGGCGACATCGGTGATCACAAGGCGGGCGCCTTCGCGGGCGAAGAGCTCGGCGGTCGCTGTACCGAGACCGCCGGTCGCGCCGGTGATCAGGGCGACCTTGCCGTCAAGTCGTTGTCCCGTCATGGGTGGTGTCCTTGCTTCTCGTTGGTGCTGATTGGCTGACTGCTGCGTTGGGCCTGTCGACCCGCCTGCTCTGTCGACGCGCCTACGACGACGGCCGCTCCCGGTAGAGCACGAGGTGCTCGTGGTGGAGCACTCCGTCCCGGATGTCGCCCGTGGCGGTGAACCCGGTGTCGTCGACGTAGTCCAGGTGACTGCCGGTCACCGTGTACCGGCCGGTGTACGCGCTGCGCCGCCCGCCCCGGGCCTCGTCGTAGCGGCCGTCCGGCAGCAGTTCCTGACGGATGTGACCGTCCGCGGTCACCCACATCCCGACCACGTCGACGTGGTCGCCCTCAACGGTTCCTGCCATGGCGGACTCCTCTCCTCGCATGCCGCGGTCCTTCCCGCCGCACCGAGTCTGCGCAGGTCAGCGACCATCAACCAGGACGTGTGCTGCCTGGGTGCGGCACACCCAGGCAGCACATCCGGCCGCCGCCTAGCCTGGGCGCATGGACGACAACCACCTGGGAGAGTTCCTGCGCACACGCCGTGCCGGCCTGCGGCCGGAGGACGTCGGCATGGCGAGCTACGGGGCCCGCAGGGTCGCCGGACTGCGCCGCGAGGAGGTCGCCGTCCTGGCCGGGGTGAACGCCGACTACTACACCCGCCTGGAACAAGGACGCGAGCGCCGTCCCTCGGCCCAGGTGGTCGACGCCCTCAGCCGCGCGCTGCGCCTGGACGCGGACGCCCGCACACACCTGTACCGCCTGGCCGGGGTCACGCCCGACGACCGGCCCTCCGTCCACGCCGCCGAGCGGGTCGGCCCGGCGCTGCGCCAGCTGATGGACGGCTACGCGAACACCCCGGCGTTCGTCATGAACCGCACCCTGGACCTCCTCGCGGTCAACGCCCTGGCCGAGGCCCTCTACGCCCCGTTCGAGCCGGCGGACAACCTGGCCCGCATGGCCTTCCTCGACCCCGCGGGCCGCAGTTTCTACGCGGACTGGGACCGGGCGGCACAGGCCACCGTGGCCAACCTTCGCGAGGCGTTCGGATTCGACCCGGACAGCCCACGGCTGCGCGAACTCGTCCGCACCCTGACCGGGCACAGCGCGGAATTCACCCGCCTGTGGAACGCCCACACCGTGCGCGGCAAGACTCAGGACGCCAAACACTTCCTCCACCCGGACGTGGGCGACCTCACCCTCACCTACCAGGCGTTCGACGTGCGCGAAGCGCCCGGCCAGACGCTCGTCATCTACCACGCCGAACCGGGCAGTCCCAGCGCCCAGTCCCTCAACCTGCTCGGCTCCATCCACGCCACCGGGCGCCAAGCAAACCCGCGGTTCCACCGCTGATCAACGCTGATCAACCGAGCGCGGTCAGCGTGCCGAGGACTCCTCCTTGGCGTACCGGTACAGGTCCTGGGACGTGTCGATCAGTTCCTTCTGCTCCTCCGTCGAGCCGACCATCGGCTGGGACCCGTTGAGGGGCAGTTGTGCGCTCTCCGGCAGGAACTTGACGGTCACCAGACCGATGACCCCGGCCACCATCAAGTAGTAGGCGGGCACCAACTTGTTGCCGGTCGCGTTCACCAGCGCCTCTGTGAACAGCGGGGTGGTACCTCCGAACGCGGCCACGGCGAAGTTGAAGCCGATGCCCATCGCCGCGTACCGCACCGCGGTGGGGAACAGTGCGGGCAGCGTGGCCGCGCTCGGCGCGGCGAAGCACGCGAGGAGCGTGGCGAGGATCAGCACTCCGAAGATGGGCGGCCAAGTGCCCTGCGCCTTGATGAGGAGGAAAGCGGGGATGGCGAGGACGATCATGGCGATGGCTGCGCCCGCGTACAGGGGGCGCCTGCCGATGTGGTCGCTGAGGCGGCCGAGGAAGGTGATGAGAAGGACGATCCAGCCCATGCCGATGAGCACCAGGATGTCCGCCGAGGTACTGGAGCGGTCGAGCGTCTCCGTCTGATAGGTCGGCAGATAGCCGGTGACCATGTAGTTCGTGACGTTGTAGAGCAGGACCAGGCCCATGCACACCAGCAGCGGGCGCCAGTGCTGGCGGACGATGGTCTTGAACTCGCTGCCGACCGAGTCCTGGGCGAGGTTCTTCTCGTGTTCGTCGAGCTGCTGCTGGAAGGCGGGGGACTCCTCCAGCTTCAGCCGCATGTAGAGGCCGATGACACCCAGCGGTCCTGCGATCAGGAACGGCAGGCGCCAGCCCCAGGTCAGCATCTGGTCGTCCGTGAGAACCACGTTCAACACGGTGACCAGCGCGGAGCCCAGGGCGTAGCCGACGAAGGTGCCGAAGTCGAGCCAGCTGGACAGGAAGCCGCGCCTGCGGTCCGGCGAATACTCGGCGACGAAGGTGGTGGCACCGCCGTACTCGCCGCCGGTCGAGAAGCCTTGCACCATTCGGGCGACCAGCAGAAGGATCGGCGCGGCCATGCCGATGGTCGCGTAACTCGGGATGAGGCCGATCGAGAACGTTCCCGCCGCCATCATGATCATGGTGGTGGCGAGCACCTTCTGCCGCCCGATCCGGTCACCGAGCGGGCCGAACACCAGGCCGCCGAGCGGTCGCACCACGAATGCGGCAGCAAATGTCGCGAAGGACGAGATCAGCTGGGCGCCCGGAGAGGCCCCCGGGAAGAACACCTTGCCGATGGTGGCCGCGAGGTAGCTGTAGACACCGAAGTCGAACCACTCCATGCAGTTGCCGAGCGCCGAGGCGCCGACAGCCCGCTTGAGCAGTGGTTTCTCGACGACCTGGACGTCCTGCTTGCGATAGGCCCGCTTGGTGCGTCGCAGCCGGCGAGCCAGTTCCTCGCGCACATGCCGGGGCATCTCCGCGACCGTCTCCGGCATGCGCTTGCGGCCTCTGGTGGTCGGGCCGTCGGAAGGTGTGTGGGCCACGTGCCGATGCCGCCTCTCGCTGTCGTCCTCTTCTCTGCTCGTCAGGGCCGAGTCTCTGCATATTGATCACTCGGCGCACCTCGAGGACGGCTTCCCGACGGGTGCTTCGGCACACCTTGCGTCGGCAAAGCATCGGCAAATAGGCGAGAAGGGAGTTGGAGCCACCTTCTGCGGCTCCGACTCCCGTCCGGTTCTGTGGCGTCCGGTTCTGTGGCTCGGACTCAGCAGCTCAGATTCGCGCCCGGATCGACGCCGAGGATCTGGCTGAACTTCTTGTAGTTGTCGATACGGCTCTGGACCTGCCCGGGGTTTGCCCCGTTGCACTCCAGGGTGCCGTTGATACTGCGGATGGTCTCGCCGAATCCGGCACCGTTAACCATGGCGTTGTGCGGGGTCATGGTGCCGGGGCCGCTCTGCGTGTTCCAGTACCAGAGGCCGGTCTTCCAGGCGACGGCCGCGTCGTTCTGCACGAGATCGGGGTTGTGCAGCAGATCGATGCCGAGCGCGTCGCCCGCGGACTTGTAGTTGAAGTTCCAGCTGAGCTGGATCGGGCCGCGTCCGTAGTACTTGTCGGTGCCCGCCGGACAGCCGTACGGCTGTGAACTGTCGCAATAGTGCGGGTAGTTGGCGGTGTTCTGCTCGACGACGTGGACCAGGCCGCCGGTTTCGTGGCTCACGTTGGCGAGGAAGGCCGCGGCCTCCTGCTTGCGTACGGTGTCGCTGCCCGTGCCGGTGAACCCTGGGTAGGCGCTGAGCGCGGCGGTCAGGCCTTCGTACGTGTAGAAGGAGTTCCGGCCCGGGAACATCTGGTCGAACTGGCCCTGGCTGACGACGAAGTCGGCCTGCGCGTCGATCTTTTCGGCGGACGCGGGGCCGGCCAGGGTCAGTGACCCGAGGACGGCGGCGGTCGCGGTCGCGGTCAACAGACTGAGCGTGCGGAGGCGCATGGCAAAACACTCCGATCAAGGGGGAGTGGTGGGGGGTGGGGGTACGGCGCCGCGGGCCGTGACGGGCCGGGCCCGCCGTGGGGGAAGGGCCCGCGGCGCCGCCGTACCGGGGTGCTCGCTCAGCCGCCCACGTTCACGTCGATGCAGGCGTAGAACGCGTTCGACGTGTCGGCGATGTTCCAGACGGCCAGGACCTTTTGATGGCCCGTCAGCGAACCGAAGTCGACCTGGTGGGTGACCGTGGCCCCCGGCTTCGCGCCGTTGTCGTTGAACTCGGCGATCTCCTGGCCGCCGGCGAAGTACTGCCAGGTGCTGGTGGCGTGCTGCGCCGTCAGCTTCCATTCGAAGGAGGCGTTGCGGGACACGTTGGTGACGGCCCAGCCCTTGGAGTCGTCGTCGAGTTCGGCGAACCGGCTGTTGCCGCCGCTACAGCTCGTCAGCCCCTTGGGGCCCTCGACGCTCTGCGGTTCGTGAGTGATGTCCCCGCACGAGACGGTGCCTGCGGCGCACTGCGCCTGGCGGCTGGGCGGAGTGGAGATGTAGCCGTGGGCGCTCGCCGAACCGGCGGGAAGGCTGACGGCGATGACCGGGGCCAGGGCCGCGCCGATGAGCGCGGCGGTCTTCCTTCTGGCGTTCATGCGTACTCCTTCACTTCAGGTCTTCCCGGCGCGTGCGTGAAGTGGGGGCGCACGCTCGGGTCGGCCTCTCGAGGGTGGGGCCAAGAGGCGCGAAGGGGGCAGGAGAGGGTTCACCCGACGCATTGCGCGGGTGAACTCCCTTGTGCAGAACGGCCGTTGCTTGGACTAGACCATACAAGTGGTCGTGAGCGTGTCAAGGTCTTGGCGTGAAACCCGCGTCCTCCGCGGACCGATGGGTTCCGGCCGCATGCAGCACGTGTGCGGCGCCAACTCCGTGGTAAACGACGGCACATGGAAACCGAATCCCGCACGCAGAGGCGCTCGTGGGGGCGGCGGCTGGTCCGCGTCCTCGTCATGGCGGTTGGTTTCGTCTGCATGGTGGCGTTCGCCGTCGGACTGGCGAAGGCCACCCTGGTCCCGTCCCCCATGTCGGAATCGCTGACGCACACCAACCTGGACCCGGGCAGTTCGATCCGCGTGTACTTCGACCAGCCCGACTGGCTCGACACGATCAAGCAGGTCGGCGGGAACGTCGTCCTCGGGGTGCCGTTCGGAGTGCTGCTGCCGGTGCTCTTCCCGCGCACCCGGGGCTTCGTCCGGGTGGTGCTCATGACGGCGTTGGTGATGCTGACCGTCGAGATCGCTCAGGGGCTGCTGGTCACCGGCCGGGCGTTCGACATCGATGACGTGATCCTCAACGCGGCGGGCGCCTTTATCGGGTATCTCCTCATCGGGCGCAGGCTCGGCCGGGCACTGCACCCGCGCCGCGACCACTGGTGGCGCCGGACGCGCACCGAAGCGGCCGACGAACCGGAGGAAGAGGGTGCGCCTATTCCAGCCAAATCCCGTCGCGCATGATGACCCTCCCGCGCAGTTCCGGCTCGCCGCGCCAGGCGCGTACGGTTCGCGGGGCCACGCGTACGTACACAAAGGAGCCGTCCTCCGAGCGCGGATCCCACCCGAACTTCCCGGCGAACGCCTCCGCCGCAGCCTTCGGCACCTCCTGGTCCGGGAAGCACTCCGCCTCGCCCTGGAGGAGCAGCACGTCGAAGGTGTCCGGCAGCGACAGGTGCACACGCGGCTCTGCGCGGACGTTGCGCGCGGTCGCGGACGCGGCGCTGGTGCACAGCCATGCCGCGCTCCCGTCCCACAGGAACCACAGCGGCACCTGGTGCGGGCCGTGATCGGGGTGCGCCGTCGACACCCATACGTCCCGTTCGGTGGCGAGCCGCTCCAGAGCGTCGCGCAAACGCTCGGCCGTGCGCCGGCGGCGGGCGGTTCCTGTGGTCTCCATGAGGGCCGACCCTAGCCAAGCAGGTGCGAGGAGCGCCTCGGGCGCAGGACCTACTCCCAGCGACCGAAGCACACATGCCTGTGCCCCCGGATCCGCGGATCCGGGGGCACAGGCGGTGGCTCGGGGTCAGAGCCCCATCGAGGCCCGGAACTCGTCGAACGAGACCTTACGGTCGCCATCGCTGTCGATGGTGTCGATGAGCTCCTGCGCGGCCTCCGCGGTGACGCCCGTGTCGCCGAGCTCCGCGACGACCTGCCGGTACTCCTCGGCAGTCAACTGCCCGTCCCCGTCGACGTCGTACCGGTCGAAGACCTTCCGCGCCGCGGCTGCCATGTCGACCACTTGATCCCCATTTCCTTGCTGTTTCAAGACCGCCCCCACTCTAGGACCTCCGGGCACCCGCTCCCGCACCGCCCATCGTTGAGGTGACAGTCGGCGGCCGAGGTAGTGCGGGAAATCCCCGACTCCGCACCGGGATTCCCGGGATGGCTGGGGGAGTTGGGCGTGGATAGCCTCTGAACTCGTTTGGCCAGCACCATCTCGTACCGGGCACCACCCCACCCAGACCCGATGAGGCGCCGTCCCATGACCGAGCCATCACTGCTGTCCGAAATCGAACCCGAACCCCGCATGTCCGAGCGGTACAAGTCCTACATCGTCGGCATCTGTACGGCCGCGTACGTCCTGTCCTTCGTGGACCGCCAGGCCCTGTCGCTGATGATCGAGCCCATCAAGCGCGATCTCAGCCTGACGGACACCCAGTTCAGCCTCCTGAGCGGGCTCGCGTTCTCCGTCCTGTACTCGGTGATGGGACTGCCCATCGCGGCGCTCGCCGACCGCCGCTCGCGCCCCGTGATCATCTCCATCGGCATCGCGCTGTGGAGCCTGGCCACCGCGCTCTCCGGGCTGAGCAAGGGGTTCGCCCACATGTTCCTGGCCCGCGTCGGGGTGGGTGTCGGCGAGGCGTCGCTGACACCGTCCGCGTACTCGATGTTCAGCGACATGTTCCCGAAGAGCAGGCTGGGCCGGGCGGCCGGGATCTACTCGCTCGGCTCGTTCATCGGAGGCAGCGCCGCGTTCTTCATCGGCGGGTACGTCATCGGGCTGCTCAAGGACGTCGACCAGGTGTCCCTGCCGCTCGTCGGGGACGTGCACGCCTGGCAGTTGACGTTCTTCATCATCGGTCTGCCCGGACTGCTCGTCGCGCTCGTGTTCCTGCTGACGGTCCGCGATCCCGTACGGCGCGGACTGGCCCGGGACTCCGCGGGCGCCGTACGGAAGGTGGCCATGCGCGATGTGTTCACCTTCCTGCGCGGCCACGCGCGGACGTTCTTCTGCCACTACGCGGGCTTCTCCTGCTACGCGATGGTGCTGCTCGGCCTCATGGCATGGGTGCCGGCCTTCTACATGCGCGCGTTCGGGCTGAGCGCGACCGAGGTCGGCTATGTGCTGGGCGGAGTCGTCCTGCTGGCCAACGGCTCCGGTGTGCTCTTCGGTGGGTGGCTGGTCGACCGGCTCACCAAGCTCGGACACCCGGACGGAGCGATGCGCGCCGGTGTCATCGGCGCGATCGGCATGCTCGTCCCCGTCATCGTCTTCCCGCACGTCAGGCCTCTGTGGCTGTCCCTGGCGCTGCTCGCGGTCACGATGTTCTTCGCCTCGTTCCCGATGCCCGCGTCCACCGCCGCGATGCAGGTGCTCAGCCCGAACCAGATGCGCGCCCAGGTGTCCGCCGTCTTCCTCCTCATCTCGAACCTGTCCGCCGTGGGCCTCGGGACGACGCTGGTCGCGCTGGTCACCGACGAACTCCTCGGATCGGCCGGGCGCATCGGTACGTCCCTGTCGCTCGTGTATGGCGCCGCCTCGGTCGGCAGCATCGTGCTGCTGTGGCGCGGCTGCGCACACTTCCGCCGGAGCCTCGCGCGCGAGGAACGGCTCGCCGCCCAAGGGCCGGGCGCCGTCGCCCACGAGCCGAACGTCGCCACGTAGTACGACCCGCGCGACCGCGCTTCGTACGCTCAACTGAAGGGAACGGGACCACCCATGGACATCACCATCCTCGGCGGCGGACACGGATGCTTCGCCGCGGCGGCGGAACTCGCGGAGAACGGCCACACCGTGCGCTGGTGGCGGCGGGACACCACGGCCCTGGACGCGCTGCGCGCGCTCGGCGCCCTCGGTGTCCGCGACCATCGCGGCAGCAGGAACGTACCGGTGAGCGACACGGCACGCGCCGGGGCCATCCATCCCGTCGCGGACCTCGCGGAGGCCGTACGCGGCGCGGCACTCGTGGTCGTACCGCTGCCGGCCACCGTGCACGAGGACCTGGCGGCCCGGGTGGCACCGCTGCTCCAGGACGGCCAGGTGGTGTTCCTGCCGCCGGGCACCTTCGGCACGCTGCTCTTCGCCCAGGCGATGGCCGAAGCGGGCAACACGGCGGACGTCGCGTTCGCCGAGACCGGCACGCTGCCCTACCTGGCGCGTACGCACGGACCGTCCGAGGTGGTGGTGAGCGGGTACGCGACGCGACTGCCCACCGGCGTCTTCCCGGCCCGCTCCTCCGACGCCGCGTTCCGCGTGCTGCGGGAGGTCTACCCCTCCGTCGAGCCGGTCGAGGACAGCCTCAGCGGCGCGCTCATGAATGCGGGCCCGGTGATCCATCCCCCGCTCATCCTCATGAACGCCGGTCCGCTGGAGCACAGTTCGTCCTGGGACATCCACAACGAAGGGACCCAGCCGTCGATCCGCCGGGTCACCGACGCCCTCGACGCCGAACGGATCGCGGTCCGCGAGGCGCTCGGGTACGCCGCCCCGCACTTCCCGCTCGCCGACCACTACGCGGCGGACGGCGACGAGTGGATGTACGGCCGCGCGGCCCACGAACGGCTCACGGACAGCGGCGACTGGCGGGAGAAGATCGACCTGCTCGGCCACCGGTACATGCTGGAGGACACCGGCCTCGGCCTGTCGTTCCTGGTGTCGGTGGGGCGCTGGGCAGGTGTCCAAACACCTCTCGTGCAGGGCCTGTTGAGCATCGCGTCCGCCGTCACCGGCAAGGACCTGTACGCCGAAGGCCGCACGCTGGAGTCCCTCGGCCTGGCCCGGCTCTCCCGTCCCGAACTGACCAAACTGCTTCACGAAGGGCTGCCCGCGTGACGGACACGGAACACACCGAAGCGACGCAGCACATCGACGTGGTGGTGGTCGGTGTCGGACGCATGGGGCAGGGCATCGCGCGCGCCTTCTTGGCTGCGGGGATGGACGTCACCCTCGCGGACGTCAAGGAGACGGACGAGGACCGGGCGCCGTACCGGAAGGCGGCCGAGCAGCAGGTCCTGGAACGCCTGCGAGCCGACGCCGACTCCGACCGGGCACCCCAACTCGTCGTCTGCGACCGCGAGTCAGCAGTGGCCCAACTCGCGGACGCGGACGTGGTGTTCGAAGCCGTGCCCGAGGTCATCGACGTCAAGCGCGACATCCTCTCCTGGGTCGACGCGCACTTGGCGGACGACGCGGTCATCGCCTCGACCACGTCGACCTTCCTCGTCACCGAGATCGCTGACCTGGTCGACGACCCGAGCCGCGTCCTGAACGCCCACTGGCTGAACCCCGCCGACCTCATGCCCCTCGTCGAGGTCAGCCGCAGCGACCGTACCGACCCCGCGCAGGTGGAGCGGATGACCGGGCTGCTCCGGCGGATCGGCAAGATACCGGTCGTGTGCGGACCCGCGGCCGGCTACATCGTGCCCCGGCTCCAGGCCCTCGTCATGAACGAGGCCGCCCGCATGGTCGAGGAGGGCGTCGCGACCGCCACCGACATCGACCTCGCCGTACGCGCCGGCCTCGGAACGCGCTTCTCCGTCCTGGGCCCGCTGGAGTTCATCGACTGGGGCGGCGGGGACATCCTCTACTACGCCTCCCGCTACCTCACCGCCCAGCTCGGCGACCGGTTCCGCGCGCCGGCCGTGGTCGAGGACAACATGGCGACCCACCGCCGCGGCCTCCAGGACCACACCGGCTTCTACGAGTACGACCCCGAGAACATCGCCGCGTACCAGGCGGGCCGCATGCGGGAGTTCGAGGCGCTGCTGAGGCTGCGCGGACCCGAACTCCGCGCGGAACCCGTGCTGTCGGAGCGGCCGGTGCCACCTCCGGACAGCGACCGGTGAGGAACGGCAGGGGAGGGGGCGATAGATTGGTGTCCCATGGAACTTTGGGGAGCACGCCTCTACGGGAACCCTTGCCGGGACTGCGAGTTCGACTGGTCGTTGACGCCACGCGAAGCGATCGCGCAGGTCGGGGACGTGCCTGCGCGGTACGTGGCACTGGTGGAGGGACGCCGGGGCGATGAACGGCATCCGGAGCTGGCCTGGAATGTCGCGGCGTACGTCAGCCACGTCACCGACAACCTGCGCAACTGGGCCGAGCGTCTTGCCGGGGCGAGGCTGACCGGCACGCGTGAGGTCCCCGGCTATGACCAGGACCTTCTGGCGCAGGCCCGCTACTACAACGACGTTCCCCTCGCCGGTGCGTTGTGGTCGCTCCAGCGCGCGGCCGACGCCTGGGTGGACTCGGTGTCCGCTGCGCTGGCGGAGAACGTGGAGCTCGATCATGCCGACCGTGGGGTGCAGCGGGCCGAGGACGTGGCCCGCAACAATGCCCACGATGCGGCCCACCATGCATGGGACATCGGCCGGATCCTGGCCCACGTCGATCGCCGCATCGAGCGGTCAACTACGCGCTGAAGCAGGTGAGTTGGTCTCGTTCAGTCCGTGGGCGGCTTCGCCCGGCCCGGGACCTGGGGCGACCTCGCGGCCTCCGCCTCGGCCTTGGCGTTGTTCACCGCGGCGGCGGCCTGCTTGGCGACCTCGTCGGCCGCCGCGGCGGCGGTGTTCCTCGGGCCCGACTCGATCTCCGGGGTTCCGCTGTCGTCCGCGGTATCGGCGGTGGCGTCGTCGGAGGTGGCCTCTTCGGACTGCACGTTCTTGGGCAGCCCCATCGTCGAGTGGTCGGCGAAGGCGCTGGAGACCGAGCGGACCGCTTCCGTCAGCTCTCCCGGGATCACCCAGAACGTGTTGCCCTCGCTCTTCGCCAGGTGCGGCAGCGTCTCGAGGTACTTATAGGCGAGGATCTTCGGGTCGGCGTTGTTGCGATGGACGGCCTGGAAGACGCGCTCCACGGCCTTGGCCTCGCCGTCCGCCCGCAGGATCATGGCCTGCTGCGTGCCCTGAGCCTCCAGGATGTCCTTCTGCTTCGTGCCCTCCGCGGTGAGGATCTTGGCCTGTCGTTCGCCCTCGGCGTGCAGGATGGCCGCGCGCTTGTCCCGCTCGGCCCGCATCTGCTTCTCCATCGCCTCCTTGATCGTGTTCGGCGGGTCGATGGCCTTGATCTCGACGCGGTTGACGCGGATGCCCCACTTGCCGGTGGCGTCGTCGAGGACGGTGCGCAGCCGGGTGTTGATCTCCTCGCGTGAGGTGAGCGTCTCCTCCAGGTCCATGCTGCCGATGACGTTGCGCAGCGTGGTCACGGTGAGCTGGTCGATCGCCTGCAGGTAGTCGGCCACCTCGTAGGCCGCCGACCTGGGGTCGGTGATCTGGTAGTAGAGGACGGTGTCGATGTTCACCACGAGGTTGTCCTCGGTGATGACCGGCCTGGGATCGGACGAATAGACCTGTTCGCGCACATCGAGCTTGGTGTTGACGCGGTCGGCCACCGGCAGCACGAGGTTCAGGCCGGGCTGCAGGGTGCGGCGGTACCGGCCGAACCGCTCGATGTTGTAGCGGCGGGCCTGCGGGACGATCCGCACGGAGGTCGCCACGAGAAAGATGACGACGATGGCCGCCACCAGAATCGGGATGACAATTGCGTCCACGCTTCCTCCGTTGCTGGATGGTCGGCCGTTCGGTTCAGGGCAGGAGGTCGCGGGGGTAGACGACCGCCGTCGCGCCTTGGATCTCCATGACGTCGACCAGCGCCCCTACGGGGATCACCTGGCTCTCGTCGAGGGTGCGGGCGGACCATTCCTCACCGGACAGCTTGATCAGGCCGCGGGTCGCGGTGACCTCCTGCATGACCTCGGCGCGCTTGCCGATCAAAGCATCGCTGCCGTCGCGGATGAGGGGTGACTGCGCCAGGTGGCGCAGCACGACAGGCCGTACGAGGACGAGGCCGGCGGCGGCCGTGACGCCGAGCGCCACGAGTTGGCCGAGCAGGCCGACGCCCACGCCGGCGACCACCGCCGCCACCAGGGCCGCGCCCGCGAACAGCCCGAAGACGAGAGTCAGCGTCAAGAACTCCGCGGCGCCGAGACCCGCGGCGGCAAGCAGCCAGACGTACCACGGCATGGCATCAGCCTCCCTCGGGCGACCTCTAGTCAAAGCTACCGCCTGGAACACCGGACAGAACAGACTTAACCGGCGCGGGTCTGGCGTGTGCGTGGGGCTCAGGCCGACTGTGCGGGGGCGCAGGCCTGGCTGAGGGTCAGGCCCTTGGTCTCGGGGGCCAGGCGGTGCGAGACGATGCCGCCGATCAGGCTGATGGCGGCCGCCAGGAGCATCGTGACGGAGGTGCCGAGGCTGTCGACGGAGAGCGGCAGGAGGAAGGTCCCGGCCGCGGCGCCGACGCGGGAGACGGCGGTGGCGAAGCCGACGCCCGCGCCGCGGATCTCCGTGGGGAACACCTCGCCCGGATACACCCCGGACAGCGCCGTGGACGCGGCGTTGACCAGGGAGAAGACGAGGAAGCAGACGAGGACCAGGGTGGCGGATGCGCCCGAGAAGAAGGCGACGACGACCAGGGCGACGGTGGAGATCCAGAACGGTGGAACGGCCAGCTTGCGCCGCCCGACGCGTTCGATGAGCAGCACGGAGACCATCGAGCCGATGACCACGAGACCGTTGATGGCCAGCGCGCCGGTCAGCCCGTCCTTGATGCCGAGGTGCTCCAGGACGGTCGGGGCGAAGGCACCGATCGCGAAGTACGGGGTGACGTTGCAGACCCAGAAGACGCTGACGAAGATCGTGGCCTTGCGGTACTCGGGGGAGAACAGTCGGCCGAAGCCTCCCTCGGTGCGCGGCGCCGGGGTGTGGAGGTCGCGCTGGTCCTCCTCTTCCAGGTACTCGCGGGCCAGGACGGTGGCCTCCTCGGTCCTGCCCTTGCTCATCAGCCAGCGCGGTGACTCGGGGGTGCCGAGGCGGAGCAGCAGGACGATGACCGTCGGGACGGTGCTGAGCCCCAGGATGATGGTCCAGCTCACGGACGTCGACGCGATCAGGGCGTACCCGGCCGCGTACGAGATGAGGTAGCCGACGTACCAGGCGACTTCTTGTACGGCGAGCAGCCGGCCACGCAGGCGGGCGGGTGCGAACTCCGCGAGCAGCGGCCAGCCGATGGAGTAGTCGGCGCCGATGGCCAGGCCCATGACGAGGCGGACCACGACGAGCTGCCACGGCTCGGTCACGAAGAACTGGGCCACGGAGCAGACCAGGAACAGGGCGAGGTCGATGGTGAACATCGATTTGCGGCCGAACCGGTCGGCCAGATAGCCGCCGACCGGGCCGCCGAGGAAGATGCCGAGCAGCGCGGCCGCGGCGATGAGTCCCTCGCCGGCGGACGACAGGCCCAGGTCCTTCGATATCGCCGGCATCACGACGCCCGTGCTGCCGAGGATGAACCCGT
Organism: Streptomyces sp. UC4497; assembly: GCF_054871485.1. Taxonomy (NCBI): domain Bacteria; kingdom Bacillati; phylum Actinomycetota; class Actinomycetes; order Kitasatosporales; family Streptomycetaceae; genus Streptomyces; species Streptomyces sp. UC4497. Next base: position 404,165 of record NZ_JBTYHB010000001.1, on the reverse strand, counting down.
CGATGAACATGCCGCCCGCGATCACCACGCTCAGCTTGGTCAGGAAGCGGCGCCGCTTCGTCGACAGGGAGGGCGGCGGAAGGTCCGCCGCGGGGGCGGGTCGGGTACTGGTCTCGGTCACGGTGGGGGCCTCGTTCCGGGATCGTCAGTGCGGCGCCGTGCTGTGCCGGCGCGCTTTTGTGGGGTGGGTGGGGGGCGTGCCAACGGCCGCTGGCGCCCTGACATTGGGTGGGGCGGCAGCGGCCGCGGGGAGGAACCTTACGTCAGCCGGCTACGTGTTGTCGGGGCGGCCCCGCCGGGCCCGACAGTGCCGCCGACTGCCGCGGGGACAGGCCACGGATCTCAGGCGCTCATGCCCGGGGACGTGATGGTTTCGAGGGGTCGGGTCAGGGCCTGACAGCGTGTTCGGTGAACTCGCCACACGTACGGAACCCCAGCCTGCGGTACACGGGTTCGCCGTCGGCGGACGCCTGCAGGACCGCGATGCGGTGGCCCCGGTCGAGGGCCGTGTGGAGTGCGGCGAGGGTCATGGCGCCGCCGTAGCCGCGCCTGCGGTGGGCGGACAGGGTGCTGATGTTGTAGATCCCGGCGACCTCCGCGTGGTGGAACACCTCGGCCGAGCAGACTGGGCGCCCGTCCACGTAGCCGACCAGATAGCGGGCCTCGCAGTGCGGGTCGAGGGCCTGCGGTGCGGCCTGGGCGAAGAAGCGGCGGACCGTGTCGGCGGGCGGGGTCCAGTTCGCGGCGAGAACGGCGGCGTAGTCGGCGAGTTGCTCGGGCGTGGCCACTGCCTGGATGTCCAGACCAGGCGCGTCGGGCGTCGGCAGTGTGTCGTCCAGCTCGGCCCACATCGCGGTCTCGCGTTCGGACGCGGGCAGGCCGGCCGCCGTCAGGCGGGCGCTGAGGTCCGGTGGCGTGGAGGCGGGACCGACCCACCAGGAGAACGGGCGCCCGGTGCGGGCCAGCGTCCGCTGCGTCTCGGCGATACGTGCAGCCGAGGTGCCGTCGGTGAAGCGGGCCGCGGCGACGATGCTGAAGGTGTCGTCGTCCAGCCCACTGTCGGCAATCAGGAGGTCATCGGAGTCTAGGACGGTCGCACCGCCCATGCCGCGATGCAGATGGCAGGCGTGCTCCGCCAGGTTCCGCTCCATCCTGTCCGTCAGATCCGGGTCGCTGAGGAAATGATCGTTCACGACGGCTGATCCCATCAGGGTCGGGCGCCGGTTGCACGCGAATTCGCGGCCCCCGGGTGACGCGCGGCTTCGCGCTGCCTACCGGCGTTGCTCGTCGCCCGGTTCCAACGCCGGTGCGGAGACGCCGAGATGGGACCGGCACTGCGGGCGGGGCGCGTCCTCCAGGCGCGGGCGCACCGCGCGGGGCCGGATGAACAGGGCCGCCGTGGCGGCGCCCAGGGCGAACAGCAGGGCGCAGCCGATCGCGGCCCGGTGGAACGACGTGTCCACGGCCTCGGGCCGCGTGTACGCATCTCCCGACAGGCCGACGGCCAGCGGCAGCGCGGCGACCACCAGCAGCTGTGCGACCCGCGCCGCGGTGTTGTTGACGCCGCTGGCGAGGCCGGCGTGCTCCGGTTCCACCGACGCGAGCACCGTCGTCGTCAGCGGGGCCACGAAGAGGCTCATGCCGAGCCCGAGGACGGCGACCGCGGGCAGCACGTCGGCCGCGTACGGCGACCCCGGACCGACCCGCAACATGAGCAGCGCCCCGACCGCGGCGACGACGGGGCCCACGACCAATGGCGGCGTCGGCCCCACCCGGCGCGCCAGATCACCGGCCCTGGGCGACAGCAGCAGCATCAGCGCGGTCACCGGCAACGTCGCCACCCCCGCCTCCAACGCGTCGTATCCCAGGGCGACTTGAAGCTGGACGGGCAGCATGAACAGGATGCCGCCGATCCCCGCGTAGAGGCACAGCGTCATCCCGTTCGCGGCGCTGAACAGGCGCGAGCGGAACAGTGACGGCGGCAGCATCGGTGCGGCCCGCCGCCGCTCCACGGCCACGAAGGCGACCCCCGCGGCGACACCGACGAGCGCGGCAAGCCCGGCTCCCACGGAGAACGCACCGCCCGACGACCCGATCAGCGCGTAACTCACCCCGGCCAGACACACCGCCGCGAGCACGGCGCCGACCTGGTCGAACGGAGCGTCCGTGGCCGCGGCGTCCCGGCTCTCGGGGACGTGACGCACGGCGATGACCAGCACGACGACGGCGATCGGCACATTGATGAGGAAGATCCACCGCCACCCGGGCCCATCGATCAGCCACCCGCCGAGGAACGGCCCGAGCGCCCCCGCGACGCCGGTGAGCCCCGACCAGGCGCCCACCGCGCGGGCCTGGTCGTCGGGATGGAACACCGACCGCACCAGCGCCAGCGATCCGGGGGTCAGCAACGCCCCGCCGACCCCCTGAAGTGCCCGCGCCGCGATCAACGTGCCCTCGTTCGGGGCGAGTCCGCAGGCCGCGGAGGCGACCGCGAACCACGCCACACCCAGGACGAGCGCCCGCCGTCGTCCGATCCGGTCGCCCATCGCGCCGCCCCACAGGAGCAGCGCGGACAGCGTCAGCATGTAGGCGTTGACGACCCATTGCAGCGCGGACAGGGAGGCGTCGAGGTCGCGTCCCATGGTCGGGAGGGCGACGTTGACGACCGTACCGTCGAGCATGGCCATCCCGGAGGCCAGCACGACACACGTGAGGATCCACCGCCCGCGCGCCGACGAGAGTCGGATGCCGGGGGCGGCGTCGGGGGTGGGACCGGCCGTCGCTGTCATCGCGCACATTGTCGCGGAGCTCCCGCGCGTACGCACCTGTCGGGACGGATCCGGGCGCGGGTCGCCTCCCCGGGCGAGGGGAGGGGCCCGCTGTTAGCTTTGTCCTGAATTACGGCATCCGTATCCGCTGGGAACACGGGAACACGGGAACACGGGAACAGGAGCGTGACGGACCCCATGGCCAGAACCCGTCGACTGATCCTGAGCTCACCTTCCGAGGTCTGGGCGCTGCTCTCGGACGGGTACCGCTACGGGGAGTGGGTGACGGGGACCCGGCAGGTGCTCGACGTCGATCCCGCCTGGCCGGATGTGGGCGCCGCGCTCAAGGTGCGGGTCGGTTTCGGCCCGCTGACCCTCGACGACACCAGCACGGTCCGGATCTGCGAGCCGGAGCAGCGTCTCGAACTCGAGGCGAAGGCCGACCCGTTCGGAGCCGCCCGCATCGCGATGAACCTCATCCCGTGGGCCGAGCACACCCTCTTCGTCCTCGACTGGCACCCGCTCCGGGGGCCGGGCACGCGGATGCACGGGCTCCCGGTGGACTACCTGGTGGCGGTCCGCAACGGGATGATGCTGACGAAGCTGGCGCGGATCGCGGTGGAGGAACACGCGAACGCGACGCCGCACGTCTTCTAGTTCTAGGGCGACCCTCAGGCGGTCGCTCTGGCGCCGGTGTCCGTGTCGGCGTCGGTCGCGGGGCGGCTGGCTTCCCAGGCGGCCTCGACCATCCGGAAGATCTCGTCGAGCGCGGAGTCCGGCTCGGCCGCCTCTCGGGCCAGCGCGAACGCGTCGATCACGAATCTCGCGATCGTGCGGCAGGCCGTGGCGGTGTGCGGCAGGTCGGGATCGGCGGCGATGGCCGCGGCCAGCGACTCCGCGTGGCGCAGCCGCATCGACTCCTCGTACTTCCGCAGGGCCGGCGAGGACTCGATCATCTGCCAGATCGGGACGGAGCTGTCCGCCGTGCAGTGTCGGACCAGGGCCTCGATCTCGCGGCGCAGTGCGGGGATGAGCGGCTCGTGCGGCGCCCGGTCGCTGACTGCCCGCGTCAGGCGCTGCTCGAAGTCCTGGTCCTGCTCGAACACCAGGGCCTCTTTCGAGGCGAAGTGGGAGAAGACCGTGGTCACGGCCACGTCGGCCTCGGCGGCCACGTCGCGGATGCCCACCGCGTCGTACCCGCGATCCAGGAAGAGCCGCAGGGCGGTCTCGGCGATCTTCTGGCGGGTCGCGGCCTTCTTGCGCTCGCGACGTCCGGACGGCGGCTCGGTCATGCCCGAACGCTAGCAGATGCAAAACAACAACAGTTCTAAAAACCTAACCGTCGTGAAACACTAACGGTTAGTGCTACGTTCGGCCGCATGAAGAAAGTGAGCTTCGCCGAGTTCGGCGGCCCTGATGTGCTGCAACTGATCGATGCCGAGGAGCCTCATGCGGGCCCCGGCCGGATACGCATCGCCGTGCGCGCGGCAGGTGTGAACCCCGTCGACTGGAGGATCCGCGAAGGGCAGGTGCTGGGGGCCCATCCGACTGAACTGCCCTCCGGGGTCGGCCTTGACGCCGCAGGGGTGGTGGACGAGGTCGGCGAAGGCGTCGAAGGAGTCGAGGTCGGGGACCGCGTGTTCGGCGAAGGCGTCGACACCTACGCCGAGTTCGCCGTGCTGTCGGCCTGGGCCCGCATGCCTGAGGGGCTGACGTTCGAAGAGGCCGCGGGTTACCCGTCCGTGGTGGAGACCGCGCTGCGCCTCATCCGCGAGGTCGGTGTCCGGCCGGGCCAGACGCTGCTCGTCAGCGGCGCATCCGGGGGAGTGGGCTCCGCGGTGCTGCAGATCGCCCGCGACCTCGGCATCAAGGTGATCGGCACGGCAGGGGCCGCGAACCAGGACTACCTGCGCGACCTGGGCGCCCACGCCACGACGTACGGCGAGGGCTGGGTCGAGCGGGTGCGGAGGCTCGGCCGGGTCGACGCGGCGCTCGACCTGGCCGGCTCGGGCGTGATCCGCGAACTCGTCGAACTGACGGGGGACCCGCGGAAGGTGATCTCCATCGCCGACCTGGGTGCGCCGGAGTTCGGGGTCCGGTTCTCGGGCGCGGCCGGGAGTGTGCCGGAGGCGCTCGCCGAGGCCGTGGACCTCATCTCGCGGGGGATGCTGCACATCCCGGTCGAGAAGTCGTACACGCTGGGCGAGGCCGCGGCGGCACACGTCGACAGCCAGGCAGGTCACACGCGCGGGCGCAGGGTCCTGATCGTCTGAGCGACTCCCGCTCCGCTGGTGCTCCGGTACTGGTCAGGTAGTGCTCCGGTACTGATCAGTACCGGAGCACTGAAGACAGCCCCCCACTGCTGCTAGTGCTGCTGCGGCTTCTGCGGGCTCGCCTCGCTGGGGCGTACGACCACGAACCCCTCGCCCTCCAGCATGAGTTGCACCGCTTCCCCGGACCCGCCGCGGATCATCGAGCCGAGCGACTGCGAACGGTGCAGTGAGGTATGCAGACCGGCGGTCCACCCGACGACCGCGTCCGTGTCCACGTACACGGGCTGCTGCGGCGAGACCGGCAGCACCAGCGGATTGCCCTCGCAGACGAGCCCGAGCCGGCCGTGCCCGCTGAAGACGCTGTTGAACAGTCCGCCGCCGCTGATCCCGGCGCCCTTCACCGTCTTGATCTCGTACGTCAACGTGGGGTCGAAGCAGAGCACGTTGCGGCCGTTGACGGTGAACACGTCGCCGGGCTCGATGTCCACGACGAACACGTTCTGCGCCTCTTGCGCGAACCAGGCCTCGCCCTGCCCGCGCACCTTCATCACCGGAAGCCCCTCCCCGGTGACGGCGCGCTTCAGCATGCCGCCGACGCCCTGCCCCTTCCGCTCGAACGTCAGATTCCCCCGGTAGGCGACCATCGCCCCCTGCCGAGCCAGCATTTCGCCGTCGATCACATACCGGATCGACTTGGCGTTCTGAACGGTCATGCCCGGCGCGACGGCGGGCTGCACCATGTACTCGCTCGCAAAAAGATCACCCTTCATGCGGGCATCGTGGCCCGGAGGGGGACGTTCCTACAAGGTGCGGGTGAGGACCGGCGAACGACGAAGCCCCCTCCGCCGTCGCGGCGGAGGGGGCCTCGTTTTGCGTCACTACTTGTTGACGCAGGCATTCCCGAAGGCCGGGTTGAGCAGGCCGACGACATCGAGGGAGTTGCCACAGGCGTTGACCGGGATGTGAACCGGGACCTGAGCCACGTTGCCGGAGATGACGCCCGGCGAGTTCTGCGCCACACCAAACGGGTCGGTGTCGGCGGCGGCGATGCCAGCTGTCCCGAGGACGGCAACGCCGGCCGCAGCTGCCGTGAGACCCAGCTTGATCATGGGCTTCATGAAGACTCCTTGAGGTGAGACGAAGACGTGACGGATACGCATCCCGTCACCACTCAGGCACTCATAGTTTTCACCGTCGCGCCTCTCGGGATGGGCCGCAGGTGGCACCCCGCACTGTCAGTGGGGCCGCTTAGCATGACGCCACGACGGCCGCCGGAGTTGGCGGCCTGTACGGGGAGGGGTCCTGGTGCACAGGCCGGTCACGGGCGAGGTTCATGTTTCGTACGGGCAGATCTACGTGGTCAGCGATCACGATGATCAACCGGATCTGGACGAGACCTTCGCCGGACAGACATCGGGACTGTGCGGTGCGGCGGTTCCGGGCTTTCTGTGGCTGGTCACCGGGCTGCACACCGGGGATGTGGGCTTCACCGTAGAAGTCCACGACAGTGCTCCCGCTGTCGACCCGGTGTGGGAAGACATCGTGGAGGTGTCCTTCCGGCCCCTCTCCGGCGACACCTGCTTGCAGCAGTGGGCCGGGGAGCGGGCCTGGTCGCTCGGACTCGAGGAGACCGACTACCGGGTGCGCTACAGCGGGCGCGGGATGGACCGTGGGCATGAGCTGGACACGCGCGTGGAGGGAGACGCGGCCGACCACTACCTCCTCCAGTTCTGGCCCGCGCCGCCGCAACCCGACCGCATCGTGCGGCAGACGTCGCGGATCGCGGCATACTGGCACGGCGTGGCCCGGGAGACACCCGCCGAGGGGGCCGAAGGGGAGGGTGTGTAACCAGCCGTCAGCGTGCGTCGGCACTCGGGTTCGCGGAGCGTGATTCACTTCAGGCCATGCCGCTGCCGCTCCTGTTGCTGGACCTGGACAACACTCTGGTCGACCGTGACGCGGCCTTCCGTGCCGGCGTCGTGGACTTCCTCGCCGAGTACGGCTTGGCCGTCGACGATGTCGCATGGGTGATGGATCTGGATGGCGGTGGCTACGCGGCGCGTGAGGGGGTCGCCGCGGCGATGGTCGAGCGATACGGCGATGTGGTGCCCGGCGCGGCCGTTCGTGCGCTGCTCGACGGGGGCGGCGCGGATCGGGTTCTCCTGGCGGAAGACACCCGCGAGGCGTTGGTCAAAGCGCGGGCGGGTGGCTGGAGTTGTGGCATCGTCACCAATGGTCGTACCGCGCAGCAGGTGAAGAAGATTCGGGCCAGTGGGCTCGACCGGCTGGTGCAGGGGTGGGCCGTTTCTGAGGCCGTTGGCTGTAAGAAGCCGGATCCGGGGATCTTTCGGGCGGCTGCCGCTGCCGTCGGCGTTCCCCTCGAAGGGGCGTGGGTCGTCGGTGATTCGGCCCATGCCGACATCGCGGGCGCCCACGCGCTCGGGCTGCGGAGCGTATGGGTCTCGGGTGGGCGGGCCTGGGGCGCGGAGGGCTACCGGCCCACCCATGTAGCCGTCGACGTCGCGGCAGCGATCCATCACGTCATGCGGTCCGCCTGAACGCGCTCAGTCGCGCCGGCCGCGAGGCGCTTGCTTGACCGCCTTCAGGATCACGAACTTCGCGTTGCTGGCCACCAGTTGGCTGTTGCCGAACAGGCGGCGCAGCTTGACGTGGTAGCCGAGGTGCCGGTTGCCCACCACCCACAGCTCGCCGCCGGGGCGGAGCGCCGCGCGGGCCTGGGTGAACATGCGGTACGCCGTCGCGTCCGTCGTGGCCTGGTGGGTGTGGAACGGTGGGTTGTTCAGGATCAGGTCCACGTCGCCGGGAGGTGTGTCGGCGAGACCGTCGGCGACGCGGAATTCGGCCTTGCCCGGGCGGTCGCCGACGTTCTCGGCGTACGTGGCCTCCGCCGAAGCCACCGCCTGGTGTGACTCGTCCGTGAAGAGGACGTCCGCGTTCGGGTGGGTGAGCGCGGCGCTCGTGCCGACGACTCCGTTGCCGCAGCCCAGGTCGACGATCCTGCGCGCGTCCGTGTCCCGCGGGAGGTGCTGGAGGAGGAAACGGGTGCCGATGTCGAGGTGCTCCGCGCAGAACACGCCCGCGTGATTGACCACCGGGCGAGCGGACAACGGCCCGATGTCGGACGGGAGTTGGTAGGTGTGCGGCCACGGGTTCGGGTCCGGGGCGAGCGTCGGGTCCGGCTCCGTGAAGATGAGGCGCGCCTTCTTCTCCGCCAGCGACGTACGCGTCGGGCCGATGATCCGCTCGAACAGGTTCAGCGTCGAGGTGTGGATCTCCTTCACCATGCCGGTGCCGACCACCACCGTGTTCGCGTGCACGGCGGGCCGCAGGCGGTGCAGCTGGTCCTCGAGGAGGGCGAGGCTCTTCGGGACGCGAACGAGCAGGACGTCGATGGTCTCGGGCGGCGTGTCCTGCGTGGTGAGGAGGCGGGCGCCCGTGTGCTCGTTCCGGGTCAGGTTCGCGTACGTCGCCTGCTGGCCGAGGTACGAGTCCGAGATCAGGGTCGGCGTACAGCCGGGGATCCCCGTGAGGGCCGTGGCCAGCGCGCCCCAGCGGTCGCCCACCACCGTCACCGCACCGGTCAGGTCCGTTCCCGTGTCGGCGAGGTGCCGCAGCAGGTACGTGTCCGCGGCGTCCCATGCGCGCAGCTGGTCGCGGGGGTTCTCCGGGAAGCGGGTGAGATCGACGTCTCCCCAGGGGGTGGTCAGGCGAGGGGCCGGCGCGGGCTGGTCTGTGCGGTTCATCGTCCAGCAAGGCTAGCCGAGTCCCGGCTCAGGGATGCGCGGCGCCTGTGGCTCCCGGGCGTACGGCTGAGGCGCCAGCCGGAATGCACCTACTGTGGCTTCGCATGACCGACACCGAGATCGAGATCACCGCGGAGCTGGTGCGCGACCTACTCACCGACCAGCATCCTGACCTCGCGGAGTTGCCCATCCGCGAAGTGGCGGGTGGGTGGGGCAACAAGATGTGGCGTCTCGGGGATGAGTTGGCCGTGCGGGTGCCGCGTATGGAAGGTGTCCCGGAGCTTCTGCGCAAGGAGTGCCGCTGGCTGCCTGTACTGGCTCCGCGTCTTCCGCTCCCGGTGCCGACTCCCGTGCGGATCGGTGAACCGTCCGCGCGGTTTCCGAGGCCGTGGAGTGTGATGACGTGGGTTCGCGGCGAGCCGCTGGACTCCGCCGCGATCAGTCGTGGCGGCGACGCGGCCGACGCGCTGGCGGGGTTCCTCAGGGCGCTGCATGTGGAGGCGCCCGCCGAGGCGCCGGCCAGTGCGGACCGGGGCGCTCACCCCAAGAAGTGCACGGACGGCTTCGAGGATTTCCTGCAAGCCATCGAACCCGGCGGTCTCGGCGCCGAGGTCGGGGCCGTGCGGGACGTCTGGGGCGATGCTGTCGCGGCCCCCGAGTGGCAGGGGCCGCCGGTGTGGCTGCACGGTGACCTTCATCCCGCGAACGTCGTCGTCTCGGACGGGACACTCTCGGGCGTGGTCGACTTCGATGCCATGTTCGCCGGTGACCCGGCGTGGGACCTCGCGGCCGCGTGGCTGCTGCTTCCCGCGGGTGCGGACTCACGGTTCTTCGAGGCGTACGCGGGTGCGGACGACGCGACGATCCGGCGTGCCCGAGGGCTGGCCGCCATGAAGGGCCTCTTCCTCATCCTCATGGGTCAGAATGGCGAGCGGGGCCTTCCTGGAGGCAAGCCGGCCTGGGGGCCTGCGGGCAGGGCGGCACTCGAGCGAGTGCTGGCGTCCAGCTTGCGCCGGCCCTGAGCCAGAGCTGTACGAGCCTCAACGGCAGCGGGTCCTGCCCGGAAGGCAGGACCCGCATGTTGTTCCGTGCGCGAACCGGCTAGTCGAAGTCGCCCGCCAGCGCCGACGCCATCCGCAGGTGCGGCGCCGCCTCGTCGTGCCGGCCCTGCCGCTCCAGCGTGCGGCCGAGCATCAGGCGGGCGTAGTGCTCCACCGGGTCGCGCTCCACGATGGTGCGCAACTCGGTCTCGGCGCGGCGCAGTTGGGCCGAGTGGTAGTACGAACGGGCCAGGAGGAGGCGGGGGCCGGTCTGCTCGGGAACCTCCGCGACGAGACCGTCGAGGATCCGGGCGGCGTTCGCGTACTCCTTGGCGTCGAAGAACATCTGGGCACGGTCCCAGCGCTCCGCGGCCGTCCCGTGCGTGTAGTACTGCTGCTCCACTGTTGCCTCCTTGTTCGAGCCCTTCAACGGAGGTACGGGGTGGGGTATTCCTTGGAGGTGATCGGGAGCTGACCGGCAGGGTGGCTGGGGGTGTTTCCGCAGGTCACCGGCTCATGGTTGCGTCTCCGGTGTTCTCGCGCGCAGTGCCGCCTCCAGTCCCACCCCGGCGGGCGGCTTCCGTGTGTCCATCGGCCGGTTCACGGCGTCGGCCATGTTGACTCACTGCGGGTGCCACGTATGTTGCTGTGCGTCCCTTCTCCGACTCGCGCACAGTTCGGTCCCGCAAGGCCCACGGGCCCCCTCGGTCCCGTGGGTCCACATGCCCTCCGTGCAATGGGAGTCTCATGGACACCACCCCCATCACTACTCCGGCCACCGCCCCCGCCGCCGGTCCGTCCTTCACCCGCCGCCGGTTCCTGCAGACCACCACCGCCACGGCCGGCGCCGTCGCCGCGGGCGCCGGCGCGCTCCTAGAACCGGCGACAGCGGCAGCCGCCGCGACCGCCCCCGCGTCCCTCTCCTTCACCGCCGCCACCAACGGAGCCGCCACCCTCGCCCCGTCCGGCGACCGCTTCGTCGCCGAGATCCAGAACATCCTGTGGTCGATCCCGCGCAAGGGCGGCACCGCGAGACCGCTCACCACCCCCGAACTCGAGCCCACCCGACCCCAGTTCGCCCCCGACGGGAAACGGCTCGTCGTCTGCGGCTACCAGGGCGGCGGCTTCCACCTGTGGCTGCTGGACGCCGACGGCGGCACGCCGAAGCAGCTCACCGACGGGCCGTGGGACGACCGCGGCCCGGCTTGGTCCCCGGACGGCCACCGGATCGCCTTCGCCTCCGAGCGCGGCGGCGACCCCGAGCACGCCGCCCCGTACCGCATCTGGACCATCGACGTACGCGACGGAACCCTCACCCGCCTCACCGGCGCTCCCGGCCAGGACGGTCCGGGGCAGGCCGACGCCTGGGAGGACTTCGACCCGACCTGGTCCGCCGACGGCACGCGCGTGCTCTTCGTCCGAGGAGTGGTCACCGACGCCGGAACCCTCCAGGCGTCCACCCTCGCCTCGGTCGCCGCCGACGGCACCGGAGCCGTCACCACCGAACACACCGACGACTCCGGCGCCCAGGTCATGACGCCCGCCGTCGCCCCGAAGCCCAAGGGCTCCCTCGCCTATCTGCGGACCACCGCGTCGCCCGCCGCCACCTGCACCCTCGTCGTCGACGGGAAGCCGGTCGACGTCCCCGGCGACCTCGCCCCCGTGCCGCCCCGCTGGACCGGCCCGGACACCCTCCTGCTCACCGTCGACGGCCGATTCCGACTCGTGCGGCCCGCCGCCCCGAGCGAGGGCGAACGGATCACGTTCACCGCGAAGCTCCCGGTCGACCGGCCGCGCTATCGCGTCAAGCAGTACGACTTCGAGGCCGGGGGAGTCCGCCCGGTCCGCTCCCCGCACCTGCCCGCACTCTCGCCGGACGGCAAGCAGGTGGCATTCGCCGCGCTCAACTCGCTCTGGATCGGCGCCACTTCGGGCGGACGTGCCCCGCGCAAGGTCGTACAGGCCCCGCAGACCCGCTACGTACTCGCACCGACCTGGACCCCCGACGGCCAGGCGCTCGTCTACGCCGACGACCGGGCCGGCCTGTTCTCCGTACGCCGTCATGACCTGGACAGTGGCAAGGAGACGGTGCTCGCCGAGGGCGGGCGTGTGTTCCCCGCGCTCTCGCCCGACGGGGACCGGCTCGCCTGCATCGACATGTCCGGCAACCTCGTCCTCCGCGACCTCACCGCGGACACCGAACGCGTCCTCGCCGCACCGATGGGCAGCGGCGGACTGCCCGGCAGACCCTGTTGGTCGCCCGACGGCAGATACGTCGCGCTGTGCGACCGCAGCCGCCTCAACCAGCGCTTCCGCGAGGGCTACAACCTCATCCGCGTCGTCGACACCAAGACCGGCAAGGCCGTCGTCCACGCAGTCGCCCCGCATGTCTCGATCGCCGACCGCTACGACTCCGGGCCGGTGTGGTCGCCCGACGGCCGCACCATGGCCGTGGTCGTGGAGTCCGCGCTGTGGCTGCTGCCGGTACGAGGCGACGGCACCCCGGACGGTGACCCCCGGCAGGTGACCGACGAGGCTGCCGACCACCCGAGTTGGTCCGCCGACAGCCGGCAGCTCCTCTACCTGGGTGCGGGTCGGCTCCGGCTCCTCGACGTGGCGAAAGGCACCGCCCGTACGGTCAGGATCCCGCTCGACCACCGCCGCCCCCGACCCGCCGACACCGTCGTGCACGCCGGCCGGTTCTGGGACGGCACGGGATCCGAGGTCCGCGACGATGTCGACCTCACCATCGAGGGCGGCCGCATCACCGCCGTCACCCCGCACCGCGCGGGCAACCGGGCATCCGCCAAGCGCATCGACGCCTCCGGAAAGACCGTGATCCCGGGCCTCTTCGACGCCCACACCCACCCCTGGCAGTCCACCTACGGCGGCCGCCAGACCGCGCTGCAACTCGCGTACGGCATCACCACGGCGGTCTCCCTCGGCGGCTTCGCCTACGAGCAGGCACGCATCCGCGAGGCGGTGTACGCGGGGGCGCTCGCGGGGCCGCGGCTCCTCGCCACCGGGGAACTGCTCGACGGACCGCGTGTCGCCTACAGTATGGGCCGCGCCCACCGCACCCGCGCGGGCCTGCGCCGCTCCCTCGACCGGGCCGCCGCGCTCGACTGGGACTTCGTCAAAACCTATGTGCGGGCGCCCGGTTGGGTGATGAAGGAAGCGGCCAACTTCGCGCACGAACGCCTCAGGGTGCGCAGCGGAAGTCACCTGTGCACACCGGGCATCCAGCTCGGCCAGGACCTGACGACCCATCTGCAGGCCACCCAGCGCCTGGAGTTCGGGCACGCTACGACGGCGACGGGCCACTCCGGCGAGGACGTCCAGGAGATCTACACGAAGACCGGCGACTTCCATCTCATCGCCACCCCGTTCACGGCGCAGCCGCTGATCGGCGCGGATCCGGCCCTCGCGGACGACCCGCGCGTCACCCGGCTGATGCCGCCGTGGGACACCGCCGCCGTGGAGAAGCTGGCCAAGATGCCGCCCACGGCCGCCCAACTCGCCACCCTGGACAGGGAACTCGCGGTCTACCGGCGCATCCTGGGTGCCGGCGGGCACATCGCGCTCGGCACCGACCAGCCACTCGTCCCGGTCGGCCTCCACCTGCACCTGGCGCTGCGCGCCCTGCACCGTGGCGGACTGTCCCCGGCGCAGGCCCTGCACACGGCGACGCTCATGCCCGCCCGGGTCTTCGGGGCGGACGCGGACCTGGGCACCCTGGAGGAGGGCAAGCTCGCCGACCTCACGATCGTCGACGGCGACCCGTTCACCGACTTCGACGACCTGATCCGTACGACGTCGGTGCTGCGCGGCGGCGTCCCCTTCCAACAGGCCGACCTCGTCGGCTCGTTCGAACCGGTGGCCTCCAGAACACTGAGGGCCACCGGCGACGACTGGCTGGAAGTGGGCCGCCACATGCGCCGCGAAGGGTGCTGCGACGCGGGGATCTAGACGCGCGTCCCCCGCGGCGCGAGCCGATTGCCGACGGCCCCGAACAGGCCGTCGGCAACCAGCGCCAGGACCGCCACCCACAGCGCCGCGGCGATGACGCCCGACAGACCGTACGACACCTGATTGAGGATGATGTCGCCGAGCCCGCCGCCGCCCGCGACGGCCGCCAGGGTCGCGCTGGAGATGACGTACACGACGGCGATCCGGATGCCGGTGAACAACACCGGGAGCGCGAGCGGGAGTTCGACGCGCCACAGGACCTGCCACTGCGTCAGACCCATGCCGCGCGCGGCCCGCACCAGGTCCGCGTCGACCTGCTCCACACCCAGGTACGCGTGCGTGAGCACCGGCGGGATCGCCATGATGACCAGCGCCGTCATGACGTTCACGAAGCCGATGCCGAGCAGGCCCAGGAAGATCGCGATGAGGGCCAGGGACGGCAGCGCACGGCCGATGTTGGAGATGCTGACCGTCAGGAAGGAGCCCTTGCCGCGGTGGCCGAGCCACACACCGAGCGGCACCGCGATCACCAGGGCCACGGCGACGCCTGCCGCGGAGAGCAGCAGATGGTCTACGGTCCGGCTGAGCAGCAGGCCGAAATGGTCGGCCATGAACGAGAAGCTCGAGAGGAAGGTGTGCATCAGACGGTCCTCCGCGTCCTGGCCCACGGCGTGAGCACCCTGCCGAGCAGCACGAGCAGTCCGTCGGCGGCGAGTGCGAGCGCCACGGCGAGCAGGCCGGCCCCGATGAACTGCGTGTTGAACGGCGACTGGAGGCCCTGGATGATCGGCGAACCGAGCCCTTGGTCGATGATGAACGCGGCGATCTCGACCACGCTGATCGTGGTCACGGTCGCCACCCGAAGCCCGCTGATCACGCCGGGCAGTGCGAGCGGCAGCTCGATGCGCCACAGGATCTCTCGCCGGGTCAGGCCCATGCCGACCCCCGCACGGCGTACGTCCTCAGGCACCTCGCCGAGTCCGGTGACCGTCGACTTGAACAGCACCATCAGCGTGTACGCGACTAGGGCGATCTCGGCGGTGAGCACGGACAGGCCCGTCACCGGGACGAGCAGCGTGAACAGCGCCATCGGCGGGATCGTGTAGAGGAACGACGTCAGCCCGCCCAGCGGCCTGACCAGCCATCGCCGGAAGTGCGCGAGCAGCGCCAGCGGGAACGCGATCAGGAAGCCGATCCCGACCGCGATTACCGTGAGGCGCACATGCTGGACGAGGGCCGGGCCGAACACGCTGGAGAAGTTCGCGGTGAACCAGTCGACGCAGAACACCCCGTTGTCGCGCACACACGAACTAGCCGTGCCGAAGTCGGGGATGACGGGGTCGGTCCCGGCCGCAAGGGACCCCGCCGCCAGGGACAGCAACCCGCTCACGCCGCCTCCCGTATGAGCGCGACGGTGACGGAACCCACCGGTTTGCCGGCCTCGTCCGTGACGGACAGCCGCTCGGCGCCGCCGGCCATCAGCACGGACAGGGCGGTGCGCAGTGTGTCGCTCGTGCGCAGCACCTCGTCGGAACCGGCCTCGTCCGCCGGCTCCAGCTTCAGATCGCCGAGCGTGCGCAGGGTCAGCGCCTTCAGGCCCCGGTCCGTGCCGACGAAGCGGGCCACGTAGTCGTCGGCGGGCTCGCGCAGGATCCGCTCCGGGGTGTCGTACTGGAGCAGCTTGCCGCCCTTGGCGAGGATCGCGATGCGGTCGCCCATGCGGACGGCCTCGTCGATGTCGTGGCTGACGAACAGCGTCGTCTTCTGCACCTGCTCCTGGAGGCGCAGGAACTCGTCCTGCACGTGCTCGCGCGTCACCGGGTCGAGCGCGCCGAACGGCTCGTCCATCAGCATGATGGGCGGGTCGGCCGCCAACGCCCTTGCGATGCCGACGCGTTGGCGCTGGCCGCCGGAGAGCTGCGAGGGGTAGCGGTGGGCGTACTCCTTGTGCGGGAGACCGACCAGTTCGAGCAGCTCGCGCGAGCGCTCCGCGATCTTCGGCTTCTTCCAGCCGAGCACCTGCGGCACCGTCGCGACGTTCTCCTCGATCGTCAAGTGCGGGAAGAGACCGGCCTGTTGGATGACGTAGCCGATGCCACGCCGCAGTTCGATGACGTCCTGCTCGCGGATGCTGCTGCCGCCGATCCGGATGTCCCCGCTCGTCAGCTCGGTAAGCCGGTTGACGAGGGTGAGCGCGGTCGTCTTGCCGCACCCGGAGGCGCCGAGCAGGACGCAGATCTCGCCCGCGGGGACGGTCAGGGACAGCGCGTCGACGGCGGGATCGCCGGTGCCGTCGTACGTCTTGGTGGCCGCGTCGAAGACGATGTCGGCAGCGGTCTGCATCGTGGAATGCTCCTCGGTCACGGTCATATCAGCTTGTTCGCTCTCAGGAACCGGTCGGCGACCTTCGCCGGGCTCAGCCGCATCATCGCGGCGGCCTCGTTCAGGGCCTGCATGGCTTCCTCTGTGAGCAACTCGTCGACGGCGTTCAGCGGTTCGGTGAGCCGCTCGCCGTACTTCTCGACGAGGGACGTGCGCACGACGGGGGAGACGTTCTGGAACCCGAAGATGGCCTGGTCGTCGTCGAGGATGGTGAAGTCGTAGCGGCGCAGCTGCGGGTCGGTGGTGAACACGTCGGCCGCGTCCACGTCCCCGTTCTTCAGCGCCGGGTACTGCAGGCCGATGTTGAGCGGCCGCACCTTCATGTCGTGCAGCCCGTACGCCTTGACGATGGCGTCGAAGCCGAGCGGTCCCGTGATGTTGTCGGGATACTCGGCGTACGAGATCTTGCCCAGGCGCTTGAGGTCGCCGACGGTCTTGAGCTTGTGCTTGCGGGCGTCGGCGGTGCGTACGGCGACGGCGTTGCGGTTCTGGAAGGGCGTCGGCGGCAGCAGCGAGATCCCGCGCCCCGCCTCGAACTTCTTCGCCGCCTCGTAAGTGTCGCGCGCCGTCGTCGGCATGTGCTTGGGCATCGCGAACGTCTGCAGGATGACGCCCGTGTACTCGGGGTACAGGTCGATCTGCCCATTGCGCAGCGCGCGGTCGATGAGGTCGGCGCTGCCCACGTTGGACTTGAGGACGACGTCGAAGCCGCGCTTGCGCAGGATCTGGGCGTACAGCTCGCCCATCACCCACGACTCGGTGAACTGCTTGGAGCCGACCGTGATCACGGGGCCCGTGCCGGCGGCCGACCCGGTGGCCGTGGCCACTCCGGCGGCCGCGACGACACCGAGCGAGCCGGTCAGGAACGTGCGTCTGCGCATGCTCAGACTCCCTGCCGGGGAATCACTGCGTCCGTGGTGCGATCGAAGACGCGGGTGTCCCCTTCGTAGGCGGTGAGGGTGTTGACGACGGTGAACGTAGAGGCGTCGGCGGTCATCCGGCTGTGCGTGACGACCTTCCAGTGCCAGTCGCCGCGCCCGCCCTCCTCGGTGCGCTCGCACTCCACGACGGCGGAGGACGGATCGCCCTCGGTGAGCGAGAAGCGGTCGACGGAGTCGCCGCGCTTCCACAGCCCGTCGCTGAGGTCCTTGAAGTCCCCGTCGTTGATGGCGAGTTCGACGGTGCTGCGGCCGGAGACCGGGTCGTGCTCGATGCGCCGCGCGGAGCCGTCACCGGACGTGGACAGCTCGACGGGCAGGTCCGGCTGCGGCTCCCCGTAGGGGCGCAGCTCGTCGTCCGCGTCCGTCGGCGGCCGGACCGGCAGGTGGAGTGCCGCGGCGGGGGAGGGGTGCAGGGTGACCGTGACCGGCTCGGGGGACGGCCAGGCGAGCGGCCAGTACGAGGACGAGACCGCGACCCGGATGCGGTGGCCGGGCGCGAAGGCGTGCGCGGTCGCCACCAGCGGCACGGTCACGTCGTAGGCCTGCCCGGGCTCCAGCGGCAGCGTCTCCTCGTGGCCCTCGCGGTGTGTGAGGTTGAGCAGGCCGCGCGTGACGAGCCGCGAACTGCCTTCCGGGGCCACGTCGTTGAGTCGCACCGCGAGCTGCGCGGCGGGCCGGTCGGCGCTCACGCGCAGGGTCACGGACGGTGCGCCGAGGATCTCCGCGCGCTCGTCGAGCGGCGCGGTGGTGAAGCAGTGCGCGAGCCCGTCGTCGCCGCCCTGCGGGCCGAACTGCCCCGCCTCGTCACCGAATTGGAGCCAGCTGCCGCCCGCCGTGCCGAGCACGCGCGTGCTGTCGAGGTGTGCGTCCCTGAAGCGCAGCGGGTCGTGCTCGACCGCCTCGCCCGCCGACTCTCCGGCCAGCGCGAACTCCTGCCGCTCGATGCGCTCCGAGGGCCACTGCCGCTCGGCCACCCACCGGCCGGGCCGCTGCTCGCGGTCGCCGCCGGGCGCCGCCCACTCGGGCAGCCACGCACGCAGCGCCGGATCCTCCAGGGCCCCGGTGTCCTTGCCGCGCAGGAACTGGTCGAACCAGCGCACCACTTCACCGTGGAAGTCGATCGCGGGCCCGGGCGCCGCCTGGTGCGGATACGTGTGCGCCCACGGCCCGACGAGCGCCCGCACGGGAGCGTTGCTCACGCCTTCGAGGAGGCGCAGCACGGCGCCGCAATACGGGTCGTACCAGCCGCCCACCGCCAGCACCGGTGCCTCGATCGCCCCGAAGTCCTCGCACACCGAGCCGTGCTTCCAGAAGGCGTCGCGGGTCTGGTGCCGCAGCCACTCCTCGACGTACACCGGGGTGTCCGCCATCCGTTCCAGCCACCGCTCGCGCCAGTCGTCGCCGACCACGGCGGGGTCGGCGGGCCGCGCGTTGTAGGCGAGCATCGTCGACGCCCACGGCAGCATCTCGGAGGCGATCAGCGAACCGCCCGTGTAGTGCACGTCGTCGGCGTACCGGTCGTCCGTCGAGCAGACCGTCACGATCGCCTTCAGCGCCGGCGGGCGCAGGGCCGCGATCTGGAGACCGTTGAAGCCGCCCCACGATTTGCCGATCATGCCGACCGTGCCGTCGCACCACTCCTGCTCGGCGAGCCACGCGATGACCTCGACACCGTCGTCCAGCTCTTGCTGCGCGTACTCGTCGAGCATCAGCCCGTCGGAGTCGCCGCTGCCGCGCAGATCGACGCGGACGGCGGCGTAACCGGACGCGGCGAAGCGGGCGTGCAGGCTGTTGTCGCGGTCGGCCGTCCCGTCGTTCTTGCGGTACGGGATGTACTCGAGGATCGCGGGCGCCGGGCGCGCGGGGCCCTCCGGGAGCCAGACACGGGCGGCGAGCCGCGTGCCGTCGGCGAGCGGTATCCACAGATGACGCACGAGTTCTGAAGGTGCTTCGGGCAAGGTGAGGTACTCCTGTCGCGCTTCAGCTACTCACTGTCCATTCAGTAGTAGCGGCTGGGCTCCCTACCCCTCGCCCACACCTCGAAACCACCCGTCCCAGGAAATGGACAGATGGGAGATGGACGGATGGGAGAGTGGGACACATGGACACGCCGCCCTTCCGCCTGCACCCCGGCGACCCGGACTCGCCGGTGCTCCTGCACGTGCCGCACGCCTCCCGCGAGATCCCGGCGCGCGTACGCGAAGGCCTGCTGCTCCAAGGGGAGGCCCTGGCCCGCGAGCTGGACCTCATCACCGACGCCCACACCGACGTCGTCGCGGAACGCGCCGCGAAGGCCGCGTCCGTCACACCCTGGCGCTTCGTCAACGAGCGCTCCCGCCTGGTCGTCGACCCGGAGCGGTTCCCCGACGAACGCGAGGAGATGCGGTCGGTCGGCATGGGCGCGGTCTACACCCGCACCACACACCGCGAGCCGCTGCGCCCCGAACCCCCGGCGGACGAGCAGGCCTTGCTCGACACGTACTTCCACCCGTACGCGCAGGCCATGACGCAGGCAGTGGCGGACCGGCTGGCCGCGACCGGCCGGGCGGTCGTCATCGACGTCCACTCCTACCCGAGCCGCGCCCTGCCCCACGAACTGCACGGCAGCGACCCGCGCCCACCGGTCTGCCTGGGCACCGACCCGTTCCACACCCCGGCCACCCTCCTCGCCCGGGCCCGCGGGGCCTTCGCCCCGTACGGCGACACGGCCGTGAACACACCGTTCGCGGGCGCGTACGTCCCTATGACGCACTACGGCAAGGAGCCCCGCGTCACCGCCCTCATGCTGGAGCTGCGCCGCGACCGCTACCTCGACGAGCCGGTCACCCCGCACGAGGGACTGGCGAAGGCCGCCGACGCGCTCACGCGGCTGATCGACGCGGTGTCCCGTGACCGCGGGGTCAGTCCAGCGTGACCAGCGACTCGGGCGTGAGATCCGCCAGGGTCGGATAGCCGTCCACCGCCATGATCAGGTCGGCCTCGGCGAGCAGGGAGCGCAGGACGTGCACGAGCCCGTCGTCGCCGCCGACCGCGAGCCCGTACGCGTAAGGCCGCCCGACGCCCACCGCCGTGGCACCGAGCGCGAGCGCCTTGATGACATCCGCGCCGGAGCGGACCCCCGAGTCGAAGAGCACCGGCATGCCGTCCGCCGCCTCGACGACCCCCGGCAGCGCGGCGAGCGCGGGAAGGCCGCCGTTGGCCTGGCGGCCGCCGTGGTTGGAGCAGTAGATGCCGTCCACGCCGCCGTCCCTGGCGCGGCGCACGTCCTCGGGGTGGCAGATGCCCTTGAGGATCAGCGGCAGATCGGTGAGCGAGCGCAGCCACGGCAGGTCGTCCCAGGTGAGCGGGTTGCCGAAGAGACCGACCCAGGACCGTACGAGGTCCGTGGGGTCGGTGCTCGCGGCGATCTCCTGGAAGCGCGGGTCCGAGGTGTAGTTGGCGAGGCAGTGGCCGCGCAGCTGCGGGAAGTTGGAGGTCGACAGGTCGCGCGGGCGCCAGCCGGTGATCCAGGTGTCGAGGGTGACCACGATGCCCTTGTAGCCCGCCGCCTCCGCCCGCTTGACGAGGCTTTCGGCGAGCGCCCGGTCGGTGGGTGTGTACAGCTGGAAGAAGCCGGGTGTGTCACCGAACTCGGCGGCCACGTCCTCCATCGGGTCGACCGTCAGCGTCGACGCCACCATGGGCACGCCGGTGCGCGCCGCGGCCCGCGCCGTCGCCAGGTCCCCGTGCCCGTCCTGCGCGCACAGCCCGATCACGCCGACCGGCGCCATGAACAGCGGTGAGGCGAGCCGCATCCCGAAGAGGTCCACGGACATGTCGCGCTGCGTGGCCCCCACCATCATCCGCGGCACGAGTCCGTACCGCTCGAAGGCCCGCACATTGGCGCGCTGCGTGTGCTCGTCGCCCGCGCCCCCGGCGACGTAGGACCAGACGGAGGGGGAGAGGGCCGCCTGCGCCCGCTGTTCGAGAGTGGCGAAGTCCATCGGCTGCGTGGGCGTGACGCCCCGCAGTCCGTCGAGGTAGATCTCGAATTGGTAGTCGCCGAACTGCGGGCTCATCACGCACCTCTTCACCGGGCGGGGGCAGGAGCACCCCAATCTGCCAGGTCGATTGCGCGGCGCAAAGGGGTGGTCAGGTGTGCTGCCGTACGAAGTCCAGGGAAGCGGTGAAGATCCGCCGGACCTCGGCGTCGTCAGCGCCGTGCCAACCGTGGTCGGCCCCCGGCACCGTCCGCAGCTCGACCGGTGCCCCGGCGACCCGCAGCGCGTCCGACAGGTCACGGCCGTGTGAGCACGACACCATCGAGTCGGCCTCCCCGTGCACGACGAGGAAGGGCGGTGCGTCCGCGTGCACCCGCTTCAACGGGCTTGCGGCGTCCGCCAGTTCCGGCACCGAAGCCGGGGCGTCGCCCAGGAGCAGCGCCTCGGGCGTGGCGGGGCTCGCCGGATCGAACGGGGGCCGCGCCGTCGTCAGATCCGCAGGGCCGTACCAGATGACCGCCCCCGCGAGCCGCGGCTCGTCGTGCGTGAGCGCGAGCAGCGAGGCCAGATGGCCGCCCGCCGACTCGCCCCAGACGACGGTGCGTTCGGGGTCGATGCCCAACTCGTCCGCGCGCAGACCCAGCCAGCGCAGCGCCGACCGCAGGTCCTCCAGCGGTGCGGGGAACGTCGCCTCGCCACTGAGCCGGTAGTCCACGCAGGCCACGGCGAGGCCCGCCGCCGCGAGCTGCTCGAACGGTCCGGGAGCCCACCCCCGCGTCCGCACACCCATGTCGTCCCGCCGGCCGCGCCGCCACGCCCCGCCGTGCACGAACAGCACCAGCGGCGCAGGGCCCGCCGACGCGGGCAGCCACAGGTCGAGTTCCAGCGGGCGGGCGCCCTCCACGTCCGCGTACGGGACGCCGCGCAGTGCGCGCACGCCGCCCGCGTACCCGGTCGCCCGGGGCAGCGGCGCGACGTCAGGGTGCGGCGCGGCGATCAACTGCCGCAGTTCGCCCGGTGTCACGAGGTCCGCCACTGGTGGTCGGGCAGGAAGCGCACGTCGTACTCCTGCGGAACCGTGCCGAACTTGTGCGGCTCGGGGACGAACGGCCGGGCCGGCAGGCCCATTTCCTCCACCGGCGTGCCCAGCGACTCGAAGAACCGCTCGAAGGTTCCGCTGGGGCCCGCGGCGACGCCGACGACCTGGGAGTGGTGGCGCTCCATGCGGTAGGCGTGCGTGCAGTTCTTCGGCACGAAACCGAAGTCACCCGGCGTGAGCAGCCGCTCCAGCTGCTCGCCCTCGGAGTCCTCGGCGAAGAGCCGGACCGCGCCCTGCGTCACGTAGAACACCTCGTGGGTGTCCGCGTGCACATGCGCCGGGATGATGTCGCCCTTCGGGCCCTCGACGGTGAAGAAGTTGAAGGTGTTGTCGGTCTGCTCGCCGCCCGCGTAGACGGTGACGAGATCGCCGAAGAGGTGGGCCCGGTCGCCCTCGCCCTTCTCGATCACGTACGGCTTCGACGGGTCGGCCGGTATGCGGGAGGCGCTGCGGTAGCGCGTCGCGAACTCCATGGTCATGCTGATCATCCTTGCCTGTGTCAGGGTGCCTGACGTTCTGTGTCAGGTAGCCTGACATGTGAAGCGGTCCGCGGGCAAGGGCAAGGGCAAGTGCCAGGTCCGCGCCGAGGCGCCAAGGAGGACGAAGAAGTGACGAGCGAGCCCCGACGTGATCTGCCGCAGCTCCTCGGTGAAGCCCGGCGCTGGTTCGAGGACGGGCTGCTCGCGGCCCTGGAGGCGCAGGGCGTGGCGCCGATAACGCCCACCCAGATGCAGCTCTTCGCGATGCTCGACGCGGACGGCACCACCGTCGCCGAGCTGGCCCGCCGCATGGGTGTGACCCGGCAGACCGTCCATCAGGCCGTACGCACCCTGATCGACGACGGCCTCCTGGAGCAGGCGCCTGACCCCGCGTCGGCCCGGCAGCGCCTGGTCCGCCGCACCGCGGAGGGGCGCCGCGCCCATGACCGGGCGCGGCGCGCCCTGGACGGGCTCGAGGCCCGGCTGGCGGAGCGCATCGGCGAGGAGGTGCTCGGCGGGCTGCGTGCGGCGCTGGAGGCTCCGTGGGGCGGGCCGTTCGACGAGCGGCCCGCCGGGGCCGTCAGTCGTCGACCGCGTCCGTGACCGCGCCCAGGTCCACGAACTTGAAGTTGGTGGAGGGGCGGTCCGGGTCGCCCGGAGCGTCGTGGCCGTCCTGCACGACCAGGAGGCCGTTCGGGTAGCGGCGGCCCAGCGGCTCGTTCAGCGCGGCGGCGCCGTCGCACTCCTCCGAGCCGTCGAGCTCGGCCGAGGCGGGCGTGACGCGGAAGCCGCCCTCGTACTCGTTCGCGTCGGAGACCTCGCGGTCGTACGCCGCGAAGGTGTTGTCGCCCTGGCTGGAGGCGAGGAGCAGGCCGTCGCCGTCCGCCTCGTTGACCAGGGTCAGGCCCTCGACGTCCGCGGTGAGGCGCTTGCCGCCGAAGCCCGGGTCGGCGCCCGCGGTGCACTCCTCGGTCGCCTCGTCGTAGGTGCCGGGGACCCCATACTCCTTCACCTTGTCGATCAGCTTCGGCGTCCCGCCGAGGTCGGCGCGCAGCCGCCAGATGCCGACGTCCTCCTGACCGGCGTAGAGCGTGCCGGTCGCCGGGTCCACCACCATGCCCTCCACCTGCGGGAGTTCGCCGGGCTCGCCGCACGGTGACCAGTCGGCGCCGTTCGGGAGGCGGAAGGTGGACGGCAGGTCGAGGGTGCGGACCTTGCTGTAGCCCACCGTGCCGTCGGCGTTGCCCTTGAGCTCCAGGAGGGCGAGGCGGGTGCGCTCCCGCCGGCTGACCAGGGCATACGAGCGGCCGCTCGCCTTGTCCGTCCAGGTGGCCAGGCCGTACGCCGTGCGCTGCTCGTTGATCTCGTCCTGGGAGCCGGAGAAGACGGGGGGCGCCTTCGGGTCGGTGACGTCGGTGAGCGGGCCGCCGGCGCGGTCGCGGTCGATGCGGTAGAAGCGCAGCCGGTCGTTTCCGCGGTCCGAGGTCACTGCCAGGTCGCCGAGGCCGGAGCCGTGGACCAGGTCGACGTTGTTGAACCGGCCGGGCGCGTCGTCGGCGCCGGGTCCCGCGGGGGCCGGCAGCGACTGCACCTCGTGCGCGTCGAGGTCGTAGACGCGCAGGCCGCCCTGCTTGGCCGTGGCGACGACGAGGCTGCGGTCCGGGTTCGCGGGGTTGCGCCAGATCGCCGGGTCGTCGGCGTCCGCGTCACCGCCCGCGGCGTCGTCGTGCAGGGCGGCGGTCTCGGCACGCGGCGGAACGGCGGGCAGCGCCTGGGAGGCGGCCTGGGCCGGGCCCGTCGTGGTCGCGGCGAGCGCGGCGACGGTGGTGGCGAGGGCCAGCAGGGACGTCCGTGGAGTGGCCACGTGAAAGCTCCTTCATGTCGTGAGCATGGCGGACGCATTCTGTGATCTTGGTGTGAGGGGGAAGGGGGTGATGTCCGAAGCGGAAGCGTACAAGGGGTGAACTCATGGTGTGGGGGCGGGGGTTGGGCAGTGTCGCCGACGTGCGGGGCTGTGGGGGTGGGGCAAAGTGTGCGGACAAGTTGCTAACCAAATCGTTGACAATTCCGTTCGCCTAGATTTAGCGTCGACACGCACTCACTCAGGGAGGGCAGATGCCGGAGGAAGCCCGTCCGGGCTCCGGAGAGCAGGCCAAGCAGTACGCGCTCGATCAGCTGCGGAAGGCGATTCTGCGCGGCGAGATGTCACCGGCCCAGCGGCTGGTGGAGAACGAACTCGCCGAGCAGTACGACGTGACGCGGGCGAGCATCCGTGCCGCGCTGCTCGAGCTGGCCGCGGAAGGCCTGGTCGAGCGGATCCGCAACCGCGGCTCGCGGGTGCGGGTCGTCACGGTCGAGGAGGCCGTGGAGATCACCGAGTGCCGGATGGCACTCGAAGGGCTGTGCGCGGCCAAGGCGGCAGAGGAGGCCACCGACGCGCAGCTCGACGAGCTCACCGGGCTCGGTGACGCCATGTCCAAGGCGGTCGCCGATGGTGACCCGCTCACCTACTCCGACCTCAACCACGAGCTGCACGCCCGCATCCGGGAGATCTCCGGCCAGCACACGGCCGTAGGGCTCCTGGAGCGGCTCAACGCCCAACTGGTGCGCCACCGCTTCCAGTTGGCGCTGCGACCGGGGCGTTCGCAGCAGTCCCTGAGCGAGCATCTGGCGATGATCGAGGCGATCCGCGCCAGGGACCCGCAGGCGGCCGAGACGGCCGTCCGCGCCCACCTCCGCAGTGTGATCGACGTCTTGCGCGCCGACTGACGCACGCTGCATCGGGGCGGGCCGCACACCTGTCACCAAGGAGATGCAGCAATGACCAACGGCCACGCGCCCGCCACCCCGCCACGATCCACCCTCGTGATCACCGCGCACGCCGGGGACTTCGTGTGGCGGGCCGGCGGTGCCATCGCGCTCGCCGCCGCCCGCGGCGAGAAGGTGAGCATCGCGTGCCTGACGTTCGGCGAGCGCGGCGAGTCCGCCAAGGCCTGGCGGGAGGGCAAGAAGCTCGACGAGATCAAGGCGCTGCGCCGCGACGAGGCGGAGCGGGCCGCCGCCACGCTCGGCGCCGACGTGCACTTCTTTGACGCCGGAGACTACCCGCTCGTGGAGACCGCCGAGCTGACCGACCGGCTCGTCGCCGTCTACCGCGACACCCAGCCCGACGTGGTGCTCACGCACCCGGTCGAGGACCCGTACAACGGCGACCACCCGGCCGCCAACCGCATGGCCCTGCAGGCCCGCGTCCTCGCGCAGGCCATCGGCTACCCCGGCGAGGGCGAGATCATCGGCGCCCCGCCCGTCTTCTACTTCGAGCCGCACCAGCCCGAGATGAGCGGCTTCAGGCCCGAGGTCCTCCTCGACATCACCGAGGTCTGGGACACCAAGCGCAAGGCCATGGAGTGCCTGGGCGCGCAAGCGCACCTGTGGGAGTACTACACCGACCTGGCCGTACGCCGAGGTGTGCAGCTCAAGCGCAACGCGGGACCCAACCTGGGGCTCGCCCACAAGACCATGGCCGAGGCGTACATGCGTCCGTACCCGCAGATCGCGAAGGAGCTCGCCTGATGCCCGGCGTCATCGTCACCAACCCGCCCAAGGCCGAGCACAAGGACGTCGAGGCGCTCGCCGCATACGGAGTCGCCACCGTCCACGAGGCGATGGGCCGCACCGGCCTCCTCGGCCACCACCTGCGCCCCAACCAGCAGGACACGCGCATCGCAGGCACCGCGGTGACCGTCCTGTCCTGGCCCGGCGACAACCTCATGATCCACGCGGCCGTGGAGCAGTGCGGCGAGGGCGACATCCTCGTCGTCACCACCACATCGCCGTCCACCGACGGCATGTTCGGCGAGCTGTTCGCGACCGCGCTGCAGAAGCGCGGGGTGCGCGGCATCGTCACCAACGCCGGGATCCGTGACACCGCCGAACTGCGCGAGATGGGCTTCCACGCCTGGTCGGCCGCCGTGTCCGCGCAGGGCACGGTGAAGGCGACCGGCGGCAGCGTCAACGTACCCGTCGTCATCGGGGGCGAGACCATCCGGCCCGGTGATGTCATCGTCGCGGACGACGACGGTGTCGTGGTCGTGCCGCGCGAACGGGCCGCCGAGGCCGCGGAGAAGTCCCGGGCCCGCGAGGAGAAGGAGGTCGCCACCCGCGCCGCCTTCCTGGAGGGCCAACTCGGCCTGGACCGCTACGGGTTGCGCGACACCCTCAAGCGGCTCGGCGTCGAGTACCGCACGTACGAGGAGCACACCTCGTGACCGGGGCGGAGGCGGCCGGGTCGGAAGGGGCCCGGTTCGATGAGGTGCGCTGTCTGTTGATGCGCGGCGGCACCTCCAAGGGTGCCTACTTCCTGGCCGAGGACCTGCCCGCCGAACCGGCCGCCCGCGACGAGCTGCTGCTGCGGGTGATGGGCAGCCCCGACCCGCGCCAGATCGACGGCATCGGGGGCGCCCACCCACTCACCAGCAAGGTCGCGGTGGTGTCCCCGTCCGAGGATCCGGACTGCGACGTCGACTACCTGTTCCTTCAAGTCAACGTCGACGAACCGGTCGTGTCGGACCGTCAGAACTGCGGCAACATCCTCGCCGGCATCGGCCCGTTCGCGGTCGAGCGCGGCCTGGTGTCCGCCGTCGACGGGGAGACCTCGGTCCGCATCCGCATGGTCAACTCCGGCGACCGGGCCACGGCCACGTTCCCCACGCCGGGCGGCCGGGTCGACTACACGGGTGACGCGGAGATCTCCGGGGTACCGGGGGCCGCGGCCGCCGTGGTCACCGAATTCCCGCCGGGGGAGGGCGCGTTGCTGCCCAGCGGGAATCTCCGTGACACGGTCGCGGGCACGGAGGTGACCTGCGTCGACAACGGCATGCCGACGGTGCTCATCCCCGCGGACTCCCTGAAGGTCACCGGCTACGAGGACCCGAAGGAGCTGGAGGCGGACGAGGAACTGACTCTAAGGCTCCGTGAAATCCGTCTGGAAGCCGGTGAGTTGATGGGCCTCGGTGATGTCACCGACGCCACCGTCCCCAAGCTGACCTTGCTCGCCCTGCCCCGGCACGGCGGCGCCGTCACCACCCGCACCTTCATCCCCGTGCGCTGCCACACCTCCATCGGCGTGCTCGGCGCTGCGAGCGTGGCGGCGGGGCTGCGGATGGATGGCAGTGTGGCGGACGGCATCGCCCAACTGCCGTCCACCGGAGACCGGTTGCGCATCGAGCACCCCACCGGCTTCACCGACATCGAAGCCGACCTTACCACGGGGCTTGACGGGCTGCCGGCCCCGCAGCGCACCGCCGTCGTCCGCACGGCCCGAAAACTCTTCGACGGCACGGTCTTCCCGCGCTCCGTCGACACCGCACCGCTCCCCGCACAGAACTCAGGAGGTCCCCGATGACTCCGCCCCTCGGCGACATCGCGCACATCGGCCACGCCCAGCTGTTCACCCCGGACCTGGACGCCAGCGTCGGCTTCTTCACGGACTTCCTGGGCCTGACCGTCTGCGGGCAGGACGGTGATACCGTCTACCTGCGCACCTTCGACGACTATGAGCACCACAGCCTCGTCCTCACCGCCCGCGACCAGCCGGGACTCGGCCGGATCGCGCTGCGCACCTCCAGCGAGGAAGCGCTTCAGCGGCGCGTCAAGGCGGTCGAGGAGTCCGGCGGCACCGGACACTGGGCGGAGGACGAGCCCGGCATCGGCAAGCTCTTCGTCACCACCGACCCGGACGGCCACGAACTCGCCCTCTACTGGGACAGCGAGCACTACCGGGCCCCCGACGAGCTGAAGCCGGCCCTCAAGAACCAGCCGCAGGCCAAGCCCAACCGGGGCGTCGGCGTCCGCCGCCTCGACCACGTCAACTTCCTCGCCTCTGACGTCGCCCTCAACGCCGACTTCCAGTCGGACGTCCTCGGCGCCCGCCCCACCGAGCAGATCCAGCTCGACACGGGCCGCATCGCGGGCAAGTGGCTGACCTTCACCAACAAGTCGTACGACGTCGTCTACACCGAGGACTGGACCGGCGCCAACGGCCGCCTGCACCACATCGCCTTCGCGACCGACAACCGCGAGGACATCCTGCGCGCCGCCGATCTCGCCATCGATACCGGCGTGTTCATCGAGACGGGCCCGCACAAGCACGCCATCCAGCAGACGTTCTTCCTCTACGTCTACGAGCCCGGCGGCAACCGCATCGAGCTGTGCAACCCGCTCACCCGCCTCGTTCTCGCCCCCGACTGGCCGCTCATCACCTGGACCGAGGAAGAGCGCAAGAAGGGCCAGGCCTGGGGCCTGAAGACCATCGAGTCCTTCCACACCCACGGAACCCCGCCGATCAAGCCCTGACCCCGCGCATCCCACCCCACCACCATGACCGGGCCGCCACCGGACCGCCCGGACGAGAGGAACAACGATGTCCTCGCGTTACCGCTCCGCCCTGCCCAAAAACGCGGCCTCCGCCGTCGCCGCGGACCCGTCCCGCCGCAGCCGCACCATCGTCATCGCCCTGTGCTGGGCGCTGGTGTTCATCGACGGGATCGACACGTTCATCTACGGTTCCGCGCTGCCGCACATGCTCGGTTCGAAGGCGCTCGGCCTGACCGACGCCACCGCCGGTGACATCGGCAGCTACACCACCTTCGGCATGCTGGTCGGCACGATCCTCTCCGGCACCGTCAGTAACTGGGTGGGCCGCCGCAAGACTGTCTTCAGCTCGGTCGTCGTCTTCACCATCGCCACCGTAGGCTGCGGATTCGCCCAGAGCGCCGGGGTGTTCGGCTTCTTCCGCCTGGTGTGCGGCTTCGGCCTCGGCGCGCTGCTGCCGATCGCGATCTCGTACGGGATGGAGTTCACCACCGGCGCCCGCAAGGCGCTCGCGACCGGTGTCATCATGACCGCCCACCAGACCGGCGGCGCCGTCGCCCCGCTGCTCGCACTGTGGCTGATCGACGACTTCGGCTGGCGCTCGGCCTTCCTCGTCGGCGCGATACCCGCGCTGATCTTCCTGCCGCTGGCCCTCAAGCTGCTGCCCGAGTCGCCGACCAACCTGCTCACCCGCGGCCGTACCGGCGACGCGCAGGCCCTCGCGGGCACGTACGGCCTCGAACTGCCCGAGCCCAAGGGGCACGCAGCCGACAAGCTGGAGAGCATCAAGGCCCTGTTCCGCGGCCGCCAGTGGCTGACGACGCTCTGCTTCTGGCTGACGTCGTTCGCCGGCCTGCTGCTCGTCTACGGGGTCGGCCAGTGGCTGCCGAAGATCATGGGCGACCTCGGCTACGAGACCGGTGACTCGCTGCTCTTCTCGACGTTCCTCAACGTCGGCGGCATCGTCGGCATGCTGGTCGCGGGCCGCCTCGCCGACCGGGTCGGCCCGCGCCGCATCGTCATCATCTGGTTCGCGCTGACCGCGGTCTTCGTCTACCTGATGGGCGTACACATGTCGGTGGGCGTGCTGTACGGCGTCGTCTTCCTCGCCGGGCTGCTCCTGTTCAGCGGCCAGACGATGGTGTACGCGACGGTCGGCTCCCACCACGTCGAGGAGGACCGGCCCACCGCGCTCAGCTGGGTCTCCGGCATGGGCCGCTTCGGTGCCGTCTTCGGCCCGTGGATGGGCGGCCAGCTGCTCGCGGCCGGCCATGCGGACCTGGGCTTCTCGATGTTCGCCGTGGCGGCCGTGTTCGGCGCGGTGATGATGGCGCTGGCCGCGCTCACCATCCGGGTGGGGCTGAACCGGGGGAGCGGGGACCGGAAGGGCGCGCCCGCGATGGCCGGTTGATCCGTTTGCGTACGGCACTGTGGCCCGGCCCCTTCGCGGGGGCCGGGCCACAGTGGCTTGCGTGCGTCGCGCCTACTTCTTCTTGTGGCCCGTCACCCGGGTGATCCACGCGATGAAGTCCGCCGGGTCGGTGTTGGCCCCGTGCCCCTGGTCCCAGTAGTAGAGGTGGTCGACCTCGTCACCGAGCCCGGCCGCACTCGCCGCGATATTGGCGGAGACGGTCAGCGACGTGTCACTGTCCTTGGTGCCGAGGCGGATCCACCAGTGCTTGGAGCGGCCGGGGTTGCCGCGTGCCAGGTGGTACATCGGGTTCATCAGGTCGAGCTTCTCGGGGATGTCCGACGCCACCCGCTTGCTGTCCAGCCCGGACGTGTCGTGCCGCGCGCCGTACGCGGTGAAGTGCCGCGCCTCGGTGGTACCCGCGCCGAACTCGTTGTTCTCGGGGGACGACAGATCGAACGGATCGAAGGCGGGCGTGTCCTTCTTGCGCGCGCCCACATGCGTGAGGAAGTCCTCCCACGTGAACGTGGCCTTCCCGCCCTGCCACGTGATGAAGGTGTGGTCGGCGAGGTACGCGGCCCGGTCGCTGTCCGACAGGCCCTTCAAGTAGCGCGTGGCGGACGGCTGCAGATAGTGCGTCAGTAGATAGTCGTCGTAGTTCCGGGCGGTCAGCAGCCCGTGCCCGTCGATCCTGCGCAGCCTCAACGAGGCCTGGTACTCGGCGAACTGGGCCCGCAACTGCTTGGACGTCGCCTGGTCGACCTGCTCGCCGTTGCTCTGCTTGTTGGCGCCCCAGTTCCACTCGTACGCGCCGTCAGCGTGTTCCAGGTCGGCGATGGGGCACCAGGCGCCGGTCGCGAAGATCGCGTCGGAGGCGTCGGCCGCGCCCAGGTCGGACAGGTACTTCGCATAGATCCTGCTGTCGCCGGAGGCGCCGAGCAGCGAGGACAGGGCGCCGCCCGCGCTGGTGCCCGCGGACACGATGCGGTCGGTGTTGCCGGGTATGCGGCCCTTGTTGGCGCGGACGTAGCGCACGGCGGCCTTCAGGTCGACGATCGCGGCGGGCGCGGTGCCGTAGTAGGTGCCGGCGTCGTCCTTGAGGGTGCGGCCGCGTGCGCCCGGTTCCACGACGACGTATCCGGCGGCAAGGGCGAGCAGTTGGTTGGCGTTCATGGCGCGGCCGCCGCCGCCCGGTGTGCCACCGCCACCGCCGCCACCGGGCATGCCGCCGCCCCCTACGCCGTCCGCGTCCGCGACGGAGGACGGCATGTAGCCGCCGACGGAGTTGGCGAACAGGATGGGCGCGTCCGAGGCGTCGATCGCCTTGCCGTCGATCTCCACCGGCACGCTGACGTTGAGACTCTGATACGTCTCGTCGACCGGCTTGGCGACATAGGTGATCGCCTTCCAGAAGCGGTACTTCACCTCCTTGTCGCCGTCGTCGGTGGTGACGGTCGTGGTCAGCTCCGTGTACGCGTCCGTGTCGAACGTGAGGGCGCCGGAAGGCGCGTCGGACGCGGTTCCGGTCGACGCCTGCGCGGACAGGGTGAGGCCGCCTGCGACCGTGGCGCCCGCGGTCGCCCCGATCCCGATCACGACGCTTCTGCGCTTGATGGCCCTGTGCTTCAACTCGTGGCTCCCGTGAGGCTCTTGGGGCGAGCGAGTCCCGCCCCCGGCCTACGGCATCAACTGTCAACGTAAGTGTCAACAATTTCGGAGACATTCTCAGGAGGTGCTCAGGTGCTCAGGTACGCGAAGGCGGTCTAGCGGGGCAGTGC
This sequence comes from Streptomyces sp. UC4497, assembly GCF_054871485.1. Taxonomy (NCBI): domain Bacteria; kingdom Bacillati; phylum Actinomycetota; class Actinomycetes; order Kitasatosporales; family Streptomycetaceae; genus Streptomyces; species Streptomyces sp. UC4497. Next base: position 371,909 of record NZ_JBTYHB010000001.1, on the reverse strand, counting down.
CCCGGCGACGGCGGACGTGACGATCCGGCGGACGTCCGCTTCCCCGGGAGGGCCGTCCTCCCGGTTCGCGTACAGCAGGTGGCCCGAGCCGATGAGGGTCAGACCCAGGGAGTCGATGTCGGTGTCGCGCGCCAACCGGCCCGCCTGCCGCTCCGCTTCGAGGTACGAGCGGAGCATGGCGGTGGCGTCCGACAGGACCGTGACGCCGGGCCGCCCGGCCGCCCGCAGTCGCGCGCGCAGGCCGTCGCGGAAGGTGAGCAGGCCGACCATGGCGACGACGACCGGCGTGAACAGGTCCCTCAGCGCCTCGGTGAGGAGGTCGACGACGGTACGGGTGCCGGCGGACGCGACGAGCGCGGCGGCCCGTTCCTCCATGCGGCCCGCGCGGTCGATGACGAGGTCGGCCAGGAAGGCGTCGAAGTCGGCGAAGTGGCGGTGCAGCACGCCCTTGGCGCAGCCCGCCTCCGTGGTGACCGCCCGGCTGGTGAGCGCGGCGGCCCCGTCCCGCATGAGGACGCGCTCGGCCGCGTCGAAGAGTTGCTCCCGCGCATCGCGTATGGCCACACCGGTCGGCACCTGCGGTTCTCCTTCGTTCGGCTGGGCTCGGGGTTGGGCTCAAGGTTCCGCTCAGGGTAGAAGAGTGGGCGAGTGCCCATTATGGTGGGCGCATGCCCACTCGTTACGTGAAGCCCGCTGAGCCCGCTGCGAACCAACCGCACAAGGCCCGCGCCATGGCCGAGTCCTTCGGCGCCGACCCCGACCGCTACGACCGCACCCGGCCCCGCTACCCGGATGCCCTGATCGCCCGGATCACCGCCGCCGCGCCGGGCCCTGATGTCCTCGACGTCGGCTGCGGCACCGGCATCGCGTCCCGCCAGTTCCGGGCGGCGGGCTGCACCGTCCTCGGCATCGATGTCGACGCGCGCATGGCGGAGTACGCCCGCGGTCACGAACTCGATGTGGAAGTCGGCAAGTTCGAGACCTGGGACGCGGCGGGCCGGACCTTCGACGCGGTCGTCGCGGGACAGACCTGGCACTGGGTCGACCCGGTCGCCGGAGCCACGAAGGCGGCCGGCGTCCTGCGCCCCGGCGGACGCCTCGCCCTCTTCTGGAACGTCTTCCGCCCAGGATCCGAACTCGCGGACGCCTTTGCCGCCGCCCACCGCGAGGCCCTGCCCGACTCGCCGCGCAACCCCTGGGCCCGCCCCACCCTCGACGCGTACGGCGCGGTCTTCGCGAAGGTCGCCGACGGGCTGCGCGACACCGCCCTGTTCGGCGAGCCCGAGGAGTGGCACTTCGACTGGGAGGCCACGTACACGCGCGACGCGTGGCTGGAACAGATGCGCACCAGCGGGGAGGCGGGCACGTACCGGCCGGAGCAGTTGGAGGCCCTGCTGGCGCATACGGGTGCCGCGATCGACGCGATGGGCGGAGAGTTCACGCTGCCCTACACGGCGGTGGTGGTCACCGCGGAGCGGCTCGGCTGAGCGCGATCGGCCCGATTGTCAGTGCTGGATGTTTCCCTGGAGTCGTAGCGGAAGGGGAAGCAGCAGTCATGACAGAGGAAGCTCGGCGTCGGCAGCCCGGCCGGGACCTGTGTGTCCGACGGCATCCGGAGACACAGGTGGAGTGCGTGCTCCCTGACACGCACTATCCGCACCCGCACCACGCGCTGGACGGGACGACGTGGCACGACGGGTTGTGCGGGGCCTGCCATGGGAGCGGTCTGCGCGAGGGAGAGGTGTGCGGGGATTGCCGTGGCGGCGGGTTCTGCCTGCTGGAGGAGCAGGAGTGAGTGGGTGAGCAGTGAGCGGCGATCGGGGGAGCTGACCCAGGTGGCTTCGCGGGGCCCTGACGGCAGTCGTCAGCAGCAGTCGTTCTCCTCCTCGGGTGACGCCGAGTCCAGGCGGCAGTAGCACGACGAACGGATCGGGACGTCCGCCACCGCCAGCGCCGTCGTCAGCTGCGGGGCGATGATCCGGGCCTCCGCTTCACGGCCGAGGCGGAGCAGGCACTCGTGGTAACCGTGCAGCGCCCATACGTTGTTGGGGTGGCGCAGGGGGCGGGGGAGCGTGTCGTCGAGGCCCAGGTCGGCGGCGTAGACGTCGGCGGCCTCGGCCACCCTGCCCTGCTCCAGGAGCAGCGCCCCGTACGCGTGCCGGGTCGGCTGCATCCAGCCCCACGGCTCGTCGTAGGGGAGGGTGTCGTCGAGGTGGATGGCGCGGCGGAGGTTGGTGAAGGCCTGGTCGAAGTCGCCTGTCCGGTAGGCGAGTTCGCCGTCGAGCATCGCCGAGGCGATGGCGAGGATGTCGAGGCACGTGTTGTTGAAGAGGGTGCGGGAGGGCGGCACGCGCTCCACGGCAGCGGTGAAGCGCGCGCGTTCCGCCGCGGCCTCCTGTGTGCGGCCGGTCGCGGCGAGGGCGATGCCCCTGCCGTAGTGGGTCATCGCCGTCGTCACGCAGTACAGCTCCGGGTCGCGGGGCAGCGGCAGGTCGACGAGGTCCTGCCAGCGGCCGAAGCGGACCAGGGCGTGCACCCGCATGCCCAGGAAGCCCTCCAGCCAGTCGGCCATCGGCGGGGACTCGACGCGCAGCAGCTCCTCGGGGACCGCCGCCTCGAGCCGGTCAACGGAGTCGAACGCCACCTCGGCCCGGCCCGCGAACATCGCGGCGTAGAGACGGAAGTGGATGTTGTGGCAGCGGTAGAGCGTGTAGAAGTTCATCGCGCCGTCGCGGGCGAGCGCCAGCCTGTCCGCCTCGATGGCGCGGGTGTTGGCCTCGATGGTGCGCCGGTAGTCGCCGCACAGCACGTCGATGTGCGTGGGCATGTGGTGCAGATGGCCCGAGTCGGGCACCAGGCCCCGCAGCCGGTCGGCGACCGGCAGCGCCTGTTCGGGCGTCGGCGACATCTCCATGAGGTGGATGTAGAGGTGCAGCAGGCCGGGGTGGTCACGGCCGTCCGGCCGCGCGAGCGCGCGTTCGAGCGCCTCCCGTGCCTCGACGGTGCGGGCGCCCTCGGCGGGGCGGCCGGTGGGCAGATCCCACAGCTGCCAGGGCGTGAGGTTCATCAGGGCGTCGGCGTACAGCGTCGCCACATCCGGGTCGTCCCGGTGGTTCGCGTAGACCTTGCCCATGGCCTGCGCGTACTCCTCGTTCCACACCGACTGGTCGGGCGCGGGGCCGGCCGACGGACAGCGGTGCCGGAGGGCGTCGATCAACGCCTGCTCGACCGGTGTCGCGCGGGCGGCGGCGAGCGTGGCCCGCTGAACGGCGTGGTGGGTGCGTTCGACGCTCGACGTCAGCTCGCGCTCGTCGAACGCCTCCCACGGCTTGTTGTAGTTCGGCCCCAGCGCGTAGGCGAGGCCCCAGTGGGCCATGGCGCACTGCGGGTCGGCCTCGATGGCCCGCTCGAAGCAGCCGACCGCCTCCTCGTGGTGGAAGCCGTACGTCCACAACAGGCCCCGGTCGAACCACAGTTGGGCCTCGGGTGAGCCGGTGGTGACCTCGCGGTGGAAAGATCCCAGGTCGTAGTAGCCGTCGCTGCTGTCGATGCCGTCGATATTCACGCGTGCCACCTTCGACGAGTGTGCGGGTCCGTCCCGGCGAGGGGCGGATCCGGCACATTGTCCCGCCGTGGTCGGCGCGGCACCATGGTGCGGGTAGGCACGCCAGTGCCTTTCGGGGCTTCGTCGGGTCAGGCTCGCGCGGCGTCGTACTGCGTTTCCGTCTTACCGGAGACGGACTCACCGGGTGCGGTCTTACCGGCAGCGGTGAAGAAGTCGACGAGCGAGGTCGGTGCACCGTCGCCGAGGCAGAGGTCCAAGATCTCGCGCGCGTCGTCGTAGAAGCCCAAGGTGCGGGCGAACATCGCCGCTTCGTAGGCCGCGAGGGCCGCCTCGATGTCGTCGGGGCGCGCGGCGATCGCCCTGCCGAGTTCGGCGCCGTCGAACATGGCCAGGTTGGCGCCGTCGCCGGACGGCGGCATCAGGTGCGCGGCGTCGCCCAGCAGTGTCACGCCCGGCACGCGGTCCCAACGGTGTCCGTCGGGGAGCGTGTGGATCATGCGGGCGACCGGGGCCGACTCACCGTCCGTGATCAGCGCCGTGAGCTCCGGGGCCCAGCCCTCGAACTCGGCCGCGATACGGGCCTTGGCCGCGGCCGCGTCCGTGAAGTCGATATCGGCGAACCAGGAGGCGGGGCGGGTCAGCTGGACGTAGGTGTGGATGATTCCGCCGGCCTCGCGGTGGGCGTTGATGCCCTTGCCGGGAGAGGGGGCGAGCAGGGCGCCGGCGCCGACCGCCCCGGCGGCCGCCGCGTGGCGCTCGTCCACGTCGTACAGGTAGGTCTCGACGAACGTCGTGCCGGTGTAGGCGGGCGTGGCGTCCGAGACGAGGGGACGGACCTTCGACCAGGCCCCGTCGGCCCCGACGAGGAGGCCGGTGGTGACGGTCGAACCGTCGGCGAAGGACAGCTCGTGGCAGCCGCCGCCGAGCGCGCTGACACCGGTGATCTTGTGCCCCCACTGGACCGTGCCCTCGGGCAGCGAGTCGAGCAGGATCCGGCGCAGGTCGCCGCGGAGCACCTCGGGGCGCTTCGCGCTGCCGTCGTCGGGCTCGTCCATCAGCACCTTGCCGTGCCGGTCGAGCACACGCAGCGCCTCGGCGCCCTCGTGGATGATCGCGCGGAACTCCTCGGTGAGCCCGGCCGCCGCGAGGGCCGCCTGCCCGTCGGCCTCGTGTATGTCGAGCTGGCCGCCCTGGGTGCGGGAGTCCGGCGAGGGGTCGGCTTCGTAGACCGTCGCGGGGATGCCGTGGACGTGCAGGACGCGGGCGAGGACGAGGCCGCCGAGGCCCGCGCCGACGATCGTGATCGGGGTGGTCGTGTGCGTGGTCGTAGTCGTGTTCATGATCTTGCTCCGTTTCGGGAGTGTGGGAGGTAGTGAGCGTGGAACGTTGTTCCAGTGCCAGTTTGGAACACTGTTCCAGTCGTGTCAAAATGGGATCCATGGCGACCAGGGCACAGCGCACCGACGCGCTCTCCAAGGAGCGGATCGTCGAGGCGGCGATCGAGATCCTCGACACCGAGGGCGAGAAGGGGCTGACCTTCCGCGCCCTCGCGGCGCGTCTGGCGACCGGCGCCGGAGCGATCTACTGGCACGTCGCGAACAAGGACGAGCTGCTCGCCGCGGCCACCGACGGCGTCGTCACGCGCGTCATGGCGGGCGTGGCCCGTGACGAGGATCCGCGGGAAGGGATCCGGGTCCTGGCTCTCGGCGTCTTCGATGCGATCGACGTGCACCCGTGGGTGGGAACCCAGCTCTCCCGCGAGCCGTGGGGTGCCGCGCTGCTGCAGATCTTCGAGGGCCTCGGTGGCCGGCTTCAGGAGCTGGGCGTCGCGCGCGCCGAGCAGTTCAACTCCGCCTCCGCGCTGCTGAATTACGTACTCGGTGCCGCAGCCCAGAACGCCGCGAACGCGAGCCTCGTACTGCCGGGCGTGACTGACCGCTCGGCGTTCCTGGGTGGGATCGCCGCACGGTGGAAGGAACTCGACGCCGCTCGCCACCCGTTCCTGCGGCAGGTGGCGGCGGACCTGCCCGAACATGACGACCGGGCGCAGTTCCTGGCCGGCATCGACCTCATACTGGCGGGTATCGACACCGCGAGGAGGGTGCATGGCTGAGAGCGGGCCCCGGGCCGAGGGTCGGGACGACGTGGACGCGGTGACCCGTGCGGTGCTCACCGCGTCGCGGCTGCTCGTCGCCGTGTCGGCCCGCTCCCTCGCGGAGGTCGAGGACCGGGTGACGCTGGCCCAGTTCCGGATGCTGGTGGTGCTCTCGACGCGCGGCGCCACCAAACTCGTCACGCTCGCCGAGCAACTGCACGTGGCGCCGTCCACCGCGATGCGGATGGTGGACCGGCTGATCGCGGCGGGGCTCGCGGACCGCCGCGCCAACCCCGCCAACCGCAGGGAGACGCTCCTGCAGTTGACCGACGAGGGGCGCCGCACCGTCGAGAACGTGACCGCGCGGCGCCGCGAGGACATCGCGGGGATCGTGGAGCGCCTCGACCCGGAGCAGCGCGCGTCGCTGATCGGCGCGCTGGACGCGTTCAACGAGGCAGGCGGCGAGCCCTCGGCACCCGACGACCCTGACCCGACCCTGCACCCGCTGGGCTGGGTCGATCTGCCGTCGGGCTCCGCCGACTGAACCTACGCGGGCGTGGTCTGCGCGGACGCGGGCTCTACGGGTGTCGGCTGGTGCAGCGCCCGCAGTGCCCCTTGGTGGCTGAGCCAGCCCACCGGCTCGTCCTTGTCGGTGTGCATCACCGGGAGTCCCGTGCCGGGCGCCGCGAGAAGTGTGTGCAGTGCCTCGGCGAGCGGCTGGTCCGTGGTGACGCGGGGTGTGTGCAGGGCGAGTTCACCCACGGTGGACGGCGCCCCGTCCGGCTGCTCCGTCAGCGTCTCGGCCACCGCCTGTGCCGTGACGACGCCGAGATGCGTGCCGCGGTCGTCGCACACGGGCAGGGCGCCGTGACCCGAGCGGCTCAACAACTCGGAGGCGTCGGCCAGTTGGATCGTCGCGGGCAGGGGAGTCGGCAGCGGCTCCAGGACGGTGGCCACCCGCTGCCCGCCGAGCGGCGCGTCCGGAGTGGGGCCGTCCAGGTCGATGCCGCGGCGGCGCAGCTTGAGCGTGTAGATCGTGTCGCGCGTGAGCAGACGGCTGGTGGCGGTGGCGAGGACGATCGCCAGCATCAGCGGCAGGATGATCGAGTACTCGCCGGTCAGCTCGAAGAGGATCACCACGGCGGTGATCGGCGCGCGGGACGAGCCCGCGAAGACGGCGCCCATGCCCACCAGCGCGTACGCGCCGACGGCTCCCGCCGTGCCGGGCAGCAGGCCGTGCGCGACCGCGCCGAACGCGGCGCCCAGCATCGCCCCGATGAACAGGCTCGGCGCGAACACCCCGCCCGAGCCGCCGATTCCGATGGTCAGGCTCGTGGCGATCATCTTGCCGACGAGCAGGAGCAGCAGGAACCCGATGGCGTACCCGCCCTCCGTCGCCTTCTCCAGGACCGGGTACCCGACCCTGTACATCTCGGGAAGCGCGAGCAGGACCAGGCCGAGCGCGAGCCCGCCGACCGCGGGGCGCAGCCACTCGGGGCCGCGCCACAGCCAGTCGCAGGCGTCCTCGATCGCGTACAGGACACGCGAGAAACCGACGCCGACCGCGCCCGCGACGACGCCGAGCACGGCGAACAGGGCGTACTGGCCGAGGTGTTGGACCGGGAAGTCGGGCAGGCTCAGGAACGCCACGTCACCGAAGGCGGCCCGGCCGATCACGCTCGCGGTGACACTGGCCAGCACCGTCGCGCCGAACGCCTCGACGGTGAAGGTCCGCAGGATGAGCTCCATCGCGAAGAACACACCGGCCAGCGGTGCGTTGAACGTCGCCGCGATGCCGCCCGCCGCGCCGCACGCGACGAGCAGCTTCAGCCGATCCTCCGAGAGCCCGGTGACGCGGCCGAGCGTCGAACCGAGCGCCGAGCCGATCTGTACGATCGGCCCCTCGCGCCCCACCGAACCGCCCGAGCCGATGGTGAGCGCAGAGGCGAGCGTCTTGACGACGGCCACCTTCGGGCTGATCCGGCCGCCGCGCTTGGCGACCGCGAGCATCACCTCCGGCACGCCGTGGCCGCGCGCCTCCTTGGCGAAGCGGTTGACCAGCGGGCCGTAGAGGAGGCCGCCGATGACGGGGGTGACGAGGACGAAGAACGGGCCGAGCCAGGGCACGTGCGGATTGGCGCTGCCGGGGTCCGCCGCGTAGTCGCCGTGCCCGGAGAACAGGCGTGTGAACGTCTGGATGCACCAGCGGAAGACGATCGAGCCGAGCCCCGCTCCCGCTCCCACGAGCACCGCGAGAACCATCGTCGAACCCCGGCCGCCGAGCATCGGGCGCAGCGCCCGCAGACCGACTCCTGTGCCGCTCACTCTTTTCCCTGCCTCACGTTTGCATAATGCAAAATACCGACCTTTGCATTATGCAAAACGTGTCAAGCGGCCGTGCGGGAGGGTCTTACGGAGTGGTGACGCATCGGCCCGTTGCCGTGGTGTGCGGGGTCGGGGGATCTAGCGTGGCGGCATGCGAGTTCTGGTCACCGGCGGTGCCGGGTTCATCGGGTCCCATGTCGTCGAGGCGCTGACCGCGCGCGGGCACGAGCCCGTCGTGTTCGATGTGCGGGAGGACCCCGGCGCCGATGTGCGCGACCCCGACGCGGTCGCCCGTGCCCTGGCCGGCGTCGACGCCGTGTGTCACCAGGCGGCCAGGGTCGGGCTCGGCAATGGGGTCGCCGACGCCGCCGAGTACGTCTCGCGCAACGACCTCGGGACGGCGGTGCTGCTCGCCGCGATGGCCGAGGCCGGTGTGTCGCGGCTCGTGCTTGCCGGGTCGATGGTCGTCTACGGGGAGGGGCGCTACGCCTGCCCGCGGCACGGCGTCGTACGGCCCGGGCCGCGCGACGTCGCCGATCTGGACGCGGGGCGGTTCGAGCCCAAGTGCCCTGAGTGTGGAGCCGAGTTGGAGGCGGGGCTTGTCGGTGAGGATGCCCCGGTCGACCCGCGCAACGTGTACGCCGCGACCAAGCTCGCGCAGGAACACCTGGCCGCCGCCTGGGCGCGCGCGAGCGGTGGGGCGGCACTCTCGCTGCGGTACCACAACGTGTACGGGCCGCGGATGCCCCGCGACACCCCGTACGCCGGTGTCGCCTCCTTCTTCCGCTCCGCGCTCGCCCGCGGCGAGGCGCCGCGTGTCTTCGAGGACGGCCGTCAGCGGCGCGACTTCGTGCACGTACGGGACGTGGCCGAGGCCAACGCGGTGGCGCTGGAGGCCGACGCCGAGCCGGGTGTGCTGCGCGCCTACAACGCGGGCAGCGGCACGCCGCACACCGTCGGCGAGATGGCATCGGCGCTCGCGGCGGCGTACGGCGGGCCCGATCCCGTCGTGACGGGGGAGTACCGGCTCGGCGACGTCCGGCACATCACCGCGGACTCGGCGCGGCTGCGTGCGGAGCTGGGGTGGAAGCCGACGGTGGAGTTCGACGACGGCGTACGGGACTTCGCGCGCGCCTCGATGGCGCGCTAGCCGGTCAGCAGGTGCTCGCGCCCGAACATCGTCGCCGCGGCCCGCGCCGTCGAGGGGGCCAAGCGGTGCCGTGCGGCGGCCCTTACGGTGCGGTGGTGCTCGCGGCAGCGCTCGGCAGCGTGACCTCGAAGCGGCAACCGCCGGGGATGTTGGTGACCGTGGCCCGGCCCGCGTGCGCCTCCACGATGCCGCGCACGATCGCGAGACCGAGGCCCGCGCCCGCCGGGGGAGTACGGGCGTGGGTACCGCGCCAGCCGGTGTCGAAGACGCGCGGGAGGTCCTCGTCGGGAATGCCGCCACAGGCGTCCGAGACCGACACCACCACGCCCTCCGGCGAGCGGTGCGCGGCCACGGCGACCGTGCCGTCCGCCGGAGTGCGGCGGATCGCGTTGACGAGGAGATTGCCCAGGACCCGGCTCATCTCCTTGCCGTCGACCTCCACCGGCACCGGCTCCACCTCCTCGCCGACGAGCCGCACCCCGTGCTCGCGCGCCAGCGGGTCCGCGCCCGCCAGCGCGTCGCTGACCAGGTCGTACAGGGACATCCTTGCCGGGGCCAGCGGCAGCGCGCCCGCGTGGATGCGGGACAGCTCGAAGAGGTCGCCCACCATGTCGTTGAGCCGCTCGACGTCCGTGCGCATCTGGCGCAGATAGCGGTCCGGGTCGGCGGCGACACCGTCCTCCAGTGCCTCCGCCATGGCGCGCAGGCCCGCGAGCGGGGTGCGCAGATCGTGCGAGATCCAGGCGACCAGCTCGCGCCGCGAGGTCTCCAGGGCGCGCTCGCGCTCCCGGGAGGCGGCGAGCTTGGCGCTGGTCGCCGCCAGCTCCCGGCTGAGCTCCTCCAGTTCGGCGGTGGCCGGTGCGTCGGGCGCGGCGAAGTCGCCGCCGTCGCCGAACGAGCGGGCCGCGTCGGCCAGTTCACGGCTGCGTGCCACCACCCACCGGCCGAGAACGAGCGCCGTCGCCAGCGAGACGACAGCCGCCATCGCCACCACCGTCGTCACCACGCTCAGGTCGTGCGCCGACAGGAACATGGCCCACGCCACGGCGAGCGTGCCCGCCAGCATCGCCACCACGCCGACGGTGGCGACCACAGCGAGCGAGGCGGTGAGCGAGCGGCGCCGCAGCAGCCGCAGGGCGGCCGCCCCGGCGAGGCCCGTGGCGGCGGCACCCGCGAAGGCGTACAGGGCGATGAGGAGTTTGTCGTGCACGGTCAGGCCCCCTGCTCGGCGGGCTCGGGGTGCGGGGCGGGCTCGAAGCGGTAGCCCACGCCCCACACCGTCTGGATCAGGCGCGGGCGCGCCGGATCGTCTTCGACCTTGCCGCGCAGCCGACGGATGTGGACCGTGACCGTCGACAGGTCGCCGAACTCCCAGCCCCACACCTCGCGCATCAGGTCCTCCCGGCTGTACGCCCGCCCCGGATTGCGCAGGAAGAAGGCCAGGAGGTCGAACTCGCGCAGGGTCAGGGCGAGTTCGGCGCCGTCCCGCGTGACCCTGCGCGCCGCCGGGTCGACCGTGAGCCCCGCCGCGCGCAGCGGACTCTGCCGCGCCGTGGCCGGGCGGGCGCGGCGCAGCACCGACTCCACGCGCAGCACCAGCTCGCGAGGGCTGAACGGCTTCGTCACGTAGTCGTCCGCGCCGACCTCCAGGCCGAGGATCCGGTCGTCCTCGTCGCCGCGCGCGGTGAGCATGATGACCGGGACGGGGCCGCGTTCACGCATTCGGCGGCACACCTCCAGGCCGTCCATGCCGGGCAGCATCAGATCGAGCACCACCAGGTCGGGCCGGTGCGCGGCGGCCCGCGCGAGGGCCGCGGGGCCGTCGTCCGCCCGGTCCACGCGATAGCCGGCGCGGTCCAGGTAGCCCGCCACCACCTCGGCGACGGTCGGATCGTCGTCGACGACGAGGACGCGGGCCGCGCCGCTGTCGAGGGCCGGCCCCGTGGGCTCGTATGACTGCTGCATGCCACCAGCCTCGCACCGTGCCGGGCCCGCCGGGCGTCCCGGCCTGCGCCGGGCGGCCGACGTCCGTGTTTCGTAAGGATCTCGCGCCTGATATGTCGGAATCCGGCTCGTAGGGTGAGACCCGTGACAAGCCCACCCACCACCGTCGACGTGGTCCTTCCCTGCCTGAACGAGGCCGAGGCGCTGCCCTGGGTCCTCGACCGGATCCCGCCGCACTGGCGCGCCCTCGTCGTCGACAACGGCTCCACCGACGGCTCCGCCGGGATCGCCCGCTCGCTGGGCGCCGAGGTCGTGCGCGAGGAGCGGCGCGGATTCGGCGCCGCCTGCCACGCGGGCCTGACCGCGTCCGACGCCGACGTCGTGTGCTTCTGCGACTGTGACGCCTCCCTCGACCCGGGGCAGCTCGTCCCCTTCGTCCGCGAAGTGGCGGACGGCGAGGCCGACCTGGTGCTCGGCCGCCGCCGCCCGACGGCGCGCGGCGCCTGGCCCGCGCACGCCCGCGCCGGCAACCTCGCGCTCGCCCGCATGCTGCGCCGCAGGACCGGCCTGCGCCTGCACGACCTCGGGCCGCTGCGCGCCGGGCGCCGCGAGGCGCTGCTCGGACTCGACCTCACCGACCGGCGCAGCGGCTATCCCCTGCAGATGGTGGTGCGCGCGGCCGACGCCGGCTGGCGGATCACCGAGCACGACGTGCCGTACCTGCCGCGCACCGGCGCATCCAAGGTGACCGGCACCTGGCGCGGCACCTGGCACGCGGTGCGCGACATGAGCCGGGTGCTGAACGAGACGCCCGTACGGGAAGGAAACACACGGTGAGCACACCCCCTGACCTCCTGGTCATCGCCAAGGAGCCGCGGCCCGGCCGGGTCAAGACCCGGCTCACCCCGCCGTTCACGCCGCAGGAGGCGGCGGAGCTCGCCGAGGCCGCTCTCGCCGACACGCTGGAGGCCGTCGCCCAGGCCCCGGCCGCCCGCCGCGTCCTCGTCCTCGACGGCGCGCCCGGTCCCTGGCTGCCGCCCGGCTTCGAGGTCGTGCCGCAGTGCGCGGGCGGCCTCGACGAACGCCTCGCGGCCGCCTTCGCCGGATGCACGGGGCCCGCGCTCCTCATCGGCATGGACACCCCGCAGGTCCGGCCCGAACTCCTCACCGTCGACTTCGCCGACTGCGACGCCTGGTTCGGCCCGGCGCTCGACGGCGGCTTCTGGGCCCTCGGCCTGGCCGATCCCGAACCTGCACTGCTGCGCGGCGTGCCCATGTCCACGGCGCACACCGGCGCCGCGCAGCGCGCCCGACTCGGCGAGGCGGGCTTGCGGGTGCGCGACCTGCCGCCCCTGCGCGACGTCGACACCGCCGAGGACGCCGCGGCCGTGGCCGCCGAGGCGCCGCACGGCCGGTTCGCGGCGCGCCTGGCGCACTGTACGGCCGGGGCCGACCGGTGAGCGCCCCACCCGCCGCCCCCTGGGCCGGCGCCGACCCGTACTCCGCCGCCCTGCGCACCGGCCGCGGACCGCTGTTCCTGCGCCGGGCCGACGGCTGGCTGCTGCCCCTCGAAGTGGAACGGTGGTGTGCGCGGGCCGACGCCGTCGACCGGCAGGTGCTCCAACGCTGCGAGGGCGCCGTGCTCGACGTCGGCTGCGGCCCGGGACGGCTCGTCGCCGAGCTGGCCGGACAGGGGCGTACCGCGCTCGGCGTGGACGTCAGCGACGCCGCCGTCGCCCACAGTCGTGGCCTCGGCGGCCAGGCGCTGTGCCGCTCGGTGTTCGAACCGCTGCCCGGCGAGGGCCGCTGGAACACCGTGCTGCTGATGGACGGCAACATCGGCATCGGCGGCGAACCGGCCGCCCTGCTCGCCCGCGTCGTCCAACTCCTCGTCCCCGGTGGACTGTTGATAGCCGAAGCCGCGCCCGTCGACGTCGACGAGCGGGCGAGTGTGCAGGTCACCGACTCACCGGGGCAGGCCGGGGGCCACCCCTTCCCGTGGGCGCGACTCGGCACCCCCGCCCTGCTCCGATACGCGGCCGGGGCGGGGCTGCGCCCCGTCGATCAGTGGTCCGTGGGCGGCCGCTGCTTCGCCGCGCTGCGCACCCGCACGGCGAGCACCAGCGCCGAACCCGCGAACAGCGCCGCCGTGAGCAGCAGCCAGTGGCCGAGGTACACATCTGCGGAGCGGCCGGTCGCCGACCGGTAGCGCTCCTCCTGCGCCCCGCTGATCAGCGGGAACCAGACGAGCAGCAGCAGCGCCGAGAGCGCGGCCGGAACCCGGACGTACCCCACCCGCTCCCGGCGCCCGGCCGTCGCGGCCCCACGCACCAGCAGCCGGTCCACGCCCGCGTACAACGGCACCAGCACGAGATCGTGCACGAGGGCGGCGCCCACGAACCACAGCGCCACCCCGAACCAGTCGTCCGCGAGCAGCCGCACCCCCGCATACCCGGCGAGCGCGAACGAGCAGGCCAGCAAAAGCAGTTGAAGAGGACTCCCCAAAGGGATGCGCGGGCTGTTCAAATGGATGCGACGCAAGAGCGACATCGCGGTCACACCTTTCCGAAGGTGAGCCGAGCCACCCACTTGGTATTGAGAACGCCCGGCGCGGCGGGCACGATCACGCGCGCCGGGTAGCCGTGATCGGCGGAGAGCGCCTCCCCGTTGACGTACAGGGCGAGCAACGACCGTGGATCGGCGACCTGGTTGGCGCGCAGCGCGGCGTGCCGGAACGCGCCGCGCCGTTGCAGCGACTCGACGAGAACGTCCGGCGGATCGCAGTCGTGGCCCACCAGTGCCGCCAGATCCCGCAGCCGTACGCCGCGCCACCACTGGTCGGACGTCGACCAGCCCTCGACGCAGGCGATGGGCAACGCCGAGCTGTGCAAGGGAAGTTGGGCCAGCTCCGCGCGGCTGAGGCGGACCGTACGGCCCGAACGCCCGACCACGACGAGCCGCCACGCCTCCTCGGCCGTCTCCGACCGGTCGATCCCCGCGTAGGCGGCGGTCTTGTTGATCTGGAAGCCGTTCGGACCTTGGGCCGGATCCGCGCCGCCGTGCGGGGCGAGCAGCGCGGTGCGGCGCAGCGGACCGTCGAAGCTCTGCCCCGCCGTCGTACCGAACAACAGCAGCGAGCCCCCGCCGACGAACCACAGCGCGCCCCGCCGGGACACCGTCGGCGGATCCGGTCGCGGCGCCACCAACTCGCCCTCCTCGCGCGCACGACGCACATTGCGCACCGCCGCCGGAACCTTCAGCACCGCGTGCGCCACGAACGCGGCGAAGAACACCCACGCCCCGTAGAAGTGCAGCGGATAGAACGAGCCGGGGAAGAGATAGTCGAGCTGCACGTTCAGCACCCCCGTGACGAACTCGAACAGCCCGCCGCCGACCAGCAGCAACAGCGAGACACGTTCGAGCGCGTGCGTCAGCGAACGGGCCGGCGGCAGCGCGAACAGCTTCGGCACCACCGACCACAGCTTCGCCAGCAGTACGGGGATCAGCGTGACGCCGAGCGTGACATGCACACCCTGCGTGAGCCGGTACAGCCAGCGCGGGTCCGTCGGCCAGGCGAAGAGGTAGAAGCCGAGGATCCCCTTGTCCGGGGTCTTGTCGTTGACCGGGGCCAGGCCCGGGTTGTACGCCGCGTACGAGACGAGGCCCGTCACGAACAGCACGGTGATGCCGACGAGCAGCACGAGGCCCAGCACGGAGGTGAACCAGGGGCCGCGCAGCGGACTGCGCCAGAAGGACGGCGATGCGGGGGAGTCGGGCATGTCTCGACCGTAGGCCGGACGGACCGACCATCGGGGTGCGCGACTCATGACGAAACGCTGACATCAGGGCCGGTCGGCGCAGTGCGGGACGCCTCTCGGCCTAGCGTTCCGGTGTGAACCCCCGCACCGACCCTCGCACGGACCCCCGCACCGAACCGCGCGGCACGCGCCGCGACCTGTACGCCGCCGCGGCCGCGCTGCTCCTCGTGCTGACCGCCGCGCTCGTCGGCCGCCACATCGAGGACACCTACGGCACCCTGCACGTCGGCGCGCCCCCGCTGTACGGCAAGTGGCTCCCGCACCTCGGACCCGGCACACCCGCCGCCCTCGCGGTGGCCGCCGCCGTCGTCGCGTACGGGCCCGCCCTCGCGACCCGGCTGCGCTGGCGCGCGCTGCTCGCCTCCGCCTGGGCCACGGCCACCGCCTGGATCCTCTCCCTCGCCCTGATCGACGGCTGGCACCGCGGCATCGCGAAGCGACTGACCACCAAGTACGAGTATCTGCAGGTCATCGACCGCTTCCACGACATCCCTGCCACCCTGCGCGACTACACCCGGCACATCCTCATCGACTCACCGGACCACTGGCCCGCCCACACGGCCGGACACCCGCCCGCCGCCCCGCTTACCTTCGTCCTCCTCGACCGCATCGGGCTCGGCGGCGGGGGATGGGCGGGCCTGTGGTGCATCGTCGTCGGAGCGACGGCGTGCGTGGCCGTGCTCGTCGCCGTGCGCGCGCTCGCCGGGGAGGAACTGGCGCGCCGCGCCGCCCCGTTCATGGTCGTCGTGCCGGGCGCGGTGTGGATGGGCGCCTCGGCTGACGCGTACTTCGCCGCCGTCGCCGCGTGGGCGGTGGCGCTGCTCGCGCTCGCGGTGAGCGGGCGTTCGGTCCGGTGGGCGGCCGGGGCCGGTCTGCTGTTCGGCCTGACCTGCTACCTCTCGTACGGGCTCACGCTGTTCGCGGTGATCGGGCTCGTGGTCCTCTTCCTCGGGCGGGGGAGAGTGCGGGAGCGGCCGGTGGCGCTGGCGGCGCTGTTCTGCGCCGGGCTCGCGGTCGTGCCGGTGGTGTTCACGCTCGCCGGGTTCAACTGGTGGGAGGCGTACCACCTGCTGATGACCCGTTACTACCAGGGCGCCGGCGGCATCCGGCCGTACGGCTACTGGGTGTGGGCCAATCTCGCGTGCACGGTCCTGGTCGTCGGTGTAGCGGCGGTGGCGGGGCTGCGGCGGACGGTCGGGCAGCTGGTCCGGCCGGACGACAGGGGAGGCGGGCAGGCCCGGCTCGCGCTCCTTGCCGGGGCCGCGCTCCTCGCCCTGCTCGTCGCCGACCTGTCCGGGATGAGCAAGGCGGAGACCGAACGCATCTGGCTGCCCTTCGCGATGTGGCTCGTCCCCGCCTGCGCGTTCCTCCCCCGGGCGAGACCGTGGCTCGCCGCGCAGGTGGCGCTCGCCCTGCTCGTGAACCATCTGGTGCTCACCGGGTGGTGACGGGGCGCGGCATACGGTTCAGCCGCGGCCGCTCGTCTCGTGGTGGTCCTCCTGGGCGTGGAACGCGTTCAGTACGTCCATCACCTCCGCGTCCGAGACCTGCGGGAACCGTTCGTAGCCCTCGCTCACGGCGCGGAAGTCCGCCGGCTGTTCGAGGCAGATCACGTCGCCCGTGTGCCCCCGCATGTCGGCCACGGTCTGCGGGCTGCCGACGGGCGCCGCGAGAACGAGGCGGTCCGCGCCCCGGCGGCGCAGCGACATGAGGGCCGCGGTGGCGGTGAGGCCGGTGGCGAGCCCGTCGTCGACCACGATCACCGTCCGGTTCTCGACCGGCGGCGCGGGGTGGTCGGTGCGGTACGCGTGGGCGCGGCGCCGCAGTTCGTCCCGCGCCGCCGCGACATCGGAACCGAGCCCTTCCTCGCTCAGGCCCAGGAGTTCGAGGGCTACCCGGTCGAACAGGGGCGGTTCCTCGCCGACGACGGCGCCGATCGCGGTCTCGCGGCGGCCCGGCACGCCGATCTTGCGGGCGACCAGGACGTCGAGGGGCGCGTGCAGTGCGTGCGCGACGGGCGCCGCCACGGGGACGCCGCCGCGTGGCAGCGCGAGCACGACCGGGTCGACGAGATCGCTGGAGTCGGCCCACTCCAGCATCCGTAGAGCGAGCTCTTCACCGGCGTGCGTACGGTCACGGAAGGGCACGGAGCCTCCTCTGTGGTCGTCAGTTGACCTCGGTGGGGGTGTGGGACGGGAGGGACCGGCTCAGGTCCGGTGGGGCCGGTTCAGGTCCGGTGGCCGAGCAACTCCCGTACGCCCTCGCCGTTGAGCGTCAGGGCGTCCGGTGAACCAGCGTCGATCGTCATCGACAGCTCCGTCGGCCAGCGCGCGGCGAGTGCGCCCAGCGGCACCGGCGTGCAGCGCGAGATGAACGGAAGCAGTTCCGACATGCGCAGCTCGGACGTGAACAGCGGGACCAACTGCTCGCCGCCGGGCTGCTCGATGACCGGCAGGGACAGCGCGGGGGAGGCCGAGTCCTGTTCCGGTCCCACCTCGTCGGGCACGGGCACGAGGACCTCGCACGCGGCGAGCGCGTTGAGCGCGCCCTGGTCCTCTGTGTTCAGGCTGAGGGCGCTGAGCGCCTGCTGCGCGGGGGAGGAGCCGTTCTGCGGGGTTGCGTTCGAATCCATGATCAAGCCTCTGGTGGATGACGGGTGGCGCCCCCGCGTACCCAAGGGGCACCGGTCCATGCAGCAGAGACACGAGGAACGGCGACCGGTTCAGGCCGCCGCCCGTCTCGCCCAGGCGCGGCCCCACCGCCCCATCATGTGCGAGCACAGCGGCCGGCCGTGCAGCAGCTCCACACCCTCCGTGGCGCCGGTGGCGACGAAGAAGCGGCGGCCCATGGACGACTGCAGCGTGGTGGTCCAGCGGTAGCCGTCACCGACGGCGATCGCGCCGCGCAGCAACTCGTGGCCTATCCCCTCGCGGCGCCACGACTCGTCGACCCAGATCGCCTGGATCCGCCCCACCGCGCAGCCCTCGCACAGCCGGAACCGGACCTCGGCGATCTGCCGGCCGGCCTGGGTGCGGGCGGAGATCCGCCACTGGCCGTCGGCGCCGGGGCGCTGTTCGGCGAGCATCACCACGGTTCCGTCACCGGTCGTGAACAGCCCGCCCGTCCTCCTACGCATGCGGGCCTCCTGCGGCGGTGCTGTGTCGGAGTTGTGCCCGCGCATCCTTTCACGCGGCGGGGCGGTGATGACAGGGGGTGCGCGGGGGTGGTCCGGGGGTCGGACGCGCGCCGGTCCGGCCGCTTGTCCGCGGCGTTCTGCATAGACTCAATCCGTGCATTCCGCCTATAACGGAAAGTTCCAGAAGGCCCTCCTGGGGTGCGGGGAGAGCGTCCCGGCCGAACGGGCGGCCGCGCTGTGCAAGGAAATCCTGAGCCTGGACGCCGTGACGGCCACGACCGCCGTCGAGCTCGTCGAGCGGGCCGCGGACGCCGCCCCCGACCTGGTGATCAGCGTGACCGACCTGCCGGACGGCAGCGCGATCGACGCGGTGCGGGAGCTGCGCGGCGGCGGTGACACCGTGCCCGTCGTGCTCCTCACCCGGCACACCGAGTCCAACCGGCGCGTGGCCGCGTTCGCGGCGGGCGCGGACGAGTACATCGTCCTGCCCGCGGACGCCACCGAGATCCAGATGCGCATCAGGGCGCTGATCCGGCGCTGCGTCTGGGAGCGCGAGGCCGCCGCGCCGGAGGCGGAGCCGCTGCCGGAGGAGCCAGGCCCCACGGGTGGCGTACGGGTCGGAGACATCGTGCTGGTCGCCGAAACCCGCACCGTCACCCGTGCCGGAACCCCCGTGGAGATGACCCCGACCGAGTACGGGCTGCTCGAATTCCTCATGGCCCATCCCCGGCAGGTGCTGTCGCGGCAGCAGATCCTCGGTGCGGTGTGGGGCCCGCACCACCAGGGCAGGGACGCCGTCGACACCTACATCCGGTATCTGCGCCGCAAGCTCGACCCGCTGGGCCCGCCCGCGATCCACACGAAACGCGGCTACGGCTACGTGTTCGACCCCGAGCGCGAGGCCTGACCCGCACCGTTGTGCCCGGTTCCGCGCGGCGCCGGGGGCGGGTCCCCGAGAACTCCCACTGAACGCCCGGCGGTCGCACGCCGTATTCCAAGCTGCTTTCACGGCTGCGCCGAATGTCATGGGAAGGGTGCCACCCCCACGTCCCGATCCGGAGGAACCGTCATGTACGTCTACCGCGCGAATGGTTCGAGCGAGCAGAGCGCAGCGGACGGTCGGCAGCCGCTGCCCGAATACGCGGAACGCTCCCGCCCGTTGCTGACCTGGAACCAGTCCGTCGAACTCGCGGCCGCGCAGGCCCGCGAGCGCGTGCGGCAGGCGCTCGGCGCCTACGCCGTCGACCCGCGCGCCGTCGACGCGGCGGTCGTCGTCGCCAGCGAACTCGTCGCCAACGCCTGCCAACACGCCCGCGGCCCCTACCAGTTGCGCCTCACCGTGAGCCGCACCCTGTGCGTCGAGGTCCTCGACCGTGGCCCCGGCCTGCCCGCCGCGGTCCTGCGGCGTACCCCTGTCGGGGCCAACTCGGTCGAGCGGGGCCGCGGTCTGCTGCTGGTGGACCGGCTCGCCGGCGGGGCGTGGGGCAGCCGGAGGCTCGCGGGCGGGCACTGTGTGTGGGCCGAGATTCCGGCACGCTGAGGCGCTGATCCGCGAATCCGGATCCCCGGCCCCGATCCCGGGATCCCGATTCCCGGAGGACTCCCGGGTTCCGCCCCGACGTCTCCCACAGCGGTCACGGATTGCCCCGCTTTGATGGAAATGGCTGGTCGTGGAGTTTCGGCTCCTGCCCGCGACCGGCATCCGTCGAACCCGGAGGGATCATGCCCGTGGCCGCGCCGCGACTCAGCGTCGTCGTACCGTTCCAGAACGTGGACGCCTATCTCGAGGAGTGTCTGCGCTCGATCTCGCTCCAGACCTTCACTGACTTCGAGGTCGTCCTCGTCGACGACGGCTCGACCGACGGCTCCGGCGAGCTCGCCGCCCGGCACTGCGCCGCCGACCCGCGCTTCCGCCTCGTCCGGCAGGAGGCGCACGGCCCCGGCCACGCTCGGAACACCGGTCTGCGGGCCATCCACCCGGACGCCGAGTTCCTCGCCTTCGTGGACGGCGACGACGTCATCCCGGACTACGCGTACGAACTGCTGATCGGCACGCTCACGAAGAGCGGCTCCGACTTCGTCTCCGGCAACGTCCGCATGATGAACTCCCGCACGTCCTGGCCCTCCACCCTGCACCACAAGCACCTGGCCCGGGACCGGCGCCGCACCCACATCACCCGGCAGCACGGCCTGATCTTCGACCGCACCGTGTGGAACAAGGTGTTCCGCCGCTCCTTCTGGGACCGCACCGGCATCACGTACCCCGAGGGCATCCTGTACGAGGACGTGTGGGTCAACCTCGTCGCCCACTACAGCGCCGAGCACGTCGACGTCGTCGGTACGCCCGTCTACCACTGGCGGCGCAGGGACCGGGGCGCCGTCCCGTCGATCACGCAGACCAACCACGCCCTGGGCAACGTCCGCGACCGCATCACCGCCGTCGGCTCGGTGAGCCGCTATCTCGCCGAGCGGGCGCGGGAGACCGAGGAGTACGTCGAGCACAAGCGGCGCTACGACCGGTCCTGCCTCGAGTCCGACCTCATGATCCACCTCAACGTGCTGGCGGACGCCGACGACGAGACCCGCGCCTACTTCATGCGGCACGCGGCCGCGTTCGTCGACGAAGCGGCCGAGGGCATCGTCGCGGAGCTGGGCGCCGTCGACCGCGTGAAGTGGAGCCTGGTGTGCGCGGGCAAGCTGGACGAGCTGCTGGCCGTTCTCGAATTCGAGCGAGGCAACCGCGGCTCGCTGCCCGTCCGCCGCCGGCTCCGCCGCCACCTCGCCTACCCGCACCTGGGCGACCGCGGCACCGGCGTGCCCAAGAGCGCCTACCGCCTGGGCCCCGAGTTCACCCTGCGGGGCTCGCTGGTCAGCGCGGAATGGGAGGGCGGCAAGCTGCGGATCGCCGGCCGCGCCTACATCCGCAACCTCGATGTCAGCCGGCGCCGCCACTCGCTCAAGGCGGTCGCGCTGCGGCAGAAGAAGCAGGGCCGGTTCCTCGCGCTGCCCGCGCGCACCACCTACGCGCCGGAGGCCACCGAGCACTCGGGCCAGCAGCGCTACTCCTACGACTGGTCAGGATTCGAGGCCACCATCGACCCCGAGCGCCTCAAGCACAAGGGCCGGTGGGTGGAGGGCACTTGGGACGTCGCGGTCGGCGCGTTCAGCCGTGGTCTGTTCCGGTACAAGTCGCTCATCGCCGGTGACGCGGGCAGCGCCTCCCACCCGCGGGACTTCTACGTCGACAAGAACGTCCGCGTCGTCCCACTCTTCGTCAACGGCGCGCTCAAGCTCCGCGTGGAGATCGTCCGCGCCCGCATCACCGGCCACCGCGTCAGCGGCGAGCACCTGGAGCTGCGCGGTGTGCTCCTCGCGCCCGAGACACCGCCGGCCGCCACGCTGCGGGTCCGCGCGCTCACGGGGGCCGCCGAGCACGACGCGCCGGTCGACTTCAAGGACGGCGGCGAGGGCTGGTGCACGTTCCGCACCCGGATCCCGCTGCACGCACTCGCTCCTGCGGGCGGCGCGGACACCCCCGAGGCGTGGCGCATGGGCAGCAACGGCTGGAAGACCTCGCTGCACATACCCGGCCGCAAGCGCCCGCTGTACCCGGTCGTCGCCCCCGACACCGCCGACGGCGCCCACCCGCTGCCCGACCGGGTGGCGGCGGACCGCGAGGTCGTCGTCCTGCGCAACGCCCCCGGCTACCTGGTGTTCTTCGTCCGCGACGAACTCCCGGTCGCCGACCGCTGCGCCTGGGTCGACGACGGCCGCCTGACCGTCGAGGGCGCCTTCCCCGGCCAGGAGCACCTGTCGGCCGAGGAGCGGGCTGACCTGCGCCTCGTCGTGCGCTCCCGTGCCAAGGGCGAGGAGCGGGACTTCCCCGTGGAGTGTCTGGCCGGTCGCTTCCGGTTCGCGCTCGACCCTTCGCGCGTCGAAGGGCTGAATGGAGCGGTGCCGCTCGCGGCGGGCCGCTGGGACTTCGCGTTCCGCGTGCCGGGCCGCGCCCGCGACCTCGTGCTCAAGGCCCGCCGCGACCTCGTCGCCGGACTGCCCAGCGAACGGACCCTGGCCGGGCGCCGCTTCGAGGTGCAGGCCCAGCAGCACGACCGGTTCACGCTGCGCTCGCACTCCGGCATCCCGGCCGCCGCGCGCGGACCGTACGCACAGCGCCAGTTGCGCACCCGCCACTACCCGCACTGCCGCAAGCGCCCGGTGCGCCCCGCGGTCCTCTTCGACAGCTTTCGCGGTACGCAGATCGCCGACAGCCCGCGCGCCGTCTTCGACGAACTGGTATGCCGGGGAACGGAGTTGGAGCTGCTCTGGGTCGTCCGCGACGACCAGGTCGAGGTTCCGGAGCATGCCCGCGCCGTCCGCATGTGGTCGCCCGAGTGGTACGAGGCCCTGGCCCGCTCCCGGTACCTCGTCTACAACAACCACTTTCCGGCCTGGTTCCGGCGCCGCGAAGGACAGACCGTCGTCCAGACCTGGCACGGCACCCCGCTGAAGAAGATCGGCCACGACATCGAGTCGGTGCACTTCTCCGACCAGGGCTACCTGGACCGCCTGGCCACCGAGGTCGGCCAGTGGGACATGCTCGTCTCGCCGAACTCCTTCAGCACCCCGATCCTGCGCCGCGCCTTCGGCTTCGAGGGCGAAATGCTGGAGACCGGGTACCCCCGCAACGACGTGCACCACCACACGGAACAGGAGCAGGCCCGACGCGCCGCGCTCGTCCGCGAGCGGATCGGCCTGCCCGAGGGCAAGAAGGTCGTCCTGTACGCGCCGACCTGGCGCGACGACCAGTACCACGCGGCGGGCAAGTACACGCTCGACTTCCGCATCGACCTCGACGACGCGCGGGCCCGACTCGGCGACGACCACGTCCTGTTGGTGCGCCGCCACCCCAATGTCGTGGACCCGGTGCCGGGCGCGGGCGACGGATTCGTCTTCGACGTCTCCACGTACAACGACATGGCCGACCTCATGCTCGTCACGGACGTCCTGGTCACCGACTACTCGTCCCTGATGTTCGACTTCGCCAACACTGGCCGGCCGATGCTCTTCTTCACGTACGACCTCGACCACTACCGCGACACGCTGCGCGGCTTCTACTTCGACTTCGAGGCGTCCGCGCCGGGCCCGCTCCTGCACACCTCACGCCAACTCATCGACGCCGTAAGGGACATCGACTCCCTGAGCCGCACGTACGCCCTCAAGTACCGCCACTTCACGGAGCGGTACTGCGACCTGGAGGACGGCTCGGCCTCGGCCCGTGTCGTCGACCGGATGCTCGGCGTGCCGAAACTCCCCGCCCTGCCCTCCCGCAGCCGCTTCCGTCGCGCGGCCTGACCCCACCAACGAGCAGAGGAACGACTCCCGCATGTCCCGCACCTCCACGGCCCACGGCCGCCGCATGTTCACCGGCACCGACACGGCCGGACCGGTCCCCGTCGACTACCGCTTCTTCCACGCCCGGGGCGGCAACCGTCGCCTGGTCGTCGTCTTCGCCAACTTCGACGCGCCCGACGAGTACGGCTGGTCCACCGGCGTCCTGGACACTCTGCGCGCCAACGTCCTGTGGATCCGCGACAGCTTCGACGGCCACAACAGTTACTACCTGTGCAAGGAGGGGGACTTCGGCATCGAGGACGCCGTCGCCGCGACCATCGACCGCTTCGTCGACGCACTCGACCTGACCCGCGAGGACTGCGTCCTGCTTGGCACGTCGAAGGGCGGCAGCGCGGCCCTGCACTTCGGCCTCAAGTACGGCTACCGCAACATCGTGTCGGTCGTGCCGCAGTTCAGGATCGGCTCCTACGTCGAGAGACTCCACCCGCGTACCGCCGCCTACATGCTGAGCCGGGACGTGACCAACGCCGAGGTGCGCGCCCTCGACGAGGCGCTGCCGTCGCTGGTGCGGGAGAGCGCGCACCGCGACGCCAACATCTACCTGGTCTCCGCGGTCGGCGACCCCCAGTACAGGACGGAGATCGAGCCGCACCTGACCCTGTTCGCCGACTACGACAACTTCAACTTCATCCTGACCGACTCCCCGCACGCCCCCGCCCACGACCGCGTGGCACGGCGCAACGTCCCGGTCGTCATGGCCCTGGTCAACCTCCTGATCGACGGCATCGCGCCCCGCATCGGCTTCGCGCGCAACGGCTACGAGGACCCCGACACGAGCCGCCCCGCCCTCGACGACCACCTCAGGGCCACGGCCGCGCCCGGCACCTGGGTGGACGCCCCGCGCGTCACGACGCCCGAGGCGGGCCACGAACCGGTGCGCTTCGCGGGGGTCGCGGCCGGCGCCGCGCAGGTCCAACTCTGGGAGAACGCCCGCTTCCTGGGCAGGGCGCAGGTCGCGGAGGACGGGGCCTGGTCCTGGACGCCCCGCACCCCGATGGCCCACGGCGAACACGTCGTCAAGGTCTTGGCCCTGAACGCCAACGGCGCCGACTCGGAGCGCACAGTGGTGCGCTGCCGCGTCAGAAGTGATCGGGAAGTGGCAGCGGCCGCTTGACCCGGCGGCCGAGACGCCGGTCGATCCACGCGAACAAGCCGGCCAGCAGGCCCGCGACCACGAGCACCCCGACGATGTTCCGCAGCGCGAGGCCGTAGCCGCGGGCGTGCACGTCGAGGAACGGATACGGGTACCAGTCCGTGACCGCGCCGTGCACGAGCGTGTACGCGATCCACAGCGCGGGCCACACGAAGGCCAACCCCACGGTCACGCCGTCGATCCGCCCGCGCGGCCCGAACAGCAGCCAGCCGACGAGCGTCATCGGCGGCGCGACGTAGTGCAGTCCCACCGTGATCCACAGGGAGACACCCTCGACGTGGATCTGCGGCGCGAGGACGATCGCGAACACCAGGCCGGTGATCGTGATGCCGAGCAGCGCGTCGAGCCGCAGCACGCGCCACCCGGCCCCGTCCCGGCCCGGGCGCAGCACCAGGATGACGGCGCTGGCCAGGACGAGGATGTTGCTCTGGATGGTGAAGTAGCTGAGCATGCGCACCAGCCGGGTCCACGTGCCGGCCTCGTCCCCAGTCGTGTCCCCGGCCCCGGCGGAGGATCCACCGCTGAACACGAGCACCAACTGCGCGACGAGCGCCGCCGCGACGACGACGGCCAACACGCCGTGCCACACCCGGGAGGGGCCGGAGGCTCGGTCAACGGCTGCTCGGGGCGCGGGTCCTGTGATGGTGATGACGGACTCCTCGATCTGAGACGTTGTGCATGTTTCATCGAGTATGACCGATATGGGGATGGCGGTGAGGGCGGGGTGCGCGGTGTGTAGTGGGCGCTGTGGCTAGTCGGACGGTGCCAGCGTGCGCAGAACGTCGAACTCGTTGCCCTCGGGGTCGGCCATGACCACCCAGGTGCGGCCGGGGCCCTGGCCCACGTCGACCCTGGTGGCGCCGAGGGCGAGCAGCCTGGTCGCCTCGTCGTCGGTGCCGCGGTCGATCGGGCTGACGTCCAGGTGGAGCCGGTTCTTCACGCTCTTGCCCTCGGGTACGCGGATGAACACCAGGGTGGGCGGCATCTGGCGGGCCCGGACCTCCTCGACGGTCGGCTCCCAGGAACCGATCTCGACCTTGTCCTCGCTCCGTTCGAGCACCTTGAAGTCGAGGACCTCGCACCAGAAGGCGGCGAGCCGCTCCGGATCGTGGCAGTCGACGACCAACTCGGTGAATCTACTGGCCATTTGCTCCCCCAGGAGGCGTGGACGGGGGCTCAGCCTATCCAGCCGTCCAGCGAAAGGGGCCGGGCCTCAGCAGCCGCAACTCGCCCTGCGCACCACCGAGACCGGCAGCGTCAGCGACTCGGGTTCCTTGTCCCCCTGCCCGCCGAGGCGCCGCACCAGCAGCTCCACCGCCTCCTCGCCCATGCGGCGCATCGGCTGACGGACCGTGGTGAGCGCGGGGCGCACCATGCGGCTGAGCGGGATGCCGTCGAAGCCGGTGACCGTCACGTCCTGCGGCACGCGCAGACCGCGCCGCTCCAGCGTGTGCAGGGCGCCGACCGCCATCTGGTCGTTGGCGAAGAGCAGGGCCTCGGGGTGCTCGCCGGAGCGGTCGAGCAGGGTGTCCGCGGCGCGTGCGCCCTCCGCCTGCGTCATCATGCCGACACGTACATCGGGTGCGTCGGCCACGTCGATGCCGGCGGCGCGGCAGGCCTCGGTGTAGCCGCGGAAACGGGCCTCCACGTCCGGGGAGTCCTCCGCCGAGCCCACGTAGGCCAGGCGGCGCAGGCCGTGGTCCTCGATGAGGTGGCGGGTCAACTCGCGCTGGCCGTCGGCGTTGGCGACCTGGATGTGGTCGAGCCGCACCGGGCGGTCCTGCTCGCCGGGTTCGCGCGGGCCTGCCAGCATCACGACGGGCTGCCGGCGCGATATGACCTCCAGCTCCTCCGTCGGAACGGTGCGGGCGAGCACCGCGAAACCGTCGACACGCCCCGCCACCTTCGCGACCAGGGTTTCGGGGCCGCTCTTCAGCGACGCCGCGATCAGCAGCGCGTAGCCGTGCCGGCGCGCGGCCCGCTCCATGCCGCGGATGATCTGGTCGGAGTAGAGCATCGCGGCGTTGTCGTCCGGCTCGTCGCCGACCCCGGCCTCCGCCTCCGACTCGGCGTCCGGATCCGAGTAGTCGGGAAAGCACAGGCCGAGCACGCCGGTCGAACGGCTCGCCAGGCCTCGGGCGTTGCCACTCGGGACGTAGCCGAGCTCGCGGGCTGCGGCGAGCACCTTCTCGCGGGTCTGCGCGCGCACGGAGTCGGGGTTGCGGTAGACCCGCGACACGGTGGCGATCGAGACACCGGAGCGTTCGGCGACGTCGTACACCGTGGGGGTGGTGGTCATCTGGGCGGCCCCCGAGTCTGCTGCGGGGGCGTGACCGGCCCTCCGACGGATGAAAGCGCATTCACCATAGGTGGGGGAGCGGGGTGGAGCAAGGCTGGGGCTCCGCAGGTCCGGGGCGGGGTCACCTCAAGCCCCGGACCTCAGGCCCCGGGCCTCAGCCGCGGCGGAACCCGGCCCAGAACGCCCCACCCGCCGACTCCAGGATCTCGCGCGCCACATCGGTGAAGCGCCGCACGGCATCGTCGTCATCGGGGCCGGACAAGGCCGCCGTCGCGCTGCTCGCCAGACGGTGGTGCAACTCCGCGTCCGCGTCCGCGAGCCGCCGCGACAGCCACTTGCCGGTGCCGAGCCAGTGGCCGCCCGCGAGCAGCGCCAGTTCCGTGGCGCGGCGCAGCAAGTGTCCGACCAGATAGGTGTGTTCCAGGGGCTCGGTGCAGCCGTCCAGGTCGTCGAGGGTGTCGGTGACGGCGTACCGCAGTTCCTCCAGCTCGGCCTCGGAGGCGGGAGGGGGACCTGCGGCCCACCGCCGCCCGGCCTCCGCCCGCAGCTCCGCGCCGATCCCGTCCGCGTCGGACAAGAGCAGACCTTCGGCGCACATGGCGAGGAGCGGGGAGCGGCGCGCCGCGGTCTCGCGCTCGACGAAGCGGTACCAGTCCGCCTCGGTCTGTACGAACAGTTCCGCGGGCCACCCCTCGTAGTGGAGGCTCTCCCGGTAGGGCGCGGGCGGTCCTGACAGCAGGACCACGATGTCCAAGTCGGAGCGCGGCGTGCGGCGTTCGGTCAGCACGCTGCCCGCGAGGAAAGCGGCGCGGGCGTCGGGGAAGCGGCTGCGTACCAGTTGCTCTGCGGCCTTCACGTGATCCATGAGGGCAGTGTGGCGTCGGCGGTGCGTGCCGGGCACCCGGTTTTCGGTGATCCGCGACCCACCCCTCCGACTCCCCGTCCCGCACCTTCAGTTCAGCAGGTTTACCCAAGCGTTACCTCTGTGGCTCTTGAGCTGACCCAAACCGTGCGTCAGGGTCGTGCCTGCATCGTTGTGTAAGCGCATACAGGCAGCGCATACAACGGCTGTTGCCGCTTGCTCGCCCCAGCCCGAGCACAAGCGCGTATTGCGCGTCTAGGAGGAGCCATGTCACGCACCACCCTGTCCACCGGTCTGGCCCTGACCCTCGTGTCGGCCATCGCCCTGACCGGGTGCGGAAGCGGAGGTGGCGAGGAGGTCGCGGCCGACGCCAAGCAGACGCTGACCGTGTGGGCCATGGGGGAGGAGGGCGCGCGACTCAAGCCCGTGGCCGAGGAGTTCACCAAGGAACACCCCAACATCAAGGTGAAGATCACGCCGGTCGGCTGGGACGTCGTGCACCAGAAGCTGGTGTCCTCCCTGGCGGGCAAGAAGCTCCCGGACATGGCGCAGATGGGCTCGACGATGATGGGTGAGTTCATCGCCCTCGACGCCCTCGAACCCGTCGACACCAAGGCCTTCAAGCGCTCCGACTTCTTCCCCGCGACCTGGGACAGCAACGTCAAGGACGGCACGGCCTACGGCGTCCCCTGGTACTCCGACGTGCGCGCGCTCTACTACCGCACCGACCTCGCCAAGAAGGCCGGTGTCACCAAGGCCCCGACCACCTGGGCCGACCAACAGGCGCTCGCCACCGCGTACAAGAAGCACGGTGCGGAGTACGGCACCCAGTTGCAGCCCGGCAGCACCGGCGCCTGGCAGGGCTGGCTCCAGTACCTGTACTCGACGGGCGGTGAGCTCATAGGGAAGGACGGCAAGCCCGCGCTCGACTCGCCGGAGGCCGTCAAGGCCTTCAAGGCGTGGGGGAGTTACTTCGACAAGGGGCTCGCCAAGAAGAACTTCACGCCCGGCGAGGACGCGGCCAAGGACTTCTCCAACGGCAAGCGGCCGATGTTCCAGTCCGGCCCCTGGATGGTGCAGAACATCAACGACCAGCACCCGGAGCTGAAGGGCAAGTGGGCCGTCGCGCCCGTGCCCGGCGACACGTCGTCCACCTCCTGGGTCGGCGGCTCCTCCCTGGTCACCTTCAAGGACAGCGCGCACAAGGCGGCCGCAGAGGAGTTCACCAAGTACCTGGCCACGCCCAAGGTGCAGGCCCACTGGTACGAGGTGGACAAGACGCTGCCCGCCGCGAAGGCCGCCTGGGACCAGCCCGCGATGAAGAACGGCGACGCCTCGCTGCCCGTCTTCGAGAAGGCGCTCGGCTCGGCCAAGGCCGTCCCGCCGGTGGAGAAGTGGAACGAGTTCGCCGTGCAGATCGAGACCTCCCTGGAGAAGATCGCCCGCGGCGCCGACGCGAGCGCCATCGCGAAGCAGCTCCAGAAGTCCACCGAGGGACTGGTGGGCTGACGTCATGAGCTCCACCACCGCGGCCACCGGCGCCGAAGGCCGCGTGCGCAAGGACCCGGAAGGGGCGGGACGTACCGACGACGTCCCGCCCCGCCCGGGCGGCAAGGGTCTGCGCAAGGACCGGCTCGCGCGCCACAATCTCGCCGGCTGGCTGTTCTCCACGCCGTTCCTGGCCGTGTTCCTCACCTTCATGGCGTTCCCGATCGTCGCCACGCTCGTGATGAGCTTCACCGACTTCGGCCTGCGCAACGTCACCGACCCGCTGTCCGCACAGTTCGTCGGCCTGGACAACTACACGCAGCTGTTCCAGGACGACAAGTTCGTCCGCGCCCTGCTCAACACCCTGTACTTCGTGGTCCTCGGCGTGCCGCTCACCATCGGCTCGGGCCTCGTCACGGCCGTCCTCCTCAACTCGGGCATCGACCGCTTCCGCACCTTCTTCCGCGTCGGCTTCTACGCCCCGGTGGTCACGGCCATCGTCGCGGTCGCCGTCATCTGGCGCTTCGTCCTCGACCCCAGCGAGGGCCTGATCGCCGGCATCGGCCACCAACTCGGCTTCTCCACCCCGGACTTCCTCGCGTCCGAGACGCTCGCGATGCCGTCCCTGATCGTGATGGCGGTCTGGCGCAACATGGGCACGGCCATGGTGCTGTTCCTCGCGGGCCTCCAGGCCATCCCGACCGAGGTGCGGGAGGCCGCCCGCATCGACGGCGCGGGCCCCTTCCAGGAGCTCCGCAAGATCACGGTGCCGCTGCTGCGGCCGACGATGCTGTACGTCGCCGTGATGACCACCATCGGCTTCCTCAACGTCTTCGAGGAGCCGTTCGTGATGACACAGGGCGGCCCCAACGAGGCCACCATGACGCTGTCCCTCGACATGTACCGCGAGGGCTTCGACTTCTTCCACATGGGCTACGCCAGCGCCATGGCGTACGTCCTGTTCGTGATCGTCCTCGCGGTCACCTCGCTCCAGCTCCGCCTGCTGAAGGACAAGACCTCATGAGCGCCACCACGACCGACGTCCGGAGCCGCGGCGGCAGGTCGCGCCTGTCGCGCACCTCCGTGTAC
Source organism: Streptomyces sp. UC4497 (assembly GCF_054871485.1). Lineage (NCBI taxonomy): Bacteria > Bacillati > Actinomycetota > Actinomycetes > Kitasatosporales > Streptomycetaceae > Streptomyces > Streptomyces sp. UC4497. Next base: position 341,573 of record NZ_JBTYHB010000001.1, on the reverse strand, counting down.
GTGCTCCTGAGCGTCGGCCTGCTCGTGATGGTCGCGCCGTTCCTGTGGATGGCGCTGTCCTCCTTCAAGACCCCGCGCGAGCTGGGCGCGAGCCCGCCCGTGTGGATCCCCACCGAGTGGACGCTCGCCAACTTCGGCAAGCTGGCGGACCTGATGGACGTCGGCCAGGCGTTCTTCAACTCGGCTTTTGTCGCCGTCTTCGTCACCGCCTGCAACCTGCTGTTCTGCTCGATGCTCGGCTACGCGCTCGCCAAGCTGAACTTCATGGGCAAGCGGCCGGTGTTCGCGATGGTGCTCGGCGCGCTGATGGTGCCGGACAACCTCATGCTGCTGCCGAAGTTCGTCATGATGAGCGGGATGGATCTGGTCGACAGCTATGCCGCGCTGATCCTGCCGTTCGCGGCCGGCGCCTTCGGTGTCTTCCTGATGCGCCAGTTCATCCAGGCCGTGCCCGACGAACTCCTCGAAGCGGCCCGGATGGACGGCGCCCGCGAGTGGTACATCTTCTGGCGCATCGTGCTTCCGCTGGTCAAGCCCGCCCTGGCGACCCTGACGATCTTTACGTTCCTGGGGTCGTGGAACAACTTCCTGTGGCCGCTCGTCGTCACCAACGACCCGTCCAAGTACACGCTGCCGGTTGCCCTCGCCACGTTCGCCACCGACCCGACGCAGGCGGACGGCTCCAACGGCGTGCTGATGGCGGGCGCCTTCCTGGTCGTTCTGCCGGTGCTGCTCGTCTTCGTGCTGCTCCAGCGCTTCTTCACGCAGGGCATCGCCACGGCGGGCCTCAAGTGACGCGGCGGGCAAGGGCCGGGACCACGCCTCCCGGAAGCCGCCGCCCCAACCTCGTCCTCTTCATGACCGACGACCACGCGGTCCCGGCCATCGGCGCGTACGGCAGCGTCATCAACACCACCCCGGCCGTGGACCGGCTCGCCGCCGAGGGCATGCGGTTCGACAACGCCTTCTGCACCAACTCGATCTGCTCCCCGGCCCGCGCGAGCCTGCTCACCGGCACGTACAGCCACATCAACGGCATGACGACGCTGGAGCAGGACGGCCAGAAGTTCGACTCCGCGCAGCCGTCCTTCCCGGCGCTGCTCCAGGCCGCCGGCTACCAGACGGCCATCATCGGCAAGTGGCACCTCGGCCACGGCCCGCAGAGCGACCCGGTCGGCTTCGACCACTGGGAGATCCTGCCGGAGCACGGCGTCTACCACGACCCGACGTTCGTCACCCGCGACGGCGAGAACCAGTACACCGGCTACGTCACCGACATCATCACGGACCTGGCGCTGAACTGGCTCGACGGGCGCGACCCCGACAAGCCGTTCGCCCTGCTCATCCAGCACAAGGCGCCGCACCGCCCGTTCGAACCGGCACAGCGCCACCGCCACCTGTACGAGCACCAGGACATCCCGGCGCCCGCGACACTCCACGACGACTACAGCCACCGCTCCAGGGCCGCCGTCGAGGCCGAGATGCGCATGAGCGATCTTCAGGACAGTGACCTCAAGGCGCCGGTCCCCGAAGGTCTTTCGGAGCGCGAGGAGCGGGAGTGGCGCTACCAGCGCTACATCAAGGAGTACCTGCGGGTCATCGCCGCGCTAGACGAGAACGTGGGCCGCGTCCTGCACCACCTCGACGTGACCGGCGACGCCGCCGACACCGCCGTCGTCTACACCTCCGACCACGGCTTCTACCTCGGTGAACACGGCTGGTTCGACAAGCGGTTCATGTACGACCCGTCGCTGCGGATCCCGCTCGTGGTGCGCTGGCCGGGTGTGGTGCCCGAGGGATCGACCTGCGACGAGCTGGTCGTGAACGTCGACTACGCGCAGACGATCCTCGACCTCGCGGGCGCGGAGGCCCATCCGCGCATGCAGGGCCGCAGCCTGCTCCCGCTGCTGCGCGGCGAGCACCCGGACGACTGGCGGCAGGCCGTCTACTACCGCTACTTCGAGCACCTCGACGTCTGCCACAACGTCCAGGCCAGCTACGGCATCCGCACCCACACCCACAAGCTGATCCACTACCCCGGCCACGGCTCGGGCCAGGTCGGCGCGAAGGAGGAGCGCAGGACACCCGAGTGGGAGCTGTTCGACCTCACCCGTGACCCGGACGAACTGCACAACCGCTACGACGACCCGGCGTACGCGGACCTCGTCGAGGAACTGACCGAGCAGCTCACGCAGCTTCAACTGCACTACCTGGATGTGCCCGAGCATCTGTGACGGGCACCGCCCCTCCTCCCCGCACCGGAGCGTTCATGCACCCTGCCCCGCCCACGGCGACCACCGGCACCCGCCGCCGCACCGTGCTCGCCGGTCTCACCGCCGCGTCGGCCGGCTTCGCGGCAGGCGCCGGCACCGCCACCGAAGCCGCCGCCGCCGAGCCCGACACCGGCACTCGCATCGAGGCCGATGTCACCTTCCGCGACAAGCAGTTGTGGATCGACGGCGAGCCCACCGTGGTGATGGCCGGCGAGATCCACTACTTCCGGCTGAAGCGCGCGGACTGGCAGTCCCGCCTGGACCGCGCGAAGGAGGCCGGGCTCGACACCATCGCCACGTACATCCCCTGGATGTGGCACGAGACCGGCGAGGGCAGCCTTGATGTCACCGGACGTACCCGTCCCGAACGCGACCTCGGCGCCTTCCTCGACCTGTGCCGCGACAACGGCTTCAAGGTCATCGCCCGGCCGGGCCCCTTCACCATGGCCGAACTCAAGGGCGAGGGCGTGCCGCTCCGTGTCGGCAAGGAACATCCCGAGATCGTCGGCACCGGCTGGGACGGCGCCGAGGCCACCACCGCCGCCCTCGACTACCTCGCCCCGGGCTACCTCAAAGAGGTCGAGCGCTGGTACGCGGCCGTCATGCCGGTGCTCGCCAAGCGCCTGCACCGAAAGGGGCGGCCGGGCGTCATCGCCTGCCAACTCGACAACGAGATCGGCATGTTGGCGTGGGTCAGCAACGGCCCGAACCTCACCCCGGGCCTCCTGGCCGACTTCAACGACTGGCTCGACACGACATACGGCGACGGTCTCAAGGGCCGCTACCCCTTCGCGGGCGCGTCCGCCGACGAGCGCGACAAGGCGATCCGCGCCCCCAAGGACGCGTACTCCGCCGCGCTCATGCACGACCTCGGCACGTTGATGCGCGGCCGATTCGCCCGCTACGTCGACGAGTTGAAGCGCTACGCGCACGACGGCGGCGTCTCCGGCATCCCCTTCCGCATCAACATCCACGGCACCGGCGGCGGCACCGCGGAGAACTTCCCCATCGGTATCAGCCAGCTCATGAAGACCTACGCGGGTAGGCCCGGAATGATCGCCGGCGCCGACTTCTACCTCGGCGACCTCGACGTCCACAACGTCACCGACCTGTACCTGATCAACGCCTTCATGGACGCGGTCGGCGACGACGAACAGCCCCTGTCTGCTCTGGAGTTCGACGCCGGACACGCCGACTACGGCAACACCCTGTCGGACCAGAGCGACGCCGAGAGCACCTGGCTCAAGACCCGCCTCTGCCTCGCCCAGGGCAACAAGATGCTCAACTACTACTTGTTCGCAGGCGGATTCAACCCCAAGCTCGAACGGCCGACGGGCGACGGCAACGACCGCATCGGCATCACCGGCGAACGCCACGGCTTCGCCGCGCCCGTCGACCCCGAGGGCCGGCGCGGCGTCAGCTTCGAGCCGACCCGCCGCAGCGCCCGCTCGGTCCGCGCGCTCGCCCCGCTCCTCGCGACGGCCCGACCCGAGTACGACGACGTGGCACTGGCCTTCGTACCCGACCACTACCTGACCGAGTACCACCCGCCCGGGCGGGACAAGGCCGACGCGGTCCTCGCCGATGTGCAGGGCACCCGCGGATACGGTCCCGGCGGCGCCCTGACCCGCGCCATGCTCCTCGGAGGCTTCCGCTACCGAAGCATCAACCTGCAAGCGGGGGACGTCGACCCGAAGGACGTGCCGGTGCTCGCGCTCGCCACCGGCGAGTACCTCGCGGCCCCACTGCAGAAGCGGCTGGTGCGCTACCTGGAGGCGGGCGGCAGGCTGGTCCTGTCCGGGAAGGTGCCCGGCAAGGACATGGCGGGCATCACCTGCACGGTCCTCCAGGACGCGCTCGGCCTGAGGCCCGAGAGGACCATGACCGACGCCGACCGGTTCTGGCTGTCCGTGTCCGCGCACGGCTGGGCCGAGGGCATCGCCGAAATCCGCGTGGGCAAAGCGCAGTTGAGCACGGCGAGCCGGGGCGCGACGATCCTGCGCGAACTCACCACCGGCAAGGGCTGCGGCTTCGACATCCCCGTCGGCAAGGGGCGGGCCGTCGTCGTCGCCACGGACTACCGCTGCGACCTCGACTTCTGGCTGGGCGCCTTCCGCGAACTCGGCGCGACACCCGCCGTGCGGCACTCCGCCACCCGCCCCGGCGTCTTCCTGCTCACCACGCGCGACGCCGACGGCGGCCGCCTGCTGCACACCTTCAACGTCACCTCCGGGTACGCGGAGGACGTCGCCGTCACCGAGAAGGGCAAGGCCCTCTTCGGTGGCGAACGCCTCCACATCCCCGGCCGCAGCGCGGCGATCCTGCCGCTGGGGGTGACGGCGGGCGGCCTGCGCCTCGCCTACGCCACCGCCGAGATCACGGGTGTCGGCGACGGGCAGGTCACGTTCCGCGCGCTGGGCGCCGAGGCCGTGGTCGCCGTCGACGGCCCGGCACAGTGCGTGGGCGCCAAGGTGTCGACCGAGGGCGGGCGAACGGTGCTGCGTGTGCGGCGCGAAGAGTTCACGGTCCGCAAGGGCTGAGAGAGACGCGTCAGTGGGGGCCGTCCCCGTGGCCGGCCCCCACTGACGTCCACGCCAGAACTCGCATACGTCAGAAATCGAATACGTCAGAACTCGAAGATCCCGAAGCCGAACCCGGCCGCCCGCACCGCTCCTCCGGCCACCTCCACGCCCTGCGCGAGCAGCGGCGTCGCGGCCCGGCCCGCGTACGCGGACGGCAGCTCGAACGTGGTGGCGTCGCGGCCCGGGTTGACGATCACCAGATGGTGCTCACCGCGTACGTACACCAGCGGGTACCCGTCGTGCAGCACACGGGTCGAGCCCCGGGAGCCCAACTCCGGGCGTGAGCTGCGCAGTTCGATCAGGCGCCGGACCAGGTGGAGGAGCGAGTTCGGGTCGGCCCGCTGGTCCGCGACGTTCGGCCGGGCCGGTTCCTGGTCGAGCGGCAGGTACAGCTTGTCGGCCGGGGCGGTGGAGAAGCCCGCGTTCTCGGTGGCGTCCCACTGCATCGGCGTACGCGAACCGGCCCGGTTGTAGCGCGGGCCGAGCCGGCTGCCCTCGTGGTCGGGCAGGCCGGGGACGTAGCGCATGCCGATCTCGTCGCCGTAGTAGATCGCCGGCAGCGTCGGCCAGGTCAGCTGGAAGGCGAACGCGGCGGGGAGTTGCTCCGCCGTGCGCGGGCCGCAGCACAGGCGGGAGAAGTCGTGGTTCGCGGTGGGCAGGCAGGCGAACCCGGCGTCGCCGATGGTGTCGGTCGTCGAGCGCCAGATGTCGAGGAACGTACGCGGGGAGCCCTGCGCCTCCGCCCCGAAGTACGGCTCCAGGGGCTCCCAGGGCTCGCTCACCGTGCCCTCGAAGTTGTTCCAGAGGGACCGCAGGGCGATGCCGTCCTGGACGGGGCCGAACTGGAGGAAGAAGTCGCCGTGGAAACCGGCGGGGACCGAGGTCGCCGGGTCGCCCCACTCGGAGAGCAGCGCGGCGTGCGGGTGCGCGGAGTCCAGCCAGCCGCGCAGCTCCCGCCACAGCGCCGAGGTCGCCGATTGGTCGGGGTCGTCCTTGACCAGCGACGCCGCCATGTCGACGCGGAAGCCGGACAGGCCGAGCGACAGCCAGTGGTCCATTACGTCGCGCAGCGCCTGCCGGTTGGCGCGCGGGCCCTCGGCGTCGACCGGCAGGCGCCACGGCTCGGCCGGATCCTGGCGTGCGTAGCCGAAGTTGAGGGCGGGCTGCGACTCGAAGAAGTTCGGCAGGTAGAAGCCGGGCCGGCTGCCGGGCGAGGCGACGAAGCCGCCGGGGAGCGTGGCCGGGTCCTCGGGGTTCGCCCAGATGTAGCGCTGGTCGGCGGGGTCGTTCGCGGACGCCGTGAACCAGGGGTGCGCGTCGGAGGTGTGTCCCGCCACCAGGTCGAGCAGGACGCGGATACCGCGGCCGCGGGCGGCCTCGACGAGGCGGGCCAGGTCGTCGTTGGTGCCGTAGCGGGGCGCGACGGAGAAGTAGTCGCTGACGTCGTACCCGGCGTCCAGGAACGGGGAGGCGAAGCAGGGGTTGAGCCAGACGGTGTTCACGCCGAGCCACGACAGATGGTCGAGCCGCGCCTCGATCCCGGCGAAGTCGCCGATGCCGTCCCCGTCGGAGTCGGCGAAGCTCTGCGGATAGATCTGGTAGAGCACGGCGTCGGCGAGCCACTCGGTGGCGGGGCGTCGGTCGGACTGCGACACGGTGAACGTCCTTCGGGGTGCGGGTGGTTGTGGTCAGCGGGCGGGCGTGTGCGGGACTCGTACCTCCGCGCGCACCGGCAGGTGGTCCGTCGGGCGCAGGCCGTCCCGGGTGAACTCGTCGAGCACGACCTCGCGGACCAGCGTGCCCGGTGACACGAGGATCCAGTCGATGCGCTCGCCGTCCGGCTCCGGTGTGCCGTAGTCGTGGAAGGTGCCGAGGGCGGGCCCGCGGCGCTCGGCGACCTCCCAGGCGTCCACCAGGCCCGCCGCGTCGAGCAGCGCCGCATGCACATCGCTTCCCGCGGCGGTGTTGAAGTCGCCGGTCACGATGCGGGGGATGCCCGGGGCGAGGGAGTCCAGACGGTCCGCAAGGAGGTGGGCGGCGCGGTTACGTGCGTGCGCGCTCGCATGGTCGAAGTGCGTGTTCGCGGCGAGGAGTTCGGTGCCGGTCGCGAGGTCGCGCAGCCGCAGCCACGTCACCATGCGCGGGCAGCCGCCGCCCCAGGTCTCCGAACCCGGCACCTCCGGTGTGTCGGACAGCCAGAAGTCGCCGTGCTCCAGGGCCTCAAGGCGCTCGCGGTCGTAGCCGACGGCCATGAACTCGCCGCTCTCGCCGCCCTCCCGGCCCTGCCCCACCCACGCGTAGCGCTCGCGCCCGAGATCGTCGGCGAGGTCGCGCAGCGGCTCCCGCAGACCCTCCTGCGTACCGAGCAGATGGGGCCGCGCGGCGCGCAGCAGCTCCGCGACGAGCGGGCGGCGCCCGCGCCACGGACGGGGTGAACCGGGCCAGTCCACATGCAGGTTGAGCGTCATGACCCGGAGCAGTCCCGATTCGTCGTCCGTCATGGGAAACCTCCGGGAAGGCCCGGTGGGGGCCTTGTCGCCACCAATTGAATGCGCTTACATTCATGCCGCGCGAGAACGTTAACTTCGCGGACATCGATACGGCAACAGGCAGAGAAGGCTTCGAGGTCACCCCGTGCTGCGAGCGTACGAACCACAAGTCAAGGAACTGCTGGACCGGATGACGGTCCAGGAGAAACTGGGGCAGCTCCAGCAGCTGACGTGGACCGGCGAGACAGGGCCCGGCGGCGGGCAGACCGCCGAGACGGAGGAGGCCGCGCGGGCGGGACGGCTCGGCTCCGTCCTGAACATCCACGGCGCGGCGCACACCAACGCGCTGCAGCGCATCGCCGTCGAGGAGTCCAGGCTCGGCATCCCGCTCCTCTTCGGCCTCGACGTGATCCACGGCTTCTGGACCACGTTCCCGATCCCGCTCGCCCAGGCCGCCGCCTTCGACCCCGAGGTGTCCCGGAGCGACGCCGAGGTGGCGAACGCCGAGACCAGGACGAACGGGGTGCGCTGGACGTTCGCCCCGATGATGGACGTGACGCACGAGCCGCGCTGGGGCCGGATCGCCGAGGGCTCAGGGGAGGACCCGTACCTCAACGCGGTCTACGCCGTCGCCAAGATCCGGGCCCACCAGGGCGCGGCCGACGGCAGCGAGCTTGCGCACGACGACCGGCTCGCCGCCTGCGCCAAGCACTTCGTCGCGTACGGCGGCGCGGAGGGTGGCCGCGACTACAACACGGTCGACATGTCCGAACAGCGGCTGCGCAACCACTACTTGCCGCCCTTCAAGGCCGCGGTCGACGCGGGCGCGGCCACCGTGATGGCCGCGTTCAACACGGTCGGCGGCGTTCCCGCGCACGGCAACGCGCACACGATGCGGGCGATACTCAAGGACGAGTGGGACTTCGACGGCTTCGTGGTCAGCGACTACACGGGCGTCCAGGAGCTGATCGCGCACGGCTTCGCGGAGGACGGCGCGGACGCCGCAGCCCTCGCCTTCACCGCGGGGATGGACATGGAGATGGTCTCCACGAACATCACCGAGCACGGCGAGAGCCTGGTCGCGTCGGGTGAGCTGCCGCTCGACCGCCTCGACGATGCCGTCGCCCGCGTCCTGCGCCTGAAGTACGCGCTCGGCCTGTTCGACACCCCGTACTGCGACGAGTCCGTCGAGATCACCGAACCGAGCCCCGCCGCCCGTACGGCCGCCCGTGCGGCGGCCGCGCGCTGCATGGTTCTGCTCAAGAACGAGGCGTCGGCGCTGCCGCTCGCGCCGGACGTCGGCTCGGTCGCCGTCGTCGGCCCCTTCGCCGGCTCGACCGACCTGCACGGCACGTGGGCGGGCCCCGGCTGCCGCCGCTTCCCGTCGGTGAGCGTCGTGGACGCGGTGCGCGACGCGGCCCCGTCGGCTTTGGTCACGCACGCGGGCGCCGACCCTACGGAGGCGGCCGACGCGGCCCGCGAGGCGGACGTCACCGTGGTCGTCGTCGGGGAGGACCCGGCGCTCAGCGGCGAGGCCGCGGCCCGCGCCGACATCGGGCTGCCCGCGGGCCAGGAGGAGCTGATCGCCGCGGTCGCCGCGACCGGCAAGCCGTACGTGGTGGTGCTTGTCAACGGCAGGCCGCTGGTCCTCGGCGACTGGTACGACGCGGCGCCCGCCGTCCTCGAGGCCTGGCACGGCGGCATCGAGGCGGGAAGCGCGGTCGCGGACGCCCTGTTCGGCGCGGTGAACCCGGGCGGCAAGCTGCCGGTGACGTTCCCGCGCGCGGTGGGCCAGATCCCCGTCTACTACAACCACGAGAGCACGGGCCGCCCCTACGACCCGGACGAGAAGTACACCTCCAAGTACCTCGACCTCGAGGACGGCCCGCGCCTGCCCTTCGGCCACGGCCTGAGCTATACGACGTTCACGACATCGACCCCGACACTGTCCCGCGAGTCGCTCACCCGGGACGAACTGGGCGACGGCGCCACGGTCGACGTGTCCGTCACGGTCACCAACACCGGCGACCGCGCCGGCGACGAGACCGTCCAGCTGTACGTCCATGACGTCGCGGCGAGCATTGCCCAGCCCGTCCGCAAGCTCCGCGGCTTCCGACGGGTCACCCTCGCGCCCGGCGCCGCGACCACGGTCACCTTCACCCTCGGCGAGGAGGACCTGGGCTTCTGGACCAACGACCCGGCGGGCACCTTCCGCGTCGAGCGGGGACGCTTCGACGTGTACGCGGGGACCAGCTCGACCACGCGCGCGTACGGGACGCTGCGCGTGCTGTGACCTGGGGCGTGCCCGGGGTCCCGCTTCGTGCCCCCGCGGATGCGCGCGCATGCGAGCAACGCCCACAGGGGCGATCCTGGATGACAGGAGAGGTCCACGAGGAGGTTGCAATGTCTGCGATGGACAAGATCAAGCAGATGATCAAGGGGCGCGAGTCCCAGGCCGGCAAGGGCATCGACATGGCGGGCGACGCCGTGGACAAGAAGACTGGGAACAAGTACCGCTCCCAGGTCGACTCCGCCCAGGACCACGCCAAGAAGTATCTGGGAGCGGACAAGGACAAGGGGCAGGACGGGTCGCAGAAGTAGCCGGACTGCTCCGTCCCGGCCGGGGAAGGTGACAGTGGTGCGGGAGGGCCGTGCCGAACACGGCCCTCACCTTGAGCGGACCGTGCCACGAGGAGGCCGACCGATGTACCGGATGACCGTCATCTACGATCACCCCGCCGACCCCGAGAAGTTCCTGAAGCACTACCGGGAGGTGCACGCGCCGCTGGCCTCCCAGACGCCGGGGCTGCGCTCCTTCCAGTGGAGCGTGTCCGAGATGCCCGACGGCTCGCGGCCGCCGCACTTCGTGGTCGCGGCGCTCGACTGGGACTCCAAGGAGGACGCGTTCGCCGCGCTCGCCACACCGGCCGGCAAGGCGGGCGCCGACGACATCGCCAACTTCGTCGCCCCGGGCGGGGTCAGCGTGAGCTTCTCGGAGGTCATCACCTACCCGCTCTGAGGGCGCCGCTGTTCAGGTTCACCGCAGGGTGGCCACGAACCCGCCCAACCGCTCGATGCCCTCGCGCAGTTCATCGGCCGACGCCGCGTACGACAGCCGTACGTGTGTGTCGGCCGTGTGCGTTCCGAAGTCGCGGCCCGGGGTGAGCGCCACATGTGCCTCCTGCAGGGCCCGCTCGCAGAACTCCCACGAGCTGAGACCGGTGCCGGCGACATCGAAGTACACGTAGAACGCGCCGTCGGGCGGGACAGGCACGGGCAGACCGATCCGCCGCAGGCCGTCGAGGACGAGCGCGCGCCGCTCGCCGAACTCGGTGCGGCGCTCCTCGCAGACCGCGAGGGACGCCGGGGTGAAGCACGCCAGAGCGGCCCGCTGGGCAGGGGCCGAGGCGCACAGGAAGTAGTTCTGGGCGAGCCGCTCCAGCGCCGGGACCAGCTCCTTCGGCGCGACGCACCAGCCGAGCCGCCAGCCGGTCATGCCGAAGTACTTCGAGAAGCTGTTGATGACGATGGCGTCCGGGTCGACCGACAGCGCGCTGCGCGGCGGCCGACCCTGCTCGTCGTGGTCGCTGAGGTCGAGGTAGATCTCGTCGACGATCCGCCACGCGTCGCGCTCGCGTGCGAACCGGCAGATCGCGTCGAGCTCGTCGATCGGCGCGGAGGTCCCGGTCGGGTTCGAGGGCGTGGCGACCATGACGCCCGACGTCCGGTCCGTCCAGTGCTTCCGGACCGATGCCGCGTCCAGCTGGAAGCGGGTCTCCGCGGTCGTGGGTACGAGGGTGACGTGCGCGCCGAAGCTCTCGACGATCTGCCGGTTGCACGGGTACGAGGGGTCCCCGATCAGCACCTCGTCGCCGGCGTCGACGAGAGCCGCCGTCGCCAGCACCAGGGCGGCGGAGGCACCGGCGGTCACGACGACGCGGGACGGGTCGACCTCGACGTGGTGCCGCTCCCGGTAGAAACCGGCGATCGCCTCCCTGAGCGCGGGCAGGCCCAGCGCCTGCGTGTAGGGGAGTGGCCGCCCGTCCATGGCCTCGCGCATCGCCTCCCGCACCGCAGGGGGCGCCCCGAAGTCCGGTTCCCCGATGCTGAGTTTGACGACGTGGTGGCCTGCGGCCTCCAGCTCCGCGGCCTGCTTGCCGAACTCCATCGCGTAGAACGGGGCGACGTTCCGCGCACGCTGCGAGATCTTCATGCCGCGACCTCCGTCATGATCGCGACGGGGAGCTCGGAGCTGCTCCAGCTGGTCGGGGCGGGCCGTCCGGGCGTTTTCGCGGTGGTGTCGGGCATGGCGTGATCATATTTCAGCGGGCGGGGCCGCGGCTCAGGTGCCCCCGCAGCGCGTCCAGCAGTGGTGCACCCGCTTCGGCGGCCAGATGACCGCACTCCAGGACTTCCAGTCGGCCCCGCGGGACGCCGGCCGCGAGTTCGTGGGCATGCGGAAGCGGTGTCGCCACGTCCTGCGAACCGCCCACGACCAGTGTCGGCGCGGTGATGTCCGCGAGGCGGTCGCGCAGGTCGTACGTGGCGAGGGCGTCGCAGCAGGCCGCGTAGCCCTCGGGGTCCGTCACCGCCAGCGCGTCGAGCAGGCGGCGACCGGAGCTCGTGGTGGCGAAGGACTCGTCGCCGAACCAGCGGCCCGGAGAGGTCGCAAGCAGCGGAGCCATGCCCTCGTCGCGGACGAGGAGGGCCCGGTCGTGCCAGGGGCCGGGCGGGCCGAAGTGTGCCGAGGAGCAGACCAGGGCCAAGGATGCGATGCGGTCCGGGTGATGGGCGGCGAGGTGGGCTCCGACGGCGCCGCCCAGAGAGATGCCTGCGTAGTGGAATTGGGGGACGGGCCGAGGACGAGCGGCGGCCCGTCGGCCGGACCGCTCACCTCGTGGTGCAGCAGGTGCCGCCCCGGCCTGCCCTGGCGTCGCACCTCGGCGGTGCCGGCCGTCATTGCCCCGGGCCCCCGGCGGCGAGGTCCGACGGATGCTGGGCCAGCGGTGTCACCTCGATGGACATGAAGGGGAACAGCGGGAGGTTCCACAGGATGCGGTGCAGTGCCTCGTTGTCGGCGACGTCGAAGACGCTGAGGTTGGAGTACTGGCCGACACACCGCCAGATGTGCACCCACTCACCGGACTTCTGCAGCTCCTGGCAGTAGGCCTTCTCGCGGGCCACCAGGTCGGCGCGGTCGTCCGGCGCGAGGTCGCGCGGGATGTCGACGTCCATGCGTACGGCGAACAGCATCGTGCATCACGCCTTGTCGAGAACGAAGTCGTACGTCACCTCGCGCCCGTCGCCCGCGGCGACCGGCGTCGGATCGAGGATCAGCTCGGGCTTGACGGCGTCCGCGATGTCGTCGGCCACGTGCTCGCCGCCCTTGAAGTACAGCTGGGTGGTGACGAGTTGGTGGCCGGGCGCCGACACCTTGAGGTGCAGATGGGCCGGGCGCCAGGCGTGCCAGCCCGCGGCCGAGATGAGCTTGCCGCAGGAGCCGTCGGTGGGGATCTGGTACGGGGCCGGCTGCACCGTGTGGATCTTGAAGTTGCCCTGCTCGTCGGCGGCGACCGTGCCGCGCAGGTTCCACTCCGGCAGGCCGGGAGCGTACTGGGAGTAGAAGCCGTCGTCGTCGGCGTGCCACATCTCGATGGTGGCGCCCGGCAGCGGGGTGCCGTCCACCGTCCGCACCTGGCCCTGGAACAGCAGCGGTGTGCCGCCCTCGTCCTCGCGCATCGGCAGGGTGGCCTCGGCGGGCAGCTCCGGGGCGTCGGGGACGTAGTACGGGCCTTCGATGGTGCCCTTGCTGCCCTCACGGTTCTGGTTCGCGACCTCCTCGACGACGTGCTCGACCCACACGTCGAGGAACAGCGGCCACTCGCCGTCCTCGCCGACCTGGATCAGCCACGACTTGAGCGCGTCGTACTCGGCGTAGGTCACCTTGTGGCGCCGGATGATGTCGTGGGTGGCGCCCAGGAGTTCGGAGACGAGGGTGTTCACCCGCCCGGTGTCGGCGGCCGGGGCCCCGGCGCGCTGCTTGCTGCGGAACTGCTCGGTGGCCGCGTTGCCCGATGCGGCGGCCGTGGCCTGCTCGGTGGCGGTGTCGGTCATGGTGTGTCCCGTCCTTGATGGAGTGGAGGTGTCGTGGGGTGTGTCAGACGTCCTGGCGGTAGCGGGCCAGCTTCTCGGGGTCGATGTCGATCCCGAGGCCCGCGCCCTCGCGGACGCGCAGCGTCCCGTCCGCGACGGTGAGCGGCTCGGTGAGCAGGTCGTCGGACATGTCGAGGAAGTTGGAGAGTTCGCCGGCGTGCAGGGAGGAGGTGCGGTGGGCGGCGCCGAACGCGACCGAGCACAACGTGCCGATCTGCCCGTCGATCTGATTGCCCATCACCACCTCGACGCCGAGGCCCTCGCACTGGTGCAGCACCCGCTGGGAGGCGGTGAAACCGGTGCGGGCGGTCTTGATGCTGATGGCGGTCGCCGAGCCGCCGAGCAGCTCGCGGGTGACCTCGGCGGCCCGGGTCGCGCTCTCGTCGGCGATGAAGGGGACCTGGCTCTGTGCGACGAGCCACCGCCGGCCCAACACGTCGTCGGCGGGGCAGAGTTCCTCCGCGAACGTCAGGTCCAGGTCGGCCATCTCGCGCAGGGCGCGGGCCGCGTCCGACGGCGACCAGCCGCGGTTGCCGTCGATGTAGAGCTCCACGTCCGGGCCGAGGGTCGTACGCAGCGCCCGGCAGGCGGCGACGTCCTCGGAGTACGGGTTGCGGCCGACCTTCACCTTGAAGGTGGTGATGCCGTACGTGTCCCGGATCCGTTCGGCCTCGGCGACCATCGCGTCGGCCGGGGCGAAGCCGACCATGTGGCTGACGCGCATCCGGTCGCCGAAGCCGCCGAGCAGTCCGGACACCGGCAGTCCCGCGTGCTGGCCGAGCAGGTCCCACAGGGCCATGTCGACGGCGGCCTTGGCGGCCGGGTTGCCCACGGTCCGGTCGAGGCGGGCGTGCACCGCCTCCCGTTCCAGGACGGTGAGTCCGAGGATCTGCGGCGCGAAGATCTTCTCGATCACCGCGACGACGGACTCCTGCGTCTCGCCGTACGTGTAGGGGCGGGGCGGCGCCTCGGCGGTTCCCACCAGGCCCTCGTCGGTGTGCACGCGGACCAGCACATGGTCGGCGGTGTGCACCTCGCCGCTCGCGAACCGCAGCGGCTTGACGTAGGGAATGGCAAAGGGAATGGCCTCCACCTTGACGATCTTCATGTCATTCCCCCGGTGCTCATAGGGTTTCCTCGGTCTCTCGTGCGAACAGGTCGTGCCGCTCCAGGACGTCAAGGAGCTGCCTGATCAGTGGTGTCTCGTCCTCGCGGCGCCAGGCCAGCGCCAGCGGCACGGTCAGCGCGTCCTCGATCGCCCGGCACACCACGCCCTCGCGGGGCGCGGAGCGGATCGAGGCGGGCAGCACCGCCACCCCCAGACCGGCGGCGACCAGGGCGAGCGCGGCCGAGGTCTCGGTGACCTCGTACGCGCGGTGCGGATAGAAACCCGAGGCCAGGCAGGAGCGGACGACGGCGTCGTTGACGACGGAGCCGAGCGTCGCGCCGTACATGATGAAGTCCTCGTGGCGCAGCTGCTCGACGCGGATGTCCTGGGCGTCGGCGAGCCGGTGGCCCTCCGGTACGGCCGCGATGAGCGGTTCGTCGGCGATCAGCCGGTGCGCGATGCCCTCCTGGCGGATGGGCGGGCGCAGCACGCCGACGTCGAGGCGCCGCTCGATGAGGCCGAGCTCCTGGGCGGGTGTCAGCATCTCCGTGTGCACCTCCATCCGTACGTGCGGCATCTCCTGTTTCACCAGCCGTGCCAGGGACGGCAGTTGGCGGTACGAGGCGGACCCGGTCAGACCGACCCGGAGCACCCCCTCGACGCCGGTGGCGAACCGACCCACGCGGGCCACCGCCTCGTCGACGGACGTGAGGATGCGCTCCACATCGGTGCGGAACACCTCACCCGCGCCGGTCAGGGACACCTGCCGGGTGGTGCGGGTGAACAGCTCCACACCCAGCTCCGTCTCCAGGCGGCGGATCGCCTGGGAGAGCGGCGGCTGAGCCATGTGCAGCGCCTGCGCGGCCTTGCCGAAGTGACGTGTCTCGGCGACGGCCGCGAAGTAGCGCAGGTGCCTCAATTCCATCCGACTGCCCCTTTGTTGCGGTTCGGCGGGGCCCTCGTTGCGCTTCAGCGTAGGGAGCGGACCCCATACCCCACAAATATCTTGTTGCAGGCTATTGAGAGGACCGCGATATCAATACCGCCTGGGGCGGCACCCCTGGGACAGCCCGGGCGGGAATGTCCGGGGGGCGACTCCTCCAGAGCTGTGATCACCCCTGGAGCGGGCATGCCCGGATCTATGCTGACGTCATGCTGACGTTCACCGATGTCATCCTCGACTGTCCCGACCCGTGGAAGCTCGCCGGGTTCTACGCCGAGCTGCTCGGCTGGGAGATCAACACCGGCATCAGCACCGAGGAGTGGGTGAACCTGCGCAACGACGGCATCGAGCTGTCGTTCCAGCGCGTCGAGAACTACCGGCCGCCCAGCTGGCCCGGGCAGGAGCACCCGCAGCAGTTCCACCTCGACTTCGAGGTCGACGAGTTCGAGCCCGAGGGGCGCCGGGCGACCGAGCTGGGTGCCACCTTCCAGAAGAGCTTCGTCGGTGAGGAGGGTTACGGCTGGCAGGTCTATCTCGACCCGGCCGGGCACCCGTTCTGCCTGTGCCGCAACCGGCCCCGGGGCTGACGGGCCGACCTCACTCGTACATGACGTACGACGGGCGCGGGCGGAGGCCGAGGACCTGGTCGGGGGTCATCAGGTGGGTGCCGCCCTCGGTGTCCTCGTCGAGGAACAGCTTGAAACCGGTGTGGAGCCGGTCGGGCATCTTGTCGACCAGGCGGTCCCAGGTGTGCCGCTTGAGCTGGGGGCTGCCTATGCCGTCGGCGCTCTTGATCACGGCGACGCCCTCGGGGACGTCGAGCGCCGGTTCGTCGTGGACGACCGACTCCGCGACCTGGTGGTAGACGAACGCCTTCTCCGGCAGGTCGTGGCGGTCCACGAGCGAGGCGAGATGGTCGGCGATCCGGGTGAGTTCGGGGCCGCTGGTGTGTCCGTAGGTGTCGCCGGGGATCTGGCCGGGATCCATCTCCCACTCGGGGTCGAGCGCGATGCCTACGTTCGGGTGGGCGAGCCACTTCTCCAGGGCCTTCAGTTCGTCGAGGGGGTCCGCGCGGCCCGGCTGGATGTTGAGCAGCAGCAGCGCCTTGTGCCGGCGTGCGGCCTCGTGGAAGGTGCGGATCGTCGCGTCGGGCGTGCGCGTGCGGTACGTGCCGTCGGGGCCCGCGCCGGGGTTGGCGACGGTGGCGAGCAGTTCGAGGACGGGCAGCACACGGCGGCCGTCGGCGTACGCGCGCCCGCGGCGCTCGAGCTCCGTGACACGGTCGTCGAGGTCACCCGTGCCGAGCCGGCCGAGCGCGGTCGCGCCCGGCAGCCCGCAGTAGCCGACGAGCCGGTGCTCGGGGAACAACCGGCGCCCGCCGCGCGGCAGTTCGGGGCGGTGGTGGGTCGGGCTGGGCGAGGGGGAGCGCGGGGACTTCGAGGGTCCGCGTGCCGCCTTTTCGGTACCGGAGGGCCGGTCGCCGGCCCCGGACGTCCCGCATCCGCCGATGAGCGCGGCCGCGGAGGTCGCCCCCGCGGCGAGCAGCACCCGCCGCCGCGAACCGCCCGCCCCGGGGTCCGTGCTGTCATCGCGGCCGGCGTTGTGACCGACTGTCCGCATCTGGCCTCCCCACGCAGTGATCATCGTCCGTGGGGTGCCTTGCCGACGTGTGCGGGGCGAAACGTGTGCCGGTGACGCATGCGGTGCTGATCAGCCACTCAGTTACGTGGCCACGTGGCCGCGGGCGGGTGTGTGAGGCTACATCGACGCGGCCCCGGTGTCCGTGTCCGTCTCCTCGTACGGGCGCAGCGCGTCCACCACCAGGTCGAGCAGCGGTCCGACGCGGTCCGCGCGGTCGCCCGCCGTCGTGGACAGGAACACGCCGAGCAGCATGGTGATCACGTCGTCGGCGGGCACGTCGCCGCGCAGCGTGCCCGCGCGCGACCCGGCGTCCAGGAACGAGGCGGTCGCCGCGGTCAGACGCTCCCGGGTGTTCGCCGTGACACCACGTCCGGAGGCCGGGGCGAGGGTGAGGCTGCCGGCCATCGCGCGCTTCGTCGTGACGAGGTCCGCGTATCGGTCCATCCACGCCCGCAGCGCGTCCTGCGGGGGCAGCTCGCCGAGCAGGGGCTCGACGGCATCGGTCACGGCGTCCAGCTCGGCGGAGTAGACGGCCTCGACGAGGGCCTCGCGGGTGGGGAAGTGCCGGTAGAGGGTGCCGATGCCGACCCCCGCCTCGCGGGCGACCGCCTCCAGCGCCACCGTCGTGTCGTCCCGGGTGAAGGCGGCACGGGCGGCGGTGAGGAGTCTCTCCCGGTTGCGGCGCGCGTCCGCGCGGGCGGGACGGTCGGCCTTGCCCCCGCTGGGCGTCGGGTTCGGGGCATTCGTGGACGCAGGCAAAGCGGAGGCTCCTCCGGTTGTGCTACCTTCGACGTAACGGAGGTTCCTCCGTTTCCTCTATCTTCGCACGAGGCGGGATTCCCATGACCTCTTCCGCGTCTTCTTCGGCTTCTTCTCCCTCTGCTTCCTCTCCTGCCGCCGTCACCGCGAACGGCACCCCGCGCCCCGGCGGCACCGGACGGCTCCTCGGCCGGGACGTCTCGCGCCTCGGATTCGGCGCGATGCAGCTGCCCCGCCTGGACCCGGACCGTGCCGCGGCCGTCGCGCTGCTGCGCCGCGCCGTCGAGCTGGGCATCGACCACATCGACACCGCACAGTTCTACGGGGACGGCTTCTCCAACGAGGTCATCCGCGAGGCGCTGCGCCCCGAGGACGACGTCCTCGTCGTCAGCAAGGTCGGCGCCACCCCCGACACGGGCGGACCGCACGGGCTGCGGCTCGCCCAACGGCCCGATGAACTGCGGGCCGGCGTCGAGGACAACCTCAAGAGCCTCGGCGTCGACCAGGTCCCGCTGGTCAACCTGCGCCGCGCCGAGACCGGACCCGGACTGCGGGCCGAGGGCGACCAGGTAGTCGACATCGACGACCAGCTCGCCGTCATGACCGCCCTGCGCGACGAGGGCAAGATCGGCGCCATCGGGCTCAGCAACGTGGGCATCGACGAACTGCGCCGGGGCCTGCCCGCAGGGATCGCCTGCGTACAGAACGCCTACAGCCTCGTGGCCCGCGGCGACGAGGAGATGCTGCGGCTCTGCCTCGCCGAGGACATCGCCTGGGTGCCCTACTTCCCGCTGGGCAGCGCCTTCCCCGGCATGCCCAAGGTGACGGACGAGCCCGCCGTCGCCTCGGCCGCCGAGGCTCTGGGCGCGTCCCCGGCCCAGGTCGGCCTCGCCTGGCTGCTGCACCACGCCCCGAACGTCCTGCTGATCCCGGGTACCGCCAACGCCGACCACCTCGCGGCGAACGTCGCGGCGGGCGCGCTCGCCCTCGACGCGGCGACGCTGGCCGAGCTGGACGCGGTGCCGACGCGATCCGGAGACATCGAGATCGAGGGGAACGAGTGAGCGGTTGACGGCGGCGGGCACGCACGCCGCCGAGCGGGCGGGACTTTGAAGGCAGGCCCGCAGGGCTCCCACCCGCCCCGCCGTGCGAGGGGCCGCTCCCCGAGTCAGGCTGGAGAGCGGAGCCACGCAGGCAGGACGGCAGAGCCGACGAGGGAGCGCACACATGGCGGGCCACGTGCTGGTCGGGGCCGATGGATCGGATTCGAGCCTTGAGGCGGTCGCGGTCGCCGCGCACGAGGCGCGGCGGCGCGGACTCGGCGTGCGCGTCCTGAACGCGTTCACCTCGCCGATGGTGAAGATTCGGCACGGCTCGTCGTCCGAGGACACCCCTGAGGCGGGCCTGCGCCGACGGGCCGAGGAGATCGTCGCGGAGGCGGTCGAGCGGGTCCGCGCCGAGGAGCCCGGCCTCGCCCCGGTCGAGGGCGAGGTCGTCACGGGCGAAGCGCTCACCGTCCTGGCCGCCCGTTCGCGCGACGCCGACCTGATCGTCGTCGGCAGCCGCGGCCTGGGCGCCTTCTCCGGCCTGCTGATCGGCTCGGTCGCCGTGCACCTCGCCGCGCACGCGGACTGCCCGGTCCTCGTCGTACGCGGCCGGGCGCGGCCGGAGGGCCCCGTCGCGGTCGCCGTCGACGGTTCGGACGCCGCGAAGACGGCGGTCGAGGAGGCCTTCGACAGTGCCGCGCACCGCGGGACGGACCTGCTCGCCGTGCACGTGTGGAACACCTGGAGCGGCACGGGGCCCGCGGGCCCCGGCGGCCCCGCGCCGCTCTGGTACGACACGGACAAGCTGCGCGAGGACAGCGAGCAGACGCTGTCCGGGGCGCTGGCCGCCGGGCGGATCCGCCACCCCGATGTCGAGGTGGAGGCCCGCTCGGTGCACGGCCGGGTGCGCCCGAGCCTGATCGAGACCTCGCAGGAGGCGAGCCTCCTCGTGGTCGGCGCGCGCGGCCGGGGAGGTTTCCAGGGGCTGCTGCTCGGCTCGGTCAGCCAGGCGTTGCTGCACCACGCGGACTGCCCGGTCCTCGTCACGCGTCGCTGACGGCCCGACAGTTCCCTCCAGGCGGCCGCGCGGCGTGAACATCCCTGCCGTACCCCGGAATTGATCACGGGTCTGGACAGCCCGGCACCCACCCTCGTAGCTTAACGAATGTTCAATGCGGGGTGGGCGAGGCCGAGCCGTGCCGGGCGGAGCGGTCGTCGACCGCTCCGTCGCAGCGTACGCAGTCCGCGACCCACTCCGGGAGCTCCGCAATGACCGACGCCGTGCTCAGCGAATTCCGTGCCGACGGGATCACCGTCATCACGCTCAACCGCCCCGAGGCCCGCAACGCGGTCAACCGTGTCGTCGCGGAAGGCGTGGCCGCCGCGCTCGACGAACTCGACCGCAGGGACGACCAGGTGGTCGGCGTGATAACCGGCGCGGGCGGCAGCTTCTGCTCCGGGATGGACCTCAAGGCGTTCCTCA
Source organism: Streptomyces sp. UC4497 (assembly GCF_054871485.1). Lineage (NCBI taxonomy): Bacteria > Bacillati > Actinomycetota > Actinomycetes > Kitasatosporales > Streptomycetaceae > Streptomyces > Streptomyces sp. UC4497. Next base: position 321,096 of record NZ_JBTYHB010000001.1, on the reverse strand, counting down.
CGGGCGAGACCCCGAGCATCGAGGGGCGCGGCCTCGCCGGCATCACCGAGGCGCCGCCGCGCAAGCCGGTCATCGCAGCCGTCGAGGGATACGCCCTGGCCGGCGGCTGCGAGATCGCGCTCGCCTGCGACATGGTCGTGGCGGCGGGCGACGCCAAGTTCGGGATCCCCGAGGTCAAGCGGGGGCTCGTCGCCGCGGCGGGCGGGCTGCTGCGGCTGCCGCGGCGCATCCCCTACTCCGTCGCCCTCGAGATCGCCCTGACCGGCGACTTCCTGGACGCCGACCGAGCCCACACCTACGGCCTCGTCAACCGGGTCACCGAACCAGGCGCCGCACTCGACGGCGCTCTCGCGCTCGCCCGCGCCATCGCCGCCAACGGGCCGCTCGCCGTCCGCGCCACCAAGGAGATCGTCGCGAACGCGCCCAACTGGGCCGCCGACGAGGAGTGGCAGCGCATGCGGGAGATCGCGGGGCCGGTGATGGAATCCGACGACGCGCGTGAAGGGGCCCGCGCCTTCGCCGAGAAGCGCGCCCCGCGCTGGACCGGCCGGTGAGCGCCGGTCCGCTCACCGGGATACGCGTCGTGGAGCTGGGCGGCATCGGGCCCGCCCCGTTCTGCGGGATGCTGCTCGCCGACCTCGGCGCCGAGGTCATCAGGGTCGACCGCCCCGCCGAGGCCGGGAAGGACAGCCCCCACCCCGTCATCCTGCGGGGCCGCAGCTCCGTCGCCGTCAACCTCAAGGACGCCGAAGGCGCCGCCCTCGTACGGGAGTTGATCGGACGCTCCGACGCCGTCATCGAGGGGTTCCGGCCCGGCGTCGCCGAACGCCTCGGCCTCGGCCCCGACGTCCTGCTCGCCGCGAACCCGAAGCTCGTATACGGACGGATGACCGGCTGGGGGCAGGACGGCCCGCTCGCCCAGGAGCCGGGGCACGACATCAACTACATAGCCGTAGCAGGGGCGTTGCACACCATGGGGCCCGCCGACGGAGACCCCGTGCCGCCGCTCAACCTCGTGGGCGACTTCGGCGGGGGCGGCATGCTGCTCGCGCTCGGCCTCGTGAGCGCGCTGCTGCACGCCCGCACCAGCGGCGTGGGACAGGTCGTCGACGCCGCCATGACCGACGGCACCGCGCTGCTGCTCGCCATGACGTACGGGTTCCTGGCCAAGGGCGGCTGGCAGGACCAGCGCGGCGTCAACATGCTCGACGGCGGCGCCCCCTTCTACGCCGTGTACCGCTGCGCCGACGACCGGCACGTAGCCGTCGGCGCCATCGAGCCGCAGTTCTACGCGGCACTGCTGCGCGTCCTCGACCTCGAAGGCGACGAACGGTTCGCGCGCCAGCACGACCGCGCCAACTGGGCGTTGATGAAAGACGAGTTGGCGCGACTCTTCGCCACGCGCACCCGCGACGAATGGGCTCGCGCCTTCGACGGGCAGGGCGCCTGCGTGTCCCCGGTCCTGTCGCTGAACGAGGCGCCCGAGCATCCCCACAACAGCGCCCGCTCGACCTACCGGCGCGGCCCCCACGGCGGCCCCGAACCCTCGCCCGCGCCGCGTTTCACCACCACACCACCCGGCGAGCCCGCCCCCGCCCCGCGCGTCGGCGCCGACACCACGGAGGTCCTCACCACGCTGGCCGGGCTCGCCCCCGACGACATCGACACACTCCGCGAGAAGGGAATCGTCGGTTGACGACGCGCTACGTGCCCCCGGGCATGCCCCAGAGCCTCCGTTACCCCGACGCCGCCGTCGGTGACCTGCTCGCCGGAACCGCCCACCGCCACCCCGACCGCACCGCCCTGCGCGACGGCGAACTCGCCTTCACCTACAGCGAGTTGTACGACACCGCGCTGCGGCTGGCCGCCGGACTGCGCGCACGGGGCGTCGGGCGAGGCGACGCCGTCGCGCTGCACCAGCCCAACTCGGCCTGGTTCACCGCCTCGTACTACGCCATCCTGCTCGCCGGCGCGGTCGTCGTCCCCCTCAACCCGGCCCTGCCGCCCGCGGCGCTGCGCGAGCAGCTCGACGAGGCGCGCGCCGTCGCCGCCTTCACCCACCCGGCGACCGCGCCCGCGCTCACAAAGGCCGCCGCACCGGGCGTCCGCCTGACAGTCCTCGTCCCGGCGACGGCCACCGCGCCCGCCGCCGACGGGGGCGCCGAGCCCGGCGGCGTACCACTTGAAGAGCTGCTGGCGGCCGAGCCGGGGGAGCGGGTGGCCGTCACCGGGGACGATCTGGCGCACCTGGCCTTCACTGGAGGCACGACAGGGCGCTCCAAGGCGGTCCGCGTGCTGCACCGCAACGTCCTGGCGAACGCCCTGCAGATGGCCTGCTGGCGCGGCGCCGCCGTGCCCGGCACCGACAGCGAGGGCCGGATAACGCTCGAATCCGTGCCCGCGGCCCGGACCGCGCACACCCTGAACCCGGGCGAGGCCACCGCCGTGGCGCTCGCCCCGCTCTTCCACGCCATGGGGCTCGTCGGCCAGTCCGTCAGCGTGGCGGTGGCCAGCACGGTCGTGATGGCGGGCCGCTTCGAACCCCGCCGGTTCGCGCGGCTCATCGAGGAGCACGGTGTCACCACCGTGCCCGGCTCGCCCGCCCTCTTCCACGCCCTGCTCGCCCTGCCCGGCGTCGAGGAGCTCGACCTCTCCTCAGTGCGCAGCGTCAACTCCGGCGCCGCGCCCGTCGACACGGACACCATGCACCGCCTCGCCACGCTCTTCCCGAACGCCACGATCGTCGAGGGATACGGGCTCACCGAGGCCACCATGGCGCTCGCCGCGCACCCGCTGGTGGACGACAACCCGGTGCCCGAGGGTAGCGTCGGCGCCCCCGTCTTCGACACCGAGGTCGAGATCAGGGACCTCGGCTGCGGCCCCGCCCTGCCCGTCGGTGGGACCGGCGAGGTGTGGGCGCGCGGCCCGCAGATCACCGACGGCTACCAGGGCCACCCCGACCTGACGGCCGAGCAGTTCCAGGGCGGCTGGCTGCGCACCGGCGACCTGGGGCGCGTCGACGAGGACGGCTGGCTGTACCTGGTCGGACGGGCCAAGGACATGCTGATCTACAAGGGGTACAACGTGTATCCGACGCCGCTGGAGGACCTGCTCCACCGGCACCCCGCCGTCGCGGGCGCCAGCGTCATCGGCGCGCCGCGTTCCGGGGTCGGCGAGATCCCCGTCGCGTACGTCGTGCCGCGCTCCGGACATCGGGGCGGCCCTGAACTGGCCGAGAAACTCATGGCGTTCGTGGCCGAGCACGTCGCCCCGTACCAGCGGCTGCGGGAGATCCACTTCCTGGACGCCCTCCCGGTCTCGGCCGCCGGGAAGATCCTCAAGACGGACCTGCGGCAGCGGTACGCGGCCGCCGACGGAGCGGGAGTGGCACAGACGTGAGCGGCGGCATGGTCGACGAGGCGACGGCCCGGGACGCGTCCGAGGGGACGGACATCGCGGCCCCGGTAGCCCTCGGTGAGCTGGGGAAGGGCAGACACGTCCAGGTCGAGGCGACCGGCGACGGCGCCTACGAGGGGTACTGCCATGCCGGCCGCGCGGCCGCCCGCAGCTACGGCGGCGCCGTCCTCGCCCAGGCACTGGACGCCGCCCGGCGCAGCGTGGACGCGGACCGGGTCGTGCACTCGCTGCACGCCTATTTCCTGCGCGCCCTGTCGCCCGAGCGGCCGGTGCGCTTCACGCCCGAGGTGGTGCGCGACGGGCGCAGCTACTCGATGCGGCAGGTGACCGGCGTCCAGGACGGCAAGGAGTCCCTTGCCATGAGCGTCTCCTTCAAGCAGCCTCAACCGGGCGGCAGTTGGCGCCAGCCCGGCATGCCCGACGTGCCGGGCCCCGAAGGGCTGCGCGAAGGCTGGACGCACCGGCCGCACGACCATCCGCTGTACACCTCGACCGCGTACCGCGAAGTGCCATTGGAGCGCGACCCCGACGCCGGACGCATCGACCGTTACGTCTGGATGCGCACGGTCGGCGCCATGCCCGACGATCCGGGCCTGCACGCCTGCGTCCTCGCCTACATCTGCGACGCCCCGCTCGCCCCCACCGCCCTGGTGGCCTACGGCGAACCACGACCCCGCGGCATCGCGCTCGCCTCGCTCGACCACGCCATGTGGTTCCACCGCCCGGCGCGCGTCGACGAGTGGCTGCTGTTCGCGTGCCACAGCGTCGTGGCCGGTGACGGCAGGACCCTGGCACAGGGGCAATTCTGGACCAGGGACGGGGAGTTGGTCGCCTCGGTCACCCAGGAGGCGCTCCTCCATGTGCCGCGCGGGGTCTCGTGACGCGCGGGTGCAAGGTCCATGGGGCCGTGTTGTCAGGACGGGTTGTCAGGTCCCGTCGGGCCGACGTAACTTAACGATCGTTCTACACAGGCAGAAGGGGCCGCTGTGCGCCGTACGCTGTTCAACGAGGACCATGAGGCGTTCCGCCGGATGCTGCGGGACTTCATCGCCAAGGAAGTCACCCCCGTCCACCAGGAGTGGGAGGAACAGGGGCATCCGCCGCGCGACTTCTACCGCAGGCTCGGAAAGCTGGGCGTACTCGGCATCCAGGTGCCGGAGGAGTTCGGCGGCGCGGGCGAGGCCAGCCTCAAATTCGCGGCCGTCGCGGTCGAGGAGACGACGCGCGCCGGTGTCACCTTCGGCAACTACTCGGTGCACTCGAATCTGATCCTGCCGTACCTGCTGACGTACGCCACGCAGGAGCAGAAGGAGCGTTGGCTGCCCGGCTTCGCTTCCGGCGACCTCATGACGGCGATCGCCATGACCGAGCCCGGTACAGGGTCCGACCTCGCCAACATCCAGACCAGGGCCGAACGCTCCGCCGACGGAACGCACTACGTCCTCAACGGCGCCAAGACGTTCATCACCGGCGGCGCCCTCGCCGACCTGGTCCTCGTCGTCGCGCGCACCGCGCCCTACGATCCCGAGGACCGTCGTGGCGGCCTGTCGATCCTCGTCGTGGAGTCGGCAAGCGAGGGCTTCTCCGTCGGCCGCAAGCTCCAGAAGATCGGGCTCAAGGCCTCCGACACCGCCGAACTCGCCTTCGTGGACGTCAAGGTGCCGGCCGAGAACCTGCTGGGCGAGGAGGGGCAGGGCTTCTCCTACCTGTCCCACAACCTCGCCCAAGAACGCCTGATGATCGCCCTCGGCGGCTCGGGGACGGCCGCGGCGGCGCTGCGCTTCGCCACCGACTACGTGAAGGAACGCACGGTCTTCGGCAAGCCGGTCGCCCACTTCCAGAACACCAAGTTCGTGCTCGCCGAGTGCGCCACCGAGGTCGAGGCCGCGCAGCTGATGGCCGACCGAGCCCTCGAACTGCACGACGAGGGCGAGCTGTCCGTCGCCGACGCCGCGAAGGCGAAGCTGTTCTGCACCGAGGTCGCCGGTCGCGTCATCGACAAGTGCCTGCAACTGCACGGGGGTTACGGCTACGTCACCGAGTACCCGATCGCCCGCCTGTACGCCGACACCCGTGTCTCGCGCATCTACGGCGGCACCAACGAGGTCATGAAGACCATCATCGCCAAGTCGCTCGGCCTCTGACCCCTCTCTCCTTCTCCACTGCCCCTACGTACGACGTACGACTGCCACGACGAACAAGGGACCTGCCATGCAGATCGACGCCCAGTCCTCCGCCCTGATCACCGGCGGCGCCTCCGGCCTCGGGCGCGCCACCGCCGAGCGGCTCCTCGCCACGGGCGCCAAGGTCGTCATCTTCGACCTGCCCACCTCCGACGGGGCGAACGTCGCCAAGGAGATCGGCGCCACCTTCGTCGCCGGCGACGTCACCAGCGAGGCCGACGCCACCGCCGCAGTCGATGCCGCCGTCGCGCTCGCCCCTCTACGTGTCGCCGTGAACTGTGCGGGCATCGGCTCCGCCGGGCGCACCGTCGGCAAGGAGGGCCCGTACGTCCTCGACACCTTCCGCAAGGTCGTCGAGATCAACCTGATCGGCACCTTCAACGTCATCCGCCTCGCCGCCCAGGCCATGACCGGCAACGAACCGGTCGAGGGCGAACGCGGTGTCATCGTCAACACCGCCTCCGTGGCCGCGTTCGACGGGCAGATCGGCCAGTGCGCGTACTCGGCGTCCAAGGGAGGCATCGTCGGCATGACGCTGCCCATCGCCCGCGACCTCGCCCGGATGAACATCCGCGTGATGACCATCGCGCCCGGCCTGTTCGAGACGCCGCTGCTCGGCAGGCTGCCGCAGGAGGCCAAGGACTCGCTCGGCGCGCAGGTGCCGCACCCGGCCCGCCTCGGCCAGCCGGTCGAGTACGCGCACATGGTCGAGTCGATCGTCACCAACCCGATGCTCAACGGCGAGACCATCCGCCTCGACGGCGCCATCCGCATGGCCCCCAAGTAGGCCACCCGCAGACCGTGCCAACCCGCTTACTACGTTGAGGAGTTCACCATGCGTGACGCAGTCATCGTCGACGCCGTACGGACGCCCGTCGGCAAGGGCAAGCCGGGCGGCGCGCTCTCGGGCATCCACCCCGTCGACCTCTCCGCCCATGTCCTGAAGGCCCTCGCCGAGCGCAACGGCCTCGACCCGGCCACCGTCGACGACGTCATCTGGGGCTGTGTGTCCCAGGTCGGCGAGCAGGCGGGCGGTGTCGGCCGGTTCGCGGTGCTCGCCGCCGGCTGGCCCGAGTCCGTGCCGGGCCTGACCATCGACCGGCAGTGCGGCTCCTCGCAGCAGTCCGTGCACCAGGCCGCCGCCGGGGTCATCGCCGGGCAGTACGACATCGCGATCGCGGGCGGCGTCGAGTCCATGTCCCGCGTCCCCATGGGCTCCTCGCGCGCGGGCGGCCAGGCGGGCAAGCCGTTCGGCCCGCTCGTCGGCGAGCGCTACGACCACGTCGTCTTCAACCAGGGCGTCGGCGCCGAGATGATCGCCGAGGAGTTCGGACTCACCCGCGCCGAGCTCGACCAGCACGCCGCCGACTCGCACGAGAAGGCCGCCCGCGCCATCGACGAGGGCCGCTTCAAGAACCAGATCACCCCGGTCACCCTCGCCGACGGCACGCTCTTCGACACCGACGAGGGCGTACGGCGCGGCACGACGGTCGAGAAGCTGTCCGCACTGAAGACCCCGTTCAAGGAGGACGGGGTCATCTCGGCGGGCAACGCCTCGCAGATCTCCGATGGCGCCGCCGCCCTCCTCGTCACCACGTCCGAGGTGGCCGCGCGCAACGGCTGGACGCCGCTGGCCCGCTTCCACACGGGCACCGTCACCGGCGTCGACCCGATCACCATGCTCAAGGGCCCGATCCCGGCCACCGAGAAGGTCCTGCGGCGCGCAGGCCTCTCCCTCGACGAGATCGGCACGTACGAGATCAACGAGGCCTTCGCCTCCGTCTCCCTCGGCTGGCAGCGCCAGACCGGCGCCGACTACGCGCGCCTGAACCCCAACGGTGGCGCCATGGCCCTCGGCCACCCGCTCGGCGGCTCCGGCGCCCGCCTGATGACCACGCTGGTGCACCACATGAAGGACAACGGCATCCGCTACGGCCTGCAGTCCATGTGCGAGGGCGGCGGCATGGCCAACGCGACGGTGCTCGAACTGCTCTGAGACCGGCTCGCGCGACACCCGTCGTCCCGCCCCGGCGGGAAGCTCCCCAAGCGGGTGTTGCGCGAGCGGCCCGGCGGGGGAGGAGTCACCCCATGACCGACCACACCGCCCCTGCGCCCGAGTCCGCCACCGCCCGCCCGCCGCTTCCGCCGTTCACACGCGAGACGGCCGTGCAGAAGGTGCGCCTGGCGGAGGACGCCTGGAACACCCGCGACCCGCAGCGCGTCTCGCTCGCCTACACACCGGACAGTCAGTGGCGCAATCGCGCCGAATTTCCCGTCGGGCGCGCCGACATCGTCGCCTTCCTCACGCGCAAGTGGAACCAGGAGCTCGACTACCGGCTGATCAAGGAGCTGTGGGCGTTCGACGGCCACCGCATCGCGGTCCGCTTCGCGTACGAGTGCCACGACGACGCGGGCAACTGGAAGCGCGCGTACGGCAATGAGAACTGGGAGTTCGACGACAACGGGCTGATGCGCAGGCGCCACGCCTCCATCAACGACCTGCCGATCGCCGAGCAGGACCGCGCCTTCCACTGGCCACTCGGCCGCCGCCCCGACGACCACCCGGGCCTCAGCGACCTGGGCCTGTAGCGACGCTGCGGCTGCGCCCCCGGAACTCGGCGATCACCGACTCCCCGCGCGTCACCCGCACGTCGTAGAGGCCGCTGCGGCCGAAGCGGGTGACCTCATGGGCGGTGGCCACCAGCGCGTCGCCCTCGTGCGCCGGCGCGACGAAGGTGATGTCGGCTCCTGAGGCCACGGTGACGGGGCCTTCGCTGTTGCATGCGCAGGCGAAGGCCGTGTCGGCGAAGAGGAAGACGTAGCCGCCGTGGGCGATGCCGTGGCCGTTGACCATGGCCGCCGTCACTTTCATCCGGAGCGTGGCATGTCCCGCGCCGTGCTCCAGGAGTTCGATGCCGAGGAGCTGGGAGGCCAGGTCCGCGGCGAACATGCGCTCCGCGGGGCCGGGTTCATCGGATTCCGTCACCCTGTCTTCCCTCACGCCGGCTTCCCCTCCCGCTCGATAGACCGACCGACCATTCGGTGTGTGGTGGAGCCAAGCAATCAAGGCAGGGAAGGCTTGTCAAGGGGGTCCGCGGCGAGCGTGCGTGTCCCGTGAGCGACATCCTGGTGAACGCGAAACCTGGGCAAAACGGTCCCCCGCCACAGCCGTGTAACGGCGCCCGTACCGCGGGCAACTGGCGTCCCACCCCGGCCGTCGAACCGTGTGTGATGCACACACGCGCTGCGGTGGGACCGGTACCGCCCGGCGCAACTCCTCACGAACTGACCGAACTTGGAGTTGAACCGTGCCCAGAAACACCCTTCCGACGCGGACGGCCGCCCTCGCCGCGCTGCTGCTCGCCGCAGGCGCCCTGTCCGCGCCCGCCGCCTCGGCGCAGAGCGCGGACGCCGCGCCCGGCGACGCGTACGTCCTGAACGTGACCACCAACCCGACCGGCACCGACTACGACAACCGCCGCGTCGATGTCACCGGCACCGTCACCAAGGCCGACGGCACCCCGGCGCCGAACATCCCCGTCACCGTCAAGGAAGTCGTCCGCTTTACCACCTGGAATCCGTGGGGCGACCCGATCGACCCGAACTACTACGAGCCGCGGGAACTGGGCACGCCGGTCAGTGACGCCAAGGGGAAGTTCACCATCCCGAACGTCAGCATCGACCACGTGGGCGCGAGCAGCCTGCTCAACGCCGAGCACGAGGTGCAGATCACGGCCCTCTACGACGAGGACGGCGACCTCGACACCCCGCAGGACGGCTACTACGCGGACACCACCGTGGGTGTCGACACCAGGTCCAGCACCGTCAGCTACCAGGTCAACAAGCGGAAGGTGAAGGCGGGCGACATCCTCACCGTCCAGGGCCGGGTCACCACGCCCGAAGGCGTCGACCCCTACGACACCGAGGTCTTTCTGCAGACGTACTGGGAGAGCCAGTACGACGTGAAGACGACCACCGAACACGACGGCTTCTTCGTCATGTCCGTGCGCGTCGACAGCGACGACAACAAGTTCGTGCTGCGCACGGCCCCGCGGGACCTCTACGTGGCCGGAGCGGAGAAGACACTCCCGGTCACCAACACCTCGGCAACGACCGGCTGACACACCCCTGCCCCGCCCGCCCCGGACCGCGACGGATTACGACCGGGGCGGGCGTGGGAGGCTAGGCCTCATCGCAAGGAACGTACGTACCCCGAAGCCGAGGAGCGCGACATGGAATGGCGTGATTTCGCCCTGAATATGGCGGCCATGGCGCGCGAACTCCTGGCACAGGAGTCCGTGGACGCGACGCTGCACAAGATCACCACCTGGGCCGTCGACCAGGTCGAGGGCTGCGACTCGGCGGGCATATTGGTCCTGCGCAAGGGCCAGGTCGAGACGCTGGCCGCCACCGATCAACTCGTCGTCGACAGCGACCGGCTCCAGGGCCGCCTCCGCGAGGGACCGTGCTTCGACGCGGCCCGCACCGGGCACCCCGTGTTCCGCCTCAAGGACCTCTCGACCGAGACGACACGCTGGCGCGAGTACGCCCCGCGCGCCCACGAGCTCGGTATCGGCAGCATGATGGGCTTCCTGCTCTACACCGAGAACGAAGGTGACCTCGGGGCTCTCAACATCTACTCCAAGAAGCCGGGAGCGTTCACGGAGGCCAGTGAGACCGCCGGCTGGCTCCTCGCCTCACACGCCGCCGTGGCCTTCGCCAGCGCCCGCGAACACGCGTCCCTGTACCGCGCCGTGGAGACCCGGCACATCATCGGCGAGGCCATGGGCATCCTCATGGCCGGCCACGACCTGACCGAGGCCGAGGCGTTCGCCACGCTGCGCCGCTACTCGCAGGAGAACAACGTCAAACTCCGTGACGTGGCCCGCCAGGTGAGCGAACGGGGCAGCCTATGACCTTCCAGGGCCCCGCCCCTCACCGACCGGTCGTGGCTCAGTAGTCCGCTTCGGTGTAACGGACCACGCCACGCAGGTTCTTGCCGTCCCGCATGTCCTGGTAGCCCTGGTTGATCTCCTCCAGGCGGTAGGTGCGCGTGGTGAGTTCGTCCAGCTTGAGCTGCCCGGTGCGGTACTGCTCGAGCAGGCGCGGGATCTGGGTGCGCGGGCTGATGCCGCCGAAGATGGCGCCCTGGATCCGCTTCTGCATCATCGACAGGTCGAACAGGCTGACCTTCGCGTCGATCTGCTGCATGTCTCCCATGGCCGTCACGACGACCTGGCCGCCCTTGGCGGTCATCGCGAGCGCCGGGGCGAGCTGGTCGCCCTGGAGTTCGCCGACGGTGAGGATGACGGTTCGGGCCAGCGCGCCCCAGGTCAGCTCGGCGAGTGGTCCGGCGGCCTCCTCCATGGAGGCGAAGGTGTGCGTGGCACCGAACTCCCTGGCTTGATCCCGCTTGAACTCGACGGGGTCCACCGCGACGACGAAGCGCGCGCCGGCCGCCGCCGCGCCTTGCACCGCGTTGATGCCGACACCGCCGACGCCGACGATCACCACCGTGTCGCCGGGCCGGGTGTCCCCGATGGAGACGGCGGAGCCCCAGCCGGTGGCGACGCCGCAGCCGAGCAGCGCGGCCGTCTCCAGCGGCACATCCTTCTCGATCTTGATGACGGAGGACTGGCTCACGGTGACGTACGGGGCGAACGTGCCGAGCAGGCACATCGGCGTGACCGGGGCCCCGCCCGCCGTGCGCGTCCGGAACGTGCCGTCCGCGATGGACTGCCCGGTGAGCAGGTTGGCGCCCTGGTCGCACAGGTTCTGCAGGCCCTGCGAACAGGGGCGGCACACGCCGCAGGCCGGAATGAAGCCGAGAACGGCGTGATCGCCCACCTCGACGCCGGCGACACCGGGGCCGACCTTCGTCACGACACCCGCGCCCTCGTGCCCGCCGAGGAGCGGGTACGTGGCGGCGAAGGTCGTGCCGGCCCGGAAGTGCTCGTCGGAGTGGCACAAGCCCGAGGCGGCCAGGCGCAGTTGCACCTCGCCCGTGACCGGGTCGCCGACCTCGATCGGCTCGACGGTCCAGTCCTCGCCGGGCTTGTGGAGCAGGGCTCCCTTGGTCTGCATGCGCATCCTCCCTGCTTCGGCAACATTGCCGCGCCCGACCGCGCCCCCGTCACGAACCACCGGACGGCCGGACAGGGCCGGACACACTTGCCTCACGCTAGGGCGGCACGCCCGAGCGCCTCCATGACCAAAGCGGACAAGGCCGGGACAGATTCGGACACGCAGCCGGGTTGTGGCCGCCGAGAGCACCGTGCTGTCATGAACTCCCCTGACGGGTGCGGGCGTTGGCCGTGTGACGGCGGGAAACGGAGGGCCGGTCATGACCGTGCCGGTGGACACGGCTGCCGCGCAGCCGGAGGTCATCGCCGAGGGATTCACCGACTGGGACTTTCCGCGCGCCGCCTCGGGCGTCGTCCTGCTGCTCGACTTCGCCGCGGAACGGGGCCTCGCCGCGGCCGACTGCCTCGCGGGCACGGGCATCGAAGCGGCCTCGCTCGGCGACCCGCACCACCTCGTCGAGGCCACGCAGGAGATCGCCGTGGTCCGCAATCTGCTGCACGGACTCGGCGACCGCCCGGGGCTCGGCATCGAGGTCGGGGCCCGCTACCACGTCACCACGTTCGGCCTGTTCGGCTACGCGCTGCTCAGCGCCCCGACGATGCGGGAGGTGTTCCGGTACGGGCTGCGGTACTCGGCGCTCACCTTCGGCTTCGCCCGGCACAGCGCCGTCGTGGACGCGGCGGGCGACGTCCTGCACCGCATGGACGGCGGCCGGATCCCCGCCGACGTACGACGCTTCCTCGTCGAACGGGACTGCGCCGCCAACATCGTCCTCGGCCGCCAGGTGTTCGCCGGCGGCCCGCCCGTACCGCTGCGCCGCGTCGACCTCGCCTTCCCCGAGCCGCCGGGCGCCGCACGGCCCACGGTGCTCGACGCGCCGGTCCGCTACGGCGCCGCGACGACCGCCCTCGTCTACGACAACGGCATCCTCGACAGCCCGCTGCCGCACGGCAATCCGCACACCGCGCAGATCTGCCGGGAGCTGTGCGAACGCCTCGTGGCGCAGCGGGCGGGCGCGAACGGCGCGGCCCGCACGGTGCGCCGGCAGTTGCTGGCGGGCGGTGGCCCCGACCCCGGCATCGAGTACGTCGCGCGCCGCATGAACATCACCTCGCGCACCCTGCGCCGCAGACTCGCGGCCGAGGGCACCACCTACCGGCGCCTGCTCGACGACGTACGGCTCACCCTCGTACAGGACGGTCTGCGGGACGAGCGGCTGTCCGCCGCCGAGCTGGCGCACCGGCTCGGCTACTCGGAGCCGTCGAGCTTCATGCGGGCCTTCCGCCGCTGGACGGCCGCCGACTCCGGCCGTTCCGAAGGAAGTTGAGCCGCGCCCGCCCGCCCTGAACGAACGATCAATTCATTCCGTCGTACGTCTTGCTGCCGCCTCGCGGGGTGACTTACAAAGAGTCCACGGCCACCGGCGTCCACGTCCATGCGAAAGGCGTCCCGTGTATCCAGGTGCCCATGCCCAGAGTGATCCGCAGCGGCCCGCCGTCATCATGGCGTCGACCGGCGAACAGCTGACGTACGGGGAGCTGGACGAACGCTCCGTCCGGCTCGCCCACGTGTTCCGGGAGGCGGGTCTGCGCCGCGGCGACGTGGTCGCCCTGCTGACCGACAACTCGATCCACGCGTACGAGGTCTACTGGGCGGCGGTCCGCTCCGGCTTTTACATCACCCTCGTCAACCACCATCTGTCCGCGCCCGAGGTCGCGTACATCGTGGGCGACTCCGGCGCCGCCGCGCTGGTCGTCTCGGACGCCCTGGCCGATCTGGCGCGGGACGTCGCGGGCCTGATCCCCGACACCGTCCGCGTGCGGCTCGCCTATGGCGGGAGCGTCGACGGGTACGGAGACTACGCGGCCGCGCTCGCGGGGTCGTCCGCCGAGCCGCCGGCCGACCAGCCGCGCGGCGCCGATCTGCTTTACTCCTCCGGAACCACCGGCCGCCCCAAGGGCATCCGCCCCGAGCTACCGGACCGCCAGGTCGGCGAGGCGGGCGACACGCTGGTCGAACTGCTGCGCCTGTTCTACGGCTTCGACAAGGACGCGGTGTACCTGTCGCCCGCGCCCGTCTACCATGCGGCGCCGCTGCGCTACGGCGCCTCCGTGCACGCGCTCGGCGGGACGGTCGTCATGATGGAGCGCTTCGACCCCGAGGACGCGCTGCGCGCCATCGAGCGCTACCGCATCACGCACAGCCAATGGGTGCCGACCCACTTCATCCGCCTGCTGCGGCTGCCCGAGAAGGTCCGCACCGCCTACGACCTCTCCAGCCAGAAGGTCGTCGTGCACGCCGCCGCGCCCTGCCCGCCGGACGTCAAGCGCGCGATGATCGACTGGTGGGGGCCGAAGCTGTACGAGTACTACTCCGCCACCGAGGGCATCGGCATGACGCTGATCACCTCCGAGGAGTGGCTCACCAAGCCGGGCTCGGTGGGCCGGCCCATCCTCGGGCAGCCCAGGATCTGCGACGACGAGGGGCGCGTGCTGCCCGCGGGGGAGACCGGCACGGTCTACTTCGCACGCGAGGGCGACGGCACCTTCGAGTACCTCGGCGACGCCGAGAAGACCAAGGGCGCCCAGCACCCGGAGCACACGGACTGGGTGACGCTCGGCGACGTGGGCCATCTCGACGAGGACGGCTACCTCTTCCTCACCGACCGCAGGACCTTCATGATCATCTCGGGTGGGGTGAACATCTACCCGCAGGAGATCGAGAACGTCCTCGCCCTCCACCCCGATATCACCGACGTCGCGGTGATCGGTGTCCCCGACCCGGAGATGGGCGAGGCGGTCAAGGCGGTGGCACAGCCCGCGCCGGGCGTGACACCGGGCCCCGAACTGGAGGAGCGGCTGATCGCGTACGTACGGGAACGGATCGCGCACTACAAGGCGCCGCGCAGCGTCGACTTCGTGGACGAACTGCCGCGCACGCCAACGGGCAAGCTAGTCAAGGGAAAACTCAAGGCACGCTACGCGCAGCCCGCCGAGCGAGAAGGCCGGGCGTGACGACGGCCGGCGTCGAGCCCGCGGTGGCCAAGTGGGTGGCCGCACACGTCCCCGGCGTCGTCCCTCCGCTCACCTTCGACCTCGTGTCCGGCGGCCGCTCGAACCTCACCTACCGGGTGACCGACGCGAGCGGCACCGTGCGGGCGCTGCGCAGGCCGCCGACGGGCGGCGTCCTGAGCACCGCGCACGACATGAGCCGCGAGTGGCGCTTCCTGACCGCCCTGGCACCCACCGCGGTGCCGGTGCCCACGCCGCTCGCCTACTGCGCGGACACCTCGGTCACCGGGGCTGAGTTCTACGTCATGGACTTCGTCGACGGCACGGTGGGCGCCGACCAGGACGCCGTACGCGACTGGCCGGAGCGGGCCCGTCGCCGGGCCGGCACGAGCCTCGTCGAGGTCCTCGCCGCGCTGCACGACCTCGATCCCGCCGAGGTCGGCCTGGGCGACATGGCGCGCCCCCGCGGCTACGTCGAACGCCAACTGCACCGCTGGCAGCGGCAGGTGCACCGCTCGGGCGCCCCCGACCTGAAGCTCCTCGACACGGTGCACGACGCGCTGCTCGTCCGCGTACCGGCGCAGCGCACGGGAATCGTGCACGGCGACTTCCGCCCGGGCAACCTCTCCTTCGCGCCCGACGGTACGGTGATCGCCGTGTTCGACTGGGAACTGGCCACGCTGGGCGACCCGTTGGCCGACCTCGGCTGGCTCGTCTCGACGTGGGAGCAGCCGGGCGACACGGTCCCGCCGACGACGGCCGGACCGAGCGCCGCCCCTGGCTTCTGCAGCCGCGCCGACCTGATCGACGCCTACGCGAAGGCCTCCGGCGTCGACGTGTCCCCACTGCCGTACTACGTGGCGTTCTCCCGCTGGCGCTCGGCGTGCATCGGAGCCGGCGTCGCGGCCCGCTTCGCGGCCGGCGTGATGGGCGAGAACGAACTGCCGGTCCAGGAGCTGGAACGCCAGGTACTGCGCCAGAGCGAGGCCGCGTACGAGGCGGTGGGCGACCTCGGACGACTCTGAGGTCGCTGGACCCCGATCGTCACTGATCGGCACCGATGTCGAGGCCAACTGCCCTGTTAGCGTTGCCCCTTGAGTGAGGGGAGAGGGCGCGACGTGACAGCGAATGCGTTTCACATCGGCGGGGATCTGGAAGTGCGGCGGCTGGGATTCGGGGCCATGCACCTGCCCACGGAGCCGGGCCCGGCCCGCGAGAACTCCCTCGCGGTCGCCCGGCGGGCCGTCGAGCTGGGCGTCACACTGATCGACACCGCGTACATGTACGGCGGGGGAGCCAACGAGGAACTCCTGGTCGAGGCCCTGCACCCCTACCCGGACGAGCTGCTCGTCACCACGAAGGTCGGGGTCGCCCGGTCGGGCCCCGCGGGCGAGTGGAAGCTCGACGGGCGGCCGGACGTCCTGTGCGATCAGGTCGAGCGGGCGCTGCTCCGGCTGCGCGTCGAGCGGATCGAGCTGCTTCAGCTGCACCGCATCGACCCGGAGACACCGCTCGCTGACCAGGTGGGCACGCTGGGGGATCTGCGGGCCGAGGGCAAGATCGGCCGGATCGGCCTCTCCGAGGTGACCGTCGACGAACTCGGCCGGGCGCGCGAGATCGTCGACATCGCGAGCGTGCAGAACCGGTACAACCTGCTCGACCGCGAGCACGAACCCGTGCTCGCGGCGTGCGCGGCGGCAGGAATCGCGTTCCTGCCGTGGCGCCCCGTCGCCTGGGGAGGGTCGGGAGCGACCGCCGAGGTCGCCGCCGTGGCGGCGGAACTCGACGCCACTCCCACCCAGGTGGCTCTGGCGTGGCTCCTCGGCCACTCACCGGTCGTCCTCCCCATCCCCGGCACCGCCCGCCTGGACCACCTGGAGGAGAACGTCGCCGCGGAACACCTCCAGCTGACCCAGGCCCAGCGCGACCGTCTCGACGGGCTGTCCGTAGCGGCGTAGCGAACGCGGCACCACAGGTGTGCTCAGCGCACGTCCTCCGGCGGCTCCGGCCACGCGGGCAGGGTGTCCGCGTGGTCGGCGAGGGTGGCCGGGAACTTCGGTGGGCGCTTCTCCAGGAATGATGTGACGCCCTCGGCGGCGTCGGGCCCCTGGCCGAGGCGGACCATGGCCGCCGAGTCGAGGCGGTGCGCGTCCCACGGTGAGGCCGCGCCGAGCATCGACCACATCAGGCGGCGCGCGTGGGCGACCGATACCGCGGAGGTGTTCTCGGCGATCTCGGCGGCCAGCGCGTACGCGGTCGGCAGGAGTTCGTCGTCCGGGACGACCCGCGAGACGAGGCGCCCGGCGAGCGCCTCGGCCGCGTCGAAGAGCCGGCCGGTGGCCACCCACTCCATCGCCTGCGAGATGCCCACGACCCGCGGCAGGAACCAGCTGGACGCCGCCTCCGGGACCAGACCGCGGCGGGCGAACACGAAGCCGAAGCGGGCCGACTCCGCGGCGATCCGGATGTCGGCAGGCAGCGTCATCGTCGAACCGACGCCCACCGCGGGCCCGTTGACCGCCACGATGACCGGTTTCACGCTGGCGGCGATGCGCAGCGCCACACACCCGCCGCCGTCGCGCGGCGCGCCGTCGATGGTGCCGAAGTCCGTACGCCCGCCCTCCCGTCCGGCCGCCCGGTGGTCGAACGTGGCCGCGCCGCCCGCCAGGTCGGCGCCCGCGCAGAACCCGCGCCCCGCGCCGGTCACGACCACGGCCCGGACAGTGTCGTCCGCGTCGGTCACGTCGAACGCGGCGATCAGCTCCTCGGCCATGATGTGCGTGAAGGCGTTCAGCCGCTCGGGCCGGTGCAGGGTGATGGTGGCGACGTGGTCGGCGATCCGCAGCTGGATCTGCGTGAAGTCGGTGCCCACGTCGGTGGCTTCGGTGGCCCGCTGAGCGTCAGTCATGTCGTTGTCCTCAAGTCCTCAAGTCCGTGGTGCGTAAAGGGAGTCAGCTGTCGGTGAAGCGGGGTGCCCGCTTCCCGAAGCGGGCGGCGACCGCCTCGACCTGGTTCGGGCTGCCGATGAGCGCGCCGATCTCCTTCTGTTCCTCGGCGAAGCCGGTCGCGAGGTCGGTGCGGCCCGCGAGGTCGAGGAGCCGCTTGGAGGCGCGTACGGCGTCCGGGCTCTGTGCCGCGATCCGGGCAGCGGTCTCCAGGGCGGCGGCCACCGGATCGTCCGCCGTGTACGTGGCAAGGCCGATGCGTGCGGCCTCCTCGCCGCCCACGGTCCGGGCGGTGAAGGTCAGCTCCTTCGCCACGTCGCGGCCCACGAGCTCGGGCAGCAGCTGGGTGCCCGTCATGTCGGGCACCAGGCCCCACGCCACCTCGAACACGCTCAGCCGGGCATCCGGCGCGACGATGCGGATGTCGGCGCCGAGCGCGATCTGGAGCCCACCGCCGAGCGCGTTGCCGCGCAGCGCGGCGATCACCGGCACCGGCAGCTCGGCCCAGACGTACGCGGCGCGCTGCCCGGCCGCCTGCGCGGGCCCGTCCGACGGCGGCGGCGCGGCGAGCCCCGAAAGGCGCTCCCCGTCCCGCATCGCCTGGAAGGAGGTGAAATCGAGCCCGGCGCAGAAGTCGGGCCCCGCACCGGACAACACCACGGCCCGGACGCCCTCCTCGGTCTTCAGCCGCTCGCCCGTGGCGACGAGCGCCTCGAACATGGCCGGGTCGAGCGCGTTGCGCTTCTCGGGCCGGTTGAGCCGTACGTCGGCGACGCCGTCGGTCACGGTGACCGTCACCCGCTGCGCCGTCTCGGGGTCGGTCCTTGTGCTGGTCATGCGTGTGCTCCTCGGTTCTCGTTCCTACGGGTTCGGGGTGGGGGTCATCGGGCGACCTGTGCGGCGTACGCCGGGTTGGCGACCGCCAGCTTGTCCCTGACTCCTCCTCGTACGGCTTCCAGGACCGCCGCGTCGTCCGCCGGTAAGGCCCTGTCGCGGATCGCCTCCGCGAGGGCGCGGTCGTCGGCGAGGCCGAGCACGGCCAGGCGGCGGGCGTGCGTGTCGGCCTGGGCGGGCGCGAGCAGCGCCTCGCGGCGGGCGATGGCGACGGCGTTGGCCGCCACTTTCGACAGGAAGCGCAGCCGGGGATCGCCCGCCGTCTCCCCGGTCAGGAAGGTCTGGACGGAACGCAGCAGCGCGTCGGCGCCGGGCCGGTCGTGCGGGGGAGCGGCGGCGGTGTCGTCGCGGTCGGCGAGGACATCGGGTACCGGGCCGGGTTCGGTGATGCCGAGCGCGAGCAGCACGTCGTACTCCTGCTCGCAGACCTTGCGCCCCAATACGGCGTACTCGACGGCCTGTTCGGCGCCGGACAGGAAGCGCTCGGCCTGCATACGGCACAGCACCGCCCAGCGGAGCGTGCCGTACACCTCCCACCAGTGGAGTTCGTCCTCGCCCGGGCGGGTCCCCGCGATCTCGGCGTACCCGGCGAGCAGCTCCTCGCGCGGGCCGAAGCCGCCCACCGGCTCCGGCGAGCCGAACCGCCAGGCCTTGACGCACAGCCAGCCCAGGTCCTCGACGGGATCGCCGACGTGGGTGAGCTCCCAGTCGAGGACGGCGCGCACACCCGTCCCGTCGATCATGAGGTTGCCGTTGCGGAAGTCGCCGTGCACAACGCGGGCCGGGTCGGCGGTCGGTGGCCGGTGGTCGGCGAGCCACCGCAGGCCGAGTTCGACGGCCGGGCGCGGGTCCTCGAACTGGCGGTAGAGAGTGGTCAGTTGGTGCAGTGGCTCGTCCTCGGGCAGGTCTGGGACGGACGCGACCGGGATCGTGTGGATGCGCGCGAGGACCCGGCCGAGCTCGCGCGCCAGCTTCGGGCGGACGGCCGCGAACCGCTCGTCCCGCAGCAGACGGCGCGGGATCGTCTCGCCGTCGACGCGCTCCATGAGCAGGTGGGCGCGCCCAAGAACGGTGCCATGGTCGACCAGCCGGGGCACGGGCACCCCGGCCTCGGCCGCCGCCGCCAAGACCGCGGCCTCCCGCGCCATCACCTCGGGGCTCGGCCTGCCCGGTGGATCGCAGCGCAGGATCAGGGGGTGCGCGATGCCGTCGGCCGCCGTGCCGTCGAGGGAGAAGGTGTCCCGGCTGGCGCCACCGGACAGCCGCCGCCAGCCCTCGACCGCCACGGGCCCGCCCCACAACTCGGCCAGCCGGGACCGCAGTTCCTCCCGCAACGCTTCACTCACGCGGGCAGCCCCGCCCACGGCGCCCTGCTCACGTCGCCGAGCAGCTTGCGGGCGACGACCATCCGGTGCACCTCGTCGGGGCCGTCGTAGATGCGCGCGTAGCGGGCGCGCCGGTACATGCCCTCCAGCGGTGTGTCCGCGGTGACGCCCAGCGCGCCGTGCACCTGGATGGCGCGGTCGACGACGTTGTGCAGGACCTGCGCACCCCAGAACTTCACCATGCTGATCTCCAGGCGGGCCTGCCCGTCCTGGTCGTAGCGGCGCGCCGCGTCCAGCGTCATCAGGCGGGCGGCCTGGATCTCGGCGGCCGACTCGGCCACGTACCGCCGGATCTCGCCCTTCTCGGCAAGCAACGAGCCATGCGCGTAACGGTTGTTGGCCCGCTCGACCATCAACTCGAAGGCACGCTGCGCCTGTCCGAGCCAGCGCATGCAGTGGAAGATGCGGCCGGGGCCGAGCCGGCGCTGCGCGATGGTGAACCCCTCGCCGCGCTCGCCGAGCAGATGGTCGGCGGGGACCCGTACGTCGGTGAGGCGCAGTTCGCAGTGGTCGCCTTCGGTGTCACCCATCGTCTCCAGGACGCGGGAGATCTCCAGGCCGGGCGTGCCGGCCGGGACGATGATCGCGGAGACGGCGCCGTGCGGGCTCGCGGCGTCCTCGTCGGTGCGGGCGAAGACCGTGGTGAATGCGGCCCGGCTGGCCCCGGTGGTGAACCACTTGTGGCCGTTGATGACCCACTCGTCGCCGTCGAGCACGGCCGTCGTCGCGATCCGCGTGGGGTCGGAGCCGGCCACCTCCGGCTCGGTGAGCCCGACGCTCGGGCTGATCTCGGCATTGACGAGCGGCTTCAGCCAGCGCTCGCGCTGCGCCCGTGAGGCGTACAGGTCGAGCATGATGGAGTCCTGCATGGTGTACGTGCCGACGGCCAACTGCCCGTACTCGGAACGCCCGATGATCTCGTTGACGAGCGCGAACTCGTACAACGGCAGCCCCTTGCCGCCGAGTTCGGCCGGGTGGCCGAGGATCCACAGGTCGAGCTTCTTCGCCCGCTCCTGAAGGGCCGCGAGCGTGGCGCGGGCCTCGGGAGTGCGGCCGGCGAGCGCCTTCTCGGCGGGGATCACCTCGTCGTCGATGAAGGCGGCCATCCGGGCGCGCAGTTCGGTCAGCTCTTCGTGTGTCAGGTCTTCATGTGTCAGGTCAGGCATGCGGATCCGTCCAGTCGAAGGGGCGGGCGTCGGGGAGTCCGGTCAGTCGCGGGTGGATTCACGCAGCCGCACCTTGAGCACCTTCCCGGCGGCATTGCGCGGCAGCGCCTCGATGACGACGACCGAGGTCGGCTTCTTGTACGAGGCGAGCCGTTCGCGGCAGTGGTCGGTGATGTCCGCCTCGGTGGGCGGGTCGGCCGGGTCCTTCGGCACGACGTACGCGCGCGGGGTCTCCACCCACTCGGGGTGCGGCACGCCCACGACGGCCACCTCGGCGACCTTGGGGTGCTGGTCGATGACGGCCTCGACCTCGGCGGAGTAGATGTTCTCGCCACCCGAGATGATCATGTCCTTCTTGCGGTCGACGACGTAGATGTAGCCCTCGTCGTCCATCCGGCACAGGTCACCGGAGTGGAACCAACCGCCCTCGAACGCCTCGGCGGTGGCCTCCGGGTTGTTCCAGTAGCCCAGCATCAGGTTGCCGCCGCGGTAGACGATCTCGCCGACCTCGCCCACGGGCACGTCCCGCATCTCCTCGTCCACGATCCGCGCGTCCACGTGCCGCACCGGCTTGCCGACGGAGCCGAGCTTGCGCACCGCGTCCTCGCCGTCGAGGTAGCAGGTCACCGAGGCCATCTCGGTCTGCCCGAAGGCGCTCCTGATGACGACGCCGGGGAACGTGTCGTTCATCGCCTCCAGGACGGAGGGCGGTGCGACGGACGCACCCCAACTCAGGCTGTTCAGCACGAGCTTGCGGTCCCGGATGCCCGCCACCTCGCAGATCGCCTTCCACTGGCTGGGCACGAGGAAGCAGCCGGTGATCCGCTCCCGCTCCAGCAGGTCGACCGTCTCGGCGGCGTCGAAGCCGACGGTGGCACCGATGACGGTGCAGGTGCCGTAGAGCATGGAGGCGACGACCGAGTCGACGCCCGCGATGTGGAACATCGGGATGTTCAACAGGCCCCGGTCGGTGGGCCTGGGCGCCTGGACCTCCGCCATGTGCAGGGTGTTCACGACCAGGTTGAGGTGGCTGAGCACGGCCCCCTTGGAGCGGCCCGTGGTTCCCGAGGTGTACATCAGGAACGCCGGGTGGTTCTCGTCGACGTCGACCTCGACGGGCCCGTCGTCACAGACATCGCGCACCGCGGTGAGGCTCTCCGTGCCCTCCGGTGCGTTGCTCCCGTCTTCTCCGAGGTGCAGCACTCGGCAGTCGGAACCGGCCAGGCGCCGCGCCTCCAGGCCCAGTTCGGTCAGCGGTTCGTCGACCACGAACACGGTCGGCGTGCAGTCGGCGAGGACATGGGCCACCTCGGCGGGAACCAGACGGAAGTTGATCGGCACGGCGATCGCGCCGAGCCGCAGCGCGGCGAACCAGACCTCCACCGTCTCCATCCGGTTCGTGGTCAGCGCGGCGACCCGGTCGCCCGGCCCGACACCCCGGGCGGCGTAGGCGCGCGCGAGCCGGTTCACCCGCGCGTCGAGGGCGGCGTAGGTGATCTCCCGGTCCCGGTGGCGCAGGGCAGGGGCGGTGGGCGTACGCCGCGCCTGGCGTGCCAGTTGGTGGGCGAGCGAGAGACGGCGCCCGGCCCGCAGGGACGTGTCGGGCGAGGAGGCGGGCGGTGCGGTGGGACCGGATGTGTCGATTGCGTCAGCGGCTTCAGTTGCTTCGGTCGCGTTGGACACGCGGGGCTCCCGTCGACGGCTGCCGGGCGGCCCGGGCCACCCCGGCCGCGGCGGCCTGCGGGGACCCGATCCAGGACTGATCGAACGTTAAGAGGCCCGCGGACCTTCGACAACCCCCGCGGCGCGAAACGCGGTTGTTCAGGCCAGGTCCACCGGCGTGGCGGGGAAGGGTGCTGAGCGGTCGTTAAGGCGCCGAGGGGGACATCGCGGTACGCCGCAGCACCAGGAGCGTCGCGTCGTCGGACCGGTGCGGACCGTCGAGTACGCCGACGATTCGCTCGGCGTACTCGTTGAGCGCCTCGTGCCCCGCGCCGGGGGCGGTGCCGCCCAGGCACTCCTGTGCCGCGTCGAGGAAGCGCTGCGTATCGAGGTCGGGGTCGCTGTCGCGGCGCTCGGTCAGCCCGTCGGAGTACATCAGGACGATGTCGCCGACGCGCAAGGACACCTCCGCCGTGGTGTACGGCGTCCCCGGCAGAACCCCAAGCGGCAGGCCGGGTCCGCCCTCCGGGTCCGGGAGTTGGCGGGCCGTGCCGTCGCGCAGGAGGACCGGGCGCGGATGGCCCGCGCAGGTCCAGCGCAGCAGGCCCTCGTCCGGGTGGTAGCGGGCGATGATCGCGGTCGCGGTGGACTCGGTGCCGTCGGCGCAGGCCAACTCGTTGAGCCACTGCGTGAGTTGCTCGACGCGCTGCTCGGTGTAGGCGAGGCCCGCGAGCGCGTAGCGGAGCTTCGCCATGAGGGTGACGGCGGCCAGACCGTGCCCGCGGGCGTCGCCGAGCGCGACGAGGAGACTCCCGCCGGGGAGCCTGCGCGCCTTGTACCAGTCGCCGCCGACCCCGGCCTCCCGGGCGTCGGGCCGGTACACGGTGGTGGCCTCGAGCCCATAGGCGGCCGGCTCGTCCTGGAAATGCGGGAGGACCGCCTCGCGCAGGACGCCGGCGACCTCGACGACGGCCTCGGCGCGCTCGCGCTGGCGCCGTGCCTCGCGCTCCGCGCGCTCGGCCGTTGCGCGACGGCGCCGCTCGGCGGTCACGTCCGTGAGCACGGCCCGCAGCGCCCACACCAGGCTGCCGGGGGCGATCCGCACCGGCTCCGCGGTCATCCGGATCACCCGGGAACCGGCTCCGCTCATGCGCAGTTCGCAGACGCTCGCGCGTTTGCGCAGGATGACGTCGTACAGCGTCCGGTAGAGATCGGGCAGGCTTTCCGGGGTCACGGTCTCCGCCAGCTCGGACAGCGTGGGGATGTCCGCGTGGCCGGGAATGCCGAGGACCTGGCGGAAGCCGCGCGACGGATCGACCCCGCCGTCGCCCAGGTTCCACTCCGCCCAGCAGGTGCGCACCAGCTGCTGGGCGGCCGTCGCCATGTGCAGCCGGTGGCCGCGCTCCCAGGTGATCAGCAGATGCTCGCCGCACGGGGCCACCCGTACCTGATCGTTGATCCGCACCGGGCCGTGCGTCGTGGTCATCACCCACTCGACCAGGGTGGGCCCCTGCGGTGCGCCCCGGCGCAGGGCCTCGGTCAGCATGTCGGGAAGCGGCGACCCGGCCAGGGACGGAAACCGCTCGAACAGCGAGGCGGGTCGACTCCACTGGGGGACACCGCCCTGCGGGAGGCGCTCGCCGGCGTAGGCGAGGGCCGCCGCGTTCCGGGCGACGTGGAGGGCGTCCCGGATCCGGCCGTCGTCGTCCAGGAGCGGGGCCACCAGGAGCGCAGGAACGGACAGTGCCTCGAGCACCTCACGTCCGGAGGGCGTCGGCGGCAGGGGAGTGGACGAGACAGGGGCCGTCGGTGCGGCGGCGCCTTGGTCCTGGTCCTGGTCCTGGTCCTCGCCCTGGCCCGGGCTCTGGCCCTGTTCCTGTTCCTGATCCCGGTCCCGACCGCGGTCCCCGTCCTGGTACGACTCGGCGTACTTCCTGATTCGTCGGCGCTGGGCGGCCAGGAGCTCCCGGATCGACTGGAGCGCCAGGTGGGTGCGGGCGTCGGGCACCGGTGAGGTGGCGTCCATGCGGGGGGAATGCCTCCTGTACGCGACGTGGCCGGTGCCCATCAGCCTCGGTGTCGGGGCCGGGCCGGGCCAGTCCGCGTACGCCACACGGTGCTGCCGCTCCGGGACCGCGGGTCAGGCCGCGGCCTGCAGCGGGCGCTCGACGACGGAGTCCAGGAACAGCAGCACCGTGTGCAGGGCGCCGCTCGCCGCCGGGCAGATCCCGTAGCGGAGCATCTCCTCGTCGAGCTCGGACAGCAGCCGGCTCCCTTCCGCGGTGCCGGATCCGCCCGCCGCGAGCACGGCGGCGGCGTCCTGCCGGATCATGCGGACGGCCAACGGGCCCTTGTCCTGTGCCACCCGGATGTCGTCGAGGGACGCGATGAGAGTGAGGAGCGCGTCGAGCTGCGCGGTCTCCTCGGGGACGCCCCGCTCCCGCGCCGCGCGCAGCTCCGGCAGGACGGTGAGCGCGGTGGCCAGGTGGCGCTCCCTGTCCTCGGCCGTCATGGCCCGGTAGCCGTCACGGAAGTCCCCGGTGGGTTCGACGCGCGCGTCGAGGTCCAGGGCGAGGCGGCAGGCGTCGTCGGCGCTCTCGACGCCCTGCGCCCACGCGGCCGACAGCAGGCAGAGCGAGCGGGCGGCCACGTCGAGGCCGTTGAGGGAAGCGACGTAGGGAACATGGCGCTGCGCGTCGGCGCAGGCCGCCGCGAGCCGGTCCAGGTCGGCCCCGGCCTCGGCGGCGGCGCGGAACGATCCGTGCAGGCCGACACCGGCGTCGACGAGGGAGGAGAACACGGTGTTGGCCGGGGTCTGCGCGGTCCGGCAGTCCGGCAGCCCCGGCTTCGGCGTCAGGAACACCTCGCGGGTGAAGGCGGCGACGGCGAGATCGGCGAGGCGGTCGGCGGAGTCGTTCGGATTGCTGGCGGGCATGCTCTGTCGCTTCCACTGGGTGGTTCGGTCGGACGGTTCGGTGCACGGGCCGGCGGAGGGCCGGACGCATCGGTCGTACTGCCCGGCACGAGACGGGCAAACCGGGACCAAAGTCCTCTTCGCCGCAGCGGCCTGCGTCGTCCACACCGCGCGCGGTGGCTGCTCTGAAACCGGTGGGCGCCGGGCCCGCCGGCTACTGCGCCCGTCCCGCCCCGAAGTCGAAGTCCTCCACGAAGTAGCTGTCGTGCCGGACGCGGAACTCCTTGAGCTCCTCGGGACCGCGCTGCGACATCTCCGCGACCCGCTCGAAGTAGTCCTCGCGCGGGGCGCCGGGAGCGAAGAGCACGAGCATGGACACGGGGTCGTCGGTCACGTTCTTGAAAGCGTGCAGACCGCCGGCGGGCACGTACAGGAAGTCTCCCTCCCGGCCGGTCACCCACTTCTCGCCGTCGTAGAGCTCGAGTTCGCCGGACAGGACATAGAACGACTCCGACATCGCCCGGTGGAAGTGCTCCTTCGCACCGGCGGACCGCGGCCCCAACACGCCTTTGTAGAGCCCGAATTCACCGCCGGTCGACTCCTGCGTGGCGAGGTAACTGGTGGACCCGCCGGGCGATGACACCTCCGGCGGGGTGTCGGCCGAGCGGAACGACGCGCTCACCTCGCCCTTGTCGCCATGGTAGCGGGGCTCGGGGTACTGCATGTTCTCGAAGTACGACATCGTGCGCTCCTTGTCGGCGGGTCCGCCACAACACTGCCCCGGCGTGGCCGAACGCGGCATCGGGCCCGTGAATGATTGACGCGGACCAGCCGTAGGAGGTCCAAGGCCCTAGGGCGCTTCTGATGGCTCTTGGACGTGGGGGTTACACACCGAAAAGGTCAGCCCGAACCCCCAAGCGATCCCACGTGATCCGCCGCGATCCGCTGTACGGCGGATGCGGGCAGTTTGCTGTCAATGGTCACGCGGCGTGACGCACGGGTGCAGGCTGCCGTCAGTGCACGCGGCAGGGCGTGGGCCGGGCCGAGGAGGGCAGTCGTTGTGGCGGCGAAGTGGCGGGCCGGGGAGCCTGGCGAAGAGCGGCGGATGGGGAACCTGACCGCGCCGCGGACGGGGACCGTCGACCGCCGGGAGGAAGTGGCGGAGATCGAGCGGCTGTTCACCGACGCCTCCCCCGACGATCCGGTACGCCTTGTGACGTTGACCGGCGTCGGCGGCGTGGGCAAGACAAGGGTGGCACTGGACGCCGCCGCCGCGCTCCAGCCCCGCTTCCACGACGGGGCCTGGCTGGTGGAGCTCTCCCCGCTGCGCGAACAGGGCGATCTGCTCGCGCACGTCATCGCCGAGGCCCTGCCGCTGGCGGACCAGACCAGCCGCCCGATGACCGAGGTGCTCGCGGAGTATCTGGCCGACCGGGAGCTGCTGCTGGTTCTCGACACCTGCGAGCACCTGGTCCACGACTGCGCGCTCCTCGCCCAGTCCCTCCTGAAGGCCGCGCCCGGTCTGCGGATCCTGGCCACGAGCCGCCGCGTCCTGAACGCGGACGGCGAACGGGTCCTCGCGGTCGAGCCGCTGCCCGTGCCCGACGCCGACGACGCCCGGGCGGGCACGGCGAATGCGGTGGTCCTGCTGACGATGCGCGCAAAGGAGGCGGTGCCCGGCTTCACGGTCACCGACGCCGAACACGCGGAACTGGTGAGGCTCTGCCGACGCCTGGACGGCCTGCCCCTGGCGATCGAACTGGCAGCGGCCCGCCTGCGCGACCTGCCGGTAGGGGACCTGACCGACCGCCTCGACGACCGCTTCGCCGTCCTCGGCGACACCGACGGTATCGACACCGACGCCGATCCGCCCTGGCATCAGGCCCTGCGCACCGCGATCGGCTGGAGCCACCAGCTGTGCACCCCCGCCGAACGGCTCCTGTGGGCCCGCCTTTCGGTCTTCGCCGGCAGCTTCGACGCCGAAGCGGCCCGGCAGGTCTGCGCCGACGACCACCTCCCCGCCCAGCAGATCCCCGCCGTACTGGGCGCGCTGACGGAGAAGTCGATCCTGATCTGGCAGCCCACCGGGGGCGGAGAGCGCTACCGGATGCTGGACACGATCCGCGAGTACGGTGCCCACTGGCTGCGCGCCGTGGGCGAGGACGACACGCTGCGCCGACGCCACCGGGACCACTACCAGGCGCTGGCCCACCGGGCGGAGGCCGTCTGGATGGGGCCGCAGCAGACCGCCTGGTACGAACGCATGGTCACCGAGCACGCCAACCTCCGTGCAGCGCTGGAGTTCTGCCTGGCCGAGGAGGACGGGCACCGGGCCCTGGAGTTTGGCGGGACGCTGTGGTTCTTCTGGACCTCCTGCGGATACGCCAAGGAGGGCCGGCACTATCTGGACCGCGCCCTGGCCCAGGACCCGGCCCCCGGGCTGCACCAGGCCAAGGCCCTGTGGGCCTGCGGCCACGTCGCCATCATTCTGGGGGACGCCGAGGCCGGCCTGCGGCTCGCCGCCGCCTTCCGGGAGGCCGTGGCGGAGGAGACGGACGAGGGCGCCGGATTCGTCGCCGCCTTCCTGGAGGGCATCAGTTTCGCGCTGCGCGGTCAGCTGGCACAGGCCGCCGAGGCGCTCGACGCGGCGCCGCGCACTCGGCCGGGCAGCGGCCCGTACGACCCGGCGTGGTTCTCGGTGAAGGCCACCCGCGGCTTCGTCCACGTCTACCTCGGGGAGTTCGCCGATGCCGTGGCCGTCGGCAGCGACGTGTGCGCCGAGGGCGCCCGGCGTGGCGAGACCTGGGCCCGCGCCTGGGGCGACTACGTACTGGCCCTCGCAGCGCTGGGCCTCGGCCGGGCCGAGGAGGCGGCGGCCCACGCCCGCACCGCCCTCGACGGCAAGCGCCGCTTCCGCAACGGCGTCGGCATCGCCATGGCCGTCGACGTACTCGCCTGCGCGACCGTCGCGGCCGGGCGCGCCGAACAGGCCGCCCGCCTCCTCGGCGTCGCCGACCAGACCTGGCGCGCCCTCGGCCGGCCCCAGATGGGTACCCCGTCACTCGTGGCCTCCCGCCAAGAATGCGAAGCACGGGCCCGCCGTCTCATCGGGGACCACGCCTACGAGACCGCCTTCCGTGTCGGCTACGACACCGACCTGGACACCGGCATCACGTACGCCCTCAGCACGCCCGGCGCGACGCCGCCGCAGGCACCGGTCTAGGGCGTTTCTGATGGCTCTTGCTGGGGTGGGTGAATCAGCGTCGGTGTACTGACGCGCAGAGGCAGAAGGTCGAGTCACTGTTGCCGGTGAACGGTGCCCCGGGCGGGCAATGGGCGGATCACCGCCGGGTGAACATCGACTCCACCTCCTGCCGCGCTCACCAGCATGCGGCCCGAGCCCGGCACCGGCCGCCAAGTGACTTCCCACAAAAAAGGGGGAAGGTCGCTTCCTGGTCGACGACCGGTCCCACCCGCTGGTCTGGCAGACCTCGCCCGGCCAGCGGGGCGACAACCCCATGCTCGTTCCCGTGCTGGAGCGGTTACGGATCGCCCGCCGCGGGCCGGGACGGCCACGACACGGCCCCGGCTCGCTAGGCCGGTGCGTCGTTTCCGGTGTGCTTCGGCGTCTTGAGCCGTACGGTGAGGCCCGCTACCAGGGCGGCGAGCAGCAGGACGCCCGCCGAGCACCAGTAGGCGACGGAGAAGCCGTGCACCATGCCTTCGTCGAGGGTCGACCCACCGTGGGCTGGATCGTGCACGTGCGAGTGGACGTAACGGCTGGTGGCGCCGGTGGCGATGGTGTTGAGCAGTACGGTGCCCAGCGAAGCGCCCATCTGCTGAACGGTGTTGAGGACGGCCGAGGCCACACCGGCGTCCTGCGCGGGCACACCGGCGGTGGCCGTCGCGTAGACCGGCATGAAGGTCAGGCCCATGCCCAGACCGAGCAGCAGCAGGGCGGGCAGCACGTGCGTGACGTACTGCGCGTGCACGGTCAGGCCGCTGAGCAGCACCATGCCGGCGGCGGCCAGCACCATGCCGGACGACATCAGGGTGCGCGGTGCCGTGCGTGGCAGCAGGCGGGCCGCGATCTGGGTCGCGCCGATGACGATCCCGGCCGAGATCGGCACGAAGGCCAGGCCCGTTCGCACCGGCGGGTAGCCGAGGACGACCTGCAGGTAGTACGTCAGGAACAGGAAGGCGCCGAACATGCCGATGGTGGCGAGGCCCATCGTCGCGAGCGATCCGGCCCGGACGCGGTCCTTGACGATGCGCAGCGGCAGCAGTGGGTTCGCCGCGCGGCTCTGCCACCACACGAAGGCGACGAGCAGGAGCACGCCGGCCACGAGCGGCATGAGCACCAACGGGCTGGACCAGCCGCGAGGTTGGGCCTCGCTGAAGCCGTACACGAGGGCGACGAGCCCGCCGCAGGCCAGCAGCGCGCCCGGCACGTCCAGGTGCCCGGCCCGGCGGCCGGAGCGGTCGCGCAGGAAGGCCGGTGCGCCGAGCAGGGCGGCCAGCGCGATGGGCACGTTGACGTACAGGGACCAGCGCCAGTTCAGGTACTCGGTCAGCAGACCGCCCACGATCAGCCCGACCGCGCTGCCGCCGCCGGCCAGCGCACCGTAGACCCCGAACGCCCTGGCCCGCTCCTTGGGATCGGTGAACGTCGTCGACAGCAGCGACAGGGCCGAGGGCGCCAGGACCGCCGCGAACGCGCCTTGCAGGGCCCGCGCCGCGAACAGCATCCCGGGACCGGCCGCCGCGCCGCCCAGCGCGGACGCCGCGGCGAACCCGGCCAGGCCGATGACGAAGGTGCGCTTGCGGCCCACCAGATCGGCGATCCGCCCGCCGAGCAGCAGCAGCCCGCCGAAGGCCAGTGTGTAGGCGGTGATCACCCACTGCCGGTCGGCGTCCGACATGCCGAGAGCGTGCTGGGCGGAGGGCAGCGCGATGTTCACGATGGTGCCGTCAAGGATCACCATCAGCTGGGCGAGGGCGATGACGGCCAGCGCCCACCAGCGCTTCGGATCCGGTGACGGCGCTGGAGGCGCAGCGAGAACCTCGCGGTCCGGGGAACGGTCGGTAGCAGCGGTGGAAGGGGCGGACGGGAGGGATTCCCCTCCGGGACGTTTCTTGCTCATGGCGATCACGCACGTTTCGTGTCGAAGTGCTGTCGAGACAGCCGGCCAGGGACGGTCGCAGTGGCGGCGACGGGCCGGTGTACGCAGCACGGGGACACGGCATGGCGACAGGGCAGCGGGAACCGCGGACAGCACCCGGGGCCTGCCTCACCAGCTACGTGTCAACTCACGCCGGTGCTCTTGCCGGTCGTGAGGCGGAAAGTGCCGAGATCACGGTGACCAGCAAAAGAAGGGCCCGTCTTCGGGCACGCGCCCCCGCGGACCGCGCGGCGACCAACCGGGCAGGCCAGGACATCTCGTGACGCGGCATCTCAGGAAGATGCCGAAGACAAGAAACAAGAAGGGGGAAGAGTTACCGCGCGCCGAAGAGGAGGGAGGGCACACGGCCGGAGGCAACTATGGCCGCAACGCATTCAGCACGGTCCATGTCTCTCGCCTCCTTCCGGGCAGGGCACGCGGTGCGTGTCGACGCCGAGCGCGCCGAGCGGGGCGGCAGAGGACCTGCCGCGCGAAATCCCGGACACGATAACCCATCGACGCCACCGCGCGACCGGAATTACCGACCGCCCGCGCACACGGAAGGGGTTTGACGTCCAGCACGCCCCAGGTGCCGAGTAGTCCTGCGCCCCTGGCTCATCGGGTCACTACGAACGGATTGGCCCGCCGGGCCGCCAAGGTGAACCAGGCACGACCAGGTCTGCGGGTCCTCCGGGACCGGCGTGCGATTGACGGTCCGGCCGTCGTTTCCCGTCCCGGTCCAGAAGGCACCGTGGTCGCGGTCCCACATGGCATCGAGGAAGTCGCCGGCGACGTCCGCCCGGCCGGCCCACTCGCTCTCGCCCGCCGCCGCGAGACCACGATAGAAGCCCGCGACATCGGCGTTGTGCTCGCTGGACTTCCAACGCACGACATCACCCTGCGCGTTGACACCCCCGGCGTACCCGGGCACGCCGGCCCGCTTCAGGTCGGCGTCCGTGCCCCGGGCGCAGTAGGCGATGACCACGAGGGCGACGTCGTACGTGAAGGCGATCGTGGAGTGGTGCCGCGCCATGTACCCACCGGTGTAGCTGCGCGGCAGACCGTGCGGGCTACCGGCCGCGTCGTCGACCCGCCGGTCCAGGAACTCGTACGCACGCCGTACGGCATCCTGCGCCGTACCGTCAGGTCACCCTCGACCGAGCACGAACACGCCACCAGCGAAGATGACGGCTCCGACGAGGGAGAAGAGGAACAGCCCGCCAGTGGCGTAGCCGTCGATGGCCATCCGCCGCGGCTTGGCCGGATCGTAGAAGACCGTGACCGGTGTGCCGGGTCGCAGCGTTGAGGACCGGCCCTTTCCGAACGACGACCGGGACTCCACCAGACTGCCGTCGCCGGCCCGGTACTGGACGATCGGGTGGTAGGACGTCCCGTCACGGCCGGAGCTCGCGTCCAACCGGACGACGGTGCCCGACGCCCGCTCGCCGTTGCGCCGCAGCCATCGCCTCTTGAACAGGCTCCCGGCGCCCGCGACCCCGAACACCGCACCGAATGCCATGAGAGATATCGCCGCCTCCACTGGCCCCATGAACTCTTGTCTCCTCCTCGATCGCGGTGTGCACACCTCAACGGCTCCCAGGTACGGAAGGCCCAGGAGCCAGCATCCACCTTCGCACCCTTCTTCGGCTCGGCGCGCACGGCGTGCAGGTCACGGAAGTTGGAGATGAAGCAAGGCCCGTTGAGGGACCATCGGTTGCATGGGGATCGACGGTCTGAGGCGGCAGTACGACGACAGTGTCCGCACGCTGGGCGAGGATCATCCGCGTACGCTCGCTGCCTGCGGGGAGCTGGCCCATGCGTACTACCGGGAGCGGAACTACGTAGAGGCGTTCGGGGCGCAGGAGAGGCTCCTGGCCGGTGTGGTGCGGGTCGTCGGGGCGGACGAACACGTCACCGTGTCCACGCTCGCGAACCTCGCCTCCATCTGGTTCGCCGGATGGCTCGCGGACGATCGGCCCGAACAGGCCGTGCCGCTCTATGAGTTGGCCGTCGCGGAGCGGCGACGGGTCAGCGGGCCCGATGATCCCGGCACCCTCTCCGCGCGCAACGACCTCGCCACCGCATATCTGACGTCCGGTCAGGCCGAGCGTGCCGCCGCGGCTTTCGAGCACACCCTCGCCGACTGTCTGCGCGTGCTCGGCGACGGGCACGCGCTGACCGGGACGGTGCGTGCCAATCTCGATTCCCTGAAGGTCCTGCCCGCCAGGCGTGAGCGGGACGAGAGCGCGCTGACCCGTGAGATCGCGACGGCGTTCACCGAGGTACTGGGGCTGTGGCCCACCGTGGACGGCGGGCGGATCA
Organism: Streptomyces sp. UC4497; assembly: GCF_054871485.1. Classification (NCBI taxonomy): domain Bacteria; kingdom Bacillati; phylum Actinomycetota; class Actinomycetes; order Kitasatosporales; family Streptomycetaceae; genus Streptomyces; species Streptomyces sp. UC4497. The sequence continues at coordinate 287,951 of NZ_JBTYHB010000001.1, read as the reverse complement.
GCGTGGAGATACCGGCGATCGGCGAGACACTCAGCCTGCCCGTCTGTGACATCAAGCGCGTCACGAGGAGTCACACACCGACGGGTGACCCGGCGCTCGAGTTCGTGATGATCGACGGCGACGACGTCAGGCCGCTGATCGTCCTCGCCGACGACGTGGTGTTCGCCCCTGAGGACCCGGTGCGGGTGCTCCAGTCGCCGATTCCGGTGGTGGTATCGGACGCGCCGCCGCTGATCAGCCATGCCGAGACCCTCGCCACCGCCGAGCGCTTCGCGACGGCCGCCGGGGAGCCGGGCGTGAACCTCGACACCGTCTCGGCGAGGGGTCTGCTGGTGCGCTGCGAGATCGCGGGCGCGCTCCGGTTCGGTCTGCGTTCGCTGGAGGCCGTCGCGTGGTGGCAGCGGGGCTGGGAGGCGTGCGCGGACGACTGGAGTCTGCCGCCCTTCCCGAAGGACCCGGTCTGGGACCATCTGGTGCGCTGCGGGGTCGGTCTGGTACTGGAACCAAACGTTGCGGCGCCGCGCGCCCAAGTCAGGGAAGGTGAAAGGCAGTTGGTGGCCGGCCTCACGGTCGCGGAGTTCAGGTCGTTGGAGCCGAGGCTGCTCGTCGGCCGGCTGGACGAGGAGTTCATCGAGATCTGGAAGTCGCTGGTGCCGATCACCCCGGCGACGTTCACCGATCTGCTCCTGGACCGGCTGACCGGGGCACAGGCGGAGGTCGTTCTCTACCCGGAGGGTGCCGGCAGCGTCGACCTGGTGCTGCGGGACGGCGGGGAGAACCGGGCCGTGCTGCAACTCCGGTTCGACTTCCGGACGAAGGACATCACCATGGACGAGGTCCGCATCGCGGCGGACGCGCGGGGGAGCGGACTCTTCCAGCGCCTGCAGTTCAACACCGAGCGGCTCGCCGGGGCCCTCAGCCTCGACGCGATCCGGATCCTGGCCACCGGCGCGGGCTCTCTGGCCTTCGCCAAGGCGGGGTTCCCACGGGACCCCGAGCTGTACGAGAAGGTGAACAAGCCCGCTACTGGGCAGGGGTCCGGCCGGGCCTAGCCACCCCCTGCTTCGGCACCAACTGCCGCCGCAGCCGCGCCATCGCCTCGGGGCCCACGGCCTCCTGCACGGAGTCCACGAGTTGTTGGCACAGGGCGCCGGCGCGCGCCAGTTCGTCCCTGGCGTCCGCCAACTCGTCCCTGACGGCGGCAGCGTGGCGCGTCGCCGCGGCGCGGCTGAGGTCGCGCACCTCGCGGGCGCGTGCGGCGCGCATGCCTTCGCCGACGGCCAGGAGGTAGTCCGTGCGGTCGTCGGCCAGCCCGTCCGGGGTCGCGTGGGCGCTGCCGACGGCGAGGGCCTCGTCCAGCGCCGCTCTCGGCAGGAAGAACAGGGTCGTCGTCGACAGCGCGCTCATCGTGGCCTGGTGCTGCCACCGCGCCAGCAGGCCGGACTTCGCGTCGAGGAGGGGCGCGAGCTGCACGTAGACCTCCGCGTCGACGGTGGCCATCAGCACCTGACACTCGACGAGGGTGCCGCGCAGTGCGCCGACCGCCTCCGCCTGGACGTTCACAAGACGCACGAACTCCTGCGCCGTACCCGGCCCGTCGGCACCGTCGAGCAGGTCGTCGGCGAGGGCCAGCAGCCGGTCACCACGTACGCACAGATCCTGCAGCTCCACCGCGCAGCGCAGCAGCGCGGCCGCCACATCGGTGTCCTGCGCGGTGCGCCGGAGCGTGACGAGACCCGCGCCGAACTGGGCGAGCAACTCCGCGAGCTTGGACAGCAATCCGAACACGGCCCGGTCTCCTTCACCCGACGCGACGATGGTCGGCGCCCCCATCGTCTCCGCCCCATCGTCTCCGCGCCCCATCGTCGTGGATGTTCGGCGGCCGCGGGGCCATATCGTCTCATCAAGGCTTCCGCGACTTGCCTCATCAAGGCTTTCGCGGCGCCCGCATCTCCACCGCGTCGAGCAGCAGCCCGAGTACGGTCTCGAACTGGTCGTCCTCGTCGGCGTCGGCCAGGTGCGGGGCGACCGACGCGAGGTGCGGATAGGCGGTCGGCGACACGGCCAGGTATTCGCGCCGCCACGCCAGCCGGTCGCCCTCCCGGGCCGTGCTGTCCAGCGCGGCGACGGCCGCCTCCTGGGCGCCCATGGCGAGGGCGGTGTCGGCGAGCGCGCGGTAGTAGCGGGCGGCCTCGCGGTCGCCGAAACCGGCCTGCCGCAGCGCGCCGATGACGAGGTCCGCGCCCCGGAACTCGGCGTCGCGGCGGGAGACCCGGCCGGCCACGGCGGCGGCGACCTGCGGGTGGGTGAGGCAGGCACCACGTACCCGGCGGGCGAGGCCGGCCAGGGTCTCGCGCCAGGAATCGGTCGGCTCGTACCCCGTGACCGCCTCCTCGATCAGCTGCTCGGCGAGCCCGAGGAGGATCTCCTCCTTGCCGGAGAAGTGGCGCAGCACGGCAGTGTGGTTGGAGCCGAGCTCGGCGCCGAGGCGGCGCAGGGTGAGGGCGTCCGGGCCCTCGCGTGCGAGGAGGGCGCGGGCGGCGTCCAGGATCCGGTCCCGGTTGAGGGCGGTGGACGGTGGCCGGCCGCGCCGGGCGGTGCGGGCGGCCGGTGCCGGCGTGCTGCCGCCGTGGTCTGTCATGGCGCCAATCCTATGCACCGGCCCGCCCGATCACTCCGCCGTGGCGAGGTGGGTGACCAGGGCCGAAAGCGCCGCCACGGTCTCGGCGTCCCGGTCCGGATCCTCGGCCGCGGGCCAGGCACTCGTCTTCACCACGACGACGTCCGCCACCGGATCGACCCACAGGAACTGCCCGTAGATGCCGAGCCCGGTGAAGGCGCGGTGCTTGCCGCCGAGCGTCCACCACTGGTTCGCGTAGCCGTAGTGCGCGGGGTACAACTCGCTGAGCGCCCCCGGCCGCAGGAACTCCTTACCGCTCCCACGGCCACGCTCGACCCACTCATTGGGGACGATCTGCTCCCCGTCGACGGCCCCGCCGCGCGCCATGAGCAGCCCCACCCGGGCCATGTCCCGCACCGTCGCATTGAACGACCCGCCGCCGACGGCGGTCCGGGGGCGGCTGCGCGAGAGTCCGTAGTACGCGGCCGTCTCCGCGCCGATCCTGCTCCACAGCCGCTCGGAGGCGTACTGCGCAAGCGGCATGCCGGTGGCGGCCTCGACCACCCAGCCGAGGACCTGCGTATCGAGGGTCGAGTAGTTGAAGAACGTGCCGGGGGCCGCTCCGGGATCGACGGAACGAACCACGTCGAGCACCGACCCACGCCCGGTCACGGCCCGCATCAGACGGTTGACGGGCGCCTGCGGGTCCTCGTAGTCCTCGACGCCGCCGGCCCCGCTCGTCATGTCCAGCAGATCCGCGATCGTCGGCCCGTCGAAGGCCGACCCGGCCAGCTCGGGGCAGTACGTCACCACCTTGTCGTCGACCGAGCCCACCGTGCCCTCCGCCAGGGCGATACCGAGCAGCACCGACGTCACCGACTTGGTGAGGGAGAAGAGCTGGAAGCGCCGAGCGGGCCCGCCGAACCGGCCCGGATAGCTCTCGTGCACGAGCCGCCCGCGGTGCAGGACGGCGAACCCCGTGGTGTGCGTCCGCGCGTGCAGCTCCTCCAGGGTGCGGCGCGTGCCGCGGAACTCGTACGTGAACGCGGGCGGCATGTCACCCGATGGCAGCGGGCGCACCTGCTCGGCGGCGGGCACGGCCGCCACCGGCAGCACCGTCGACATGTGCGTGAACGTCCACTCGTTCAGGGGCCGCCGGAACGCGACCTCCTCCTGGTGCCGCCACAGCCACGCCATCCCGGCCCCGGCGGCCGCGACCGCCGTGCCGCCCGCCATCCATCGCGCTGTGCGTGCCATACGTGTGCTCCCCGGGGCTCGAACCGACTGATGAACCAGCGATTTATGAACCAATGGTGACACCGCTGGTTCGGCCAGGGCAATGGGGTGTCGACGACGGGCTGGGGGCCCGGCCTCCCGGGGCTCGCCGTGCGCCGCCCGGCAGGCCGGGTCACGCTGGAACCGGGCCGCGAAGACGGCCACGGACGGTGCCAGGGAACGACAGGGAACGACGGGGAACGTCAGGGAACAGGGAGTGCACGCATGGCAGGCCATGTGCTGGTCGGGGCCGACGGGTCCGAGTCGAGTCTGGAGGCCGTGTCGGTCGCGGCCCGGGAGGCGCGGGAGCGTGGCCTCGGGCTGCGTATCGTGCACGCGTTCATCTGGCCGCACATGCGTGCCGCCGGGCTCGCAGCGGCGGCGGAAGCGCTGCGCGGGCAGGCCGGCTCCGTGGTGACGGCGGCCGTCGAGCACGCCCGCGCCGCGGAGCCGGACCTGGGCGACATCGAGGGCGAGGTCGTCACGGGCGAGGCGCTGACCGTCCTGACGGCCCGCTCGAAGGAGGCGGCCCTGGTCGTCGTCGGCAGCCGAGGCCTGGGCGCCTTCACCGGGCTGCTGATCGGCTCGGTCGCCGTGTACCTGGCCGCCCACGCCGAATGCCCCGTCCTCGTCGTTCGGGGGCGGGCGGAGCCGGACGGCCTCGTCGCCGTCGCCGTGGACTCGTCGGGCGACGCGCAGGCCGCGGTCGACGCGGCGTTCGGCGAGGCCGAGCGCCGCGGCACCGGACTGCTCGCCCTGCACGTCTGGAACACCTGGTCCGCCGAGGGACCTGGCCACCACGGCGCGCTGAGCCCGCTCGTGTCCAACATCAGCGAACTGCGCAAGCAGGCCGGACAGACCCTCACCGACGCCCTCGCCCCCGGGCTTGCCGCGCACCCGCACATCTCCGTGGAGCGGCGACTCCTTGAGGGCAGGGTGCGCCCGGTCCTGATCGAGGCGTCGAAGGAGGCGCGCATGATCGTCGTGGGCGCCCGGGGCCGGGGCGGCTTCAAGGGCCTGATCATGGGCTCGGTCAGCCAGGCCCTGCTCCTTCACGCGGATTGCCCGGTCCTCGTCGTACGCGGCGGCGCGGAGCACCACGAGTGACCGTTTCCGGAGGTCAACCGGGCACTCCGGGCCAGGGTTCGGTGAGCGCTCCTCACTGTGCGTGATGTCGCGGTTGGACACTCCCGGGGCGCGTCTGGCAAGGTCGCCGGTCCGATCCCGTGAAGACCCGATGGGAGGGGCGCGATGACCGAAGTGAACACGATCGGCGTTGAGGAAGCGACAGCCGTCGCCCGGCTGCGCATGAACACCACGACACTGGACATCCCCAAGGACTTCGACCGCTGGTCGCCCGACGAGATGTCGGAATGGCTGGAGCAGACCGAGGACGACCCGGACGTCTCCGACACCGACTTCTACGAAGCCCAGCAGACCGTGCACCGCGTGCTCGGTGTCGAGGACGCCTGACCTCAGCCGCGCTCGCCGTACGCCTCCGCGATCTCCTGCGGTGACGCCCACCGGCTGTAGGTCGGCGACTTGGGCCAACCCGCGGGGGAGTCCTGCCACTCCTCCTGCCGACCGTACGGCAGCAGGTCAACCAGGCCGAACAGATAGCTCAGCTGCTCGGTTCCGCGGCCGTCGGTGTGCCAGGTGCGGTACACGGTGTCGCCGTCCCGCAGGAACACATTGACCGCGAACCCGGCGTTCGGCGGTGCGCCGAGGTCGGCCCCGAACTCGCTGTTCGCGGTGGAGTACCAGGTCATCGTGTTGCCGACCTTGCGCCGGTACGCGAGCGCCTCGTCGATCGGCCCCTGCGTGACGATCACGAAGCGGGCGTCGAACTTCTCGAGCCCCGCGAGCCGCGTGAACTGGGACGTGAAGCCGGTGCAGCCACCGCACTGCCACTCCGCGCCCTCGTGCCACATGTGGTGATAGACGATCAACTGCGGTTGCTCACCGAAGACTTCGGTGAGCCGCACCGGACCGTCCTCGCCCTCCAGTACGTACTCGGGCAGCTCGACCATCGGCAGCCGGCGCCGCTGCGCGGCGATGGCGTCGAGCTCCCGCGTGGCTGCCTTCTCACGGACCCGCAGCGCCGCCAGTTCCTTCTCCCACGTGGAGCGGTCGACGACGGGCGGCAGGGCCTTGCCGGTGGTGGACATGGGGCCTCCGGACGGTGGGGCGCTTGCGCGCTGTTTGGTCGTTCGCAGGGGTGGACTGCACGGGGCGCCAAAAGTCATCGGTCGCACGGACCGGCTCGCAGTGGTCCGGAAGGCCTCTCGTAGGGTGCCTTCGAGGCCCCGTCGACCAACGGGGCCGGCGCGGGACCGAGTACGGGGGAGTGGCATTGCGGATACGCGGACAGGGGCGGCGCCTCGGAGAGCGGGCCGCGGCGCTGGTGACCGGGGCGCTGCTGGCCGTGACCGGGGCGGCGACGCCGGTCGTCGCCGCGGAGGAGCCGGGCGGTCGGGTCCGGCTCACGCTCGACGTGCCAGAGGCGTCCGGTCTTTACGACCCCGATGAGGGTGCCGGAGCGCGATTCGAGGCCCCCAGGATGCTCGTGAAACCGCACGGCGGCGTGGCCCGCAATGTCGAGATCACTGTGGACGCCCGGGAGCTGAAGGACGTCGGCACGCTGACTCCCGGGCATCGCTGTACGGGGGACGACGACGTGTTCCGCTGCCGCTTCGACCCGCGTTCCCTGCGTTACGCGACGCACTTCAGCCCGTTCTACCTGCGTGGCGAGGACGGGGCCGCCCCCGGGGACGGCGGGGCCGTGCACATCACCGCGCGCGCCGACAACGCCGCGGCGGTGCGCGCGGACATGCGGATGGAGATCCAGCCGCCCGACCTGACGTCCGCCGGGGCGGAGCGGGTGCCCGGTCTGGTCGAGCCGGGAGAGCCGGTCGCGCTGCGGCCGGGCCTCGCCAACGAGAGCCGCTGGCCGGTCGAGCGGTTCGCGCTGCGCATGAGCGCCTACGGCCGCCATCTGTCGGTGGACCAGAAGTACCGCAACTGCTGGTACCCCGAGGCCGGGGACGACGCCTCGGACGAGGGGCTGGCGGGGACCGAACTCGTCTGGTGCGAGTTCGACACACCACTGCCGCCGCACAGCGCGTGGCGGATCGCCCGGCCGATGACCGGCCACCTGGACGCGGACATGCCCGCGGAGAGCGTCCGCTATCAACTGCTCTACGGAGTACGGGACAAGGGGGTCTATCCGCACCGGGGGAGTGGCCCGGAGCTGAAGCTCGAACGCGTTCCCACCAGTGACATCAAGGCCGGTGACAACACGAACGCCTGGGGCGCACTGATCGTGCGCGGCACCGCGCAGGTCGACTACGCGCCGGTCGTCGAGGGAGCCGTCCGCGGCAAGATCGGGCAGACCGTGAGCGTGCGCATCGGCGCGCGCAACGTCAACGGGGGCAAGCTGCCCGGCATCACCCCGGACCGCTTCGAGATCGTCCCGCCGGAGGGCACCACGATCACCGGCACGCCGTACACGGTGGACGGCGACCCCATGACGAACGCGTGCGACCGCCCGGCGAAGGGCTCCCGCGCGTGGCGGTGCCGCTTGCGCAGTGACGCGTTCGAGCAGATCGACGGCCGCAAGGGCGCGCGCACCTCCGTGACCGTCCGCGTCCGCATCGACGACGACGTGCCCGGTGCGCGAGGCACGGTCCGCGTCGTCGGCAAGTACGACCGTACCCACGGCAACGACAGCACCGCGCTGCCGGCCGACGTCCACGGCCGCGTGCGGACCATCTCCCCGCTCGCCATCGGCGGGGCGGCCGGGGGTGGTGCCGTGGTCGTCGTGGGAGGTCTGGTGCTGGCGCGCCGGTACCGGAGGAACCGGCGCGGCTGAGGGCCGCGCATACGGTTCACGCCGACCGGCGCCAACGGCCGGGCCCCGCTCAGTGCTTGATGCCCACGCCCGCCAGCAGGCTGATCTCGGCGTCCGCGATCTCCGTCCCGTCCTCGGGGTTGTCGCGGCGCCAGCGGTGGCAGCAGATGATGCCGGGGTCGATCAGGTCGAGCCCGTCGAAGAAGCGGCGGACGTCGCTGTGCGAGCGGAACTGCACCGGCGTCCCGGAGTTGGTGTACGCCTCCGCCACCCCGTTCCACGTCTCGGGGTCGAAGTCGGGCGTGCAGTGGTTCATGGCGAGGGCGCTGCCGGCCGGGAGCGGTTCGAGCAGCCGGCGCACGATCGCGTACGGGTCGTGCGGGTCGGTGACGAAGTGCATCAGCGCGTTGAGCGACAGCGCGATGGGCTTGGTGAAGTCCAGGACCTCGGCGTCCTGCACGGCGTCAAGGAGCGAGTCGGGGTCGGTGACGTTGGCCTCGATGTAGGCCGTGCGTCCCTGGGACGTGCTGCGCATGAGGCGCTCGGCGTACTTGAGGACGAGCGGGTCGTTGTCGGCGTACACGACGCGGGCCTCGGGCACGAGGGACTGGGCGACCTGGTGCAGATTGGGCTCGGTGGGGATGCCGGTGCCGATGTCGAGCCACTGGCGGATGCCGTGCTCCTGCGCGAGGACGCGGGTGGCACGGTGCATGAACGCGCGGTTCTCACGGGCGGTGACAGGCAGGCCGGGGTGGGCCTTGGCGGCGACCATGGCCGCCTCCTTGTCGACCTCGAAGTGGTCCTTGCCACCGAGGAAGTAGTCGTACATCCGGGCCGAGTGGGCCTTGCTCGTGTCGAGGTCCCGGCCGGACTGCCTGGTGGTCATGTGCTCCCCTTCGTAGGTGTGGGTGTCGGTCCTCAGGCCGGGAACCGTATAGGTGTCGGTGTCCGTCCCGCAGGCCGCCGGCTCATCCGGCGGCCAAGTGATCGGCCATGCCCTGCTTGACGCCGCGGACGAACGCGGCGATCTCCTCCGGCGTGTAGATGAGCGCCGGTCCTGCCGGGTCGGTCGACTGCCGCACGGCCACGCGGCCGTCGGCGAGCAGCTTCGTCTCGACGCACTGTCCACCGTTGGGCCCGCTCCAGGGGCGCTCCCAGCCCTGCTCCCCGAGGTTGCGGGCCGGCATCCCGTTGTAGACGCCCTCTTCGACGACCGTCATGTTGAGTACTCCTTGCGCATACGGTTCAAGAGCGCCCTGCTGTCATCCGACGACGTCAGCAGCGCCAAACGCGAATGCGCCTCAAGATGGGCGACCACGTCCGCGCGCTGGTCCAAATAGACGGATGCGGACAGGAGTTCGCTGTAAACGATGTCGGGCAGCTCTGGTTCCTCGAACCGGAAGTACGTGAACGGTGCGCACGCCCCGACATGTGCGCCTGCGGAGAAGGGCACGATGTCCAGGCTGATGTGCGCGAGCTCCGACACGTCCAGGAGGCGCTCGATCTGCTCCCGCATCACGTCGGCGCTGCCCACCTCCTTGTGCAGGACGGCCTCTTCCATGACCACCCACAACGTGGGGGCGTCCTCCTTCTCCAGCAGGCCCTGGCGGCGCAGCCGCAGCGCGACCCGGCGCTCGAGGTCCTCCTCGCTGCCGTTCGGCAGGCCGCCGCGCAGCACGGCGCGCGCGTAATCGGGGGTCTGCAAGAGGCCCGTGACGTACTGGGGTTCGTAGGTGCGCAGGGTCTTTGCGTCGGTCTCCAGGCTGACGTAGGCGGTGAACCAGCTGGGGACGGCGTCCCGGTAGGAGTGCCACCAGCCCGGCTCGTTGGCCTGCTCGGCCAGGTCGACGAACTCGTCGATCTCCTGGCGGCCCGCGCCGAAGGTCTCCAGGAGCTTCTCCACATAGAGAGGCTTCAGCGCTACTTCGGCCTTTTCCAGCCGGCGGATCGTCAGGGTCTTCACGCGCAGTGCCCTTGCCGCGTCCTCCAGCGAGGCACCGGCAGCCAGTCGCATATCCTGCAGCCTGCGGCCGAGGATCATGCGCAGCACTGTCGGCGCGCTGGTGCCGGACCGGGCCTCACTCACGCCCTACCTCCCTGAAGCTTCATCAACAAGACCATTCTTGCAGTGACTTGATGATGACGCCAGAGTGATACCCCGCTTGCTGAAATTATCAGGGAGTCGGTTGCAGCGTGAGCGTGATCACGCGCATAGTTGCACTGTGAGCGGTCACGGCACGGCTCTGACGCAGCATCCGGCCCGGAGGGGGCGCGCGGTGCTGCCGTCGTCGTCGGCATGCCAACGCCGGGCGTCTGCCTGGGCCCGTGCCTCTCACAGCTCGAGCTGTAGCCCGCACCCCCACACCGCGCCCGCCCCGCGGAAGGCACTGGAAGGCGACATTCGTGACTCTCCCCACGCCCCTGACCCCGGCGTCGTCCCCCGCTTTAGCCACGCCCGGGCGGGAGTACTGGTTCGGACTTCCCGCGCTGCGCACGAGCGCGAGAGCCGCCCGCGACACCGTGCGCGAGCGGCTCCGATCCTGGGGGGTGCCCGGCGACACCTGCTGCGACGCGGTGCTGCTGATCTCCGAGCTGACGACGAACGCGCTGCTGCACACGGACAGCGATCACGTCCTGTGCGGCCTCAGGCTGACCGGCGACGAGCGGAGCCTGCGCATCGAACTGCACGACGACAGCCCCACCCCGGTGCAGCCGCCCGAGCACCGCGCGGGCCCCGGCGAGGAGGGCGGGCGAGGCCTGTTCCTCGTCCAGCAGCTCGCGAACCGCTGGGGCTCCGCGCGCTCGTCGCGGGCCGAAGGAAAGGTTGTCTGGGCCGAGTTGACGGCCTTCTCCTGAGTCCATGGAGACCGGAAGGGGTCGCGCGGCCCCGCCCTTTCACCCTCGCGCGGCGAGGAATCCATTCTCCTCGAGCCACCCACAGGAGGCGCCCATGACCCCCCACTGCGACACCGCTTCACCCGCCGTGCTGTACGTATGTGCCGACCGGACCCCGGAGGCGTCCGGGACGGCCACGCAGTGCGCGCAGACGGAAGGCCGCGCGTTCGCCCAGGAGCGCGGTCTGACGATCGCCGAGGTCGTCACCGACACCTACGGAGAGCCCGACCCGGCCCGGCGCACGGGCTGGCGACGGGTGCGGCAGCTGGTCCGGGCCGGCGATGTCACCGCGGTCCTCGTCCGCTGGCCCTGCGCGATCGCCCCGGAGTCCGCGCACGAACTCCGGCACAGAGAGACGAGCTGGCTCCGGGACCACGGTGTGCGCGTCCGCTACACCTGGGCGCCGCTCACGCGTCCAGGCCCCCTCGCTTGACGAGCTGAGCCGCGATCACGTTCCGCTGGATCTCGTTCGTGCCCTCGCCGACGATCATCAGTGGCGCGTCGCGGAAGTAGCGTTCGACGTCGTACTCGGTGGAGTAGCCGTAACCGCCGTGAATGCGGACGGCGTTGAGGGCGATCTCCATCGCCGCTTCGGACGCGTACAGCTTCGCCATCCCCGCCTCCATGTCGACCCGCCGGCCCGCGTCGTACTCCCGGGCCGCGTGCAGGGTCAGCTGGCGGGCCGCGGTGAGCTTGGTGGCCATGTCGGCGAGATAGTGGCCGATCGCCTGGTGCTGCCAGATCGGCTTGCCGAACGACTCCCGCTCCTGCGCGTACGCGAGCGAGTCCTCCAGGGCGGCACGGCCGACGCCGAGGGCGCGCGAGGCGACCTGAAGACGGCCGGTCTCCAGGCCCTTCATCATCTGGCCGAATCCCTTGCCCTCCGCCCCGCCGAGGACACTGCCGGCGGCGGCGACGTACCCGTCGAAGGACAGCTCGCAGCTCTCGACCCCCTTGTAGCCCAGCTTGGGCAGGTCGCGGGAGACGGTGAGCCCAGGACCGTGCTCGACGAGCAGGATCGAGATGCCCCTGTGGGTGGGCGTCGTGTCCGGGTCGGTCTTGCACAGCAGGGCGATGAGGCCGGAGCGGCGGGAGTTGGTGATCCACGTCTTGGAGCCGCTCACGACATACGTGCCGTCGTCCTGGCGGCGGGCCGTGGTGCGCATCGCCTGCAGGTCACTGCCGCCGCCCGGTTCGGTCAGCGCCATCGTCGCGCGCAGCTCGCCGGTCGCCATGCGCGGCAGATACGTCGCCTTCTGCTCCTCGGTCCCGTAGAGGGTGAGCAGCTTGGCGACGACGGTGTGCCCGCCCATCGCGCCCGCGAGGCTCATCCAGCCGCGCGCGAGCTCCTCGGTGATCAGGACATAGGCGGGCATGGAGACGGGGGTGCCGCCGAACTCCTCCGGGACGGCGAGCCCGTAGATACCCATGTCCTTCATCTGTTCGATGAGGGCCTCCGGGTAGGTGTTGGCGTGCTCCAACTCCTGTGCGACCGGCTTGACCTGCTTGTCGACGAAGTCGTGCACGGTCTCGACGACGAACCGCTCGTCGCTGTCCAGGGCGTCCAGGGTGCTCACGGGGCCTTCTCCTCTGCTTGTCGCTGTGTCGCTGTGTCGCTGTGTTGCCGTGTTCGGGGGAGGGGGAGTGTTCAGATCGCGCCCGCTGCGCGCAGGTCCGCGATCTGTTCGGCGGTGCGTCCCCGCTCCTTCAGGAGTCGTTCGGTGTGCTCGCCGAGAGCCGGGACCGGGTCCATCCGGGGGTCGATTCCGGCCAGATCGGCCGGGGGCCGCAGCGCCTGGACGGGGCCGCCGGGTGTGCCCACCTCGTGCCAGCGCCCGCGTCCTGCGAGCACCGGGTGGTCGAGGAACTCGGCGACGTCGTTGACGCCCGCGTTCGCGATGCCCGCCGCGTCGAGCGCCTCGGCGGCGTCGGCGCCCTCGCACTGCTGGAAGCGCTCGGCGATGACGACGTTCAGCTCGTCGCGGTGGGTGACGCGGGCGGAGCCGGTGGCGAAGCGCGGGTCCGCGGTCAACTCGGGCCGCTGGAGGAACTGTTCGCACAGCGCGCGCCACTCGCGTTCGTTCTGTACGGAGATCAGGATCTGCTTGCCGTCGCGTGCGGGGTAGGCGCCGTACGGGGCGATGGTGGCGTGCTGGGTGCCGATGCGTGGCGGCTGGGTCCCGCCGTAGCGGGTGTAGTTGGCGGGCTGGCCCATCCACTCCGCGAGCGCCTCGAACAGTGACACCTCCACGGCGCGTGCGACACCCGTGGTCGCGCGGGTGAACAGGGCGGTGAGGATGCCGGTGTAGGCGTACATCCCGGCGGCGATGTCGGCGATCGACACGCCCGCCCGCGCGGCCTCCCGCGCCGTGCCGGTGAGCGAGACCAGGCCGGTCTGGCACTGCACCAGCATGTCGTACGCCTTGCGGTCGGCCCAGGGCCCGCTGGTGCCGTAGCCGGAGACGGTGCACGGGATCAGGCGCGGGTACTTCTCCGCCAGCGTGGCCGCGTCGAGGCCGAGGCGGGCGGCGGCGCCTGGGCCGAGGTTCTGCACGAACACATCGGCGTCCGCAAGGAGTTCGTCGAGGAGTTCGCGCCCGGCCGGGGACTTCACGTCCAGCGTCAGCGACTCCTTGCCGCGGTTCAGCCAGACGAAATAGCTCGACTCGCCGTGCACCGTGGAGTCGTAGCGGCGGGCGAAGTCGCCGCCGTCGGGCCGCTCCACCTTGATGACGCGGGCGCCGAGGTCGGCCAGTTGGCGCGTGGCGAAGGGAGCGGCCACGGCCTGTTCGAGGCTGACGACGGTGATCCCGGACAGCGGGTGCTGCGGCGGTGCGGCGGCACGGTCGGTCGTCCCGGTCATGCGGTGACCTCCAGGAGCGGGGGTGGTCATGTGGCGTGCACGGGGTGGCCGGCGGGCGGCCGCACCGTGACGACTAACATCATGGGTCTTCATGGCAATGCTCGGGAAATAGCAAATCGTGATGCCGCCATGCGCGGCGCGGATGGCAGGCAAGGGGCGGGGTGCGATGGACATCAAGCAGCTCAAGGCGCTGGTGACAGTGGCCGAGGTGGGCAGCGTCACGCGGGCCGCGACGGTGCTGCACCTCGTTCAGCCCGCCGTCACCCGCCAGATCCGCACCCTGGAGGAGGAGTTGGGCGTGCCGCTCTTCGAGCGGACCCGGCAGGGCATGCGGCCGACCGAGGCCGGAGCGGCCGTCGTGGAGCGGGCCCGGCGGGCGCTGCACGAGCTGGAGCGCGCCCGCGCGGAGGTGCGGCCCACGCCCGGCGAGGTGTCCGGCATCGTGACCGTCGGCCTGCTGGAGAGCACCCTCGAACTGCTCGCGGAACCACTGGTGACGGCCATGCGCGAGGCCCACCCGGGCGTGCGGCTGCGGGTGATGACCGCGTACTCGGGCCATCTGCAGCAGTGGCTCGACGACGGCGACCTCGATCTGTCGCTGCTCTACAACCTCGACAGCGCGCCCTCCCTGAACGTACGGCCCCTGGTGCGCGAGCGGCTGTGGGTGGCGGCCCCACCGGAGGCCGGGCTCCGGGCCGAGCGCCCCGTCCCGTTTGCGGAGGCGGCGGCGCGCCCGCTCGTGATGCCGACGTCCGGGCACGCGCTGCGCGCGCTCATCGAATCGGCCGCGGCCCGCGCGGGCGCCCGCATCGAGGTCGCGGCGCAGACCAACTCGATGCCCGTACAGAAACAGCTCGCCCGGGCCGGACACGGCTGGACGATCCTGCCCGGCGTGGGCATCGCCGAGGACGTCGCGGCCGGCGAGCTCAGCGCCGCGCCCCTGTGCGAGCCCGCCGCGTGGCGCTCCATCGTGCTGGGCACACCCCGCACCGGCCGCACACCACCCGCCGTGAACGTCGTCGCGCAGGAACTGGTGCGCCAGGTCAACGCCGCCGTGGAGAACGGCAGATGGCCCTCGGCGCGGCTCCCCGAGACGGAGGACGGAGCGGCAGGAGAGCAGTGACACCCGACGACCACGACACCTTCCACGGACAGCGCCCCAGGAGAACCATGCCCGACCCCCACCACCTCGAAGCCACCACGCCCGCGGCCGACGGAACCACGCTCGCCTACCAGACCCGCGGCACCGGCCACCCGCTCGTCCTCCTCGCCGGACAGGCCAACAACCACCACTGGTGGGACGCCGTACGCGACGACTTCCACCCGGCCCACCGCACCATCACGCTCGACTACCGGGGCACGGGCGCAAGCGGCAAGCCCGAGGCTCAAGAGGGCTACTCCACCCGGCAGTTCGCGGACGACGTGATCGCCGTGCTCGACGCCCTCGGGATCGAGCGCACCGACCTGTACGGCACCTCCATGGGCGGACGGGTCGCGCAATGGGTCGCCGCACGCCACCCGGACCGGATCCGGCGGCTCGTCCTCGGCTGCACCTCGCCCGGCGGGCCGCACGCGGTGGAGCGCGACGCCGAGGTGCGCCGCGCGCTGGTCAGTCCCGAACCGGGCGCCGCCGAGGAGGCGCTGACCGACCTCATGTACACACCCGCCTGGCGCGCCGCCCACCCCGGCCCGTACGGCACACTCGGCGACCCCGACATGCCGCCGCACGCCCGCCGCGGCCACCTGCGCGCCAGCAACCGGCACGACGCATGGGACGCGCTGCCGCACATCACCGCGCCCACGCTCATCCTCCACGGCGACCAGGACCGGCTCACCCCGCCGGACAACCTGCCGCTGCTCGCCGACCGCATCCCCGACGCCACGACGCGACTGTTTCCCGGCGCGCGCCACGCCTACTTCGAGGAGTGCCGGACGGAGGCCGGGGAGGCGGTCCTCGACTTCCTCGACGGGGCGCCGAGGTAACGCCGTCCGCGGGGATGTGCCCGCGGACACCCATGCTCCCCATGCATGGGCACATCATGATTTTCTATTGTTCCGCATCCCGCATCAGCGCTCATGATGAGTGGCGTTTGAGCCGCCCGACCACCTCGTATCGAGCACTGAGTACGGAGACGCCACGGATGAGCAAGACACCGGCCCCCAGCCCACCCTCCCGCGTCACCGCGAACGTCGTGCGCGGCTGTCTGGGCAACCTCATCGAGTGGTACGACTGGTTCGCCTACGCCACCTTCAGCGTCTACTTCGCGCCGGTGTTCTTCCCGGAAGGCAGCCAGACCGCCCAACTCCTGTCCACCGCCGTCGTGTTCGCGGTCGGCTTCCTGATGCGGCCGCTCGGTGGCTGGCTCCTCGGCGCCTACGCGGACCGGTTCGGCCGCCGACGGGCGCTCACCCTCTCCGTACTGCTGATGAGCGCCGGGTCACTCGTCATCGCCCTGTCGCCGGGACATGACGTCATCGGCCTGTGGGCGCCCGCCCTGCTCGTCGTGGCGCGCCTGGCCCAAGGCTTGTCCGTCGGCGGTGAGTTCGGCTCCAGCGCCTCCTACCTCTCCGAGGTGGCACCGACCGGACGACGCGGCTTCTACTCCAGCTTCCAGTACGTGTCCATCGTGCTCGGCCAGCTCTCCGCGCTGCTCGTGGCGATCGTCCTCCAGAACGTGCTCACCGAGGCCCAACTGGCCAGCTGGGGCTGGCGCATCCCGTTCGTCGTCGGGGCGGTGGCCGGACTCACCGTCATGTACCTGCGGCGCACCATGGAGGAGTCCGAGCACTTCCAGAAGGAACAGGCACGCGCCACCGACGGCGAACGCAAGGGGCTCGTCGCCCTGTTCAAGGAGTACCCGCGCCAACTGCTCGCCGTGTTCGGCCTCGCCATCGGCGGCACCGTCGCCTTCTACACGTACACCACCTATCTGCAGAAGTACCTCGTGAACACCGCGGGCATCCCCAAGTCGACCGTGACGGTCATCGGCTTCGCGGCCCTCTTCGTCTACATGCTGCTGCAACCGCTGGTCGGCGCGCTGTCCGACCGGGTGGGCCGCCGCCCCGTCATGTTCGGCTTCTCGATCGGCTGCATGGTGCTCACCGTCCCGGTGATGACCTTCCTGGGACACACCAGCAACCCGTGGGTCGCCTTCCTCCTGATGACCCTCGCCCTCGCGTTCGTCACCGGCTACTCGGCCCTCGCCGCCATCGTCAAGGCCGAGATGTTCCCCACCAAGGTGCGTGCCCTGGGCGTCGGCCTCCCGCACGCCCTCGTCACCGCCACCTTCGGCGGACTGACCGAGCCGGTCGCGCTGGCCCTCAAGCAGAACGGCCACGAGACCGTGTTCTTCTGGTACGTGACCGGATGCGTCGCCCTCACGCTGCTGGCCACGCTCCTCGTGCGCGAGCCGTCCCGCGACTCCCGCCTGGAGACCGAACCGGGCACCGCGGCCGCCCCCGCCGAGCGCTCCGCCACGACCACCGCGTGACACCCGCCCCTCAACGGAAGGCAAGCCCCACCATGGAACCCGCCGCCTCCACACCCACCCTCGGCTCCTACGTGGAGTCCTGGGCGCCCTCCGCGACGACCGACGAGGACGCCCTGTCGCCGGGCCCGGCCGCCGCCCTCTCGGCCGTCCTCGATCTGCCCGAACCGGCAGCGAAGGCGGGCGACGCCCTGCCCCCGCTGTGGCAGTGGCTGTACTTCTTGGAGTGGCCCGCACAGAGCGAACTCGGCCCCGACGGACACCTCAGCGACGCCCGCTTCCTGCCGCCGATCCCCGACCGGCAGCGCATGTTCGCGGGCGGCCGCGTGAGCGTCGAGGAGCCGCTGCGTGTCGGTGAACCGGCCGAACGCGTCTGCAGCCTCGCCTCCGTCACGCCCAAGAGAGGCCGCAGCGGCGAGCTGCTCTTCGTCACCGAACGCCGCGAGTTCCGCCAGGCCGGCCGCACGTGCCTTGTCGAGGAACAGGACATCGTCTACCGCTCCGGCCGCAGCGCGGCGGCCGGCCACCCCGCCACGGTCGACAGCACGACCGTCCCGCACTCCGAGGCCCCCTGGCAGCTGCGCGCACAGCCCGACGAGCGTGAACTCTTCCGGGTGAGCGCGCTGACCGCGAACGCCCACCGCATCCACTACGACGCCCCGTACTGCCGCGACGTCGAGGGATACCCCGGCCTCGTCGTCCACGGCCCGCTGCTCGCACTGCTGATGCTGGACCTGGTGCGCCGCAACGCGCCCGAACGACAGGTGGGTTCGCTCTCCTACCGTCTGCACCGCCCCGTCTTCGCCGGGGAGCACCTGCTGGCTGTTGGGACACCGACGGAGGACGGCCGGGGCGCCCAACTGGGCGTCGCCACGCACCGGGAGGGGCGGCACGCTTCCGCGGAGGTGGCGTTCGCGTGACCGACGCACACGACATACGCGACGCACACGACATACGCGACGCTCACGACGTACCCGACGCTCGCGAGGCGATCGCGGCCGCGCGCAGCTTCCTCTTCGTTCCCGGCGATCGCCCCGACCGTTACGCCAAGGCGCACGCCTCCGGCGCCGATCTCGTCATCATCGACCTGGAGGACGCGGTCGCCCCGGCCGACAAGGACGAGGCCCGCACGCATGTGGCGGGGTGGCTGGCCGCGGGACACCGGCCGGTCGTGCGCGTCAACGCCCCCGGTACTCCCTGGTCCGAGGCCGACCTGGCCATGGCGGCGGAACACGGCTGCCCGGTGATGGTGCCCAAGTCCGAGGACCCGGCGGCCCTTTCGGAGATCGCGGCGCGCACGGCCGGCCGCTGCCCGCTCATCGCGCTCATCGAGACCGCCCGCGGCGTACTGCGGGCCCACAAGGTGGCCGAGGTGTCGGGCGTGGTGCGCCTCGCCTTCGGCAATGTGGACCTCGCCGCCGACCTCGGCGTCGCGCACGACGACCACCTCGCGCTGGCGCACGCCCGGTCCCAGGTGGTGCTCGCGGCAGCGGCCGCCGGCCTGTGTCCGCCGGTCGACGGTGTCACCACGGCCGTACGGGATGGGGACGCCCTCGACGCCGACGTCACGCACGGCCGCCGCCTCGGATTCGCGGGCAAGTTGTGCATCCATCCCGCTCAACTCCGGGCTGTGGCAGCCGGATTCACTCCCACCGAAGCCGAACTGGCCTGGGCGCAATCCGTACTCGCCGCAGGTGACACCGTCACCACCGTCGACGGCCAGATGGTCGACAAGCCCGTCCTGGACCGGGCCCGACGCCTGCTTGCCCAGGCCGGGCGGACGGGCTGAGTCACGGCAGCTTGTGGGCCTGCTCGATGTGTCGGACGTCGTAGTAGGTGGCAATGCAGGAAGCGGGCCACTTCGCCTTCCCGCCATGGCGGAACGGCTCGGTCATCCTGCTCTGGGGGAGCCGCTTGTACGGCAGGACCTGGGCGCCGGCCGCGGCCTGACCGCGCATCCAGCGATCCTGCCGGTCCCAGTCGCGGGCATGCGTCTGCATGGTGGTCGCGAGGCCCGCGAGGGACACCGTCAGGGCGACGCAGACGACGGCGTACAGCAGGCCACCGGCCGCCAGGACGGGTGTCGTCCGCGGCACCCGGCCCCGCGCGGCGTGCCCGGCGAGCGCGCCGACGAACACCAGCAGCAGGAGGTAGAGCAACAGGTAGTCGTTCCACAGGCGGGTCGACGACACCACGTGGTGCTTGAACACGGGGTACGTGATGACCGTGCACACGTAGCCGGAGACGAGCAGCGCGCCGACACCCGCGACCAGGACCGGCACACACTTCCTTGCGGCCGGGACGCGACCCACGACGCCCGGGGAGACCAGGCCCAGGATGACACCCACCGCGACGGCTCCCAGGTACCACCAGGTCGTCAGTACCGTGGCGGCGATCTCGCCGAATCCGTGCAGAGCGCTGAGCAGTGAGTCGGGGGTGAACATCGTCGACGCGTGCTTGCGCTCCCGGCGGCGAGAGGCGCCGGGGGAGGTGTAGAGGATCAGGGTGCCGATCACGATGCTCGCGATGCCGGCCGTGCAGCACAGGCGGAGGAACCGCCGTCGTGCTTCCGGGAAGACACGTCCGCTGATCAGCAGCGCGCACGCCAGGACGGTCGCGGCGACGACACTCGTCTCCTCCGAGACGAGCCCCAGCGACACCCCCGCGAGGACGATGGTGCCCAGCGCGAGGAACCTGCCGCGCCGCGATGTCGCCCGCAGCGCCGGGACGGCCGCCGCGCAGGCGAACACCGGGGGCAGGGTGTGGGAGACGGAGGCGGCCGGCCAGTAGAACGTCTTGTACGTGTTGGGCGATCCGAAGAGGAACAGGGCCGTCACCATGGACGCCACCAGCAGCGGCACACCCCGGGGGACCCGCACCCGCACAGCGTGCAGCACGGCACCGGTGAAGGCCCACAACAGCGCGAGGACGAGCACACCACTGACCGGCGCGAACCACTGCTGGCCCGTCTCGCCGAAGCGCGCATACGCCCACACCAGAACGGCGTTGACGATCCGTCCGTTGTCGTGGAGGTAGAACTTCTCGACCATCGCGGCCAGTCCGCCGTCGTGCACCACCGGCAGGAAGCACCAGTCGTCGCCGCCGGGCCGCACCAGGCGTGCGTTCCACGCGGCGAAACCGAGCACGGCGAGCGGCAGCAGGGAGAGCAGCCCCAGCGGTGCGGCCGTCCGCCACCACGCCCTCCGCCATTGCGGCGGGACATCGGTGCGCTGGTCCTGAACAGCCTTCTCCGGTGCATGAACCACAGGCTGCCTCCTTCTCCATTGAGTGTCGCCGGTCGGCCTGATCGAAAGATAACGCGGTAGGGGTTTATCCCGGCGCGTTCGGCCGCGCCTTCTTACCGTTGTCTTGACCTGATGCGTCATGGTGGTGGCCGTAGTCGCAAATGCTGGACTCACACCTGCCGGGGTGGCGAATGGAAGCGTGTCAGATCTCAGTTGTCGTGCCGTGCTTCAATGAGGAAGAAGTGATCAACAAATTTCACTGTGCGTTGAAGGAAGTCCTGGAAGGGACGGGGCGCTCCTTCGAGATCTGTTACGTCGACGACGGGAGCCGCGACAGCACCCGTTCCCAACTCCGCGCCCTGGCCGCCGAGGACAAGCGTGTTCGCTATACGTCCTTCAGCCGGAATTTCGGCAAGGAAGCGGCCATGCTCGCCGGGCTGCGCATGTCCCGCGGCGCGGCTGTGGCCCTGATGGACGCCGACCTCCAGCACCCTCCCGGGCTTCTGTACCGGATGCTCGAACTGCGCCGGCACGGCTACGACCAGGTCGTCGCCCGCCGGGACCGCTCCGGCGAGGGGCTGCTGCGCAGGACCGTCAGCTCGGCGTACTACCAGGCCATGGGGCGCTGCATGGACGTGGATGTCGTCGACGGCGAGGGGGACTTCCGGCTGCTGTCGCGGCGCGCGGTCGACGCGGTGCTCGCCCTGCCGGAGGCGAACCGGTTCTCGAAAGGCATCTTTTCCTGGATCGGTTTCGACACCGTCAGTTTTACCTATGAAAATGTCAACCGTGCGGCGGGCCGGTCGAAATGGGGAGGCCGCCGCCTTCTCAACTACGGGATCGACGGCCTGATCTCCTTCAACAGCCGTCCGCTGCGGTTGGTCATCTATGGGGGACTGGGGCTCGCTTTCGCGGCGTTCGCCTATGCGCTGTGGATCGCTGCCAATGTCATCAGGCACGGCGTGGACGTCCCCGGATTCGCAACGCTACTGATTGCCATCGTGGCCCTGGGTGGAATCCAGCTCGCCACGCTCGGCGTCATCGGTGAATACGTCGGCCGGATCTACAGCGAGACAAAGCGCCGCCCGCCCTATGTGGTGCGAGAAACCGAGGAGAACTCGCGCCGGGTCGGCACCGTGCCCACCCCCGGAACCGAGCCTTCGCTCACCGTGGACGCGATCGTGCGACCGAAGGAGCCGGTTCGGTCGACGGGCGGCCTGCGCACCTTGCGGCAGTTCCTCGTCTTCGGCCTGATCGGAATCGTCAACACCGCCGTGTACATGGCCGTGTACGTATCGCTCAACCGCCTGATTCCCTATCTGGTCGCGCACGTCATCGGCTTCATGGTCAGCGTCGTCGGTTCGTTCCTGCTGAACAGCTACGTCACCTGTCGCACGAAGCCGACCTGGCAGGGCTTCGTCCGCTTCCCCTTGTCGAGCCTCGTGAACATGGTGTTCAGCGGCGCGCTCCTCTACCTGGGCGTGCACTCCCTGGGGACGGAGAAGAACATCACGGCGCTGGCCGCAGGCGTACTGGCCACGCCCCTCTCGTTCCTGATCGCCCGCTGGGCCATCGACACCGGCGCCGCGCACACCCCGCGGACCGAGCCCAACTGGGCTCCGCCGACGAACAGTTCGACAGACCTGCTGAGGCAGAAGGAGCACCAGAGCCTGTGAGGTGACGACACCCGCCACGGCTCAGTCGGGGATCGCCTCGCGGGCCGTGAAGCCGATCACCGCGCCGCCGCCGTCCCGCCGCGCCGCGAACGGCACACCACCGTGGGCCGCCGCCACCTCCCGCACGATGGAGAGCCCGAGCCCCGAGCCGGGGCTGCTGCGGGCGGCCGGGGCCCGGTAGAAGCGGTCGAAGATGCGCTCCGAGTCGACCTCGGCCAGGCCGGGGCCGCGGTCGAGCACCTCCACGCGGACCCCGGCGCCCGGGCTGCGGGTGACGGTGATCTCGATGGGGGCGGTGCCGTCGGCGTCGAACTTGGCGGCGTTCTCGACCAGGTTGCTCAGGGCGCGCTGCAACTGAGTGGGGCGGCCCGTGATCGTCGAGTCCGGGTCCGCGCGGACCGTGACGGTGCGGCCGGTGCGGCGGCGGGCCAGGGTCGCGACGTCCTCGGCGATCTCGGCGAGTGACACCCCGACGGGCGCCTCGTCGTCCTGGTGGCCCGCCGCGAGGTTCACCAACTCATTGACCAGATCGGTCAGTTCGCGGGACTCGTCGGTGAGGTCGGCCACCAGCTCGTCGCGGGACGCGGGCGGCAGCTCGTCGATGCGGCGCAGAAGGGAGATGTTCGTCCGCAGCGAGGTGAGCGGTGTGCGCAGTTCGTGGCCCGCGTCCTGGGCCAGGCGCCGCTGGTCGTCCTTGGAGCGGGCGAGCCGGCCGAGCATCCGGTCGAAGGAGCGGCCCAGGCTGCCCACCTCGTCCCGGCCGGTGACCGGCACGGCGACATCGAGCCGCCCGGTCGACGCCACGCGCTCGGCGGTCTCGGCGAGGCGGACGAGACGCGAGGTGATGCGGCGCGCCAGCCACCAGCCGAACAGGCCCGCGGCGAGGACGACCGCGGCCGCGAACAGCAGCGTGCGCTTCTGCAGCTCCCGCAGCAGGTCCTCGGTGTCGCTGAACTCCTGCGCCACCTGGACCGCGCCGCGCCCGTCGCCGAGCGCCACCGTCGCCATCCTGAACTCGTCGTCGCCGACCGGCACATCGGCGTCCTCGGCGTGGGAACCTGCGGTGTCCGCGTCGGCGATCCGGCGGGCGTCGGAGTCGACCGGGAGCGGCGGGCTGCCCTTGTCGATCACCGTGCCGCCGGGGCCGAGGACCTGGACGTCGGTGCCGACGGGGCGGGTCAGGTTGTCGCGCGGCCCGTCGTGGTCCGGGTCGGCGGACGTGAAGTCGTCGGGCGTCAGGGCCTGTTGGCGCACCTGCGCGCGCAGATCGTGCACGACCTCGTCGAACACGGCCTCCTGGTCGACGCGGACGAGCCGGGCGGCGGAGTCGTAGGACAGGACGCCGACCAGCGCGGTGACCCCGGCCGCCACGAGGGCGAACGCGATGGCGAGCGTCGTGCGCAGACTCCGGGCCCGCCACCGCCCGGGGCGGCTCCGGCCGTCGGGCACGGCCGTGTCCGCTCCGCTCCCGGCGTCCTCGCGGCCCCGCATCTCACGCCTCCCGCAGGACGTACCCGACGCCCCGGACGGTGTGGATGAGGGGCGGGCCGTCGGGCTCGTCGACCTTGCGGCGCAGGTAGCCGACGTAGACGGCCAGGTTCTTGGAGCCGGGGCCGAAGTCGTAGCCCCAGATGCGGTCGTAGATGGTGGCGTGGTCGAGGACGATGCCGCTGTTGCGGGCGAGGAGTTCGAGGAGGTCGAACTCCGTGCGCGTCAGCTCGAGTTCACGGGGGCCGCGCCAGGCGCGGCGGGCGGCGGGGTCGATGCGCAGGTCGGCGGCGGTGATCCGGTGGTCGGCAGGTTCGTCGGGCAGCGGGGCCGTGCGGCGCAGGAGCGCGCGCAGGCGGGCGAAGACCTCTTCGACGTCGAAGGGCTTGGCGACGTAGTCGTCCGCACCGGCGTCGAGCCCCGCGATACGGTCGGGCGTCTCGACCAGGGCGGTGAGCATGAGGATGGGCGTGCGGTCGCCCTCGGCGCGCAGGACGCGGCAGACCTGGAGGCCGTCGACGCCGGGCATCATCACGTCCAGGACGAGAACGTCGGGGCGGGCGCGGTGTGCGGCGGCCAGTGCCTCGACGCCGTCGGCGACAGCGGTGACGGTGTAGCCCTCCAGGATCAAGGCCCGCTCGAGGGCGTGCCGGATCGCCCGGTCGTCCTCGGCGAGCAGCACCGATGGTGCGGGCGCCGCGGACGGCGGGGCGGTGGCTGGTGAAACGGCTCGTTGCGACACATGCCCCAGTCTGCCCCCGTGACCTGCCCGGATCGACCGCCCGGCCGCCGACCGGAGGGCTTCTTACCCGCCTCTCACCTGGGAGGGACTGCTCCCTTACCCAGGGCACGCACGCTGTCACCGAAGGCGAGGGAGATCGGGAACGGTACGGGCCCGCACCGCGCACCCGCCGAGGAGGGCATGGGCACATGAAGATCGCGTTCCTGCTGCACAACGCGTACGCCATAGGCGGAACGGTGCGCACCACGCTCAACCTCGCCGCCGCGCTCGTCGAGCACGGCGGCCACGAAGTGGAGATCGTCTCGATGTCCCGGCACCGGGCGAACCCCCGCTTCGCGGTCGACCCGCGGATCGCCCTCGTACCGCTGGTGGACACCCGGGCGGACAGCGAGGACAGTCGACTGGCCGCGTTCGGCAGTCCGGCGCGGGACTTCCCGGCAGCCGAGAAGCGCCACAAGCAGTACACGCTCCTGCACGACCAGCGCGCAAAGGAGTACCTGGAGGAGCACTGCGACGCGGACGTCGTCATCGGAACCCGCCCCGGCATCAACGCGTACGTGGCCCTGTGGGGCCCGAAGCGGGCGCTGCGGATCGCGCAGGAGCACCTGCGGCACGACGCGCACAGCAAGAAGCTGCGGGCCGTGCTGCGCCACCACTACCGCTCGCTCGACGCGATCGTGACGATGACGGAGGCGGACGCGCAGGTGTACCGGCAGCGGATGCCGCTGCCCGGTGTCGGCGTCCGGTGCGTGCCGAACATCGTGCCGTCGTTCCCCGTGCCGCCCTCGGACGGCACGTCGAAGGTCGTCGCGGCGGCGGGCAGGCTCGCGGCCGGCAAGCGCTACGACCTGCTCCTTGAGGCCTTCGCCGAGGTGTCGGAGCAGGCACCCGGCTGGGAGCTGCGGATCTACGGCGCCGGGGGAGAGGAACAGCGGCTGCGCGAGATGGTCGCCGCCCTCGGGCTCGGCGGCCGGGCCAGATTGATGGGCGCGATCGCGCCGATCGAGCCGGAGTTCGCGCGGGCGTCGCTGGTGGTGAGCGCCTCGGACGCGGAGTCCTTCGGGATGACGCTGGTCGAGGCCATGCGCTGCGGCGTCCCCGTCGTCTCCACGGACGCGCCGCTGGGACCCGGCGAGATCATCACGGACGGCGTCGACGGACGGCTCGTCCCGGTCGGCGACACGCGTGCGCTCGCCGCGGCGATGCTCGACCTGATCGCGGACGAGGCGGGCCGAAAGGAGATGAGTGCGGCCGCCCTGGAGTCCGCGCACCGCTACGACCCCGAGCCGGTCGTGGCGCGCTACGACACCCTCTTCGAGGAGCTACGGGCCTCCCGGCGCGCCCGCGCCTGGCAGCGGTTCAGCGCGCGATCGGCCAACTGGGCCCGCAGGAAGGCCCGTTCCGTGCGCGGTACCGACGGCGCACACCACGCCGGACGCCGCCGTACTGGCGCCCGGCCCGCCCCGCACTCATGACCGTGGGGCTCCTCGGCCGCCGACTGCCGAGGAGCCCCTGCTTGAGACAGCGTCGAGCGACTGGTGGGTGTTACATGCACGAGGCGCTCGTCCGCTCCCGTCGAAAACCCGAAGACATCCGCGGACCGGGCGCGCTAGCGTCCTTGGGCATGGCCCCTTCACTCGAACGCCCTCCGTTCCAGGCCGACGAGCGCACGGCGCTCATCGGATGGCTGGACCTCCAGCGGCAGATCCTGCGGTGGAAGTGCGAAGGACTGAGCGAGGAGGACGCGCGCCGCAGCGTCGTCCCGACCTCGCCGGCGATGACGATGGCCGGTCTCATCAGCCATATGCGCTGGGTCGAACACACCTGGCTGGAGGTGCTGTTCCTCGGCGGCGACGAGACGGTGAACCCGTCCTTCGGCGAGTCGGACGACGATGCCGACTGGCACACCGCCGGCGTCTCCCTCGAACAACTGCTGGTCGACTACGAGTCCCAGTGCGCCCGCAGCAACGAGATCGTGGCCACGGCCTCCCTCGACGCCACCGGCCGCCACCCCAAGTACGGCGACGGCAAGATCGACCTCCGCTGGATACTCATCCACCTCGTCGAGGAGACCGGCCGGCACGCAGGACACGCGGACATCGTGCGGGAACTGCTCGACGGGTCGAAGGGTTACTACTGACCGCCCTTGGTGCCCAGCCAGGTGAGCGCGGCAACGGTGAGCGCCTCCACGCCGGTGCTCAGCGTCGGCTCGATCTCGGGGGCGAAGTGCGGGGAGTGGTTCGCCGGCAGGTCGTCGAGTTTGCCGTCCCGCAGGGCGGCCACGACGGTCTCGGTGTCGAGGCCGCCCCAGAACCAGAAGACGGTCGGCACTCCGATCGCGTCGCCGAACACACCCACGTCCTCGCTGGCGTTGACCGGCGGCATGGGGATGATGCGCTGCTCGCCGAAGTGGCCTGCGAACGCGGCCAGCGTGGTGGCCGTGGCATCCGGGTCGCTGACGAGGGCGGGGACGCTCCCGGTCCAGGTGAGGTCGGGATCGCGCGTGGCACCTCCGGCCACGGCCTCGGCCCGCACGACGCGTTCGGTCGCCGAGCGGAGGAGCTCGCGGGTGGAGGCCGTGGTGGAGCGGATGTTGATGCCCAGCTCGGCGGCGTCGGGAATGATGTTGTCCTTGGTGCCGGCCTGCATGCGGCCCACCGTGACGACCGCCGTCTCGGACGGAGGCACCTCGCGGGCGACGACACCTTGCAGCCGGGTCACCACATGGGCGGCCATCAGGACCGGGTCGATGGCGGCCTCCGGGCGGGAACCGTGCCCGCCGCGTCCGTGCAGGGTGACATCGAGGGAGTCCGAAGCGGCCATCACCGGACCGCTGCCGTGGCCGATGAACCCGGCGGGCAGCGGCCCCACATGCTGGCCCAGCACGACCTCAGGTGTGGGGAAACGCTCGAACAACCCGTCGTCGACCATGCCGCGGGCGCCGCACCCGAGTTCCTCCGCGGGCTGGAAGACCAGCAGCAGTGTGCCGCTCCACTGGTCGTGCGCGCCGGCCAGCAGGGTCGCCGCCCCGGCCAGACACGCCGCGTGCATGTCGTGCCCGCACGCGTGCATCACCGGCACGTCCTTGCCCTCGTGGTCCACCGCGCGGGCGACGCTGGCGTAGGGCAGGCCGGTCTTCTCCTCCACCGGCAGCGCGTCGAAGTCGGCGCGCAGCATGACCACGGGGCCTTCGCCGTTGCGCACGACCCCGACCACGCCGGTCGTGCCGACGTTTTCGACGACCTCGTCGACACCTGCGGCCCGCAGACGCCGCGCGAGCAGCTCGGCCGACCGTGTCTCCTGGAGTGACAGCTCCGGGTGTTCGTGCAGGTCCCGGTAGAGATCGGCCAGGTCGCCCCGGATCTTCTCGAGCCCTGCGACAACCGCGTGAGTCATGATCCAACCTCTCTGCTCCGTGTGGTCGGTTCAGTGTCACCCACGGGGGCGGCGGGGGAGCGAGGCAGTGGGCCGTGTCGCCGCGTGCACCTGCCGCCGCACCTCTCGCGAACTGCGAAATTGAGTGGACCGTTCCCGACGGGCCGTGCGACGGTCCTGCCATGTCGAGCGAGTTCGAGTCACCCGAGTCCGTCTTCGGGCCAGTTGCGTCAATCGAGTCCCTGGACGGTACGGCGATCGCCTACCGGCAGTTCGGCTCGGGACCGCCCGTGGTCATGGTCCACTGCTCCGGCGGCGGGCTGCACTCCTGGGAGCCGGTGGCCGAACTCCTCGCGGACCGCTACGAGGTGTGGACGCCCGTGCGCCGCGGCTACGCCCCGAGCGGACCGGGCCGCTCACCCAAGAGCTTCGCCGACGAAGTGGCGGATCTCGACGCACTCATCACCAAGATCGGCCGCCCCGTGCACGTGGTCGGCATGTCCTACGGCGGAAACGTCGCCCTGCACGCGGCGGCAGCCGGTCTGCCGATTCGCTCACTGGTGCTGTGGGAGCCGCCGTTGTTCGCGGTGGGCGACAAACTGGCCCCCGTACTGGAGGAGTTCCAGGAGCTGACCGCGAAGGGGGAGCAGCGGCGCGCCGACCGGCTGCTCGCCGAGAAGGTGGCCCGCATCCCGGCCGCGCTCCTGGACTTGATGGACGCGGGCGACTCCGACTCCGACGCCAACGACACGGAAACAGACACGGTACCGGCCGAGCCCGATGAGGCGCCCGGCTGGTGCCGCGACCTCGAATCGTTGATCTCCGACTCGGCGGACGTGGATCGCTGGTCCGACGTCACCGTCCCGACCCTGCTGATGCGGGGCGCCGACACCTGGCAGCCGATGCCGGAGACCCTCGACCGGCTCGCGACGGCGCTGCCGCAGGTCACGTACACGACGCTCCCTGGCCAGATGCACTTCGCGCCGTCACTCGTCCCCGACGTCGTGGCGGGGCAGATCGCCGACTTCCTGCCGCACACCTGAACCAGGCCCCTGCCCTCACGCCCCGATCCGAGCGGCGAGCCCGGCCAGATCGTCGGCGTACAGGTCGAACCGGTCCGAGGGGGCGGGCGGATCACCGACGGGACGGGCGACGTAGGCGGTGCGCAGGCCGAGCGCCTGCGCCGCGCGCAGGTCCCAGGCGTGCGTGGCGACCATCAGGAGCCGCTCCGGCGGTCGTCCGGAGACGGCGACCGCCAACTGGTAGACCGCCGGGTCCGGCTTGTAGGAGCGGGCGTCCTCGGCGGACAGCGCCTGGTGCCAGCGCAGCCCGGCGTGGGCGTTGAGGCCGAGCAGCGCCGTCCGGCTCGCGTTGGACAGCCCGATCAACGGATACCGCTCGGCGAGCCGGGCGAGTCCCGCCACCGTGTCCGGCCACGGCGGGAGCCTGCGCCCCGCCAGGGCCAACTCCGCCACCGCGGCCGGATCGTCGACCCCGGCGGCATCGGCGACGAGCCGGGCGGACTCCAGATCGAGGGCGTCGCTCGCGAGGTAGGGCCGCCCGCCGTCGAGCACGCGCTGCTGCTCGCGCTCGACGTGCTGCTGCCACAGCGCCAGGAGCTTCTCGACGTCGGTGTCGTCGATGGCTGGGGCGAGTCGACGAATGCCGGCGCGGATTCCGGCGGGCTCGTCGACGAGCGTGCCCAGCACGTCGAACACGAGGGCGTCGATCTGTGGCTCTGACATGAGAGAGGTCTCCTGGACGAAGCAGGGGAGGGGGACGGGCTGGAGTGGGACCGGCTATCGACCGAACGCCTCCGGCATCCCCTTGGATTCCCGAATCGCACGGATCGCCCTATCCAACGCCTCCCTCATCGCTCGGCAGATACGTCACCTGCGGCCGACGCGTTCGCGGGTGGACGGCGACCTCGGCGGACACCTCGTAGACCTCGGAGAGAAGTCGTGGTGTGAGCACATCGCCCGGTGGGCCCGCGGCGACGACCTCGCCGGCGCGGAGTACGTACAGGCGGTCGCAGTAGTGGGCGGCAAGGTTGAGGTCGTGGAGGGCGACCAGCACCGTGGTGGGCAGGCGGCGCAGGGCCGAGAGGATCTCCAACTGGTGGCGGATGTCGAGGTGGTTGGTGGGTTCGTCCAGGACGAGCAGGGACGGTTGCTGGGCGAGGGCCCGGGCGATGAGGACGCGTTGGCGTTCGCCGCCGGAGAGGTGGTCGAAGGGGCGGTGGGCGAGGTCGGTGGCGTCGACGGAGGCGAGCGCCGCCTCGATCAGTTCGGCGTCCTCGGCCGTGTCGCCCGCCAGCAGGCGCTTGTGCGGGGCGCGCCCCATCGCGACGACCTCGCCCACCGTCAGGTCCACGTCGGCTCCGGCGTCCTGCACGACGGCGGCGACGGTTCGGGCGAGCCGGCGCACCGGCAGGTCCCACGCGTCGGCGCCGTCCACCCGCACCGTCCCCGCGTCCGGGCGCAGTACGCGGTAGACGGCCCGCAGCAGCGTGGACTTGCCGCTGCCGTTGGGGCCGACGAGGCCGATGGTCTCGCCGGGGCGGGCGGTCAGTGAGACGTCGTCGACGAGCCGCCGGGCGCCCGCGGTGAGCGTGACACCCTCGACGTCGAGCTCGGCCGCCGTCATCCGACACCTCCCGCGTTCCTGCGCCGGGCATCCCGTCGCATCAGCCACAGGAAGAACGGGCCGCCGCACAGCGCCGTCAGCACACCGACCGGGATCTCCATGGGCGCGGCGACCGTCCGCGCCGCGATGTCCGCCCACACGAGGAACACCGCCCCGCCGAGGGCGGCCGTCGGCAGCACGCGCCGGTGGTCGCCGCCGACGAGCAGGCGCACGATGTGCGGCAGCATCAGGCCGACGAAGCCGATCGGCCCGGCCGCCGCCACCAGCACACCGGTGACGAGCGAGACCAGGACGAACATGCGGGCACGGAAGCGCGCCACGTCCAGGCCCATCGTCGTGGCGGCCTCCTCGCCCGCGAGCAGCAGGTTCAGGTTCGGCGCCTGCACCATGAGGACGCCGATCCCGAGGAGCAGGGCAAGTCCCGGCAGCCACAGTGAGTTCCAGGACACCCCGCCGAGACCGCCCAGCGTCCAGGCGAGGACCGTACGTGCCTCGTTGCCGCGGTCCGTGGTGAGCAGCAGCAGGTTGAGCAGCGCGCTGAGAATCGACGCGACCGCCACACCGGACAGGATCAGGCGACTCGACGTGATGCGGCCGCCGGTGCGTGCGGTGGCGTAGACGAGGACGAGCGCACCGAGCGCGCCCGCGAACGCCGCCGCCGACAGCGACATCGCCCCGAACACACCGACCCCGAACACGAGGACCGCGACCGCGCCGAGCGAGGCGCCGGAGGAGACACCGAGAAGGTACGGCTCGGCGAGCGGATTGCGTACCAGTGCCTGCAGAGCGGTGCCGACGACCGCGAGACCGGCCCCGGTCACCGCGCCGAGCAGGACACGCGGCGCCCGCACGTCGAGCACGATCGTCTCCCGCGCCCGCGACCAGTCCGCGTCACCCCACCAGTCGGCGCCGAGCGCGTGCGTCACGATGCCCCACACCTCACCGGGCGGCACATGCACCGAGCCGATGGCGAGCCCGGCCGTGAGCGAGACGGCGAGCAGCGCGGTGAGCAGGACCAGGGTGGCGGTGAGTCTCGCGCCCTGCCCAATGTGCCCTCGTCGCCCGCCAGTTGGTCGCTTGTCGCCTGGTCGTTGGTCCGCCGAAACCTTGTCACCCACGACGGACGCCGTCACTTGAAGCTCTCCGGGTGCAGTCCGCGCGCCAGACCCTCCACCGCGTACGCCGACCGGACACCCACCAGAGTTGCGGTCAACGGCAGCACGACGAACCGCTTGTGCTTGATGGCGGGTACGTCCGCGAGCGCGGGCTGCGAGAGCAGGTACCGCTTCTTCTGCTCCACGCTCTTGTCGCCCGCGTAGTCGTAGATCGCGATGACCTCGGGTCCGCGGTCGACCACCTGCTCCCAGGAGACGTCGCCGAACACGTCGTCCAGATCGGCGAAGACATTGCGGCCGCCCGCCTCGTGGATCAGCTGCGTACAGAGGCTCTTGCCGCCCGCGGTGAACGCGGACTTGTCGCCGCTGTCGTACACGAACACGGGGACGTGCGGCTCGTCTTGGACGGCGGCGCGCGCCTTCTCGACCCGGTCGCGGAGGTCGGACACGAGGGCGTCGGCGCGGTCGGGGACCCCGAAGATCTTGCCGATGGTGCGTATCTCGGCGTAGGTGTCCCGCATGGTCACGTTCTTCTCGCCGCAGTACTCGCGGTTGAGGTACGTGTCGATGCCCGCGTCGGCGAACGCCTTGCGGGAGCGGCCCTCCTTCTCGTCGAACGCGCTGGAATAACCGCCGTAGACGAAGTCGGGTTCGGCTTCGAGGACCTTCTCGAACGAGGGCGCCCTCGCGGACAGCTTCGGAACCGACGCGTAGTCCTTGCGCAGGCTCGGCAGGACGGCCGAGTCGGGGAACGCCGTGCCGACCATGCGGTCCTTCAGGCCGAGGGAGAGCATGAGTTCGGCGGGGTGCTGATGGATGGTCACCACGCGCGAAGGCGGCTTGTCGTACGTCGTCCTGACGCCGCAGTTGTCGATGGTGACGGGGAAGCCCTTGGTGATGGACGACTGCGGGCCGCCGGCGCGCTCGGCGGCCGACCCGGACGGGCCGCAGCCGGCGGCGAGCACCGTCGCCGACAGCGCGACGACGGCGGCCCCGAAGCGCACGACGAAGCGCCGTCGTCGCACCCGGGGGAGAGAAAGGGAAGGGGGACGGCATGGACCGTCGTACACGTGAAGCCTCCTACGGAGTCCGCGCTCCTCGGAATAAGCCCGCGACGGGCCAGTGACCTGACTCCCGGGCAGTGCTGGCTCGCGCTGCCCGGTCACAGTGGCGGGACCGTGCCGGATTCGCACCGGCTTCCTGTCTCCCGTCGCGGCGATGACCTGGCGATAGTACGCAGTGGTGGGCGAAAGGCAAAGGTGAAGCAAAAGCGGGCGGACGGTGGGGGAGTTGACCACCTGCCGGTGATCACCGGTCGGCGGATGCCAAGATGGACCGCCATGACTACAGGCTGGGGTGCCCGCGCCGGACGGGCCGCGGTGTTCGCGGCCGTCTGCGTGCTGCTTACAGCTCTCGCGCACACGCTGATGTCCGGTGACACCGTGCCTTGGTGGGCGTTGGCCACCGGCCTCGTGGTCATCGGTGGTGCGGCCTGTGTGCCGGCCGGGCGTGAGCGTGGACTCCTGCCGGTCGTGGGCCTTGCCGTGGCCGCACAGGCGGCACTTCACCTCTTCTTCTCGTGGGCGCAGGTCCTCGCGCACCCGGCCGCGTCGGGCGGCTCCGTCGCAGGCCGGTGGCTGGACCAGGTGCTGTGCCGTGTGCCCACGGCCTCCATGCCGGCCGACCCCATGGGCGGCATGAGCGGCATGCACGGCATGGCCGGCATGGCCGGCATGGCGAACATGCCCGAGATGGAGTCGCACGGTCATGACATGGGCGGCATGTCACCGTCCGGCATGCTCGTGGCCCACCTGCTGGCCGCCGTGCTGAGCGGCCTCTGGCTCGCGTACGGCGAGCAGGCCGCGTTCCGCATCGCGAGGTCCGTCGTCGGTCGGCTCGTCGCGCCCCTGAGGCTCCCGTTCCGCCTTCCGGCTCCGCCGCACCGGCCGCGCGTCCAGGTCCGCCGCACGCGGCGCGATCGTACGCCCCGTGACCTCCTTCTCGCCGACACGATCACCTCCAGGGGCCCGCCTGCAGGGAACGCTGTCGCCTGACGACAGCCGGTTCGCCCGAGGCTGCGCCGCACCCTCGGGCGTCGGCCGTGCGCACACCCCGAGCGGGCCCGCGCGGTCGAGTCCCCATGCAACGCACCGGATCCGGATGCGCCCAGGGCCGAACGGCCCGCGCCCGGACTCCGTGCTGCCCGAAACTGGAGGACCACGTTGTCCATCACCTCCGAAACCTCCGACACCTCTGAACCGCGCCCAGCGGAAGAGAGCCGGCACGCACCGCCGTCGCCGCCCGCCGACCGGTCGACCTGGGCGTCGCTGCGCCCGCTGGTGCTGCGACTGCACTTCTACGCCGGGGTGTTCGTCGCCCCGTTCCTGTTCGTCGCCGCGGTCACGGGCCTGCTCTACGCGGGCTCGTTCCAGGCCGAGAAGATCGTGTACGCCCATGAGCTGAACGTCCCCGTGGGCAAGTCCGAGCTGCCGATCGCCGATCAGGTCGCCGCCGCCCGCAAGGCACATCCGGAAGGAGACATCAGCGCGGTACGGCCTTCCCCTGAGGCCGGGGCGACGACCCGAGTCATGCTCGCCGGCGTGCCGGGAGTCGACGCCGACTACACGCTCGCGGTGTTCGTGAACCCGTACAACGGGGAGGTGCGCGGCGCCCTCGAACAGTACGGCTCGACGGGCGCGCTGCCGCTGCGCACCTGGATCGACGAGCTCCACCGCGACCTCCACCTCGGCCAAGTGGGCCGTCTCTACAGCGAGTTCGCGGCGAGCTGGATGTGGGTGATCGCGGGCGGTGGCCTCGTCCTCTGGTTCTCCCGGCGCCGTTCCCGTCGCGCGATCCGCGGCGCGACCGGCCGCAGGCGCACCCTGTCGCTGCACGGATCGGTGGGTGTCTGGGCGGCGCTCGGCCTCTTCTTCCTGTCCGCGACGGGCCTGACCTGGTCGACGTACGCAGGGGCGAACATCACCGACCTGCGTGCCGCGCTCGGCCAGACGACCCCGACCGTCTCCGCGACCGTGACTCCAGGCGGTGAACACGCCGGCCATGACATGGCCGGTATGGAGGGCATGGAAGGCATGGACATGGGCGGGGCCGGCGCCGAGAAGGGCGGTGGTGACGTCGGTCTGAACGCGGTGCTGAAGGCGGCCCGCGCCGAAGGCCTCTCGAACCCCGTGGAGATCGTCCCGCCCGCCGACTCCTCCTCGGCGTACGTGGTCCAGCAGATCCAGCGGAGCTGGCCGGAGAAGCAGGATGCCGTCGCCGTCGACCCGACGAGCGGCGAGGTCACGGACGAGGTGCGGTTCGCGGACTACCCGGTGCTCGCCAAGCTGTCCCGCTGGGGCATCGACCTGCACACCGGCAACCTGTTCGGCCTCGTCAACCAGATCGCCCTCGCCGCCCTCGCCCTGGCGGTGGTGCTCCTCATCGTGTGGGGGTACCGCATGTGGTGGCAGCGCGGGCGCGGCTCCGCCTTCGGGCGGCCCGTCCCGCGCGGAGCCTGGCAGCACGTGCCGCCGTACGTCGTGGTGCCGTTGATGGTGGTGATCGCGCTGCTCGGCTACTTCGTGCCGCTGCTCGGCATCCCGCTCGCCGCGTTCATGCTCTGCGACATCGCGCTCGGCGAGATCGCGTACCGGCGGGGAAAGCGCACGTACGCGCCGACCGCCTGATGTAGGCCGGTGCGCGCCTTGCCCCTGATGCCGACGCAGGCACCAGGGGCAAGGCCTGCAGGGTCGCGCGTCAGGGCGCGGTCCTCCCGAGCTCCTCACGGACCGTGCGTGCGGCGGCCACGAGGTGTTCCAGGGAGGCGCGGGTCTCCGGCCAGCCGCGGGTCTTCAGCCCGCAGTCCGGGTTGACCCACAGCCGCTCGGCGGGGATGGCCTCAAGTCCCGTACGCAGCAGGGCGGCTGCCTCGTCGACGCTCGGAACGCGCGGCGAGTGGATGTCGTACACGCCCGGACCGGCTTCGCGCGGGTAGCCGTGAGCGGCGAGCTCATGGGCGACCTGCATGTGGGAGCGGGCGGCCTCCAGGCTGATGACGTCGGCGTCGAGGTCGTCGATGGCCTGCACGATGTCACCGAACTCGGCGTAGCACATGTGGGTGTGGATCTGCGTGTCCGGCCGCACGCCGCTGGTGGTGAGGCGGAACGCCTCGGTGGCCCAGGCGAGGTAGGCCGCGTGGTCGGTGGCGCGCAGCGGCAGTGTCTCGCGCAGTGCGGGCTCGTCGACCTGAATGACCGAAGTCCCGTTCGTCTCCAGGTCGTTGACCTCGTCGCGCAGGGCGAGGGCCACCTGCCGGGCGGTGTCACCAAGGGGCTGGTCGTCGCGGACGAAGGACCAGGCGAGCATGGTGACAGGACCCGTGAGCATGCCCTTGACGGGGCGGTCGGAGAGCGATTGGGCGTACGTCGTCCAGCGCACGGTCATCGGCTCGGGGCGGGAGATGTCACCCGCGAGGACTGGCGGACGGACGTAGCGGGTGCCGTACGACTGGACCCAACCGTGCTGGGTCGCCAGGTAGCCGTTCAGCTGCTCGGCGAAGTACTGGACCATGTCGTTGCGCTCGGGTTCGCCGTGCACGAGCACGTCGATGCCCGCCTTCTCCTGGAACGAGACGACCTCACGGATCTCGTTCCTGATGCGGTCCTCGTACCCTGTGGTGTCGATGCGCCCGGCCCGCAAGTCGGCGCGGGCGGCGCGGAGTTCGCCGGTCTGCGGGAACGAGCCGATGGTCGTGGTCGGCAGCAGCGGCAGGTTCAGGAGGGCCCGCTGGGCGGCGGTCCGCTCGGCGTACGGCTGCGAGCGGCGCGCGTCGTTCTCGGTGACGGCGGCGGCGCGGCTCCGCACCGCCGGATCGCGCGTGATGGGCGAGGTGGCGCGGGAATTCAACGCGGCGCGATTGGCAGCGAGTTCGGCCGCGACCACGCCGGTTCCCCGGGTCAGGCCCTTGGCGAGGGTGGCGACCTCGGTGGTCTTCTGGCGGGCGAAGGCGAGCCAGCGCCGGATCTGCGGCTCGATGTCGCGCTCCACGGACGCGTCCAGCGGGACGTGCAACAGCGAGCAGGATGCGGCCACGTCGACGCGCTCGGCGAGCCCGAGCAGGGTGCCGAGTGTGGCGAGGGACCGCTCCAGGTCGTTGACCCAGACGTTGCGGCCGTCCACCACGCCGGCGACGAGACGCTTGCCGGGCAGGCCGCCGACGGCGGCGAGTTCGTCGAGGTTGGCGGCGGCGGAGCCGGTGAAGTCGAGGGCGAGACCGTCGACGGGCGCCTTGGCGAGCACCGGCAGGGCCTCGCCGAGCCGGTCGAAGTACGAGGCGACCAGGAGCTTCGGACGGTCGACGAGGGCGCCGAGGTCACGGTAGGCGCGGGCAGCGGCGTTCAGCTCGGCCGGGGTGCGGTCCTGCACCAGCGCGGGCTCGTCGAGCTGCACCCAGGCGGCACCCGAGGCGCGCAGGTCGGTGAGGACCTCCGCGTAGACGGGCAGCAGCCGGTCCAGCAGGGTGAGCGGATCGAAGTCGTCGGCGACGCCCGGAGCGGGCTTCGACAGCAGGAGATAGGTGACCGGTCCGACCAGCACCGGGCGACCGTCCAGGCCGAGAGCGAGGGCTTCCCGAAGCTCTGCGACCTGCTTGCCGGAATCGGCGGTGAACATCGTTTCCGGCCCCAACTCCGGGACGAAATAGTGGTAGTTGGTGTTGAACCACTTGGTCATCTCCAGCGGAGCGACGTCCTGGGTGCCGCGGGCCATGGCGAAGTACCCGTCCAGGGCGTCCGCCGCGACGGCGGCCCGGTGGCGCTCGGGCACCGCCCCGACCATCACGGTCGTGTCCAGGACGTGGTCGTAGTACGAGAAGTCGCCGGTCGGCACCTCGTCGATGCCGGACGCGGCCAGGTCCTGCCAGGCGGCGCGGCGCAGTTCGGCGGCGGTGGAGCGGAGGGTGTCGGCGTCGACGCGGCCCTTCCAGTAGCCCTCGATCGCCTTCTTCAGTTCCCGGTTCGGGCCCTGGCGGGGGTAGCCGTACACGGTGGCCCGTGCGGCTGCGGCCCTTGTGGTCGCGGTCCTGGTGGTCACGGAATTCTCCTTCGAGAGACGTATCCCTGGGATCCCGGAGGACTTCTGCGGCACGAAGGAGTGACACCACCGTGGCGGCGACCGCGCGCTGCGAGGCACGGCCTTCCGCCGGTATGTGTACGCCGACCCGCCCTCGAGGTCACCGAGATCTCCGCGCACGATTCGTCCGTGCACGGGCAGTCGGCAGGTCTTCGGACTCGCGGGCACGCCCACCCGAAAGGGCGGACACCTAGTGACCGTCGCTTCCCAGACCCCTCTTCCGGAGCCCAGTGCGTATGACGGCGGTCGTTCCCACTCACCGCTGCGGGGCAGTCCCGGATTCCCACCGGGTTCCCTCTTACGACGCCCCGCCTGGCGGGCGGGGCGAACCAGCTGCGTCGTTCACCCTACGGCTCCGCGCCCGGAAGACGCCACAACGTCCGGCCCGTCGGCCGCTCCGCGCTGGATGGCATCATGGCCCGGAACACGGGCGTCGGCGGCCCGAGGAAACCGGTGCGGAACTCCTCGGCGAGAGGGAGGAAGCGGTATGCCCGAACGGCTCGCGCAGACCGAAGTGGCGCCGGAAGAGGTCGCCGAGGCGTTGCGGGACGTGTCGCGAATCGGCGGATTCTTCGCTCTCGACACGGCCCTGACGCGGTCGTCCGACGCCGAGGCCGACGCGGACCCCGACGCACGGCTCGCGCGCGCCGGGTTGGCCGAACGAGCCAAGGCGGTGAACGACCACTACCGCACACACGAACCCCGCATCGGCGTCTCCATCGCCCACCTGGGTCTTGCGGCCCGCCTGTGGTCACCGGTCCTCGCCTGCGCACTCGTCCACGGGATCGTGCCGACGATGAGCACGGTGGAGTGGTCCGGCGAGGGCTCGGCTCTCCGGCTGCCCCGGCCCGAGGGCCGACGCGCAGCGGAACTCCCGTCACTCGCCGACGCGGTCCACGCGGAGGTGGACGGCGTCCTGGAGGCGGTGGAGAGCGGCCTCACCACCAAGGTGGCGCCCCGCCTGCTGGCCGGCAATTCCGCGTCCGCGCTCGCCGGCTCGGCGGCCCAACTGCTGAGGTCCCGGCCCGAGTTGCGTAAGGATCTCACGCGCCTGACACGCGAACTGCTGGAGACGGGCCGACTGCGGGGCACGGGCCGGATCACCGGAGCCGATCTGTCGTTCCGTCGACGCAGTTGCTGCCTCTTCTACCGCGCTCCCGGCGGCGGCAAGTGCGGGGACTGCTGTTTGGTGCGGTGATGCCCGGTCGTCTCGTCCAGGCCCAGCGGATGCGGCCGTTGGGCAGGCCGCGTCGGTGCCCGCGATCAGCCGCGCGCCGGCCTCGGCCATCCGACGTACTGCTAC
Organism: Streptomyces sp. UC4497; assembly: GCF_054871485.1. Taxonomy (NCBI): domain Bacteria; kingdom Bacillati; phylum Actinomycetota; class Actinomycetes; order Kitasatosporales; family Streptomycetaceae; genus Streptomyces; species Streptomyces sp. UC4497. Next base: position 249,241 of record NZ_JBTYHB010000001.1, on the reverse strand, counting down.
AGCGCGGACATCCTCGTGGTGGCGGGCGACCCGCTCGCAGGCCTCGGGGCGCTGCGGTCCGTGGAGACGGTGATCGCGGCGGGCAGGCGCTATGACGTGGGCGGCAACGCGTAACAAAAATGCGGGAGTTGCTCGGCGCGTCACCGCGATGGCCAAGCGGACGTCGACGACGACCAGCACCGCGTACGCGGTGATTCAAACGCCGCGGATCACCGATCCCCGCCGAAGTGGTCGCGGAGCGCCTCGTGGCAGTCGTCCTCGCCGGAGCCCCGGACGCGCGAGAACGTCACCACCCCGTCCTTCTTGCCGTCCCGCTCGTTCTTGGCCAACTGCTTCTCGATGCCCGCGATCAGCTCGGCGCACCGGGCGCTCACGGGCTTCTCGGGTTGCGGGTCGGGCTCCGAGGAGGCGTTGAGGCCGAAGGTGACGGCGAGGCCGGCCGCACACAGCACCGCCCACGTGGCACCCCACGCGCGGCGGCTCGTCGGTATGAGTCTTGGCACTCCGGCATCCTACGAGCGCTTCGGCGGGCCTTCACCGAGACGAGCCATCGTGGTCGGCGCGCTCCGTGCGGCTGCGGTGTCCATTACAGTTTCCCGTGGGCCGTGACTGGCGCTGAGGTGGAGTACCACCGGGGAGCGGTCCGACAAGATGTCGTTGCCGTGCGCCTGGGCGAGTGGTCAGCAACGCCTGGAGGGCAACGATGTCCGAGACTCGCACGGCTCACCTCATGGATGGCTCCGGCCTCGCCAAACGGATCGTCGCGGAGACCGCTGCCAGGGCGGCGGAGATCACCGCACGCACGGGGGTCAGCCCCTGTCTGGCGACGGTACTGGTGGGCGAGGACCCCGCGTCCGCCACGTACGTCCGCATGAAGCGGGCACGGTGCGCGAAGGCGGGCATCACGTCCCGGCACATCGGCCTGCCCGCCACCACCACGACCGCCGAACTCGTGCGCACCCTCACGGACTTGTCCGACGATCCGGGCGTGCACGGCATCCTGCTCCAGCATCCTTGCGGCCCGCACATCGACGGGCGAGCCGCGTTCGAGGCCATCGCGCCGGAGAAGGACGTCGACGGGGTCACGATGCATTCCTTCGCCGCGATGAGCTTCGCGCGGCCCGGCTTCGTGTCGTGCACGCCGGGCGGCATCATGCGGTTGCTTGAGGCGTACGACGTCGAACTCGCCGGCAAGCGGGCCGTGGTGGTGGGACGCAGCGCAATCCTCGGCAAGCCGGTCGGGATGCTCCTGCTCGCCAAGGACGCGACGGTGACCTACTGCCACTCCCGCACCACCGACCTGTCGGCGATCCTCCGGGAAGCGGACATCGTGGTGGCGGCCGTGGGGCGGCCCCGGCTGATCCTCGGCGCGGACATCAAGCCGGGTGCGGTCGTGATCGACGCCGGCTACAACCCCGGCAACGTCGGCGACGTGGACCATGACGGCGCCCTCACCCGAGCCGGTCTGATCACCCCGGTTCCCGGTGGCGTCGGTCCGATGACCATCGCGGTGCTGCTGGAGCAGACGGTGAAGGCCGCCGCGGACCAGCTCGGAACGCCCCACCACATGTGAGACCGCTATTCGGGCACCGGGGACGGAGCGAGGTGCCGGTCCGCAGTCCAGGGCCGGTCACCCACCAGCGTCGCCAACTGGACCAGGTTTCCCGCCACCAGGTCCCAGTCCGCATCGGGCGCCAGGTCCTTCGTCTGCGTGGGGCCGTACTCGGTCGGCCGCGCGACGAAGGCGGTTCGAAGGCCCGCGTCCCGGGCGGCGCGCAGGTCTTCGTTGTGGGCCGCCGCGAGCATGACCTGCTCGGGCCGCAGCCCCAGGAAGGTGGCGGCCCGCTCGTAGGCCTGGCGTTGGGGTTTGTACGCGCGGGTGATGTCGGAGGCGACGATCACGTCCCAGGGGAGGCCCGCGTGCTTGGCCAGGCGGGACAGGAGCGCGAGGTTGCCGTTCGACAGCGCTCCGGTCGTCACGCTCCTGGCCAGTTGCTCGAGACCGGGCACGGAATCGGCCCACGCCGGCAGCCGATGCCACGCCTCGTTGAGCCACCTCAACTCGACCTCGTCGAACGCCGTGGGATCGACCCCGTGCTCGCCCAGCACGGTCCGCAGGTTCTCCGCGTGGAGCACGTCGAGCGGCACGAACTCCCGCTGACCGGTGCGTACGGGTTCCATCGCCGGCTGGTAGAGCTCCCGCCAGCGCATGGCGAACGCGGCCCCGTCGAGCGTCAGGCCATGCCGTGCGGCGAAGTCGTCGACGGCGACCGCGACTCCGGTCCGCCAGTCGACGACGGTGCCGAAGGTGTCGAACAGCACGGCCTCGACCTGCTGAATGCGCCCATCCACTGGAATCGACCTTTCGTAGGCGGCGAGCACGGCCCGGTGCGTTGACGCGAAGGATCATGATGCTGCCCCGTCTCCTGAGACGTCCATCCCCCCACCAACCCCTTGCCCACGCCCCGCCCCGTATGCGATCTTAAAGTCATCCATGCTATGGAAACGTTTCCATGGGATCCACGAGGAGGTGGAGCAACGGATGGCCACGATCAAGGACGTCGCGGCGCGGGCCGGGGTCGCGCTCGGGACCGCGTCGCGGGTGCTCAGTGGGAGCAGTCAGACGTCGGCAGATTCCCGCGCGCGAGTGCTCGCGGCCGCAGCCGAGTTGGGCTACGTCGCCAACGGGCCCGCCCGTGCGCTGCGGCGCGCCCGGACCGACGTACTGGGGTTGCTCGTCTCGGACATCCGCAACCCGTTCTTCTCGGAACTGGCGCACGCCGCCGAGCAGGAGGCCCGCCGGCACGGCTACACCGTCCTGTTGGCCAATGCCAACGAGGACGCCGACCAGGCCGACGCCTACCTCCGGACCTTCGCCTCCCAGCGCATCGACGGCCTGCTGTTCGCGCCGCAGAGCACCGTCTCGCCGCAGCTCGCCGCCACCGTCGCCTCCGGCCTTCCGCTCGTCTTCCTCAACCGCACCATCGACGGCATCGACGCGCCGATGTACGGCACGGACAACGCGCAGGGCGTCGGGCAGGTGCTCGACTGGCTGCAGCGGCGCGGGCATCGCGACGTCGCCTTCATCGGGGGCCCCGACACCATCTCCACCGGCGCCGAGCGTCGCGCCGCCTACCTCGCCGGGCGCGAGCAGCACGGCATCAGCACCGACGAACGGCTGCTGGACGCCGGTGACTTCCTCGCCGACGGGGCGGCCAAGGCGATGCATCGCATCCTCGACCGCGGCGTCCCGTTCACGGCGGTCTTCGGCGCGAACGGCCTGACCACGCTCGGTGCCGTGCGCGCGCTGCGTGAGCGGCTCGGCGTCGAACAGGCGGCCCGTATCGAGGTCGTGTCCGTCGACGACCTCGACTGGTTCGAGTTCGCCTCGCCACCCATCAGCGCGGTCCGCCAGGACGCGGCGGAGATCGGACGGCTCGGCGTACGCGGGGTCGTGGACCTCATCGCCGGTCGCGCGGCCGCGGGCGAGCGCGTCCCCACGTCGTTCGTCGACCGGGCGCCCAAGGCCCAACAGTGAGTGCCCGCACGGCACTTGTGTCACAGAAATTCGAAAGGCGGGACAACACATGAGGGTCGCCCTCGGCGCGGACCACGCCGGTTTCGCACTCAAGGACGCCGTCCGACAGGCCATCGAGGCGCTCGGGCACGACGTGGTGGACTGCGGCACCCACAGCAGCGAACCCGTCGACTTCCCCGACATCACCCGCGCCACCTGCGAGCCGGTGCTCAGCGGCGCCGCCGACCGCGCCGTGCTCGTCTGCGGCACCGGACAGGGCGCCGTCATGGCCGCCAACAAGCTGCCCGGCATCCGCTGTGGCCTCGCCCACGAGCCGTACTCCGCCCATCAGTCGGTCGAGCACGACGACGCCAACGCCATCGCCATGGGTGCCTGGCTCGTGCCGCACGCGCTCGTGCCCGACATCGTCCGCGAGTTCCTGGGCGCCACCTTCGACGACGACGCCGACACCCACCGCCGCGTCGCGAAGCTCAACGCCCTCGACGAACTGACGCCCACCACCGCCTGACACACCCCCGCCGCACCACCCCTGCTTTTTCCCCGCACCGACGCCCCCTCCCCACGCCCGCGCACACATCGCGCCGGGCGTCCCCTCGGCGTACCCGCACGTGCCCCGAACCCGCAGGAGATCCCCATGTCCACCCGCACCCCCGCCGGACAGCCAAGCGTGCTCGGCTCCAAGGACCGCGTCAAAACCGCGATCGCCGCCGCCTTCGGAACGAGCGTCGAGAACTACGACTTCATCGCCTACGGCACAGCTTCCGCCCTCTACTTCGGCGCCGTCTTCTTCCCCGACAGCGACCGCTTCGTCGGCACCCTGCTCTCCTTCGCGACCCTCGCGGTCGGCTTCGTCATGCGCCCGCTCGGCGGCGCCGTAGGCGGCTACTTCGCCGACAAGTTCGGCCGCAAGCCCGTCCTCGTCGCAGCGATGATCGTCATGGGCGCGGCCACGTTCCTCATCGGTGCGCTGCCCACATACGGACAGGTGGGTGTGCTCGCCCCGATCCTGCTCACCGTGATCCGTATGATCCAGGGCCTCGCGTTCGGCGCCGAATGGGGCGGGGCGATCACCATGGCATACGAGCACGCGCCCTGGCACAGGCGCGGCATGTTCGCCGCGATACCCCAGTCGGGCAACCCGCTGGGCATCGCCCTGGCCAGCGGCGTATTCGCCTGGAGCGCCACGCTCGAAGGCAGTTGGCAGTGGCGGACCCCGTTCCTGGTGAGCGCCGTCCTCGTGATCGCCGCGCTGATCGTTCGCTCCCGCCTCTCGGAATCCCCCGAGTTCCAGGAGGCCAGGGCCGACGGTAGGACGGAGAAGAACCCCTTCCTGGCGACGCTGGCGGGGGACTGGCGCGGCATCCTGCGGGTCATCGCGCTGCGCGTCGTCGAGTCCTTCGCCTACTACTCCACGGCGACCTATCTGCTCAGCTACATCACCGACCACCACCCCGAGCTGCGGCCCGTCGCCCTGGGTGCGATCACCGTCGCCAGCGTCCTGGCCATCGGTGTCACCTTCCTGGCCGGCGCGCTCACCGACCGCATCGGACGCCGACCCATCTACATCGCCGGGTGCACGGCCGCCATCCTCTTCGCGTTCCCCATGTATCTGCTCACCAACTCCGCCCAACCCGCCCTGGTCGTCGCGGTGTTCATCATCGGCATCGGCCTCATCCACGCCTCGCTCACCGGCACCCAGGGCTCCCTGCTCACCGAGCAGTTCCGCACCGCGACCCGCACGTCGGGCGCCTCGCTCGGCTACCAGGTCGCGGCGGCCATCGGAGGCTTCGCCCCGCTGCTCGCCGCCGCCCTGGTGGGCGCCTTCGGCTGGCCGGGCGCCGCGTTGCTCTACCTCGGCGCGGCCATCATCGGCCTCATCGGCATCCTGGTCACGAAGGAGACCTGGGGACGTGCCGAGCGCGAGCGTGTACGCGGTCTCGTGGCGGAGGAACTCCGTGCGTCGCCGGTCGCAGAGACCTCGGCGAGCGGTGCGGCGACCTGAGCCAACCGTGCCGGGGCTGGAGCGCGACCGGCACCTAGAGGTCGCGCTCCAACCCCGTTACGGGCGGCTCCAGTTGGGCGAGCCACGAGGTCAGCAGGTGTTCCAGGGCCACGGCCTCGGACGGGGGCAGCGCGGCGAGGAGCCGGTGCTCGTTACGGATGTGGTCGGTGAACGCCCGGTCGAAGAGGACCCGGCCCGCGTCGGTGAGGGCGACGACACGGCCGCGTCCGTCACCCGTGGCGCGGCGCCGCGCGACCAGGCCCGCGCGTTCCAGGCGGTCGATGCGCTTGGTGATGGCGCCGGTGGTGACCATGGTGTGAGCGGCCAGTTCGCCGGGGGCGCGTTCGAAGGGGGCACCGGCGCGGCGCAGCGCGGCCAGCACGTCGAACTCGCCCTCGCTGAGGTCGTATCGGCCGTAGACCGTGCACAACTCCTGCGTGAGCAGCGTCGCGATCCGGTGCAGGCGGCCGATGACGCCCTGCGGAGCGACGTCGAGGTCGGGACGTTCCTGACGCCAGGCGGCCTGGATGCGGGCGACGTGATCCATGGGAGCGGACTCCGCGGGAGTCATGTGGGCGGTATCCGGGTGAGCCATGTGATCGGTATCCGGGGGAGTCGTGCCCGCATTGGGCACGTCCGCACTGGACGAGTTATCTTCCATGGAAGCTATATTACCTTCCATGGAAACTACTTACCGGTGGGGCGCCGTCGCGGCGCTCGCCCCGGTGGCCTGGGGCGCCAACTACTTCGTCACCCATCAGTACCTCCCGGCCGACAGCCCCTGGTGGGGCGCCGCACTGCGGGCCCTGCCGGCCGGATGTCTGCTGCTGGCCATGTCCCGCAAGCTTCCGCGAGGCGCCTGGTGGTGGCGGTCCGCCGTGCTGGGGATGCTCAACACCAGCGCGTTCTTCCTGCTCGTCTACCTCGCCGCCCACCTGTTGACCACGGCGACCGCCTCGACGCTGATGGCGCTGTCCCCGGCGGCCCTGATGCTCAGCGCGTGGGCCCTGCTGTCCGAGCGGCCGCGGGTGGCACCGCTGGCCGGAGCCGCGATCGGGCTCGGCGGTGTGGTGCTGATGCTGGCCGGCCAAGCGGGCGCGCCCAGCGTCCCCGGTCTGCTCGCCTCGGCGGGCGCCCTCGCCTCGTCCTCGATCGGCTACGCTCTGTCCAAGCGCTGGGGTTCCGAGGTCGGGGTCCTGGCCACCACGGCGTGGCAACTCACCTTCGGGGGAGTGCTGTTGCTCGTCGCGGCCCTCGTCTTCGAGGGTGGACCCCCGCCGCTCGCGGCCCCCGGTGTCGCGGCACTCGCCTACACGGCCGTGATCGCCACGGCTCTCGCGTTCGTCGCCTGGTTCACCGGTCTGCGTCACCTGCCCGCCGCCACGGTCGGCCTCATCGGCCTGCTCAACCCGGTCACCGGTGTGGCTCTCGGCGTCGCGCTGGGAGGGGAGCCGCTCACCGTGCGCCAGGCGGCGGGCATGGCCCTGGTCCTGGTCGGCATCGCGCTGGGACGGCCGACCGGGCGTGCGACCGATGCAAGGAGTCGCGTGACCGCTGCCGCGACGGGCGCCACGGCAACAGGGCGATCGGGAAGCGACCGGATCAACTCCTCGGCTACGAATCGGTGATCGCGACGAGCGCTGCCGTGAAGGGGCCGGGATCGACGTCGCCCCGCACGGCAAGCTGCTGACTGTAGGCCTGGCACAGAGCTACGAACGCCTCGGCGATCCGAGCCGCACGCGCGGGCTCGCGGTCGGGCAGCAACGCGGCCACCGCCCCGCGCAGTTCCTCGAGTTGACGGTCGACGAGCGCGGCGAGGCCCGGAGAGACGGCGGCCTCGGCGTAGATCTGCGCGACCAGTCGGGCATGGCCCTCGTCGCGCGCCATGGTGCGGATGTGCTCGAGAAAGTCGTGGATGGACCCGGCAGTCAGCTCCGCGGGCAGCGCCTGGCTTGATTGTTCGCAGATCGCGGCGACGATGTCGTCCTTGCCCTTGAAGTACCGGTAGATCGCCCCGGTGGAGAGCCCGGAGGCCCTGACGATGTCGGGCATGGAGGTCCGTGCGAAGCCGTGCTCGGCGAAGCGGGCGCGGGCGGCGTCGATGATCTGCTGACGGCGGGCGTCGAGGTGGTCCTGGCTGACCTTCGGCATAAGAGAATGACCGTTCGTTTTACGTGTTAGTGTCGTCGACCGTACCGCAGAATCCGAGGAGGATCCCATGCGTTACCAGACTTTCGGACGGCACAGCGGCCTGCGGGTGTCGGAGTATGTGCTGGGCACGGCCAACTTCGGCTCGGCCCCCGCAGCGGCGGGCCTGGACGGGTCCAGGAAGATCTTCAAGTCGTTCGTGGCGGCCGGCGGAACCACCTTCGATGTCTCGAACATCTACCAGAACGGCGAGGCCGAGACCGTCCTGGGCGAGCTGCTGGCCCGCGAGCGCGACGACTACGTCGTGATCACCAAGTACAGCGGAAGCAGGAGCGCCGAGGTCCGCCCCGGCACCACCGGCAACAGCCGCAAGACCATGATCCGGTCCCTGGAGACGAGCCTGCGAAGGCTGGGGACGGACTACGTCGATGTCTTCATGCCGCACTTTCCCGACGGGGTCACGCCGGTGCCGGAGATCCTGGCCGCCTTCGAGGACCTGATCCGGGCGGGCAAGATTCGTTATGGCGGCCTGTCGAACTTCCCGGCATGGCGAGTGGCGGGCGCCGCCGTCAGGTCGGAGCTGAGCGGACGCATGCCGTTGGTCGGCATCCAGACCGAGTACAGCCTGGCCGAACGCTCCGCGGAACGAGAACTCTTGCCGATGGCCCAAGCGCACGGCCTTGGCGTCGTCCTCTATTCACCGCTGGCCGGCGGCCTGTTGACCGGGAAGTACAGGCAGGGCGAGCAGGGGCGACTCAGCGCGCGGGCCGCGGCCGACGGCACGGCGGGCGAGGACGGTGAGCAGCACACCGCCGTACTCGACGCCGTTCTCGCCGTGGCCGAAGAGTTGGGCACGCGCCCGGTCCAGGTCGCCCTGGCCTGGCTGCGGCAGCGCGCGGCGCGGGCCGGGACCTCGCTGATCCCCATCGTGGGGCCCCGAACCCCGGCCCATCTGGAGGGCTACCTCGACGCCCTGAACGTCGAACTCGCCCCGCACCACTACCAGAAGCTCGACGAGGTCAGCGTGATCCGGCTCGGCGCCCCGCACGAGGACGTTGCCGCCGCGCTGGCCCACGGCACCGACGGCGACCGAAGTCTCCTCAACACCCCGCTCATCCCGGTGACCTGACACACCTCAGGTCGAGCAGCATCAGGTCAGATCGAGCAGCGTCACGTCAGGTCGAGCAGCATCACATCATGCAGGTCCGCGGCCGCCTGGCCTCCCGGCCGGCCCTGGCCGATCTTGCGGTATCCCCACGACCGGTAGACGGCCGGCGCCGCCCCGCTCGCCGGGTGGACGTTCAACACCACCCGCTCGGCGCCGATGCCGTCGAGCAGCGTCGTGTGCAGACGTCGAGCGACACCCTGTCCGCGCCATGCGTGGCGTACCGCGAGTTCCATGAGCCCGAAGGTGCGTTCCCCGTCCTCGCGCCGCATGTCGTCGGACACGGGCTCGGTGACCTCGTCCCACCACACCGTGTCGGGCCCGAGCGGGTGGCCGTACGCCATGCCGATCGGCTCGCCGTCCCCGGTGCGGGCCAGGGCGGCGCGGAAGCCGCGCTTGCGGGTCTGGACGGGGAAGCGGCGGAAGGCGGCATCGACGTCGTCCTCGGTCTCGTCGTACGGGGGACCGGCGAACGCCTCACCGTAGACCAGCTTGAACGCGCCTGCGGCGTCCACCGCGGCAGCCCCGTCCATGCACTCCACGGCGATGACACCGTGCGGCGTCGTGTGCGCGCCCTCTCGGCGGTCAGTGGTGTCCGACATGTAGCTCACCGTGCAGTGCCGCGGGACCGCTCACGGCCGGAATGCCGAGATCGTTACGCGGAGTCGCGCGGAGGCCGGGAGGCTGTGCCCATTCGGTGAGGGCGGCATAACGGTTCGGGCAGGTCCGCGCCCGCGCACGGTGCAGTGTCGTTTCCCCGGTATGAGCAACACCGTGCGCGCCGAGGAAGAGGAACAGGCCGAGCCGATCGCTGCGAACCGGCTCGCATCACCCGTGCTCGGGCAGGGGCCGCCACCCTGTGAGGACGGATCCCGTTCGCCCGGGGGCTGGTTGGCGGCTCTGCGGCTCGTTCTCGTCGGGCTGGCGAGCGGGCTGATCGTCGTGGCGCTCGCGGTTGCCCTGATGGAATAGGAGTCGCCTTTTCACTCGTGTCGCGGCAGTTGGAAGCGGCCCGGAGGCGGTCTTCGTTCCTCGGAGCGAGACTGCCTGAAAGCCGTCCGTACGACCGGGCAGGAGTGATGGCGTGACGGTACCCGAGACCGCGGACAGTGTCCTCGGGGAGTTCCTGGCCGACCCGCGCAACGCGGCGTTGGACCTGACCACGGCGGTGGCACGCTGCGCCAAGGCACTCGGCCTGCAAAACGCCGTGGTCTACCAGGCCGATCTGCAGCAGCGTCTGCTCGCCCCCTTGAACGATGTGGTGCCGACCCTTCCCATCGACGACTCGCTCGCCGGCTGGGCCTACCGCACGCAGTCCTTGCGGGTGGAGGAGTCCGAGCTCGGTGGGATGACCGCGTGGTTGCCGATGGTGGACGGGGTCGAGCGGCTCGGAGTTGTTGCCGTGCACGCACCCGCCCTCGATCCGCTCTCACTGCGGCGCGGCCGGACGCTGGCCCACCTGTGCGCGATGATGGTCACCTCGAAGCGGGCCTACAAGGACACCTACGTCCGCCGCGCCCGCACCGAACCGATGCGCCTGCCCGCCTAGATGCTGCGTGCCTACCTGCCGCCCCGCACGATCGGCACCACCCACGCCGTCTCCACAGCGGTCATGGAACCGGCCTATGAAATCGGCGGAGACGCCTTCGACCACGCCCTGACCGATACGACACTCCACGCCGGGATCCTGGACTCGATGGGGCACAACCTGGCCTCGGGACTGACCACGGTGGTGTCGCTGGCCGCGTGCCGCAACGCGCGGCGCACCGGGGCCGACCTGTCCGAGCTGGCGGGCTCAGTCGACGAGGCGCTGGCCGAATGGCTGCCCGATCAGTTCTGCACCGCGATCGTCTGCCAACTGGACCTCGCCACCGGCGGGCTGCGCTGGATCAACTGCGGGCATCCGGCGCCCCTGTTGATCCGGGACCAGCGCCTGATTCCCGGCGCGATGGAGCGGGACGCCGATCCGCCCCTCGGGTTGCCGGCCACCTTCGTCTCGACCCCTCGCCGGGTGCACGAGGTGAACCTGGAGCCGGGGGACCGGGTCCTCATGTACACCGACGGTGTCACCGAGGCCCGTACGCGACACGGCGAAGAACTCGGCCTCGACCGGTTCGCCGACTACGTCATCCGCGCCACCGCCACCGGCGAACTGCCACCGGAAACCCTGCGTCGGCTCATCCACTCCATCGTCGACGCCCAGGACAACCGGCTGCGTGACGACGCGACGATCGTGATGTTCGAGTGGCGTCCGGTGGGCCGCTGAGACCGGGCCCTGCGGTCAAGCATGGATATCCATCTGGAATATGCCAATCAGGGTCGAAAGTCCCGATAGGGCACCCCTGGTGAGGGGGCAGACCGTACGGCAGACAGGCTCCCGGCCCATGGGGGAGCCGAACGGATCCACGCAAGGAGACGACCGTGTTGCTGCCCACAGCCGCCGATCTGCGTCGCGCGCTCGCCCGTCACGCCGAGGCCATCATCGAGGACGAACGCCACTCGACGCCCAGCACGGCTCGCGCACGCCAGGACAGTGCGTACACGCTGTGCGTGATGACCGGCACGAATGATGTGGCGGACGCGGTGCGGGCGGCGGATGCCCTCTATCGCCGCACTCCCGCACACACCACGCCCCACCCGGTGGCGGCCACGCCGGGCCCCTTCCGTATCCACTCGGAGCAGGCCTGAGAGGAGCCCCCGTGTCCACCCGTCATTCCCACCACGACGCACCCGACACCGCACGGGCGTTCCGACGCTTGGCCGCGGCCCCTCCCGGGGCCGAACGCGACGCGTTGCGCGCGGAGTTGGTCAACGCCTGGCTGCCGATGGCGCAGCGGCTGGCGACCCGGTACCGCAACAAGGGTGAGGATCTGGACGACCTCAAGCAGGTCGCCGCCATCGGACTGGTCAAGTCCGTCGACCGCTACTGTCCCGAACGCGGCGCATTCGAGGCCTTCGCCGTGCCGACCATCACCGGTGAACTCCGGCGCCACTTCCGGGATCACACCTGGGACGTGCGCGTGCCCCGTCGGATCCAGGATCTGCGCAACAAGGTCCGTGCCGCCCGCCGCGAACTCCTGGACCGGCCCGGGCGCGCGGGGGAACCCGGCGTCGCCGACATCTCCGCGCATACGGGCCTGACCCGCGACGAGGTACGTGAGGGACTGCGGGCCCTGGACAGTTACAAGGCCCTGTCCCTCGATGCCGCCACCGGAACGGTGGACGGGACGTTCAGCATCGCCGACAGCCTCGGCGAGACCGAGCCCCGCTACGACCTCGTCATCCGGCGCGAAGCCGCGAAGGACGGCATCAAGAGCCTCACCGAACGGGAACGCCTCATCCTCTACCTGCGCTTCTTCGAAGACATGCCCCAAGCCCGGATCGCGGAGCGGATCGGCGTCTCCCAGATGCACATCTCCCGCCTCATCACCCGCAGTTGCGCCCGGGTCCGCGAGTGGTCCGTGCACGCCCCCGTCAACTAGGCCGCTTGCGGTAGCGGACGTACTCGTTGCGTCGCCGGAATCCCACGCTCTCGTAGAGATCGTACGACCGGTGCGGGTTCGCCGTGCCCGTGAACAGCCGGGCGGTCGTCGCGCCGTGTTCGCGAAGGGTCCGCAGCCCGTCCAGCAGGAGAAGGCGGCCGATTCCGAGGCGTCGCCGGTCCGAGCGGACGCTGAGCTCTTCGACCTCTCCCACGGAGCGGGCGTGGCGACGGATGGAGCAGAGGGCCACGCCGACCATGTCGTCGCCCGACCAGGCGGCCCGCCAGCATGCCGGATCGGCGCTGTCGAGGAATTCCTGGAAGAGCCATTTCTGAGTGAAGCCCCTGTCCGCGTAGGAGTCGACGACCGTCCTCCAGGCCTCACGGTAGTGGGGCGCTCCGATCGGTCCTGTCCGGATCCCGGCTGCCGGCTCGCTGCCCGGCCCGGCCAGCTGTCGCAGATCGTCCAACTCCAGCTCGACCAGGCTGAAGACGCGCCGGTAACCGGCCGCGAGCAGGAGAGCCGTGGCGTCCCGCTCCGAGGCCATGGCGTTCGCGCCGATCATCGCGGTCCCGGCCGTACCGTGCTGTGCGACGAGTCGGCGGATCCGTTCCTCGGCCCAGCGAACCATGGCCGAGCCGATGCCCTGCCGACGGTGCTCCGGCAGGAGCCAGCCGCGGTGCAGGTAGAGCCACGTGTCGTCCCGCTCCTGCCACCGTCGGATCGTCGCGTATCCGACGACGCTCCCGCCGCACACCACCAGGATCTGATCCTCGGAAGCCTCCTCCAACTCGGCGGAGGCTTCACCGATTTCGGCCGCTGTCGGCACCCCTTCGACGACCGACTGGGCATCGGCGCCGTCCGACGCGGCACAACCCAGCCGCACTTCGGCCATGGCGCCATGGTCCGCGGCGCCGCGACAACGCCGGAACGCATACCCGGCCGGAAGGTCCTGTCCTGTGGTGCCATCCGATCCATCCGACATGACCGAATGATCTCGAACGCCGAGCCGGGCCCGCCACCGTATAAGCAGGAAACTGGCCCACGGCGCAGCGACTCGACGCGGCCGATGGCGCGATCTGTGGGATGCGTGTCGTTGACGCCATGGGGCGGAGTCGATGAACGTTGAGGGGTGACAAAGCACCGCATCGTTTTCGTGATCTTCGACGGGTTCCAGTCGCTCGACCTCGTCGGCCCGTACGAGGTGTTCCAGCACGGGGACCGGCTCGGTGGCCGGTACGCGTGCGAGATCGTCGCCCCCACGAGCGGCGCGGTGCGCTCGCGCGGCGGGCTGGTGATGCACGCCGAGCACTCCCTGGCCGAGCGGGACCCGGCGGGCGTGGACACGCTCGTGGTGGCAGGCGGCCGGGGTGTCGACCGGGCCCGCGAGGATCCGGAGCTGGTCGGCTGGGTCCGCGAGGCGGCGGCCGGGGCCCGGCGCGTCGCCTCCGTGTGCAGTGGGGTGTTCCTCCTGGCGGCGGCGGGTCTGCTCGAAGGGCGGCGGGTCACCACGCACTGGGCCCGCGAGCGTCAACTCGCCGCGGAGCACCCGGAGATCGCCGCGGACTGCGGACCCATCTTCATCCGTGACGGGCACATCTGGACCTCGGCCGGGGTCACCGCGGGCATGGACCTCGCCCTGGCGCTGGTCGAGGACGACCTGGGCCGGGACACCGCGCACGCCGTCGCCCGCGAGCTGGTCCTCTTCCTGCGCCGGCCGGGCAACCAGGCCCAGTTCAGCGTGGCCATGGCGACGCGGCCGCCGGCCACCGACCCGATCCGGGCCGCCGTCGCCGCGATCCAGGCCGACCCGGGCGCCCGGCACAGCATCCTCGACCTCGCCACGCATGCCACCCTCAGCCCGCGTCATCTGCAGCGCCGCTTCACCGCGGAGACGGGCGTGACGCCCGCCGGGTACGTGGAGCAGGTGCGGGTGGAAGCGGCGCAGCGGTCGCTGGCCGAGGGCGACGAGCCGTTGGAGGCGATCGCCCGGCGGCACGGCTTCTGCACGACGGAGACGCTGCGCCGCACGTTTCATCGCAGGCTCGGCGTCGCACCGTCGGAGTACCGGGCCCGATTTCGTTCAACTACCGCACTGTGAGAAGGAGTTCAGGATGACTGTGTACGGTCTGCTCGTCTTCGACGACGCCGAGGACCTTGATGTCGTGGGTCCCTGGCAGGTGTTCACGACCTCCGCGCGGCTGCGTGGTGACATCGACCGCGCGGTGCTCGTCTCCGCGGGGCCGGACCCGGTGCGCTTCGCGAAGGGCCTGCGTGTGCTGCCCGACCACACGCTCGACGACCACCCGCCGTTGGACGTGGTGACGGTGCCGGGAGGCGTCGGCGCGCGCACCGTCCAGATGGACAACCCCGTGGTCACCGAGTGGATCGCCAAGACCGCCGAGCGGGCGCCGTGGGTGCACAGTGTGTGCACGGGAGCCTTCTTGCTGCACGCCGCCGGACTCACCCGCGGGCGCCGCGTCGCCACGCACTGGCAGCACGAGGAGCGACTCGAGGCGCTCGGTGACATCACCGTCGTGCGCGACGCCCGCTATGTCGTCGACGGCAATCTGCTGACCAGTCAGGGTGTCTCGGCGGGCATCGACAGCGCGCTCTGGCTCGTCGGCCGGCTGCACGGCCGCGACCACGCCCGCGCGGTGCGCCGGGCCATGCAGTACGAGCCCGCGCCGCCGTACATGGCGGACGAGCCGGCCGCGTAACCCCTCGGCCCGCGATGGCCAGATTCTTTCGCCTCATGGCCGTCTGGCCACTGATGCCGTACGAGGGTGAGGGCGCACGCTCGAAGGCATGAACATCCTCTGGGTCTTCGCCCACCCCGAACAGCGCTCCCTCAACGGCTCCCTGATGACCGACGCACTCGGCACCCTCGACGGGCTCGGGCACGCCTACCAGGTGTCCGACCTCTACGCGATGAAGTGGAAGGCGGTCGTCGACGCCGACGACTTCGGCGGCGGGTCGTCCGACGGTGAGCGGCTGTTGGTCGGCGCCGAGCAGGAACGCGCGTACACCGCAGGAGAGTTGAGCCCCGACATCCGTGCCGAGATCGAGAAGCTGGCCTGGGCCGATGTCGTGGTCCTGCACTTCCCGCTGTGGTGGTTCGGGCCTCCGGCGATCCTCAAGGGATGGTTCGACCGGGTCCTGGTGCAGGGGCTCGGATTCGGTGTGAAGGCGCCGGACGGGCACACCCGCCGGTACGGCGACGGCGGTCTGGCCGGCAAACGGGCCCTGATCGTCACGTCGGTGGGGGCCCGGCCGTCCGGATTCGGGCCGCGCGGCATCCATGGGCAGCTGGACCAGGTGCTGTTCCCGCTGCTGCACGGCACGTTCTGGTACACGGGGATGGCGCCACTCCAGCCGTTCGTGACGTACGGCGCGGACCGGCAGGACCCGTCGGACTACGCCCGCACGTCCGCCGCACTCCGGGAGCGGCTGCGTACGCTGCCCGACGAGGAACCGCTGGCGTACCGGTCCGAGGCGGGCGGTGAGTACGACGAGGAACTCGTCCTGCGCCCCGAACTCGCGCCGGGCCGCGACGGCCTGGAGGTTCACCGGCGGGCGAACTCGGGAAGCGTCAGGCCGGTCCGCCGCCGAGGCTGATCTCGTTGCCGTCCGCGTCCCGGTAGATCACCTTGGTCACGCCGCCGTCGAACGTCTCGCGCTTCGTGGCCTCGATGCCGCGGTGGGCGAGCGCGTCGACCCGGGTGCCGAGGTCGTCGACGAACGACAGCACCAGGGCGTTCCCGGCTCGTTCGGGGTCCTCCACGATGTAGATGTAGCGGTTCTCGGCGACCTCCCACACCGCCTCGATGTCGTTCGGCAGGAACGACGGTTCGCCGCCGAAGAACCGCTCGTACCAGGGGAGCGCCGCGGCGTAGTCGGTGACAGGGATGCCGGCGAAGAGGTTCAGGGGCATGACGTTCTCCATACGGGGTCGAGGTCGCGACCGTGTTGGCCTGTCGTCTGTACTGACCGTGCCGGCGCCGGAAAGTCATCGCGACCGCGCAAGACGCCCCGCCCTACGTCGACGGCCCTCGCGTCGCCCCGCCCACCCGCCGCGTCAACTCCCGCGCCGTCTGCGCCACGTGCCCCGCTATGCGCCGCTGCTCCGCCTCGTCGACCGTCTCGTCGGGGAACGTCACCGCGATCCCGGCGATCGGGTGGGCATGGTGGTCGAGAACGGGTGCGGCCACCGAGGACAGGCCCGGGGTGACCTCGCCCTCCTCCGTCGCGTAACCGCGGCGCCGCGCCTGGGCGAGCAGGGTGCGCAGCGCGGTGAGCGTCGCAGGACCCGCCCCGTGCCGCTGCACGAACGCCGAACGGTCGGGGAACAGTGCCCGTACCTGCGCGGGCGGGAGGAGAGCGAGCACCGCACGCCCGCTCGCGGTCAGATGGGCGGGGAGCCGGACGCCGACCTCGCTGATCAGCGGCGGGCGGCCGGGGGCGCGCTCCTCGATGACGTAGATGACCTCGCGGCCGTGCAGCACGGCCAGGTTCGCGTTGTGGCCCGTGCGGTCGACGAGCGCGGCGAGCGGCGCCCGGGCCAGGCGCTGGAACGGGGCCTGGCGCTCGTAGCCCGAGGCGAGTTCGAAGGCGCTGACGCCGAGTCCGTACCGCCGTTCCTCCGGCAGATGGACCACGAAGCCGTCCGCCGCCAGGGTGTCGAGCAGGTGGTACGTCGTCGAGCGCGGCAGCCCCACGTCGCGGCTGATGGCGGCCGCGGGGACGGGCGCGGCCTGGCGGGCGAGATAGCGCAGGACCGCCAGAACCTGGGCGGCGGCCGGGACGATGCTCATGGGGCGAGCGTAGACCAGAGATGTCGCAAACCATCTGTCTGGGATCCCAGAACAAGTGTCTTGGATACCAGACACAAGACGTGTCGCACGACTCGCGAACCCCTGCCTGCCTGCGGCTTCATTGGTGCATGACCGTTGTTGTTGGTGTCGGCGCCCTCGCAGCCGACGAAGTTGTTTCCGTTGCCCGTCACGGCGCCCAGGTGAGCCTCGCCCCCGAGGCCCTCCAGGAGATCGCCCGCAGTCGCGAGGTCATCAAGGCCCTCGCCGACGACGTCAAGCCCCACTACGGCGTCTCCACGGGCTTCGGCGCTCTGGCCACCCGTCACATCCCCACCGAGCTGCGCGCCCAGCTCCAGCGCAGCCTCGTGCGTTCCCACGCGGCGGGTTCGGGACCGGAGGTCGAGCGCGAGGTCGTGCGCGCCCTCATGCTGCTGCGTCTCTCCACCCTCGCCACCGGCCGCACCGGCGTGCGCACCGAGACCGCCGAGGCATACGCCGCGCTCCTGAACGCCGGCATCACCCCGGTCGTCCACGAATACGGCTCCCTCGGCTGCTCCGGCGACCTGGCGCCCCTCGCGCACTGTGCGCTCGCCGTCATGGGCGAGGGCGTCGTGCGCACCGCCGACGGTGAGCAGAAGCCCGCCGCCGAGGCTCTTGCCGCCGCCGGCATCACCCCGGTCGTCCTGGAGGAGAAGGAGGGCCTCGCCCTCATCAACGGCACCGACGGCATGCTCGGCATGCTCGTCCTCGCCGCCCACGACCTGCGCCGCCTGCTGCGCACCGCCGACATCTCCGCCGCCATGAGCGTCGAGGGCCAGCTCGGCACCGACGCCGTGTTCGCCGCCGACCTCCAGGCCATGCGCCCGCACCCGGGCCAGGGCGACAGTGCGGGCAACCTGCGCTCCCTGCTCGCCGATTCGGCGATCATCGCCAGCCACGCGGGGCCCGACTGCACCTACGTGCAGGACGCCTACTCGCTGCGCTGCACGCCGCAGGTGCACGGCAGCGCCCGCGACACCCTCGGCCACGCCGAACTCGTCGCCTCCCGCGAGCTCGCCAGCGCCGTCGACAACCCGGTCGTCACCCTCGACGGCCGCGTCGAGAGCAACGGCAACTTCCACGGCGCACCCGTCGCCGCCGTGCTCGACTTCCTCGCGATCACCGTCGCCGACGTCGCCTCGATCTCCGAGCGCCGCACCGACCGCTTTCTCGACCCGGCCCGCAACCGCGGTCTGAACGCCTTCCTGGCCGACGACCCGGGCGTCGACTCCGGCCACATGATCGCCCAGTACACGCAGGCCGCGATCGTCTCCGAGCTCAAGCGGCTCGCCACCCCGGCCTCCGTCGACTCGATCCCCTCCAGCGCCATGCAGGAGGACCACGTGTCCATGGGCTGGTCGGCCGCCCGCAAGCTGCGCCGCGCCATCGACGGCCTCGGCCGCGTCCTCGCCGTCGAGCTCTACACCGCCGCCCGCGCCCTGGACCTGCGCGCCCCGCTGACCCCCGCCCCGGCCACCGCGGCCGTGCGCGACGGGCTGCGCAAGACCGTCGAGGGCCCCGGCACCGACCGCTGGCTCGCTCCCGAGATCGAGGAGGCCGTCCAGTACGTCGCCTCCGGCCGCGCCCTGGCCGCCGCCGAGTCGGTCACCGGTTCCCTGTCCTGACCCGGTCGCTCTCCCTCACGCCTCCGGGGTCCCGCGGGACCCCGGAGGCGTGACACCACCGCCACCCCGAGCGCCGCGTCCGCCGGGCTAGGCTCTGGCCCGGCCGCCCGTACGAAGACAAGGACAACTCACCTTCATGGCACCCCAGATCCTGCGCGCGCACGAACGCACCCCCGCCCCGTGGAAGAACGGCGGTGGTGTCACCACCGAGGTCCTGGCCCACCCCGAGGGTTCCGGTACGGAGGACTTCGCGTGGCGGATCAGCCTCGCCGATGTCGCGGGCAGCGGGCCCTTCTCCGCGTTCGAGGGCGTCGACCGGATCATCACCGTCGTCGAGGGCCCGGGCATGGCCCTCACCGTCGACGGCACGGAGCACGTCGTCGACACCCGCTTCGCGCCCTTCGCGTTCTCCGGCGACGCCACCACGGACTGCCGGCTCCTCGGCGGCCCCCTGGTCGACTTCAACGTCATGCTCCGCCGCACCGAGGCGAAGGGCGACGTACGCATCGAACGCGGCCCGACGCGGCTGGAACCCGCCCCCGGCACCCGTGTGTTGGCGCTCGTCCTGGACGGCACCGCGACCCTGCACCGGGACTCCGTCCACCTCGACCGCCTGGACGCGGTCCTGCTCCAGGACGACGAGGACCCGGCCGACATCACCGTCGACGGGGTGCTGGCGCTCGTCTCCCTCACCGACGTCCGCTGAGAGCTTTAACCTTTGGCGGAGCGTCAGCGGGATCGGTAGGTTCTCCGCGGTGACCTTGATGGAGACGCAGGGCCTCGCGACGATGACCGACGAGGCCCAACTGAGCTGGACAGCGCTGGGGGACAGGACCCGGCAGCCGCCGGTCGTCCTGCTGCACGGCGGCCCGGGTCTGCCGAACTATCTGGACGAGGTCGCCGCCATGCTCGGCGACCTCGCGCCCGTGTACCGGTACGACCAGCGGGGCACGGGCCGGTCCCCGTGGCGGGGGCGGCATTCGCTCGCCCGGCATGTCGACGATCTCGCCGAGCTGCTCGACACATGGGACGCGCCCCGGGCCGTGCTGATCGGGCACTCCTACGGCACCGATCTGGCGAGCCGGTTCTGCCTTGCGCACCCCGACCGGGTGGCCGGGATGCTGCTGATGTGCGGGCCGTTCGTGGGCGATTGGCGTACCGGCTACCGGGCTGAGCGAGGACGCCGGATGTCCGCGGCACAGCAGGCGCGGCGCCAGGCATTGCAAGAGGTGCCGGACCGCACGGAGGAGCAGGAGGTGGAGCTGCTCACGCTGTCCTGGTTCACCGACCACGCCGATCCCGAACGCGGGTGGGACCGGGCAGCCGAGGCCGCCCGGCGGCGTCGCCCCGTCAACTGGGCCATGAACGCCGAACTCGGCGCGGACGGACGCGCGGACCCGCTCGACGCGCGCCTCGACGAGCTCCGCGCGTGCCTGCCGACGCGAACGGAACTCCTCGGCGGCGCCGATGACCCCCGCCCCATTGAGGCCCTCGCAGCACTCGGCCTGCGGCTTGACCTCCCACTGACGCGGATCGAGGGCGCCGGGCACGAACCCTGGCTGGAGCGACCCGACGCCGTGCGCGCAGACCTTCGGCGATTCGTGCGTGGCGCGGTCGGAGGCTAGGGGGCGCCGGTCCCAGCCGGTCGCGCCCGCGCCGTCCCCATAGGATTCCCTGTAGTGAGCAGGAGCCGGTAGCGGGGGAGCGGATGGCGAGGACAGTGGGCGATGTGACGGTGGACCCGGCAGAGCTGGCCCGCTGGTACGAGGAGAGCGGGCGCAGCGCCGTGCCCGCGTACCAGCGCGTCAAGGAGCTCGTCGAGCGCCAGATCAGGGACGGCCACTGGCAGGAGGACGACGCCCTGCCCTCGGAGAGCCAGTTCGTCGACGCGCTCGGGCTGTCCCGGATGACCGTCAACCGCGCGCTGCGCGAGCTCGCCGCGGACGGGCTCATCCGGCGTGTCATGGGCGTCGGCAGCTTCGTCGCCGAGCGCAAGGCCAGCTCCGCGCTCCTGGAGGTCCACAACATCGCCGACGAGGTGCGAAGCCGCGGCCACCGCTACTCGGCCCGCGTGCTGTCCCTCGGCGAGGAGCAGGCCGACGAGCGGACCGGCGCGCACCTCGGCCTCGGCAAGGGACGGCCGGTCTTCCGCTCACAGGTCGTGCACTACGAGGACGGGGTGCCGCTCCAGCTGGAGGACCGCTACGTCAACCCGGCCTTCGCGCCCGGCTACCTGCAACAGGACTTCACGCTGCAAACACCGTTCGCGTTCCTGTCGAAGGTCGCGCCGCTCGGCCGTGGCGAGCACATCGTGGAGGCGGTCCTGGCCTCGCCGGACGAGGCCGCGATCCTCGACGTGGGCCCGGCCGAGCCGTGTCTGCTGATCCAGCGCCGCACCTGGTCGAGGGACGCCCTCGTGAGCATCGCGCGGCTGCTCCACCCCGGCACCCGCTACCGCCTCGAGGGCGCGTTCGCCACGCACTGACGCGGGCCCTTCCCACTGCGGACCTGGTGGGCAGGCGGGCACGGTACGCCCAGGTCAACAAGCTAAAATGGCGGCCTGCACCAGGCCTGGTCGGCCGGTGAGGCACGGCAGCACTCCAGGGCGCGTCCCATTGCGAGGGACGCGCCCGACGCGTGCCGGGGACCGCTCAAAGCTGTTCGTGCGCCCACTCTCCGGACTACCTCTTGACGCACCTGTATAGACAGGCATATACAGGCTGGCGTTCGCGTCATCGGGGCCCGGACCGCAGGTCCCGCAGTCCGTCCGCCGGCCCCACCCCGAAGAGGGAGACACTCGTTTGCGTACCGAAAAGGCCGGCCTGAGCCGTGGGCTCAACTCGCGGCACATCCGCTTCATCGCGCTCGGCTCCGCCATCGGCACGGGGCTGTTCTACGGCTCCTCCGAGTCCATACAGGCGGGCGGCCCGGCCGTCCTGCTCGCCTATCTGATCGGCGGCGCCGCCGTCTTCCTCGTCCTCAGGTCCCTGGGTGAGATGGCCGTGGCGTCGCCCACCGCCGGCTCCTTCGGCGAGTACGCGAACCGGCACCTCGGACCGCTGGCCGGTTTCCTCACCGGCTGGACGTACGCCTTCGAGATGGTCATCGTGGCCGTCGCCGACGTCACCGCCATCGGTGTCTACATGGGCTTCTGGTTCCCCGACGTGCCCCGCTGGATCTGGGTGCTGGCCGCCGTCGTCATCGTCGGCGCGCTCAACCTCGTCAGCGTCAAGGTCTTCGGCGAGCTGGAGTTCTGGCTCTCCCTCGTGAAGATCGTCGCCATCGTCGCGATGATCCTCGTCGGCATCGCGGTCATCGCCTTCGGCCTCGGTACCGGCCACGTCCACGTCGGCCTGGACAACCTCTGGAGCCACGGAGGCTTCTTCGCGGGCGGCATCGACGGCTTCGTGATCTCCTTCGCCATCGTCATGTTCGCCTTCGGCGGCACCGAGATCATCGGTGTCACGGCGGGCGAGGCGCAGTCCCCGGAGAAGACGATCCCGGGCGCGGTCAACTCCATCCCGCTGCGCATCATCCTGTTCTACGTCCTGACCCTCGCCGTGATCATGTCGATCACCCCCTGGCAGCAGATCGACGACTCGGGCAGCCCGTTCGTGCAGATCTTCGCCGGGGTCGGCCTCAAGTCCGCGGCCGCCGTCCTCAACGTGGTCGTCCTGACCGCCGCCCTGTCGGCCATCAACAGCGACATCTTCGCCGCGGGACGCACGATGTACGGTCTCGCCGAGCGCGGCCACGGGCCCGCCGCCATGCGCCGCACGACCGGCAACGGCGTGCCGTGGGTGACCACCCTCGTCATGATCGGCGCCCTGCTCTTCGGCGTCGTGATGAACGCCGTCGTGCCCGGCGAGATCTTCCTGATCATCTCCTCGATCGCCACGTTCGCCACCGTCTTCGTCTGGGTGATGATCATGCTCACCCACATGAAGGCCCGCGGCTCGATGTCGGCCGAGGAGTCCGCGGCCCTGAAGTTCCCGGCCCCGTTCTGGCCCTACGGCCAGATCATCACGCTCCTGTTCATGGTCGCCGTGCTGGTCCTCCTCGGCTTCCACGAGAGCACGCGCGTGGCGCTGGAGGTCGGCGCGGTCTGGCTGGCGCTGCTCACGGTGGTCTACGTCCTGTGGGTGCGCCGGCGGACCGGTACGGGCCCGCAGTCCGCACCGGCCGGGGCGGAGGCCGGTGCGAACTCGGAGGAGCGGGCCGAGATCGCGGGCTGACCTGCCGGGAACTCCTGCGGCCCGGACCGCGACGTCGACCGTGCACCTGCCGTGCAACTGACGTCGCAGTCCGGGCCGCAGTGTGTCGGAGACCTGTCGGCGATATGTCGGTGGCGCACGTCATTCTGGGCACATGAGTGCTTCCCATGAGCACGCCGCCCAGGACCGCAAGGAGCCCGACACCGTGTCTTCCGCATCCCAGCACCGACCGTGGGACGTTCACCGGCTGCCCTCCGCCGCGGGCAGCACCTTCCTGGTCACCGGGGGCAACGCCGGCATCGGCTACTTCACCTCGGAGCAGCTCGCCGCCACCGGCGCCCATGTGGTCCTCGGCAGTCGGGACCGCGCCAAGGCCGACGCCGCCATGGCCTCGATCCGCTCGCGCGTCCCCGGCGCGCACGTGAGCCACCTTCCCCTGGACCTCGCCGATCTGACGTCCCTGAAGGCGGCGGTGGGCAGGCTGGAGCTCGACCGTCTCGACGCGGTGGTGCACAACGCCGGGGTCGCACTCGACGACCCGCCCCGCCGGGAGACCGGCGACGGCCACGAGCTCATGTTCGCCACCAACCACCTCGGCCACTTCGCACTGACCCAGTGGCTGGCTCCCCTGCTCTCCGCAGCGCTTGCGGGCCGCGTCGTGACGGTGGGAAGCTTCGCGGCGCGCTCCGAGCGGCTGGACCTCGGCGATCTGCAATCGACGCACGAATACCGGCCCAAGCGCACCTACGGCCGCTCCAAGCTCGCGCAGATGTCTTTCGGCTTCGAACTCGACCGCCGGCTGCGTGCCATCAACAGCACGGTGCTCAGCGTGGTGGCCCACCCCGGCGGAGCACTGGACTCCCTCACACCGTCCCGTCCGCCGGTCTCCGTGACCACGCCCGGTCAGCGGTTGCGCGCCCTGCCCGCGGCGCTCCTGGTGCAGGGCAAGGAGGCCGGAGCACGGCCCGTCGTACGTGCCGTCCTCGACCCGGAGGTGCGGGGAGGGCAACTGTGGGGGCCGCGGGTCTTCGGACTGCGCGGCACACCGCGATGTGAGCCCGTCCCCGCGCACATGGCCGACGCGGACGTGGCCGCTCGCCTGTGGGCCGCCAGTGGCGAGTTGACCGGCACCGATCCGGACCTGGGCTTCCGGTAGGCGCGGAGCCGCGAGCCAGGCCTGTCCCAAGGAGGTTGCCGGGCATCAGGTTTTGGCGGGGTCATGTCGGCGTATTCCTTCGAGGAGCACGAGGAGTACGAGGAGTACGAGGAGCACGGAGGAGCGCACCCACGTCGAGTACGTCGTTACGGACATCACCGGTGACCGGCGCGCCGGGGGAGGACGGTGGCATGACGGACGCTGTTGCCCGGCAGGTCGAGGGCGTGGGGCCTGGCGTGACGCTCGGCCAACTCGGCCTCGGGAGCGGGCGGCTGGCCGCCCCCCACGCGGTCATGGACGAGGCCGACGCGATCGCCCTGGCCCGCACGCGGTGGTCCCTGGATGCCGTCGTGGCCACCCGGCTGGCGACCGAGAAGGACGACACGTTCCGGCTCGACATCTCAGGCGGCGGCCGGTTCGTCGTCAAGGTCTCCCACCCGGACGAGGACGACGACGAAGTCGCTTTCGAGACCGAGCTGATGCGGCACGTGCACGCGTCCGGGTACGGGGTGCCGGTACCCGAGCTGCTGCCCTCGGACGGCGGCCGCCTGCTCGAACCGGTGAGGGACACGGCCGGTCGACACCGCCTGGCACGCGTCATGACCCACGCCGTGGGCACACCGCTCGACACGGCCGGGACGACGTCCGCGCCGGAACGCGAACGCGTGGGGGAGATGCTGGCCCAACTCCGGCACGCCACCGCCGACTTCCGGCACCCGGCCGACGGCAGGGTGTGCGCCTGGGACGTCCGCCACCTCCCGGCGCTGCACCCACTGCTCGACGAAGTCCCGGACACCGGGCAACGCCGGGCGCTGACCCAGGGGTTGGCCCGCTACCTGGACGTGGTCGTGCCCCAACTGCCGTTCCTTCGCTACCAGGTGCTGCACAACGACTTCAGCACGTCCAACCTCCTCGTCGACCACGACACCGCCGAATTCGTCACCGGTGTCATCGACTTCGGCGACGCCGTGCACACCGCGATCGCGGTGGATGTCGCCACCGCACTGCTCAACCAACTGTCACGGGACGCCTCGTCGCGACCGGTGCCGGACCTGTTCGCCGAGGCCCGCGACGTACTGCGCGGATACCTGCGCTCGGCCGACCTCACCGAGGCCGAACTGGCGCTGCTCCCGCACCTCGTCATGGGCCGGGTGGTCGCCCGGGCGCTGATCACGCTGCACCGCGCGTCGCTGATCCCCGGGAACACCACGTACATCCTGCGCAACACCGCGCCGGGATGGGGCCAGTTGGCGTGGTTCCTCGACCGTACGCCCGACGAGATCTCCTCGACGTTCCTCTGACCGAGCAGCCGGCGGACGACCGGCCCGACGCCCACCCCAAGGACGAGCATGAGCACCCCTGAGACCAGGACCAAGGCCCGCGGCAAGATGAACAACGCGTTCGACCCGGACGCGGCGCAGGGACTGTCCCCGTCCTCACGCCAACTGATCGAACGCCGCGGGAAGTTGCTGGGACCCGCCTATCGCCTCTTCTACCAGCAACCACTGCACATCGTGCGCGGCAAGGGCTGTCGGCTCTGGGACGACGAGGGGAACGAGTACCTCGACGCGTACAACAACGTGGTCTCCGTCGGCCACGCCCACCCGCACGTCGTCGAGGCCGTGCACCAGCAGATGCAGACGCTGTGCACCCACACCCGCTACCTCCAGGAAGGCGTCCTGGACTACGCCGAGGACCTGCTGGCCTCCCTCACCGGGCCGGTCGCGGACGGCCACGCGATGTTCACCTGCACCGGCTCGGAGGCCAACGACCTCGCGCTGCGCATCGCCAAGTACCGCACCGGCAACCAGGGCGTCATCATCACCTCCGAGGCGTACCACGGCAATTCCGACCAGGTGGCGGGTATCTCGCCGGCCATGGGGGAGAACGCCGTCCTGGGCACCTGGGTTCGCCGCGTACCGACCCCGGACTCGTACCGCATCCCTCGGGAGGGCATGGCGGAATGGTTCGCCGACCACGTGCGCGAGCAGATACGCGAGCTTGAGCGCCACGGGGTGGGCGTGGCCGCGTTCGTCGTCGACTCCCTGTTCAGCTCCGACGGCCTGTACGCCCAGCCGACGGACCTCCTCGGCCCGGCCGTCAAGGCGGTGCAGGAGGCAGGTGGGCTGTTCATCGCCGACGAGGTGCAGTGCGGGTTCGCGCGCTCGGGGGAGCGGATGTGGGGTTACCAGCGCCACGACGTGCACCCCGACATCGTCACGATGGGCAAGCCCATGGGCAACGGCTACCCCGTCGCGGGCCTCGCCGTCACCCACGACGCCGTCGCCGAATTCGGCCACGACATGCGGTACTTCAACACCTTCGGCGGCAATACGGTGGCCATCGCCGCGGCCCAGGCGACCTTCGACGTCATCCGTGACGAGAACCTGCTCGACAACTCCCGCAGGGTAGGCGAGGTCCTCCGCGCGGGCCTCGACGACCTGAGCGCCCGCCACCCGACCATCGGCGACGTCCGCGGGGCGGGCCTGTACGCGGGCGTGGAACTCGTCACCGACCGCGACACCAGAACCCCGGACCCGAACCTGACCACCGCGGTGGTCAACGGCCTCCGCGAACGCAGGGTCCTGATCTCCGCGACCGGAACGCACGGCAACGTCCTGAAGATCCGCCCACCCCTGGTCTTCGACACGAACGACGCGGACCGCCTGCTGAGCGTGCTGGACGAGGTCCTCGGCGCGAGGCATTAACGACAGAGCTGCAGGAGTTCGGTCAGGGACGCGATGGAGGGAACGTCCGGATCGGCGGGCGTGTCACGTGCGGCGGTGGCGTGGTGGTACATGCGGGGGTCCGACTTGTTGCAGCCGAGGACGGCTGAGATCGCGTACGCCTCGAAGTACCGGTCGATGCCGAGTCCGGCGTGGAGGTCGGGCAATCCGGGCCAGGCGTCCGACACCACGGCCATCCGAACACGGACGGGGGGCACTTCGCGACCCAAGTCGGCCAGAAGCCGCGAGGTCGGCTCCACGCCGAGGTGGTGGAGCATCAGACGGTGGTAATCGTCGTAGTCGGGCGTCGACGACGAGGCGGCGAAGAAGTGGTCGCCCGCGCTGATGGCCGCGGCGAACTGCTCCGGCGTGATCGAGGGGGCGTGGGCCAGGACGGTCTGCTCGAAGTCCGCTCGCGGGTTCCAGCGGCCACCGATCGGCTGCATGAGTACGCCGCCGGAGTCGAAGAGCACGGCCTGGAGTGTGTCGGGAGACGCTGGTGGTGTCGTCACCCGCCCAGTCTTGTGAGCGGGTGACCGCTGGTCCACCGTTTTGAGCGCGACATCAAGCGGCCGGACCGACCAAGGCCCGGGGACAACGCCCCCGAGCCCTCGTGACGTCAGTGGCGCGTCGTCGCGCCCAGGGACGAGCCGAAGCGGGCCTTGGCCGTCGGGTGGTCCAAGTCCTCCGGGGTGAAGAGGATCGAGCCCTTGCCGGTCGGGCCGTCCGCCGAGCCGGGGATGACGCTGACCGCGCCGGTCCCGAGGTACTTGCCGGGGGCGCCGACGGTGAGGTCGGCCGTGCCGTCCGCGTCGTAGTCGCCTGCGGCCACCGCCGAGCCGAAGAGGTCGTTGCCCTCGCTGGAGCCGGTCACGCCGGGCGTGGCCAGGGTGATGGTGTGCGCGCCCTGCGCGTCGAGGCCGGAATCGGCGCCGGGCACGACCGTCACCGCCCCCGCGTTGTTGAACCCGTCCGGGTCGGTGGCCGTGGTGTCGGCGGTGACGAGGTCGGCGTGGCCGTCGCCGTCGAGGTCGGCGAGGACGCCGGCCCGGCCGGGCTGCGCCTCACCCTCGTACGCGACACCCTCGCCCATCCCCGAAGCGGTGCCCGGGAACATGCGCATGAGGAAGTCGTCCGGACCGTCCGAGAAACCGGTGTCCACGACGATGTCGTCCTTGCCGTCGCCGGTGACGTCACCGGCGACGATGCTGTAGCCCGCGAACGGCAGGCCGGTCTTGCCCAGAGTCGTGCCGGTGAGGCCCCTGGCAGACCCGGCCAGGACGCCGAGGGTGCCCTCGTCCGCCGCGTCGTCGACGTAGGCGACGGTGGCGAGGTCGGTGTAGCCGTCGCCGTTGACGTCGGCCGCCGCGATCTGGCCGGTTCCTGCGCCGCCGCCGGGCGGGGTGAGCGCCTTGATGGCCGGCTTCGGGGTGTCACGGAGATGGGCGGCCCCCTTCACCACGTGCACCTTCGTCCCGGCCGCGACCGCGATGTCGGCTCGGCCGTCGTGGTCGAAGTCGCCGACGGCCAGCTTGTCGCCGAAGGCCTGGCGGGCCGTCGGGGTCGGGGCGTGGAAGGCGATCGCGTCCGCGCTCAGCCCGCCCTTCGCGCCGAAGACGACGGTGACCGAACCCGCTCCCTTGACGGAGCCGATGGCCTCCCCGCCTGCTCCGATGACCAGATCCGCGTACGCGTCGCCGTCCACGTCCCCGACGGCCGTCGCCGAACCGAACCGGTCGCCCGCCTCCGGGGTGCCGGGGATGCCCGCGGTGCGCTGGGTGATGCCCTTGTGGCGGGTGGTGCGTACGCCCTGTGCGGTGCCGTACGCCACCGAGACGTAGCCGGCCTTCGCGAACCCGGCGATCGTCCCCTCCGGCGCCCCGACCGCGAGGTCGCCGAAGCCGTCGCCGTCGAAGTCACCCGCGGGGGAGGCCTCGGCCCGGGGCTCGGCCTGCGCCTGCGCGGGCCCCACCAGCAGCACGCCTCCCGTCACCGCCAGCGCCGTCGCGCACGCCGCGAGCATCCGTTGCCGTCTCATGCCGTTCACACACACTCCCGGTTGTCCTGTCGCTGAGCTGCCGGTGCGCGGGGATTTCCGGAGGGATTCCCGAGCGGATTCATCGGGGAATCCGGCGCATCGACATCACAGCAGACCTCTGGGGCAGGTGACCGGTTGCCCACGCCGGGGTGGAGGAGATGTGAACGGCCGGGAATCGCTCTTCCGGCGAAGCCGGTCAAACCCCTCGCGGGCCCCTCGCGGACCCCTCCGGCTGTGAGCCCACCCATATGAGCCACGGCACATGCTAGGCGCGGTAGTAGCCGCCGCCGACCGGGTGAGTGGCCGCCCGCCGTCCCGTCCGGAGCCTGTCCGAAGTGCCCGATCCGCCAGTTCTGCGTACCCGGGTAGTACGTCACATCTTTGCGTCCCGCCGTCGCGCGCCGCTAACCCTGACTGAGTCCCGAGTAGCCGGGACCGGCCGGAAGCGTCCGGAAAGCACCGGCACCGGCCATCCGCACACGACGCACCGTGTGCCGTCCCCACCCCGTAGAACCGTTGGAGAGCACCCTCATGCAGTTTGTCCAGACGCCGGTGAACGCCGACCGCACCGCCCGTACGCGCA
Organism: Streptomyces sp. UC4497; assembly: GCF_054871485.1. Lineage (NCBI taxonomy): Bacteria > Bacillati > Actinomycetota > Actinomycetes > Kitasatosporales > Streptomycetaceae > Streptomyces > Streptomyces sp. UC4497. The sequence continues at coordinate 219,711 of NZ_JBTYHB010000001.1, read as the reverse complement.
AGATCTCCGTCTCCGGCATCGCCGCGGCGGGCGCGATCGCCGCCGCGCTCACCCTGGTGCCCACGCAGGCGCACGCCGCCGAGCACACCGGCACGGCCGCCAAGACCGCCACGACCACGAAGGCCGCGGCGTCCGCCAAGACCTACCCCGACAACCTCGACGGCTGGATCCGTGAGTCCCTCGACATCATGAAGTCCAAGGGCATCCCCGGCACGTACGAGGGCCTGCACCGCAACATCATGCGCGAGTCCTCCGGCAACCCGAACGCCGAGAACGGCTGGGACGTCAACGCCCAGAACGGCACCCCGTCCAAGGGCCTGCTCCAGGTGATCCAGCCCACCTTCGACACGTACCACGTCGCGGGCACGGCGAACGACCTGACGGACCCGGTCGCGAACATCACCGCGGCCGCCAACTACGCCGCCGACCGCTACGGCTCCATCGACAACGTCGACTCGGCGTACTGAGCCGCCCTCCGGCGAGCAGCGAGCAGTACGTAGCACTGAGCAGTTAGGAAGCCCCCATGCCGCACGAGAGCGGGAACGAACACCGGGCGCACCCGGCCGATGAGCCCGCGGCGCCCGCGGTGCCCGCGTACGGCCCCGCCCGGTTGCGCCGCTCCAAGCACCGCAAGCGCAAGCGCGCCCTGCGCTGGATCGCGGGCGGCGCGCTGGGCCTGACCCTGGTCGGTGGCGGCGGCGTGGCCTACGCCTGGCAGCACCTCAACGGCAACATCAAGGGCACGGACGTGGACGCCGCCCTCGGCTCCGACCGGCCCGACGAACAGCGCGACGGCGCGATGAACATCCTCCTGCTCGGCTCCGACTCCCGGGCGGGAACCCACGGCGAGTACGGCAGCGGTGTCATGGGCGCCCGCGCGGACACGGCGATGGTCCTGCACGTCGACAAGACCCACAAGAAGGCTTCGGTCGTCAGCATCCCGCGTGACACCGAGGTCGACCGCCCCACCTGCAAGACCTCGCACGGAGACGTCCAGGCGGAGCACAAGGCCGTGTTCAACTCCTCGTACGCGCTGGGCGGGCCCGCCTGCACCGTGAAGACGGTCGAGAAGATGTCGGGCGTCCGCATGGACCACTACCTGGAAGTCGACTTCAAGGGCTTCCAGAAGATGATCGACGAGCTCGGCGGCGTCGACATCACCACCCGCAACGCCATCCACGACAGCAACAGCGGCCTTTCCCTGGACTCCGGAAAGCACCGCCTGAAGGGCAAGGACGCTCTCGCGCTCGTCCGCACCCGGCACGGCGTGGGCGACGGCAGCGACCTCGGCCGCATCCAGCTCCAGCAGGCGTTCATCAAGGCGCTGATCCACCGCGCCGACACGGTCGACCCGCTGGGCAGCCCGAGCAAGTCCTACGCCCTCGCCGACACGGCGACCAAGACCATCAGCGCGGACTCCGAGCTGGCGTCCGCCGACAAACTCCTCGGCCTCGCCAAGGAGCTGAAGGGCATCAGCCCCGACCGCACCACCATGGTCACCCTGCCGGTCACCTACGACACGCAGGACGCGAGCCGCGTCCTCCCCCTGCAAAAGGCCTCGCACACTGTGTGGAAGGCCCTGCGCCACGACCAGCCGGTCCCGAAGAAGGCGACAAAGGGCTCGGTGGGCGACCGGACCGATTCACCGGTGGTGTCGGGCGCGGGGGCCTGACCTGCGGCCATCGACGATGCCTGTGGGGTGACTCAAAGCTTCTGTTACCCCACGCCCGGATTGTCCTCCTAGCCTCGGTCGTGAGACGTGAACGGGCCGGTCCGTGAACCGGCCGGTCACCGGCAAGGACGCGAGGGAGTGATGAGCATGAGCGAGGACACGCTACGCGACAAGGTCGCGGTCATCGGCGGGGGAGAGAAGAACCTGGGCGGGCTGACCAGCAGGACCTTCGCCGAGGCGGGAGCGAAGGTGGTCGTCCACTTCCACACCTCCGAGGACGACGCCGAGCAGACAGTGAAGGCGATCCGGGAGGCCGGCGGGCAGGCGGTCGCCGTCCAGGGCGACCTGACGAAAGTCGCGGACGTGCGACGCCTCTTCGATGTCGCGGTCGACACCTATGGCGGGGTCGACATCGCCGTGAACACCACTGGAATGGTGCTGCGCAAGCCGATCCTGGAGACTACTGAGGACGAGTACGACCGCATGTTCGGCATCAACGCCAAGGCGGCCTACTTCTTCATCCAGGAGGCCGGGCGGCGGCTGAACGACCACGGGAAAATCATCAGCCTGGGCACGTCGCTGCTGGCCGCGTACACCGACGGCTACTCGACGTACGCCGGCGGCAAGGCGCCCCTGGAGCACTTCACCCGGGCGGCGTCCAAGGAGTTCGCCGATCGGTCCATCTCGGTGAACACGGTGGCTCCCGGCCCGATGGACACCCCGTTCTTCTACCCGCAGGAGACCCCGGAGCGCGTCGCCTTCCACAAGTCGCAGGCGATGGGCAATCAGCTCACCCACATCGAGGACATCGTCCCGCTCGTCACCTTCTTGGCCACGTCGGGCCGGTGGATCACAGGACAGACCTTGTTCGCCAACGGCGGCTACACCACCCGCTGAACCATCCCAGGAGGTAGCGATGTCTGCTCGACCGACGGACCCGGCGGTGGCCGCGTTCATCGCCGCGGTGAACGCCGGCGACAAGGGCGCGTTCTTCGACGTGCTGACCGACGACGCCACGATGTCCGACGACGGTACGGAGCGCGACCTGGCCGCATGGGTCGACCGCGAGATCTTCTCGGCCGACGGGCACATGGACGTCGACGCCGTGTCGGACGACGGCAGGACCCTGACGGTTGTCTATACGAACAGCACGTGGGGCAGCATGCGCACGCGGTGGACCTTCACCGTGACCGACGGCCGGGTCAGCCGTTTCGAGACGGGCCAGGCCTGACGCGTCCGCGCGGTCGATCCCGTCATGGCGTAGGACAGTGACATGGCCCTGGACCTGAACAAGCTCGAGCACCTCGTCGCTGTCGTGGAGGAGGGCAGTGTGACCCGCGCCGCCGCCCGACTGCACCTGTCGCAGCAGGCACTGTCGACGTCCATCCGCGTTCTCGAACGCGAGGTGGGAGTGCCCCTGTTGGAACGCGGCAGCTCCGGCATCACCGTGCTGCCCGCCGGACAGGCGCTCGTCGAGGATGCCCGCGTACTGAACGGCGTGGCGCGCACCGCCCTGCGCCGCGCCCGGTACATCGGGCGCGGTGACACCGCACCGCTGCGCATCGGATACACCCCGGCGGTGACCGGCGAGGAGGTCGTCACCCTGCTCGCCCCGCTGACCGACGCGCACCCGGACGTCGTCCCCGAGGTGCACCAGCGCTACCCCGACGAGTTGGCGGCCGCACTGCTCGCCGGCGACCTCGACCTCGGGCTGTGCCGCGGTATGGCGCCCGAGCACGGACTGACCCGCACCACCCTGGGGCGGCAGCGGCTGCACATCGCCGTCGCCGCCGACCACCCCCTCGCCGGCCGAACCACCGTGGCCCTGCCGGACCTCGAGGACGAGCGCTTCATGGTGTGGGGAACACCCGGCCGGTCCGGTTACACCGACCTGCTCATCGCCCACTGCCGCCACGCCGGGTTCGACCCGCACGTCGAGCGCACCGACCGGCAGGGCACCCCGCCGGTCACCGCGGTCATCGGCACCGGCCGGCTCGCCTTCGTGACCTCACCACCTGGTGACGTCGCGGGCGGCAGGGCGCGCGTCATCGCCCTCGAACCCCCGGTCCACGCGCCGCTCCACGCGCTGTATCCGGGCAACGCGACGTGCCCGAGCCGCGACCTGTTCCTCACCTGCGCGACCGTCCCGTAACCGTCGCCCCGGCCCCGGTGAGCCGGAACCGGGGCGACGGGGAACGCCGTATGGGCCTCAGTCCGTGTAGACCTCCGCCCGGTCCACGCTCACGAACGCGCCGGAGGAGGACGCGTTCTTGTCGCCCGTCACCCGGACCCGCACCGTGTGCGGTCCGTTCGTGAGGCGTGGGCTGAGGTACTGGAGGGTCTCGCCGGTGCGGATCGCGCCGTAGAAGTCGACGCGCTGCTCGGGGCCGTCGTCGACGCTGATCGCGGCGATGCCGTTCCCCGTGTCCTTGACGGACAGCAGGGCGATCCGGGTGCCGGTGAAGGAGTACGTCGCGGTGTTGCCCGCCTTGTCGCTCCAGTGGTCGTCGCTCCAGAAGCACTGCGCCGCGCAGCCCGTACCGGAGTTCCACGTGCCGGTGTACTTGACGGAGCCGGATCCGCTGGAGCGGCCGTCGTCGTTGATCCAGTGGTTGCCCGATCCGGGGTCGCCTGAGGGCAGGTTCTGGGTGGAGCCCATGGCGAGCGGCGTGCCGAGGTTCGGACTGCCGTCGGCGTTCCAACTGATCTTCTGGGCGCGGGTCGTGCGGTTGCTGTAGGTGTTCGTCGACGTGGTCTTGGCGTGGTAGATCAGCCAGTCCTCCTTGCCGTCCGGGGACTTGAAGAAGGCGTGGTGGCCGGGGCCGAACACGCCGCGGTCGTCGGCGCGCTTGAAGACCGGTCCGTCGTGCTGCTTCCAGTTGCCGGGCACGAGCGGGTCGGCGCCGTCCGCCAGCGACATCATCCATACCTGGTAGTCGGGCTTGCCCGTGTCGCAGGTCGAATACGTCATCCACGTACGGCCGTTGCGGTTGAGGAACTCCGGGCCCTCGCGGACCTCGGGGCAGCCGCCGTCGCCGTCGATGGCGACCGCGTCGCCCGAGACGGTGTACGGGTTGGACATCGGCGCGATGTTGAGGCCGTTGTGCTGGTACGGGTTGAGGCCGCTGTACGCGAGGTAGAGCTTGCCGTTGTGCTGGAGGATGCCCGGGTCGATCGCGAAGTCGTTCGCGTGGTTGGGCGGCGTGAGCTTCGCCTTGAAGTGGTACGGGCCGGTCGGGTCGTCGCCCTCCGACTCCAGTACGTAGAGGCGGTGGTGCTCGTCCGTGCCGTCGTCAGCCGTGTAGTACATGTACCAGTGCCCGCCGGAGCGGTAGAACTCCGGCGCCCAGATGTGCTGGTTGCGCGAGGTGTCGCTGTCCGTCCACACCGTCTTCGGGTCGGCGTCGAGCAGCGTGGCCAGGGAGGGCGAGCTCCACATCTTGATGCTGTCGCCCTGGGTGGTGGTGAGGTGGTAGGCCCCGTTCGCGTAGGACAGGAACGGGTCCGGACCGGTGTTGAGCGGATTGCGGAAGGTGCTCGATGCGGCCGCGGCCGATGCCGACTTCCGCGCGGAGGCCGGCGCGGGCTTCTCCTCGGGGGCCTGCGTCGCGCTGACCAGGCCGGCGAACAGCGCGATTAACGCGGCGGCCAGACCGGCGACCAGAGCGGCACGGTGTCGTGCGCGCATGAGCTTCTCCTTACATCGATGTAAGTCCCAGGGCTTCAGGACGGTAGGGAAGGGGCAGAGGCGTGTCAACGCGGCGGATGGGACGGCGAGTCGGCCACCGACGGCGAGTGAGCGACGGGGGCGGCCGGGTGGATACGCTCACCGCCGGCGGACGGAGTCGAAGGGGTGAGCGGCGTGGCGGGCAGGCCCAGGATCAAGGACGTGGCGGAGTACGCGGGCGTCTCGCCCAAGACCGTCTCCAACGTGATCAACAACTTCGAGTATCTGTCGGACCGGACCCGCGAGGCCGTCAAAGAGGCGATCGACGCGCTCGGTTACCGGGTCAACATCGCGGGCCGGCAGCTGCGCCAGGGCCGCACCGGCATGATCACCCTGGCCGTGCCCGAGCTCGACGTCGCGTACTTCGCCGAACTGGCCGGGCTCGTCATGGCGGAGGCCGACCGGCGCGGCCGGACCGTGCTGCTGCACCGGACGAACGGCGTGCGCGAGCGTGAACTGGCCGCGCTGCACGGCTTCGACGCCCAGTTCACCGACGGTGTCATCCTCAGTCCGCTCGCGCTGCACCCGCGTGACCTGGCCAGCCGCGACCGGGGCCTCCCCGTGGTGCTGCTCGGCGAGCGGCCCGCCGAGGGCGGCGCGGACCATGTCGCCATCGACAACGTGGCGGCGGCGCGCGAGGCCACCGCACACCTGCTGTCGCGGGGCCGGCGTCGTATCGCTGTTGTCGGTGGCAGGGTGCGCGGCCGGCAGGGCACGGACCGGCTGCGCACCGACGGCTATCGCGAGGCGCTGAAGGAGGCCGGGGTTCCCTTCGACGGCGACCTCGTGATCCCGGTGGACGCCTTCCAGTGGCGGGACGGCGCGCGGGCCGCGACCGCGCTCCTCGATACGGATCCGCGCCCGGACGCCCTGGTCTGCCTCAACGACCACCTCGCTCTGGGTGCGCTACGGGCCCTGCACGAGCGGCGCGTGAGTGTCCCGGGGAGCCTCGACGTGGTCGGCTTCGACGACATCGAGGCGTCGCGCTTCAGCGTGCCGAGCCTGACGACGGTGGCCCCGGACAAGCAGGAGATCGCCCGCGCCGCGGTGGCGCTCCTGCTCGATCGCATCGACGATCCGGGCGGGGCCCCGCCACGGGATCATGTCGTCGGCCACGAGCTCATCGTGCGGGAGAGCAGCGGGAGTTGAGCCCCTCACGTCATCGTCCCGGGACCTCCTCGACCTCCTCGGCCCAGGAGTCCTCCAGCAGGGCGCGGAAGCCGGCGGGCTCACGGCCGATCAGTTCGGCGAGCGTCGGGTCGACGGCGCTGAACTCGGCGTGGCGTGCCGCCGCGAAGATGCTCAGCATCAGGTCGGCCATCGGGTCGGGCACACCATGCGCCACGGCCTGCTCGCGGAAGGTGTCGTCGGGGACGACGGTGCGGGTGAAGGGCCGCCCGGCGGCGTGGGCCGCGAGTTCGGCCACGGCGTCGAAGTCCAGCGCCGCAGGACCGGTGAGCGGCGGGGTGGGCCCCTCGAAGCGGCCCTCGTCGGTGAGGATCGCGGCGGTGGCCTCGGCGAGGTCGTCGTGGCCGGTCCAGGCCACGGGGCCGTCCGCGGGCAGGGCTATGTCGCCGCTGTGGCGCGAGGGCTCCAGGAACTGCAGGGCGCTGGCGGCGTAGAAGCCGTTGCGCAGCGCGGTCCACGGCAGGCCGGTGGCGCGCAGCAGGTCCTCGGTCCGTGCGTGGTCGCGGCACGGCTGGAAGTGCGAGTCGTGGGCGGCGCCCATCTGGCTGGTGTAGAGGATGCGGCCGACGCCGGCCTTCACCGCCGCGTCGATGGCGGTGCGGTGGCCCGCGACGCACTCCTCGCCGGTGCGGTCCAGGGAGACGAGGAGCAGCTGCTCGGCGTCCTCGAAGGCGTGCACGAGTGAGGCGGGGTCGTCGAAGCTGCCCTGCCGTACACGGACTCCGCGGTCGGCGAGGTCCTGGGCCTTTTGGGTGTCGCGGACGCTGACGCCGACACGCTCGGCGGGGACGCGCTCCAGCAGGCGTTCGACGACGCGACGGCCGAGCTTTCCGGTGGCTCCGGTCACGATGATCACGGGGTTCTCCCTACCGTGTTTCCAGTGGAATCACTGCAACGGTAACACTGGAATTAACGGTGGAAGCAATATCCCGGTATCATCGATACATGCCTACCCGTGACACCGCAGACAGCCCCCGCAGCCGCATCGTCGAAGCGGCCGTCGAGCTGCTGGAGAGCGGGGGACCGGACGCGGTCAGCACCCGCGCGGTCGCCGCCGCCGCCGGGCTCCAGCCGCCGGCGATCTACCGGCTCTTCGGCGACAAGGAGGGACTCCTGGAGGCGGTCGCCGAGCACGGCTACGCGCAGTTCCTGGAGAGCAAGCGCGCCCAGCTCGATCCCGCGCCGGAGGATCCGGTGGAGGAGCTGCGCCGGGGCTGGGACATGGTGGTGGAGTTCGGTGTCTCGCGCCCCGAGCTCTTCGCGGTGATGAACAGGGCCACCGGCCGGGAGGCGGACGTGGCACACCACGCGGGTCTGGAGATCCTTCATGGCCGGGTGCGCCGGCTCGCTGCGTCGGGATGGCTGCGGGTCGACGAGGAGTTGGCGGCGCAGATCATCCAGGCCACCGGCCAGGGCGCCGTCATCACCTGGCAGGCCACTCCGGCACAGCGCCGCGACCCGGCGCTGCTGACCGTGCTCCGCGAGTCGATGATCGCCGCCATCACCCGGGTCGAACCCGCCTTCTCCGCCGCGGAGTCCGGCCCCGCCCCGGCGGCCCGGGCGCTGCGCGCCGCGCTGCCCGACAAGGTTGATGTCCTCAGCGAGGCCGAGCAGGGCCTGCTGCGGGAGTGGCTCACCCGCTTGGCGACGGACGGTGGCAGGCGGCAGGCCTGAACCTGAGTCAGTGGGTTGACCCCGCGTCGGTGGATCGTCGGATGTTGGGGAGCGTGGATCGGCCGGTAATGGGCATGTGATCGCCTGGTGCAGTGTCTTGATCATGTGTGTCGATTCGCGTAAGAACGAGTTCGACTTGCTGTCTCCGAACTGTCGGTCGGCGGTGACCTAATGAGTGCTGTGCTGCCCGTGCTCCCTGCACAACAGCCTCTGGGCACAACAGCTCTGACGCGTCACCACTGAAGAAACAGGAGAACCCCCCACACATGACCGAACTCAACCGGCGTCGCTTCCTGCAGATCGCCGGAGCCACCGCCGCTCTCACGGCGCTGAACGGCTCCATCGACCGCGCCGCCGCCATCCCCGCCGCCCGCCGCAGCGGCACCGTCCAGGACGTCGAGCACATCGTGGTGCTCATGCAGGAGAACCGGTCCTTCGACCACTACTTCGGCACCCTGAAGGGCGTCCGCGGGTTCGGTGACCCGCGTCCGGTCACCCTGCCGAGCGGCAAGCCGGTCTGGCACCAGTCCAGCGCCGGCAAGGAGACCCTGCCGTACCACCCGGACGCGGACGACCTCGGCATGCAGTTCATCGCCGGGCTCGACCACGACTGGGCCGGTGGCCACAGCGCCTTCGCCAACGGCAAGTACGACAACTGGATCGCCGCCAAGAGCACCGGCACGATGGCGTACCTGACACGGGAGGACATCCCCTTCCACCACGCGCTCGCCGACCGGTTCACGGTCTGCGACGACTACCACTGCTCGTTCATGGGCGCGACCGACCCCAACCGCTACTACATGCTGAGCGGCTACGTCGGCAACGACGGCACGGGCGGCGGCCCCGTCCTCGGCAACGAGGAGGCGGGCTACGGCTGGACGACGTACGCCGAGCGCCTGGAGAAGGCCGGTGTCTCCTGGAAGGTCTACCAGGACATCGGCGACGGCCTCGACGCCGACGGCGGCTGGGGCTGGATAGACGACGCCTACCGAGGCAACTACGGGGACAACTCGCTCCTCTACTTCAACAACTTCCGCAACGCCAAGCCCGGCGACCCGCTCTACGACAAGGCGCGCACCGGCACGAACGCCAAGGCGGGGGACGGCTACTTCGACCTCCTCAAGGCCGACGTGAAGGCCGGCAAGCTGCCGCAGATCTCCTGGATCGCCGCTCCCGAGGCGTTCTGCGAGCACCCCAACTGGCCCGCGAACTACGGCGCCTGGTACATCTCCCAGGTCATCGACGCCCTCACCTCGAACCCCGAGGTGTGGAGCAAGACCGCCCTGTTCGTCACGTACGACGAGAACGACGGCTACTTCGACCACGTCGTGCCGCCCTACCCGCCGGCGTCCGCGGACCAGGGCCTGTCCACCGTCGACACCGGGCTCGACTACTACCCCGGTGGAACGCGTGCCGCCGGCCCCTACGGTCTTGGCCAGCGCGTCCCCATGATCGTCGTGTCGCCCTGGTCCACCGGCGGCTATGTGTGCTCCGAGACCTTCGACCACACGTCGATCCTGCGGTTCATGGAGAGACGATTCGGGGTGAAGGAGACCAACATCTCGCCCTGGCGCCGCGCCATTTGCGGCGACCTCACCTCGGCCTTCGACTTCTCGATGAAGGTGACCGACCCGGCGCAGCTGCCCGACACCTCCGGCTACACCCCGCCGGACCGCGACCGCCACCCCAGCTACGTACCGAAGCCGCCCGCACAGGGCGCGTTGCCCCGCCAGGAGGCAGGGTCGCGACCCACCCGACCGCTCGCCTACGCCCCGTATGTCGACGGCGCGGCCGACGTCGCGACCGGCAAGTACCGGCTCACCCTCAGCGGCGGCGACCGGGCCGGTGCCGCCTTCCAGGTGCGCTCGCTCAGCCGCGGCGACGGCCCCTGGACGTACACGGCCGAGGCCGGGAAGTCGATCGCGGACAGCTGGAACTCGACCTACTCCGAGGGCCGTTACGACCTCACCGCGCACGGCCCGAACGGCTTCCTGCGCGCCTTCCAGGGCGACAACAAGACCGCGGGCCCCGAGGTGACCGCGCGCCACGACGCGGGCACGGGCAACCTCGCCCTCACCCTGACGAACCCGACGTCCGCGGCCGTCCGACTCACCGTCACCAACGCGTACGGCGGCGGCGTCCAGACGTACTCCGTGCCCGCAGGCGGCACGGTCCGGCAGACCGTCGACCTGAAGAGCACCCGTCGCTGGTACGACCTGACGGTGCGCGCCGAGGGCGTCACCGGCTGGCTGCGCCGGCTGGCCGGGCACGTGGAGAACGGGACACCGTCGGTGAGCGACCCGGGTATCGCGACTGTTTGAGCTGAGGACGGCGGACCGCACTGCCGACGCCGTGCGGTCCGCCGTCCGACAAATCTGTCTCGCACGGGCCTGACCAGCCCTGCACGAACGCCATAAGGGCACCTGATACCCCCCTCGCGGATTCCTGCCTTCCGCCACCGTGATCACCGTGTTTCCCTCACATGTACTCACGACGTGGTGAGAGGAACCCCGTGACAGCTCTGCATACCGCGATAGCCATCCTCGTGGTTGTCCTACTGATTCTGGTGCCCAAGGTCGAACCGGTGATCGCCCTGGTCATCGGCTCGCTCTACCTCGGTATCGCGACCGGCCTCGGTTTCGAGGGCACCATCAACACGATCGTCGACGGCTTCGGCGACATCATGGCCGAGGTGGGGCTGCTGATCGGCTTCGGCGTGCTGCTCGGCTCGCTGCTGAACTCCATGGGGGCGCTGCAGAAACTGGTCGAGAAGCTGATGCGCATCCTCGGCCCGGGCAAGCTTCCCTACGCGCTCGCCGGAGCCCTCAGCGCCGTCTTCCCGTCGATCTACGTGGACGTCCAACTCGTCCTCGCCGCCCCGCTGGCCAAGTCGGCCGCGCCGCGCATGGGACGGTACGGCCTGCCCATGATGGGCGGCGCGTTGAGCGCGGGCATCCTGGTCGGCTACGTGTTCGTGGTGCCCGGCCTCGGCACCCTCGCGGTCGCCGGTCTGCTGCATGTGCCGCTCAGCACGATGCTGGTGTACGGCTTCGTCCTCGGCCCGCTCGCGGCGCTGCTGACCACGTTCCTCTACGGTCGGTTGCTGCGCCACGGCCTGTGGAACGCGGACACCGACGAAGTGCCCGACAGCGATGACGTGCGGGATGAACCGGCCGATGTCACCGCCGCCGTACCCGCTGCCGCCGCCGCGACCGAGGGCGAACACTCCGGCGCCCGCCGCCCGTTGCCGCCGCTTTACCTCTCGCTGCTGCCGATCGTCGTCCCGCTGCTGCTCATCGCCACCGGCGCCATCGCCGACGCCGCGGGCGTGGAGTCCGATCTGCTCGCCTTCCTCGGCAACCCGGCGTTCGCCCTGTTCGCAGGGCTGGTCGGCGCGTACGCCCTGGCGAAGCGGGTGCTCAGCAACGAGCGGGTGGACCAGGCGGTGACCGAGGGCTTCCACAGCACCGGGCAGATCCTGCTCGTCACCGGCGTGGGCGGATCGCTCGGGGCCGTCATCGGCAAGACCGGCCTCGACAAGGTGCTCTCCGGGATCTTCTCCGCCGACGCGGGCATGTCCACGGTGGTGACGATCCTGCTGGTGTGGCTGGTGGCGGCGCTGCTGCACCTGGCCATCGGGTCCATCGGTGTCGCCGCCATCGCGGCCGCCGGGATCATCGCCCCGATCATGGGCGACCTCGCCGTGCCGCCCGCGGTTCTGGCCCTGGCGATCGGTTCGGGCTCGCTCTTCGCCCTCCAGGTCAACAGCAACTTCTTCTGGATGTTCCAACCGCTCCTCGGAGTGACCACCCGGGGCGCGCTCAAGGCACTCACCTTCGTGACCGCGATGGCATCGGTCGTCTCGCTGGTGCTGGTCATCGCAGTGAGCTTCGTTGTGTGAGACCCACCCACCCGGCCCCGGCAGCAAGCCCGAGAGAACCCCGAGAGAAAGACGCACATGCAACCCCTCCGCGGCATCACCGTCGTCTCGCTCGAGCAGGCCATCGCCGCTCCGTACGCCACCCGACAGCTCGCCGACCTCGGCGCCCGCGTGATCAAGGTGGAGCGTCCCGGCACCGGGGACTTCGCCCGCGCCTACGACACCCGCGTGCGCGGACTCAGCTCCCACTTCGTGTGGGTCAACCGCAACAAGGAGTCGCTCACCCTCGACATCAAGGACCCCCAGGGCATGGACGCCCTGCGCCGGCTCCTCGCCGACGCCGACGTCTTCGTGCAGAACCTGGCGCCCGGCGCGGCCGAGCGGGCCGGCCTCGGCTGGGCCGAACTGCACGCCGCCCACCCGAAGTTGATCGTCTGCGACATCTCCGGCTACGGCACCCCCGGCCCGTACGCCACCGCGAAGGCGTACGACCTGATGGTGCAGAGCGAGTCCGGGCTGCTGTCGGTGACCGGCACGGCCGAGGAAATGGCGAAGGTCGGCATCTCCGTGTCCGACATCGCCGCCGGCATGTACGCCTACAGCGCGATCCTCGCCGCCCTGCTGGAGCGTGGTCGCACCGGCGAAGGTGTCCATGTCGACGTATCGATGCTCGAGGCCACCGTGGAGTGGCTGGGCTTCCCCCTGTACTACGCGTACGACGGCGCCGAGCCGCCGCCGCGTGCGGGCGCGGCGCACGCGACCATCTATCCGTACGGCCCCTTCACCGCCGGGGACGGCAAGGTCGTCATGATGTGCATCCAGAACGAGCGCGAGTGGGCGGCCTTCTGCGAACGCTTCCTGCTGCGCCCGGAGCTGACGACCCACCCGGACTACGCAGGCAACGCCGCCCGCAACGCGCACCGCGAGGCCCTGGGTGCGATCATCGCGGCGCGGTTCGCGGAGCTCACCGCCGCCGAGGCCGTCGAACTGCTGGCCGCCGTCCCGGTGGCGCACGCCCGCGTGAACTCGCTGGCCGAGGTGTGGGAGCACCCGCAACTGACCGCCCGCGGCCGCTGGCACGAGGTGCGGACCCCGGCAGGCCCGATCCCCGCGCTGGCGCCGCCGGGACTGGTCGACGACACCCCACGCATGGACCCGGTGCCCGGCGTCGGCGAGCACACCCGGGCCATCCTCGCCGAGGCGGGCCTGACGGACGCCGAGATCGACGAACTCACCAGCCGGGGTGCCGCATGACCGCCGACCCGGTGAACGCCCTGGCAACGGCGGTGAGTTGGCTGTTCGTGCCGGCCTCCCGCCCCGACCGGTTCGCGAAGGCGGCCGCCAGCGGCGCCGACGCCGTCATCATCGACCTGGAGGACGCCGTCGTCGCGGGGGACAAGGCGACCGCCCGCGACCACTTGCGCGATGCCTGGCCCCGGGACGCCGATGTGCCGGTGGCGGTACGGGTCAACGGCCCCCGGACCGCCGAGTTCGCGGACGACCTCGCCGCATGCCGCGCCCTGTCGCCCGCGGCCGTCGTGCTGCCCAAGACCGAGTCCGCGGCGCAGGTGCGTGAAGCGTCCGAAGCGAGCGGCGCCCGCGTACTCCCGCTGATCGAGACCGCGCGCGGGCTGGTCAACCTCGACGGCATCACCGCCGAACCCGCCTGCGTCCGGCTGCTCTTCGGCAGCATCGACCTCGCGCTCGACCTGGGTGTGTCCGACGACCGGGCGCTGGACTCCGCCCGCGCCGACCTGGTCCGCTGGTCGGCGGCGAACGGACTGTCCGCGCCCGTCGACGGAGTCACCACGGCCGTCCGCGACGCGGATGCCGTCACCCGGGCGGCCGCCCGCGCCCGCGGCTGGGGCTTCGGCGGCAAGCTGTGCATCCACCCCGCGCAACTCCCGCACGTGCGCACGGCCTTCGCACCCACCGAGGACGAGGTGAACTGGGCCCGGCGAGTGCTCGCCCCAGGCCACGACGCGGCGACGACCGTGGACGGTGAGATGATCGACCGGCCGGTCGTCGAACGCGCGCGCCGCATCATCGCGCAGGCCGAGCGGCACACCACCTCGTAATCAGGACCCCCGTGGGAAGGCGGCACCGGACACCACCGTGGACATCGCCCAACTACGCGATTTCATCGCCGTCGTCGACGCCGGCAGCCTGTCCCGGGCCGCCGGCGTGCTGCATGTGTCGCAGCCCGCGATCAGCCAGCGCATGGCCCAACTCGAAGCACACCTCGGTGTCCGGCTCCTCGACCGCGGCCCACGCGGCGTACGGCCCACGTCCCAGGGCCGGACGCTCTACCGCGACGCGCAGCAACTGGTGCGGCAGTTCGACCGCCTCGCGCAGGACATCACCGGCGGCCGGCAGCCGATCCACGGCCCGGTCGCGATCGGCCTGCCCACCACGGTGACCGCGCCGCTCGCCCCCGCCCTGTTCTCCTGGGTGCGCGCCCACTACCCGGGCATCCACCTGCAACTCTTCGAGTCGATGAGCGGCTACGTCCACGAGCTGCTGCTCGCAGGGCGCCTCGACCTGGCCGCGGTCTTCCGAGAGGACGACGCGCCACGCGCGGAGGAACTCCCGCTCTACTCCGAGGAGTTGTACCTGATCGGCCACCCCGACCCCGCCCTGGACAGCACGGACGAGGTGTCCCTGCACGAACTGCGGCAGGTGCCACTGGTGACGCCCGGAGCGCGCAGCAACCTGCGGGCCCTGGTGGACCGGGCGTTCGCCGCCCACGGGTTGGTGCCCAGGAACGTCGGCGACGTGGAATCCCTCGGCACGCTGATCCGTATCGCCGAGAGCGGCGAGGCCTGCACGATCCTGCCGCGCTCGGTGGTCGCGGTCCACGGCGGCCGGCACCGCCTCGGCGTCCGCCGCATCATCGACCCCGCGCTGCGTCGCCACATCGCGGTGCGCACGGCCACGGACAGCTATGAGCCGCGCGACACCGTCGTGGCGGTCCGCCGCGGCATCCTCGAGGTCACCAGGGAACTGGCCGCCACGGGCCGGTGGCCGGGCATCCGCCCGGCCTGACCGGCACGCACCGCGTCGATACGAGCATCGAGCGACGGAAGATGGTCTATTTGCGTAGCGGTGGCGCCCGCCGCGCCGCGCGGCCGAACGTGGCATGCACGCACGCCTCCGAGGTACCCGTCTGCGCACGTCCCATCGACCACATGGACCCGTGAGAGCAGGAGAACGTCATGGCCGTTGCCCAGTACAGCCTCGTCGCCGTCGACTGCCCCGACCCCGCCGCCCTCGCCGGCTTCTACGCCGCGCTGCTCGGCGGCGAGATCAAGCAGGACGACGAGGACTGGTACGACCTGTACGTCCCCGGCGGTCACCGCATCGCCTTCCAGCGGGCGCCCGGGCACCGCCCGCCCCGCTGGCCGCACGCCGAGGACAACTCGCAGCAGCTGCACCTGGACTTCGACGTCACCGACATGGCCGCGGCGGAGGCCGAGGCGCTGGCCCTCGGCGCGATGCCGCTGGACCTCGACGACCAGGACGGGCAGCGTGATTTCCGGGTGTACGCGGACCCGGCCGGGCACCCGTTCTGCCTGTGTCGCGCCTGATCCGCGGCGCTGAGTTCGCCGCCTGGTGGGCCGGGCTCACCGCGCTGTGGCTGGTGCTCGTCACCTCGGTCGACCTGCTGACGTCGGTCGTGGGCGTGTGCTGCGCGGCGGCCGGCGCCTGGGCCGTGACCGCGGCGCGACGCGCGGCGGGCTCCCGGTGAACGGGTGGCTCGCGTGCGCCGCCGCGCTCCTCGGCATCGGGGCGCCCCTGGTCCTGTGGGGCGTGGTCACCGGCTCCACGGACCGGCGGATCCTCGCGCAGAACGCGGGCGGCACGGTGGTCGCGCTGGCCCTGCTGCTCATGGCGCAGGGGTACGCCCGTCCCTCCTACGTCGACCTCTCGCTGGTCCTGGCGCTGCTCGGCCCCGCCGGGACGCTGGTGTGCGTACGGCTGCTGGCCGACGACCTGGCGCCGGGCGCGCCGCGTGGTTCCACGGTGGTGACGTGCGTGTGTGTCGCCGTGAGCGTCGCGGTGACCGTCGCCGTGTGCGCGGCGGCGACACCGGGTCGTTCGACCGTGAAGACGGCCGTCATCGGCGTGCTTGTGGCCGCCGGGAACGTGGTCGCCTCCCGGAGCCTGTCGGTGGGTGTGGTGGACGAGGCCGATGCGGACGAGTGAGCGCCCGAAGTGAATGCCCGAGGGAAACCGGAGTCGAGTGTCCGGAGTCGAGAGTGAGGCGTCGGTGAACGACGACGTACTGATCACCGTGTGTCTGCTGCTGGTCGCCGCCGCGGCCACCGCGGCGGTCCTGGTGCGTGATCCGGCCCGGCAGGCCCTGGTCCTCGCCGTCCTCGGCCTGACGCTCGCTGCCCTGTTCACCGTGCTCCAAGCGCCCGACGTGGCGCTGTCCCAGCTCGCCGTGGGATCGGTGCTCACCCCGCTGCTCATCCTGCTGTCCGTGCGCAAGGTCCGGCGCCGCAAACGGGCGGCGGACGAGGAGGCGGGCCGATGAGCGTCCGGTTCCGGCTGTGGCTGCTCGGTGTGGGCGGGGTGGGACTCGCCGCGCTGCTCACCGCCGCGTTCTTGTCGCTGCCGGAGTTCGGGAGCGACCGGCATCCCTACGGGGAGCGGTCGACGGAGGCCGCGCTCGCCCGGCACACCGCGAACGTCGTCGCCGCGGTCAACTTCGACCAGCGGGCCTTCGACACCCTCGGGGAGGAGTCGATCCTGCTCACCGCGGTGCTCGGCACCGTCGTCCTGCTCCGGCAGTCCCGCGACGAGGACCGCGTCCCGCCCGGCTCCGCGCGCGTGGACCCGTGGGTGCGGCGGTACTCACTCGTCCTGCTGCCGCTGGCTCTCGTGGTCGGCCTGTACGTCGTCGCCAGCGGGCAGTTGAGCCCCGGCGGCGGCTTCCAGGGCGGGGTCGTCGTCGCCACCGCCGTGCACTTTCTCTATATCGGCGCCGACTACCGGGCGTTGGAACGGATCCGGCCCATCGGCCCGTACGAGATCGGGGACGCGGTGGGCGAGGCGGCCTATCTGCTCGTCGGGGTGGCAGGGCTCATCGGCGGCGGGTCCTTCCTCGCCAACACCCTCCCGTACGGCACCTTCAACACGCTCGCGTCCGGCGGCATCGTGCCCCTGCTGAACTTCGCCGTCGGCATCGAAGTGGCGTGCGCCGTCGTGGTGTTGGTGAGCCGGTTCCTCGACCAGGCCGTCGAGATCACGGACGCTCCGCGCGGCCGGACGAAGGGGGCCCGGACATGACCGTCCTCCCGTACCTCGTGTCCGGCTGGATCTTCCTGGTGGGCTGTTACGGGCTGGCCACCAGCCGGCATCTGGTGCACGCCGTCGGCTGCCTGGCCGTGTGCCAGTCGGCGACCTACGTGCTGCTGCTCGCCGTTGGATACCGCTCGGGCGGCACCGCGCCCCTGCACTCCGACCTGAAGCCGCACACCCGCCCGCTGGTCGATCCGGTGGTCCAGGCCCTGGCGCTGACCGACGTCGTCGTGGGGGCGACGGTGACGGCGCTGCTGCTCGCCCTGGTGATCCAGGTGGCCAAGCGGCACGGCACGGCCGACCCCGACGAACTCTCCGAGCTGCGCGGATGAGCCAACTGCTGCCCCTCGTCGTGGCCCTGCCCCTGCTGGGCGGCGCGCTGCTCGTCGCACTGGGCCGGATGTTGCCGCGCGTCGCCGCCGACTCGATCGCCGCCACCGTCGCCGTCGCGACGACCGTGCTCGCGGCCTTCCTCCTCGGGCACGCGTCGCCGGGCGCCGTCGAGTGGGTGGGCGGCTGGGAACCGGTGCACGGCCGGAGTGTGGGCATCGTGCTGAGCGGCGACGCGCCGAGCACCGGGCTTGCCACGCTCGTCTCACTGCTGACCGTGGCGGTCCTCGCGTACTCCTGGCGGTACTTCGACGAAGTACCGCACGGGACCGCGGCCTCGTTCCCCGCGCTCGTGCTGCTGTTCCAGGCCGGCATGTGCGGCTTCACGCTGACCGGGGACCTGTTCAACGCGTTCGTCTTCTTCGAGCTGATGAGCGTCGCCGCCTACGCGTTGACGGGACACCGCGTTGAGGAACCGAAGGCCGTCCAGGGTGCGCTCACCTTCGGGCTCGTCAACTCCCTTGGCGCGTATGCGACGTTGATGGGCATCGCCCTGCTGTACGCGCGGACCGGCGAACTGGGCATGCGTCAGATCGGGTCCGCGCTCGACGCCGACGGGCCGCCCGACGCCCTGACCCTGGCCGCCTTCGTCCTCGTCGCGACGGGTCTGCTGGTGAAGGCGGCCGCCGTCCCCTTCCACTTCTGGCTGCCCGACGCGCACGCCGTCGCGCCGACGCCGGTGTGCATGCTCATGTCCGGGGTCATGGTCGAGCTCGGGGTGTACGGGGTGTGGCGGGTGTACGACCGCGTCTTCTCCGGCGCCGGCGGACTGCCCGCCCAGGACATCACCCGGTGCCTCGTCCTGCTCGGCGCGCTCACCGCCCTCCTGGGCGCCCTGATGTGCTGGCAGCAGCGCCACCTCAAACGGCTGCTCGCCTACTCGACCATCGCGCACACCGGACTGTTCCTCGTCGGCATCGGCCTGCTGCGCCCGGAGTCCACGGCCGGTGTCGCGCTGTACGTGCTCAGCCACGCCGGGGCCAAGGCCGCGCTGTTCGCGTGCACCGGCATTCTCCTCGACCGGTACGGCAGTGTCGACGAACACGAACTGCACGGCCGCGCAGGGGAGTTGCGCGCCGTCGCCGTGCTCTACACCGTTGCGGCCCTCGTCCTCGCGGGTCTGCCGCCCTTCGGCACGGCGCTGGGCAAGGGCACGACCGAGGAGGCGGCCGGCGCCGTGGGCACCGCGCTGTTCCTCGTCGTGTCCGCGATCACCGGCGCCGCCGTGCTGCGGGTGGCCGCGCGGGTCTTCTGGGGCGTGGGACCCCGTCCCGAGCGGTCCCGGTCGGCGACGACGACCGGAGGAGACGAGGAACCGGAGACGAGTGAACCGCTGCGGCGTGTGCCGCTGCCGATGGTGGCCGTGCCCGGTCTGCTGCTCGCCGGGGCGCTCGCCGCCGGGCTCGTCCCCGCCTTCGCCGAGGGAGTCGGCCGGGCGTTCGAAGCCCCGGCCGCCCTCGCACCGCACTGGACGGCCGCCTCCGTGCTGACCGGGCTGCTGTCCACGGTGTGCGCGGCCGGATGTGCCGCGCTGTCCCTGGGCCGCGGCGCCCCGACGGAGCCGTACGCCTGGACGGCCCCGCTGCGCCGCCTGCACTCGGGACACATCGGGGACTACGTCGCCTGGTTCGTCCTGGGCACGGCCCTCCTGGGTGCGCTGGCGCTGCCCGGAGTCCTCGGAGGCTGAGGAGTTTTACCGGCACCCGGCGCGGTACTCACGCGTCGAACGGCCGAGCGTTGGCGCCGGATGGGGGGCCGTTCAAGAATGGATGGCGCCACGACCGACCTCAGGGAGCCCCTCATGGGCGCGATGGACGAGCTGCGCAAATGGCCCGTGTACCGGCAGCTGACGACCGGCCGCGACCGCACCGGGCGCGGCGACGCCGTGACCTCGGCCCGCACCCGGCAGCTCCGCCCCCGCACCGACACCGCCGAACGGGTCACCCGGTCCATCTGTCCGTACTGCGCCGTCGGCTGCGGTCAGCAGGTGTACGTGAAGGACGACGAGGTCGTCCAGATCGAGGGCGACCCCGACTCACCGGTGAGCCGAGGCCGGCTGTGCCCCAAGGGCTCGGCGACCCTCCAGCTGACGACCGGCTCCGCACGCCACCACCAGGTGCTGCGCCGACGCCCGTACGCCACCGAGTGGGAGCCCGTCGACCTTGAGACGGCGATGGACATGGTCGCCGACCGGGTCATCGCGACGCGGCGCGAGACCTGGGAGTGGGAGCGGGAGGGCAAGCGCACCGCGCGCACCATGGGCATCGCCTCGCTCGGCGGCGCGACGCTCGACAACGAGGAGAACTACCTCATCAAGAAGCTGCTGACCGGCCTCGGCGTGGTCCAGGTGGAGAACCA
The DNA here is from genome assembly GCF_054871485.1 of Streptomyces sp. UC4497. Lineage (NCBI taxonomy): Bacteria > Bacillati > Actinomycetota > Actinomycetes > Kitasatosporales > Streptomycetaceae > Streptomyces > Streptomyces sp. UC4497. Next base: position 199,515 of record NZ_JBTYHB010000001.1, on the reverse strand, counting down.
GGCCCGGGTCTGCCACAGCTCCACCGTGGCCGGACTCGGCACCTCGTTCGGCCGGGGCGGCGCCACGACGTTCATGCAGGACCTGCAGCACTCCGACTGCATTGTCATCCAGGGCTCGAACTTCGCCGAGGCACACCCGGTCGGCTTCCAGTGGGTGATGGAGGCCAAGGCGCGCGGCGCGACCATCATCCACGTCGACCCGCGCTTCACCCGCACCAGCGCGCTCGCCGACCTGCACGTCCCGCTGCGCGCGGGCACCGACATCGCGTTCCTCGGCGGCATCATCAACCACGTCCTGACCGAGGAGAAGGACTTCCGCGAGTACGTGCTGCACTACACGAACGCGGCAACGCTGGTGAGCGAGGACTTCCGCGACACGGAGGACCTCGACGGCGTCTTCTCCGGGCTCGACGAGGACAAGGGCCATTACGACCAGCACAGTTGGGGCTACGAGGGCGAGCAGGTCCAGCAGCCGATCGGCGACGTCGACGAACAGTACGAGGACCGGGTGCACCCGTCGGGCGGCGCGGAGACACACGGCTCCGGCGGCCCGCAGAGCACACCGCACGCCCCGACGGACCCGACGCTGACCCACCCCAGGTGCGTGTACCAGGTCCTGAAGCGGCACTTCGCCCGCTACACACCGGAGCTGGTCGAGGAGGTGTGCGGCGTCCCGGCCGCCACGTTCGCCCGCGTCTGCGACGCGCTGACCTCCAACTCCGGCCGTGAGCGCACCAATTCCTTCGCGTACGCGGTCGGCTGGACGCAGCACTCGGTGGGAGCACAGTACATCCGCTGCGCGAGCATCCTCCAACTGCTGCTCGGCAACATCGGGCGGCCCGGCGGCGGCATCCAGGCGCTGCGCGGACACGCCTCGATCCAAGGGTCGAGCGACATCCCCACCCTGTTCAACCTGCTGCCCGGCTACCTGCCCATGCCGCACGCCCACCAGCACATGGACCTGGACGACTTCGTCACCGCGTCCCGCACCGACAAGGGCTTCTGGGCGGACATGCGGTCCTACTTCGTCAGCCTGCTCAAGTCCTACTACGGCGACGCGGCCACGCCCGAGAACGACTTCTGCTTCGACCACCTGCCGCGTCTGACCGGCGACCACTCCACGTACGAGACGGTGATGGCGCAGCTCGACGGCGCGTGCAAGGGCTACTTCCTGATGGGCGAGAACCCCGCTGTCGGCTCGGCGAACACCCGGCTCCAGCGACTCGGCATGGCGCAGCTGGACTGGCTCGTCGTCCGCGACTTCTCGCTGATCGAGTCCGCGACCTGGTGGCAGGACGGCCCGGAGATCGAGAGCGGCGAACTGCGTACGGAGGACATCGGGACGGAGGTGTTCTTCTTCCCGGCGGCCGCGCACACCGAGAAGTCGGGCTCGTTCACCAACACGAACCGGTGGGTGCAGTGGCACCACGCCGCCGTCGAGCCGACCGGTGACGCGCGCAGCGATCTGTGGTTCATGTACCACCTGGGCCGCCGCATCAAGGAGAAGCTGGCCGGCTCCACGGATCCGATGGACCGCGCGATCCTCGACCTGACCTGGGACTACCCGGTGGCCGGGCCGCTCCAGGAGCCGGTGGCCGACGCCGTCCTCGCGGAGATCAACGGCCATGGCCCGGACGGCAGTCCATTGTCCGCGTACACGGAGCTGAAGGACGACGGCTCGACACGTTGCGGCTGCTGGATCTACTGCGGTGTGTACGCCGACGGCATCAACCAGGCCGCCCGCAAGAAGCCGGAATCGGAGCAGGACTGGGTGGCCGCCGAGTGGGCCTGGTCCTGGCCCGCCAACCGGCGCATCCTCTACAACCGCGCCTCCGCCGCGCCGGACGGAACACCGTGGAGCGAGCGCAAGGCGTACGTGTGGTGGGACCCGGACACCGGCCGCTGGACCGGCCACGACATCCCCGACTTCGTCCCGGACCGCGCCCCAGGCCACGTACCCGACGAGGACGCCAAAGGACCCGACGCGCTGCGCGGCGACGACCCGTTCATCATGCAGGCCGACGGCAAGGGCTGGCTGTACGCGCCGGCGGGCCTGGAGGACGGGCCGCTGCCCACGCACTACGAGCCGCAGGACTCGCCGTTCCCCAACGCCGTGTACCCGTCCACTTCCCGGTCGCCCGCCCGCCGGCTGCTGCCGCGCGAGGGCAACCGCTACCACCCGAGCGGCGCCGAGCCGGGCGCGGACGTGTACCCGTACGTCGTCACCACCCACCGGCTCACCGAGCACTTCACCGCCGGCGGGATGAGCCGCTGGTCGCCCTACCTGTCCGAGTTGCAGCCGGAGATGTTCTGCGAGGTGTCTCCCGGTCTCGCCGCCGAGCGTGGCCTGGAGCACGGGGGCTGGGCGACCGTCATCACCGCGCGCAACGCCATCGAGGCGCGGGTCCTGGTCACCGACCGGATCCGGTCCCTGACCGTGCAGGGGCGCACGCTGCACCAGATCGGGCTGCCGTTCCACTGGGGCCCGAACGGGACGGCCACCGGGGACGCCGCCAACGAACTGGTCGCCATCGCCATGGACCCGAACGCGCACATCCAGGAGGACAAGGCCCTCACCGCCGACATCCGCCCCGGCCGCCGCCCGCGCGGGGCCGACCTGCCCCGGCTCGTCGCCGAGTACCGGCGCCGCGCGGGCATCACCGAGACGACCGGAACGGAGAACCGCGCATGAGCGAGGAGCGGGTCGGCTTCTTCACCGACACGTCCGTGTGCATCGGCTGCAAGGCGTGCGAGGTGGCCTGCAAGGAGTGGAACGCCATCCCCGAGGACGGCCTGACGCTGACCGGGATGTCGTACGACAACACGCAGTCCCTGGGCGCCTCGACGTGGCGTCATGTCGCCTTCGTGGAGCAGCCGCGGACCCAGCCCGTCGAGGGGTCGAAGACTGATTCCGTCCAGCAGCCGAAGGCCGAGCCGCCGCGGCCGGAGGGGCGGACCGAACTCCCGCTGGCACAGGGAGCGTTGGCCACGGAGTCATCCGCCCCGGTGGACGGCGGCGCGCCGGAGATGCGCTGGCTCATGTCCTCGGACGTCTGCAAGCACTGCACGCACGCCGCATGTCTCGACGTGTGTCCGACCGGCGCGCTGTTCCGGACCGAGTTCGGCACGGTCGTCGTCCAGGAGGACGTCTGCAACGGCTGCGGGTACTGCGTGCCCGCCTGCCCGTACGGCGTGATCGAGCAACGCCCCAGCGACGGGCGGGTGTTCAAGTGCACGCTCTGCTACGACCGGCTGGGCGCCGGTCAGGAACCCGCGTGCGCCAAGGCCTGCCCGACGGAGTCCATCCAATTCGGGCCGCTCGACGAACTGCGGGAGCGGGCGGCGCTGCGCGTCGACGAACTGCACAAGGCGGGTGTGCCCGAGGCCCACCTCTACGGCAACGACCCGGACGACGGGGTGGGCGGCGATGGCGCGTTCTTCCTGCTGCTCGACCGGCCGGAGGTCTACGGACTGCCACCCGACCCGGTCGTCACCACCCGCGACCTGCCGGCCATGTGGAAGCACGCGGGGGCCGCCGCGCTGACGCTGCTCGGCGGTGTGGCGCTGTCGTTCGCCGTGGCGGGCAGGAGGCGCGCATGAGTGACAGGGAGGCGCGCATGAGCGACAGGGAAGCGCGCATGAGTGACATCGACCCGAACCGCTCCCGCCGCCAGGACTCCGGCCGACCCGGACGCAAGGGGCGTCGCGGGCGCGGGCGCCGCGGCGAGCAACTCATGGTCCCCGAGGCCGAGTTCGCCTCCTACTACGGCAAGCCGGTCATCAAGGCCCCGTCGTGGGCGGCACGTGACATCGCCGGGTACTTCTTCCTCGGCGGCCTCGCCGGGGCCGGGTCCGTGCTCGCGGCGGGCGCCCATGTGACCGGCCGCGGGCGCATGGCGACCGCGATGAAGGTCTCGTCCCTCACCGCGGTCTCCCTGTCGGCCGCGGCCCTGGTGCACGACCTCGGGCGGCCCGGCCGATTCGTCAACATGCTGCGCGTGATCAAGCCGACGTCCCCGATGAGTGTCGGTTCGTGGCTGCTGAGCGCCTACGGTCCGGCCGCGGGTGTCGCGGCCGCCTGCGCCGTCACCGGCCGGCTCCCTCGCGTCGGCACCGCCGCGACCTGCACGGCGGCCGCGCTCGGCCCGGCGGTCGCCGCCTACACCGGCGTCCTGGCCGCCGACACGGCCGTACCGGCGTGGCACGGTGTCCACCGTGAACTGCCGTACCTGTTCACGGCGTCGGCAACCGCAGCGGCCGCCGGTATGGCGCTGGTGACCGCGCCGCCGGGGGAGACCAGTCCGGCCCGCTGCGCGGCCGTCCTCGCCGCGGGCGCCGACGCGTACCTCATGAGGGCCGCCGAACAGCGCCTCGGCATCGTCGCGGAGACCTGGCGCGACGGCCGCGCGGGACGTCTGCTGCGCGCCTCACGCGCCCTGGTCGCGGGCGGCGCCCTGACCGGGGCGCTCCTGGGACACTACCGGGCCGCCGCCACGCTCTCGGGACTGGCACTGCTGAGCGGGTCGGCCTGCACCCGGTTCGGTGTGTTCGCCGCCGGCGTCGCGTCCGCCGAAGACCCCAAGCACACCGTGGTCCCGCAACGGGAGCGGGCACACCAAAGCGCCTGACACACCTGCGACAGCGCCTCACACGCCTGCCATGGAGGAACACATGACATCGCGCACATCGACCCGCGCCCGGTCGTGGCGACACTGGCGGCGCGGCAAGGACCTCCCGGTGCCGCTGCGCAGCACCGACACGGAGGACGCCAACCGCCGGTTCCTGCTCTACGGCGTGCTGCCGCTGTGGGTGGTTCCGGCGGTCGCCGACTGGGCGATGCACCGCAAGACCCGGATCGAGGAGACCAGCGGCGCCAAGGAGTCCGCGGTGCACGCCCTGATGATGACCGAGGCGGGTGTCCCCGTCACGATGGGGCTGCTCGCCCGCGTCAACCCGTTGGTCCTCACCGTCATGGGGGGTGCGGCGCTCGCCCACTCGGCAACCGCCCTGTGGGACGTCACCCTCGCGACCGGTCAGCGGGAGGTCCGCCCCGTGGAGCAGCACATCCACAGCTTTCTGGAGGTACTTCCGCTGACGGCGATGGCGTTCACGGCGTGCCTGCACTCCGACGAGGTGCACGCCGCGCTGCGCGGCGGCCGGGGGCGCGAGGACTGGCGGCTGCGCCCCAAGGAGCGTCCGCTGTCCGCCGGTTACCTCGCCGCCCTGGCCGCGGTCATCGGCGCCGGTGTGGCCCTGCCGTACGCGGAGGAGATGCGCCGCTGCCTACGGGCACGCCAGGCTGTGGTCTGAAACGTAGGACGGGTTCTGGAGTGTGTAGTGGTTCGAGTGCGGAATGCCGGGGCGTGGCTGGCGCGGGCGTGGGGGTCGGCGGGGCATGAGCGGCACACCGCCCTTCTGGTCGTCAAGCGTGTGGTGGCGGCGACCTTGGCGTGGTGGATCGCGTACGACCTGATGAACGCGACGTCGCCGGCGTTCGCGCCGTTCTCCGCGGTGCTGACGATGAACGTCACGCTGCACACGTCGGTGTGGCAGACGCTGCGGTACGTCGCGGCGGTCGTCGTGGGAGTGGCCGTACAGGCGGCGATCGGGTTCACGGCCGGACCGGACCTGCTCGCCTTCGTGGTCGTCGCCGTCATCGCGCTGGTCCTGAGCCAGTGGCCGGCGCTGGGCGAACAGCGGTCCCAGGTCTCCACGGCGGCGTTCTTCGCGTTCTCCACGTACGCGGCGGCCACGACGAGCGCCGATGGGGCGCGACAGTTGGGGCAGATCATCGTCCTGGTCCTGATCGGCTGCGGGGTGGGCCTGGTCGTGAACCTGTGCATCGCGCCACCGCTGCGTTACCGGAGTGCCGAGCAGGGATTGCAGATCCTGGCGGCCGAGATGGAGTCGTTGCTGGACGATCTGGCCGACGGTCTCGGCGAGGGCGATGTGGACGCCGAGCGGGCGGAGCAGTGGCGTCGGGCGGGGGAGCGGGCGCAGGACGCTGTGGGCCAGGCCCGGGCAGGGCTGCACACGGCGGAGAACAGCCTGCCCTTCAACCCGCGACGGCTGCTGCCGGCCCATCGCGGCTACCTGGATTTCCGCCGCTATCGCCAGGTCCTGAGCGCGATGGAACGGGCGGTCCACCAACTGGCCTCGCTCACCCGGAGCCTGGACCGCTGGCGTGAGACGGAGAGCACCTACACCTACGCCCCCGCCTTCAAGGCCTACGCCGACTTCGCCCTCCGCCTGCGTGACATCGCCCATGTCATCGCCGAACTCGACAGCGACACGCTCACCGAGCAGGCCGAGGAGATGCGGGAGGCGGCCACCGTGGCGCAAGAGGCACTGCAAGAGGTCCTGGACACGGCAGGACGCTACGACCTGCCCCTGGCCGACGTCTCACGCCCGTACGGCGTCCTCATCGTCGAAGCGACGCGGCTGATGGAGGAGTTTCAGAACACCTGCGACGTCTTGCGCGAGGCGACCGATGCGTGAGTGGCGAGGGCGGTCACGGCCCGTACGGCCGGTCGGCCGGTTGTCGGCGCGGGTTGATGATCAGTAGGTTCATGGCGGCGAAATCGGACCTGGGATGTTCGACCTGAGGCGGGAGCGGTGACGGTGGCGGTGCGGGCGGTGCCTCTGGTGGGTGGGCCGGTGGAAATCCGGGGTGCGCTGGATCTGGAGACCACGAAGGCGGGGTTGATGCCGCGCCGGTTGCCCGCCTGGACCACGGAGCAGTACCAGGACCCGTCGGTCTACGGGGTGACCATCATGCCGTCGGGAGTGCGGCTGGTGTTCCGCACCGATGCCAGTGAGCTGGAGCTCGAGGTTCTCACCTCGACGGGGCAGCTCGAGACCGATCCCGAGCCACGCCCGACCGGGATGCTTGATCTGGTGGTGGACGGCGTCCCGGCCGGACGCCGGCAGGCCCCGGTGGGCAATGTGATGCGGATGGCGGGCCCCGGGGCCGAGCAGCGCCTGATCCCGGGCGAGCCGGGGACCGTACGGTTCACCGGGCTGCCTGCCGGCATGAAGAACGTCGAGCTGTGGCTGCCGCAGCAGACCCCCACGGAACTGGTGGCACTGCGCGCCGACGGCGAGGTGCTGGTGCCGCTGCCGGACGGGCGCCGCCAGTGGGTGCACCACGGCAGCTCCATCAGCCACTGCATCGAGGCCGACGGCCCGACCGGCACCTGGCCGGTGGTGGCGGCCGCGCTCGGCGGGGTGGAGGTGATCAACCTCAGTCAGGCGGGCAACGCGATGCTCGACCCGTACGTCGCCCGGACGATCCGCGACATGCCCGCCGACCTGATCAGCCTCAAGGTCGGCATCAACATCGTGAGCCAAGCGGCCTTCCGGACGCGGACGTTCGGCCCGGCGGTCCACGGTTTCCTGGACACGATCCGGGACGGCCACCCGGACACCCCGCTCCTGCTGATGTCCCCGGTGAGCTGTCCTGCGCTCGAGGAGACCCCCGGCCCGACCACGATGGGACCGGACGGAAGGATCACGGCCCTGGGCGACCCGGAAGACGTGGCCACCGGTGCGTTGTCCCTGACCGTGGTCCGTGCCGAACTGGCCCGGATCGTGGAGGCCCGCAGGGCACACGACCCCCACCTCCACTATCTCGACGGCCGCGAACTGCTGGGCCCGGACGAGGCGGACGACCTGTCCGACGGCCTCCACCCCACGGCTGCCGCATACCGCCGTATGGGCAAGCACTTCGCGGACCACGCCTTCGCGAGCGACGGGCCGTTCGCCTGAAGGCGTGGTTCTCTTCGTTGTCTTCCTCGTCGAACGGCAGTTGCTCGACGAGCTGTTGGCCCAGGAACGAGACAACGTCTTGCCGGTCGATGGCGCGCTTGATCTGCTGCAGGATCTGTCCCACAGTCCGTGGGCGATCGTGACGTCCGGTGACCGAGCCTTCGTCGAATCCCGTTTTGCGGCAGCTGGGCTTCCTCTTCCCACCGTTCGGGTCTATGGCAGCGATGTTGAAAACTCCCAGCCTGCGCCGGACTGTTTCGCCTTGGCTGCATACCGACCACCAGGAGGAATCGCTCTGGCAGGCACACACGTGTGTCACCTCCTTGTCGGAGGTGCGAAACCTGTTGATCTCGCACGGGGTTCTGACACAGTCCTGAGCTTGGGGCGACTGCCCCATGACGAATGCCGCCGGAAAGTGCGGCGCACCCAGCCGCATGAACCGGTAGCCAGCACCCGCCGAGGAGCGCCCGCAGCTCACGGGCGTCGGCCTGAAGGGTGCTCTCGCCGGCCAACGTGCACCCATCGATCCTCCTTGCTGCGGTTCCGCATCGCTGGCAGCGTCTGGCATTGTCCAGCAAGAAGAGCCTCTCAACCTGCGAAAAGGCCGGTGGTCATGCCAACTCCGAAGGCCGGTAACCCCGTTGCGGGGCTACGAAAACGGTAATGGGGGAGCACGACGCCGCCGGGTAACTCTCCCAAATCGCCCCCACAGGTGACGCGCCAGGATTGGGCACTCCGACGATCAGTCGCGGCGGAGGAGCGCCATGGCCATCTGCTGGACGGAACGGGTGAAGCGGCGAGGGTCCTCAGGCGGTGTCATGTGGCGGATCAGGTCGCCGTCGAAGACTGCGAGCACGGAGTGGGCCAGGAAGCCGGCGTCGAGATCTGGACTTCCGTCGGCGAACAAGGTGCTCAGATGACGATGCCAGAGCTGGTAGCTGGGATCGTCGTACTTGTCCTCTGCGCAGGCTTGCCCGTGCGCGGACAGCAAGGTGGCGTTGCCTTCGGCGATCGCACCGAGCCCATCCAGGAAGGCGAGCAGTCGCTCCGATGTGGGAGCTCCGGGCCCCAGAGGTGGGGGGCCATTACTGACCGCGTCGCGCAGTTCCCGGGACCTCTCCTCCAGCAGCGCCTGCAGCAGTCCGGCGCGGTTGCCGAAGCGCCGGAAGACGGTGCCTTTCCCGACTCCGGCAAGGGCAGCAACGCGGTCGAGAGACACATGGTCCCCGCCGCCTTCCGCCAAGAGTTGCTCCGTCGCGCGTAGCACCGCGCGACGGTTACGGACCGCGTCAGCGCGTTCGGCCCGCTGTTCAGGCATTGGCACCCCTCAGCTAGACGGACTGATAGTCCGCATACTATCGTGACTTCCAACCGGACTAACAGTCCGCATAGTGCACGTCTACGGGGAGGCCTCATGGTCATGCGCGCGCTCGTCGTCGATCCCGAAGCTCCCGGATCGCTGCGTCTGAGGACGGTCGCAGAACCCCCTGCAGCACCGCATCAGCTGGTGGTCGATGTCCAGCACATCTCGCTCAACCGCGGCGAGGTGGCGTTCGCGGGGCGACTTCCGGCCGGGACCGTTCACGGCTACGACGCCGCCGGTGTCGTCGTACGTGCCGCGTCGGACGGCACTGGACCGCCCGTAGGGGCCAGGGTCACGGCCTTCGGAGCCGGCGCGTGGGCCCAGCGGATGGTCGTGGACACCAGTGCGGTGGCCGAAGTTCCCGCCCAGGTCGAACTCGCTGACGCCGCCGCGCTGCCGATGGCCGGCATCACTGCGCTGCGCACGCTGCGCTCCCGTTCCATCCTGGGCCGACGAGTACTGATCACCGGCGCGGCCGGCGGCGTCGGCCGCTATGCGGTCCAGCTCGCGGCCCTGGGGGGTGCCCATGTGATCGCCTCGGTGGGATCGTCGACGCGTGCCGCCGGCTTGGCCAAGCTGGGCGCCCACCAAGTGGTGGTCGGCCTGGAAGGCATCGACCGGCCGGTGGACCTCATCCTCGACAATGTCGGCGGCCAACAGCTGGCCGCAGCCTGGGAACTCCTCGCGCCGGGCGGGAGTGTGCAGAACATCGGCTGGGCTTCCGAGGAACCGGCGGTGTTCGCGCCGTACTCACTGTTCTCCGTGGGGCCGCCTAAGACGATGAACACGTTCGGCGACGTCCATGAGGTCGGCCCGGACCTGGCAACCCTGCTGGAGTTTGTGGCAGCAGGGAAGCTTTCCTCAGAGGTCGACTGGCGTGGTTCCTGGGAGCGTGTCGCCGAGGCCGCCCAAGCGCTGTTGGACCGGCGAATCGCGGGCAAGGCGGTCCTGGATGTAGAGCCGGCGGTGGCCTACTGACTGACCACAGCCGGGCGGCACGCCCAGGAGGGCATGCCGCCCGGCAGGATCCAGGCCCGCGCGGATGAGGTCCATGACCGGTTCGTGCGCAGCAGTCACCATGTATTCATGCTTGCGAGAAGCCGCGGGCCGCGAGGGGCGAACCGGTGAAATCGCCGGAGTGGCGGGGTGGCCACACGCCGCAAGGAACTGCACAGACTGGTCGCCCTGGCGGCACGCCCGCGCGGGGTCTCGCAGGCCGGGACGGGCAGCAGGAGCTCGATCAAGACCCGTCGCTGGCCAGAGGCGACGCTGATGGGGTCGTTGATCGGGGAGTTGGAGGCGCGGGAGGCGGCGGCCCGGGCCCGGGTGCGGTCGCCGCCGTCCTCGACGAGTGACGGAACCGCCGGGGCCGCACCGTGCCGGGGGCCGAGCGGGGCGGGCCGCCCACCGGCTAGCATCGCCGAGTTCGTGCCACCCACCGGCCCGGGCATCGCGGCGCGGCGTACAGGGGAGCTGACACGGCATGAGAACGAAGAGCGAAGCGGCGTGGGCGGTAGCGGTGCTGGTGCTCGGCGCAGCCGTCGGCGGCTGTGCCGAGCAATCGGGCAAGGGACCGTCCGGCAGCAGCGCGAAGCACACGAAGTCGCACCGCGAACCCGAGGACAAGCCTGATTCACGGGTCGTCGAGGACGACGACGACCACACCGTCCTCGAACTGTCCGACGGCCGGCAGGTGTCCCTCCGCTTCACCCGCCGCGGCCTGGAGGCACAGCATCGCGACGCCTCTGACGACGCCTGGTCCGCCCGGAAGACGGTCTATGAGACCGGCACCAAACCGTGCGGCGGCATCAGGGCAAAGGCGTACCGGGACACCGTGTGGCTCGCGGCCGGCTTCGGCGCGTACTGCAGGGACGGCGAAGAACCGCAGGAAGTGATCGCGGCCGTCGCCACCGGGGACCTCTCCTCCTGGACCACCGACCCGACCAAGAACAACGTCCCCTGGCCGAAGGTCCGCATCCGCGACGGTGGCGCCCGAGTGGACTTCGTCGATCCCAGCTGGGTGAGAACCGCCACGCTGACCTGGCGCAAAGGCTCCGGATTCGCCAAGGTGGCCATGAAGTACAAGCCCATCCACCCCTGGTTCGTGGGCCGGTGGCGAGCCACGGACGGCAGCCAGCAGCTGACCATCCATCAGGTCGGGCCGGGCAGATGGGCACGCGCGGTCATCGAGTCCCGCACCGGCCCGCGATGCAAGGGCAGCGCCATTGTCACCGGCATCGACCAGCACGACCTGTCCATGAGCAACTTCAAGCTCGAGCAGGGCACCAGGACCGTCAACTGCCCGCCGAAGGAGACCGAGTACTCCTTCGACGTGAAGTCCTCGGACGGCCCGCTGCGCCTACGCAAGATCGGCAACCACCCGAAGACCGTCCTTACCTATAAGCGGGCCGGCTGACATACGACTGCGCATGAGGGGCGGCGGGCGAGTCGGACGGACGCCGGAAGAGCCCCGCGGGCGATGCCCCTCACCGGTATCCGGTTGCGTCCGCCGGCCTGCCGGCGTCGTCGACCTCGACATGACGGTGGACGGCCACAGGTCGCTCGGGGACCATGGCCTGCATGCCAACGTGGACCATCAAGGTGGAGCCTGTCATCGGCCCGGGTGTCGACGAGGTGATGCGGGAGTACCTCACCGAGATGGGGCGGCGGGTGCTGGGGCGCCCAGCCACAGAGACGGAGCTGCAAGCGGTGCTGGTCGAAGATCCTCACCATGTGCTCGGCCCGCCCGGCGGCGAGTTTCTCGTTGCGCGCGGGGACAAGGGTGAGTTCCTGGGCTGCGCGGGGTTGCGGCTGCTCAGAGGTGCTCCTGAGACCGCGGAGCTCAAGCGGATGTTCGTGCGCCCCGCTGGGCGAGGAGCGGGGCTGGGCCTGGGCCTCCTCCTCGCCGTCGAGCAATCGGCGAGGAGGCTGGGCGCTGCCCGGATCGTGTGCGAGACCAACGCCCAACTCACCGCGGCACGGGCTTTGTACACCAGGCACGGCTACGAGGAAATCGGACCCTACGAAGGGCATGGCAAGGCGGACCACTGGTACGTCAAGGTCCTCGGCTGAAGGAATGGGTGGCCCGAGGGCCTTCGGGAGGTCGGTGAAGCAGCTACGCCGAGCTGAAGCGGACGCCCCGATCCGGGGGCGGCCATGGAAGCTGCCACTGGTGGATTGCCTTCTGCTGGTGGCCGCTTACCGGCGCACCGACCTCACGGCCACTAGCCCAGACCGCTCACACTCACTTCTCGACGGAGCCCAGTTCCAGATGACCGCCACCCCGCCGCCCAGCGACCCCGGCCTGCTCTCCCGCCACGAACTCACGGTCCTCGCCGACTACTCCACCCTGCTGATCCAGGACGACGATGCAGACCTGGGTGAACCCGAGCTCGGCTGGTTCGATGCACTGGCTGAGGACTGGATCAACACTGCTCCTGGCGTGGTCGGAATCGGAGCCGCCCGCCCCTTCAACGTTCCCGTCACCGTGGACGTGCGCCGCGCACCTCCGGCCGACGACACGGAACTACGGCAAGCCGACCACGTCACACAGGCCGGCCTCGCGCTCCCCTCAGGACGCCTGCTGATCTCCATGCAGGACACCAGCGACAAGATTCCCCGCATCCCTCTTGCCTCCGGTAACTACGCCGTGCGCACCTACTCCCACGGCTTGGACAGCGTCTCCGAGGACGGCTTGGAAGGCGAGGACCACTACCACGTCGTGCTCTGGCCCACCGACGAAGACCACCCTGCCCAGGTCCTCAAGCGCTACCCCGAGCCCCTTCCCGGCGGCTAGTGCCATGCCCCACAAGTCGTAGGCCCGGCCCCATGGACGTAGCTGGCCGGGCTCGTCTCGGGCGTCAGACCTCGCAGAACTTGAGGCCCTTGAGAGCCTCGTTGATCTGCTTGCCCTGAGCCTCTGATGTCTTTACGTCCTTGTACGTGAAGCGCTGGGAGGCCAGCCGGTCCGGCCCCTTCACGCCCTCGCCGAAGGCGCCGCACTGGTTGCGTGCGGCGTCGACCGCCTTGTCCTCGTACTTCACGACCGCCGGATTGGCGGCCGCGAGCGCACGGAGCAGTTCGGCGCGCTTGGCGCCGGTCGGCTCCGGCGGGATGACGAGAGGCGTTCCCCCAGGCTTGGCCAGTTCAATCTCGGTGACGCTCGGCTGCGGAGTGACCGGTGTGGCGCTCGCCTTCGGCTTGGCCTCGCTGGTGTTGTCGGCGGTGCAGCCGGTGAGGACGAGGGCCGCGGCGGCGAGTAGACCGGTGGCGGTGGTGGTGTAGCGGTGCTTCATGGTTCCCCCCATGAGGATGTGCTGACGGAGCATCATTGCCGATGTGCGGGGAATGTGTGAACGTCTGTGGCCCACTTGTGATCGTCGGTGAGTGCCACGGCCCGCCAGATTTGTAGGTCCGTTCCATGATCGGTCCCATGGCAGGATTCCTGCATGCCGATCGTTGACGTGTCCTCCGAGGTGTCCATCGCGTACGAGAGCTTCGGCGACCCCGGGGACCCAGCCCTCCTGCTCGTGATGGGTTTCGGTGCGCAGATGCTTGCCTGGCATGAGGACTTCTGTCGGGCGCTGGCAGACCGTGGTCGGTACGTGATCCGATTCGACAACCGTGACTGCGGGCTGTCCACCAAGTTCGACGATCGCCCTGTCGACATGGGCGAGTTCATCTCTGCCGTCAGCTCGGGTGACATCCCCGCCGCCCTCGCGATGGTTCCCTACCGGCTGCGCGACATGGCCGACGACGGACTTGGCCTGCTCACCGCGCTCGGTATCGAACGCGCCCACGTGGTCGGCGCCTCGATGGGAGGGATGATCGCCCAGGCAATGGCTCTCTCCTCCCCGGAGCGGGTGCTGACCCTGACGTCGATGATGTCCTCGACAGGCGAGAGCGAGTACGGCCAGTCAAGCCCGGAGGCGCAGGCGGCGCTGTTCAGTCCGAAGCCCACCGACCGCGAGGGGTACGTCGCGGCGGCGGAGAAGGAGCTGGTGTGGGCCTCCAGGCGCTACGGCGACGCGGCGGCGCTGCGTGAGCTGGCCGCCGCGAGCTACGACCGCTCGTACTACCCCGCAGGGATCGGGCGGCAACTCGGCGCGATGATCCTCAGCGGTTCACGCGCGGACGCACTCCGTGAACTGCGGGTGCCGACGCTGGTGATCCACGGCCTGGACGACACGCTGATCGACCCCAGCGGCGGAAAGCGCACTGCGGAGCTCGTGCCTGGTGCGGAACTCCTCCTGATCCCCGACATGGGCCACGACCGCCCCCGCGAGCTCTGGCCGGACCTCATCAACGCCGTGGTGTCCCACACCGGTCGAGCAGGTCGCCCGTAGCACCTGCGACCCGAGGTCGCGACGGCGAAGCCACAGCTCAGCGGACACGGCCCCACTGCGACCACCCGAGTCGCGGTGGGGCCGTGTCCGCACCTGTACGAGATCCGGTAGAGGGACGCGCGAGGCGGGCATCGGACATCTCCTGTCGGATCCAGCGGATCGCTGTGCTCGGGTGTGCCGACTGACGGTCGAGGGGCGCCGCCTTACGGGCACGAAAACCGGACTGCTAACGTTTGCAACGTCGCTCACGGCAGGTCGGACCACTGGTACCGGTTCTGATCCGGATGAGTGTGATCAGCCCCCCCAGCCCCCAGCCCCTCAGTCACGAACACAGCCCCCAGCAAAGTGAGTTGTGCCGGTTGTGCAGCCCGCCATCAGGGTTTTGTCGAGGAAGGAACCACCATGCAGCTGCTCGAGAGTCTCGGACCGCGGCTCGAAACCGGCGCTCTGGCTCTGCCCGGAAGCCCCGAGTACGAGAAGACGTGCACGCTCTACAGCAGCACTCACCTGGACCGGCCCCAGGTCGTGGTGCGCTGCCGCACGGAGGGCGACGTCATCGCGGCCGTGCGGACCGCCGCCGAACACGGTGTCACCATCTCCCCGCGCGGCGGTGGCCACAACGCGTCGGGACGCGCGCTGTGCGACGGGATCGTTCTCGACTTCTCCGAGTTCCGCGGCGTCACCGTCGACCCGGAGCGTCGCCTCGCCAAGGCCGGGCCGGGAGCGACATGGTCGGACTACGACGCGGCGACCCAGGAGCACGGACTGGCGAGCCCCGGCGGAGTCATCTCCACCACGGGCGTGGCCGGCTTGACGCTCGGCGGCGGAATCGGCGCGCTCCGCGGCCTCTACGGCTTTGCCTGCGACAACCTCAACTCGGCTGACGTCGTCCTCGCGGACGGCTCGCTGCGGACCGTCAGTGAGACGCAGGACCCGGACCTGTTCTGGGCCCTGCACGGCGGAAGCGGCAACTTCGGTGTGGTGGTCGGCTTCGAGTTCAACGTGCACCCCGTTACGCACATGGTGTCCGGCCTGCTTGCCTTCCCCGTGGAGGAGGCGGTCTCGGTGCTGGCCGGGTACGCCGAGCACGCCGACGAACTGCCCGACAGCTTCATGTCCGAGATCATGTTCATTCCCGATCCCGCACCGGGCAGCGACCGCAAGCTCCTGATGATCATCCCGCGGTACGCGGGCCGCATGGCGGACGCGGAACCCGTGCTCGGGCTCCTGCGCGGTCTGGGGACGCCCGTCATCGACGACATCCAGGAGTTCACCTACCGGCAGTCGCAGTGCTTCCTCGACGCCATGACCCCCTGGGGCAACCGGCACCACATGCGGTCCCAGACCCTGACCGGGATCAAGGAAGAAGCGGTGGAGGCCCTGGTGCGGCTCATCCGCGAAGCGCCCGGCGCCCTGTCGCAGATCGTGCTGGAGGAGTTCCGCGGAGAGATCACCCGGGTCGCTCCCGATGCCACGCCCATCGGCTTCCGGCAGGCCCGCTACAACGTGATGATCACGGCGCAGTGGGAGGACGAGGCGGACGACGAGAAGAACATGCAGTGGACGCGGGACGTGCACGACGCGCTGGCCCCGTTCTCCGCGGGCGGTGGCTATGTGAACTACATGCCCCGGGAGTCCACTCCGGACGATCTCCGGCACGCCTACGGTGACGCCAACTTCCGCAGGCTGCAGCAGGTCAAGGCCACCTACGACCCCGAGAACCTGTTCCGTTCGAACGTGAACATCCCCCCGGCCCAGTAGGCCGAGGGGCGCCGTGGTGGCGGCCGCCTCGCAAGGCAGCCGCCACCATCCGCTCCGCTCACGGTGGTCGCCGCTTCAGCCTCGTACGCGGTCACCGTCCCTCAGCCAAGGAGTCAGCGTGTCTGCAACTGACGTGAGCATTCTGCGTCTCTCGGCCGTCGAGTTGGCCCGGCGTATCTCAGCGAAGGAGCTCTCTCCTGTGGAGGTGGTGGACGCGTGCATCGACCGGATCGAGCGGTGCGACCCCCACCTCGGCGCCTTTGTCCTCACCGATTTCGAGCATGCGCGCAGCGCCGCACGCGCGGCCGAACAAGCGGTCGTCTCCGGGAAGGAACTCGGCCCGCTCCATGGCGTGCCGACCGCCATCAAGGACCTCTACGACTCCCGGCCGGGCTGGCCCTCGACGCTGGGCGGCATCCCGTCCCTCCGGAACTTCCGGGCAGCGGACCACTGCCTGTGGGCCAAACGCATGGAACGCGCGGGCGCCATCCTGCTCGGCAAGACGAACAGCCCCGTCCTCGGATTCCGCGGCGTGACCGACAATCAACTCTTCGGCCCCACCCGCAATCCCTTCGACGTCACCCGCAACAGCGGCGGTTCGTCCGGCGGGGCGGCCGCCGCCGTGGCCGACGGCATGGTGCCGTTCGCCGAGGGCACCGATGCCGGAGGATCCGTGCGCATCCCGGCGGCCTGGTGCAACCTGTACGGCTTCAAGCCGTCGGCCGGCCGGGTGCCCGTGGTCATGCGTCCGAATGCGTTCGGCGCCATCGATCCCTTCGTCCACGAAGGGCTGATCACAAGAACCGTGGACGACGCGATCCTGGGCATGCACGTACTCGCGGGGCACGACCCCCGGGACCCGTTCAGCCTCGACGAACGCCCCGACTACCGCGGTACGGTCCCGGACTCCTTGCACGGCTATCGCATCGCGTACAGCGCCGATTTCGACGTGTTCCCGGTGGAGAGCGACGTGGCGGCCGCCGTCGAGAGGGCTCTCCAGGTGCTGGTCGACGCGGGCGCGACCGTGGAACCGGTGCGGCTCGGACTCGACGTCGACCAGCGTGAGTTGAGCGATCTGTGGTGCCGGATGATGTCCCGCATGAACCGCGATGCCGTCCTGGGCTTCCGGGAGGCGGGCGTGGACCTCATGCCGGAGCTGCCGCCGGTCCTGCGCCAATGGGTCGAGGCGAGCTTCCGTGAATCCCCCTTGCAGGCTTCCAGGGACGCCGTGACGCGCAGTCATGTCTACGACGCGGTACAGGGAGTCCTGAACGAGCACCACCTCCTGGTCACTCCGACCGTGGGCACCACTGCCGTGCTCAACGGCTCCCGCGGCGAGACCGTGGGCCCGGCTCAGGTGGCGGGGGTCGATGTCGACCCGCTCATCGGCTGGGCCCTGACCTACCCCGTGAATCTGACCGGCCACCCGGCCGCCTCCCTGCCCGCTGGGCTGGTCGACGGCCTGCCGGTCGGCATGCAGGTGATCGGCGGGCGACGGGCGGATGGGGACGTGCTGGCCGCGAGCGCGGTGTTCGAGCGGCACGCCCCCTGGCACGGGCACTACCCCTTCCACGCCGACCTGGAGGCGTGAACGCGGCGGAGCACCCGCGGGCCGGCGGTCAGCCGGGGATGGACTGCGGCTGACTGCTAACGTTTGCAAAACGCCCGCGCGGACGTCTCGTCAGGCGTGTGCGCTCGATGAAGAGGCCGCCGGCCGGTACATCAGATCGAGAGGGAAAGACCATGAACCAGAAGCCGCGGAACACGACGTTCGAGGTGCTCGGGGACACCGAGGAGATGTACGGCATCCCTGACATGCCGTTCGTCCCCGCCATCAAGGTGCCCGCCGGGCACGACCTGGTGTTCGTGAGCGGGATCCTCGGCCCGCCGACCCCCGAGGACCCGGCGACCGACATGCGCTCCGAGGCGCGCCGGGCGTTCCGGCACATGGCCGACGTGCTCGCGTCGGCCGGAGCCACCTTCGACGACGTCGTGTCGGTGGACAAGTTCATCGTGGACATGGAGCGCAACAACCCTGTGATCGTCGAGGTGCTGCACGAGTTCTTCACGCACCTGCCCACGTCGACGACGGTGGAGGTGCCGCGGCTGGTCCCCGCCGATCTGCGGTTCGAGATCAAGTGTGTCGCGGCGATCAAGGCCGAACGCGACCACCAGTGACCGGTCCTCACGGTCTCGCCCAGCAAGGGAATACTGATGACCCACACCGATGAACCCCTCCGCCTCGGCTGGATCGGCACCGGCCGCATGGGCTTCCAGCTCGCCACCCGACTGCTTGAGGCAGGCCACGACGTGGCCGTCTACAACCGCACGCGCGCCAAGGCCGCACCTCTGGAAGAGCTGGGGGCGGTGGTGGTGGATCAGCCGGTCGACCTCGCCGACCGCGACATCGTCTTCTCCATGGTGTCGGCCTCGGTGGACCTGGAGGCCGTCACCACCGGGGACGGGGGCCTTCTCACCGCCGAGGGGTCGGCGCCGCGGGTGCTGATCGACAGCTCCACCGTGTCGCCCGGCGCTTCGGCGACCGTGCGGGCCGCGGCCGCCGAGCGGGGAACCGAGTTCCTGGCGGCGCCGGTCAGCGGCAACCCCAAGGTCATCGCCGCTGGGAAGCTGACGGTCGCCGTCTCCGGCCCGCGGACCGTGTACGAGGACGTCGAGCCGCTCCTGAACCTCCTGGGGCGCAGCGTGACCTACGTGGGGGAGGACGAGGTCGCCCGCCTGGTGAAGATCGCCCACAACGTGTTCCTCGGTGTCGTGACCCAGTCCCTGGCGGAGATCACCGTTCTCGCGGAGAAGGGCGGCGTCAGCCGGGCGGCTTTCCTGGAGTTCCTCAACGACTCGGTGATGGGCTCGACCTTCACCCGGTACAAGTCCCCGGCCTTCGTCAACCTCGACTTCACTCCCACCTTCACCAACCCGCTGTTGCGCAAGGACTTCGATCTGGGGCTGGCAGCCGCCCGCTCGCTGGAGGTGCCGATGCCGCTCGCGTCCGCCACGGCGCAGTTGGTCGCCGCGGCCATCGGGGCCGGCCATGTGAAGGACGACTTCGCCACACTCCTGCTGGAGCAGGGCCGTGTCTCGGGCATCGCCCTCGAACCACAGGACGTGGCGGTCGACGACGGCCTGTCCCAGCCCTGACCGCACCGCGGTCTCACTCCGGGCCGGCCGTCGTCTCCCCTTCTCCCCGGAATGGCCCGTGGGCTCAGACGTCCGAGGTGGCCCCACCCGCTCCGGGCGGCCGGGCCGCCGCTGGAGTGCGCATTCCCTGTCCGGCCTCGTACTGCCGTCGCTGCTCCGCATCGAGAACCGGCCAGTCGGCACCGGGGGAGCGCCCCAGGATCCAGTCCCTAGCCGACTCGAGCCCGCGCCGCACGTGCGCGGGATCAACACCCTCTACCGTGCCCCGGTCCACCACGCGCCTGCCCCCGACGTAGACGGCCTCGATGTCGCCCACGGTGGTCTGGAACAGCACGTGATCCGCGGGAGACGCGGCACCCGTGCCGAACGGCGCCGCTACGACGAGTAGATCCGCGAGCTTCCCCGGAGTGATGCTGCCGGTACGCGCGCCGAGGCCCAACGCGTCGGCCGCGTCGATCGTGGCCATGCGCAACAGCCGGTGCGCGTCGACCGAGGGGTGCTCTGCGGTCCGCTGAACGGGCCGGCCGGCCGCCTGCAGTTCCTGGGCGCACGAAAGGCGGTCAAAGGCATGGGCCATACGGAGCTGGGCCAGGATGTCACCATTGAGCGCGGCGGGTACGTCGGTGCCCACCACGACAGGGACGGAGTGTCGGCGAGCACGTCCGATCAACGGATCGACGCCCATCTGGGCCGTCTCCGCCTCCGGCGTGCACACGATGACACCGCCGTGGTCGGCGAGAAGGCCGAGTTCCCGATCCGTGGCGGGACCGCAGTGCACCCACAGCAGATCCGGCCCGAGCAGCCCCTGCTGCCAGGACTGCGTGATCTGCCCTTCCAGGTTCGAATGCAGCGAGGCCCGGACTCCGAGTGCACGCGCGGCGGCGACCTCGCGTGCGTGCTCATCGGGCGAGACGTGTTCCATATTGTTCAAGGACACCGCCAACTGGACCCGACCGTGACTCGCGAACTGCTGGTGAAGGCGCGTCAGTACGCCGACGCGCTGGTCCAGCGTCGGGCCGGTCCCCGCTTCGGGTCGGTTACGGAAGGTGTAGCCGTACAGGGCGCGGATGCCCGCCTCGGACAGCCCGGTGAGCGCGGCCCGGGCGTGCTCCTCGGTGTTCCCCGAATGGCAGAAATCGAAGACCGTGGTCACGCCGCGGGTGAGCAGTTCCACGGCACCGCCAAAGGTCGCCGCGTGCAGATCCTCGGGGCGCAGTCGGCCGGACAGAGGGTGTACGAGACCGAAGTACTCACGCCCCCAGCATCCCGAGGCGATTCCGCGGACAGGGGCCTGCCAGAGATGGACATGGGAGTCGATGAGCCCGGGCAGGACGAATTTGCCGTGCGCGTCGACCACGGTGTCCGCCTCGGCGTCGAGCGACGGTCCGACGTCGGCGATGTGACCGTCGGCGATGAGCACATCGCCTTCCAGATCTCCGACGGTGTCGTCCATGCTCAGGATCGTTGCGCCTCGCAGCAATGTGGTCCCGCTCATGTGTACCTGCTTCCGGGGAGGGGGAGGCCGCGACCGTCCGTGTGGCTGAGGGCTTCCGATACCTTGATGCTGACGTTTGCAGTTTCTGTCCGCCAGAAGATGCCAGCTGCGAGACGGCCGAGCCGGAAGGGCATCGCGGACTGTCGCGTCACGAGGTGACGCACCTACCGGTGGACTGACGGGTGATCAACCGCACCGGCATCACGGTGACGCTCGGGTCCGGCGGCTGCGCGGCCCCGTCGCTTTTCAGGACGTCCAGCAGTAGCGAGGCCGCTCGTGCTCCCATGGCTCGATGCGGGATGCCGATGGTGGTCAGTGGCGGCTGGAAGTTCTCCGCGAACGGCATGTCGTTGAACCCCACGACCGAGATGTCGTCGGGGACCCGCAACCCGCGCTCGGCGATCGCCTTGTACGCGCCCAGAGCCAGCATGTCGTTCGCGGCGAGCAGGGCCGTGGGCGGATCGATGCTGTCGAGCAACCTCTGTGCGGCGCCGGTCCCCTCGGCGAACGTCATGGCGCGTGCGACCTGCGCCGTCACGGTCAACTCCACACCCCTGCCACGGTGCTTGGCGACAGCCGCGTCGAAGCCGGCCTTTCGGTCGAGTGCCGAAGAGAGGTCGCTCGGGCCCGCGATGTGCCCCAGTATCCGGTGCCCCAACTCGACCATGTGATCCACGGCGAGTTCCATCCCCGACCGGTCGTCGGCGACCACGGCGGTGATCTCGTCGCCGAAGCTGCGGTTCAACAGGACGACCGGCGTCCTGTCGGCCGTGAGATCCGCCAGCGCCTGGTCCCCACGGTGCGCCGTGGCCATGATGAAACCGTCCACTTGACGCTCGCGCATGGCGTTCACGGTGGCGGACTCGCGCGCGTCGTCGTTGTTGGTGTTCCCCACGAGGGTGACGTAGCCGTCCTGTGCCAGCCGCTCCTCGATCCCCTGGACCATGAGAGGGAAGAGCGGGTTCGACAGATCGGGGACGATGGTGGCGATCAAGCCGGTGCGTCGAGTGCGCAGACCGCGTGCAAGCTGGTTCGGACGGTAGCCGAGCTCCTGGATCGCCGCTTCGATGCGCTTGGCGGTCTCCTCGTTGACCAGCCCCCTGGTCTGCTTGTGCACGTACCGCGACACCGTCCCGGCGTGCACACCGGCGCGTTTGGCGACATCCACCAGTGTGGGACGGCCCATCGTTGCTCCTCCATGACATCAACACCTAGAGGATATGCCGAGCGCCTCCTGGTTCTTCCTTCGGCCGACGTCTCGGGTCAGCGCACACGCCCCCGCGGCTTGAGTGGCACCGGCGGCAGCTCAGGCGCCGGCAACGGATCCCCGTCGTACCCCTTCACCTCGCCGAACCGGGACCCCGTCATCCAGTCCTCCCGCGCCTGCGCGATTTCGTCCTGGTTGCGGCCGATGAAGTTCCACCACATCACCAGCTCCTCCTCGAACGGTTCCCCGCCGAGCAGCATCAGGCCCGCGTCCGAGGCCGCGCGCAGTGGGAGTTCGGTACGGCCGCAGCCGAGGTAGAGCATCGAGCCGGGGAGCAGGGGGACGTCGTCGACGTGGGCCTCGCCGGACATCGACAGGACCGCGTACTCGAAGTCGGGGTTCAAGGGGAGGCGCGTTTCCGTGCCGTGGGTGAGGGAGAGGTCCGCGCCCACGATGGGGGTGTACGTGGTGCCGGGGGACGTCGAGCCGTCGAGCGAGCCCAGGATGACCGTGGCCGTCAGGCCCGGCGCCGTCACCGTCGGCAGCGTCCCGTGGTGCTCGAAGTGGGGGTCCACGTGGCGGTGGGAGTCGGGGAGCGCCACCCAGAGCTGGGCCCCGTGCAGGAAGCGGGCGTGGGCGCGCGGGCTCTCCTCGGAGTGGGAGATCGCCCGGCCGGAGGTCATCAGGCCCAGTTCGCGGGGGCGGATCGTCTGGAGGCTGCCGGTCGAGTCCCGGTGGAGGACCTCGCCGTCGTGCAGCCAGCTCACCGTCTGCAGACCCATGTGCGGGTGCGGCGGCACCTGCATGCCGGGCTCGTCCGCGATGTCGTCCGGGCCGTAGTGGTCGACGAAGGCCCACGCCCCGACCATGCGGCGCCCCAGGTTCGGCAGCAGCCTGCGCACCTCCGTGGACCCGCCGAGCCGGACGCGGCGCGGGCTGAGGAGTTCGCGTACCGGCTCCGCGACGACGAAGCCGCGTCCGCCGCACACCGAGGGCACTGGCTCGCGGTCAAGATTGCTCATGACGCAGACCCTAGCTCCGGCGCCGCGCCGCGTCAGGTGTGCGGCCCGGGGAAAGCGGAGCGCCGCCCGTACGGGTCACCCGGCGCGCCGAGTCGGGGGCCAGGCACTGGAATGGTCGGGTGCGCCTCGTGAACGGTGGGTCCGGTACTTCGCCGCCCGACGACTGTCTCGCCCGCAACGACTGGATCTGCGGCGAGTATCTGAGCACGCGTCGGCACATGTTGGTGGATGCCACCGTGCAGCATCTGGAGATCACCGTCGTGGCCGTCGCCATCGCTGTGGTGATCGCCGTGCCGTTGGCGCTCCTGGCGCGGCGGTGGGGGTGGGCCGCCGGGCCCGTGCTCGCCCTGACGACCGTGCTCTACACGATCCCGTCGCTCGCGATGTTCTCGTTGCTGCTGCCCGTGTACGGGCTGTCCGCCACGCTGGTGATCGCCGGGCTCGTCCTCTACTCGCTCACCCTCCTCGTACGGAACATTCTCGCCGGGCTGCGGTCCGTGCCCGAGGACACCCGGCAGGCCGCGCGCGGTATGGGGTACGGGCCGATCCGGCTGCTGCTGACCGTCGAGCTGCCGCTCGCGCTGCCCGCGGCGCTCGCCGGGCTGCGCATCGCCACCGTGTCCGCCGTCTCACTCGTGACCGTCGGTGCCATCGTCGGATACGGAGGTCTGGGGAATCTGATCTACAGCGGCATGAACACGTACTTCAAGGCTCAGGTGCTGACCGCCTCCGTGCTGTGCGTCGTCATCGCGCTCGTCGCCGATGTGGTGCTGCTCGGCATCGGGCGGCTGCTCACTCCCTGGACGAGAGCGAGTCGCGCGTGAAGCTCCTCTCCGACTCCTGGAACTGGCTCGCCGATTCCGCCCACTGGGCCGGCGACAACGGCGTCTGGCACCGGCTCGCCCAGCACGTGACGTTGACCGTTGTTTGTCTCGTCATCAGTTGTC
The DNA here is from genome assembly GCF_054871485.1 of Streptomyces sp. UC4497. Classification (NCBI taxonomy): domain Bacteria; kingdom Bacillati; phylum Actinomycetota; class Actinomycetes; order Kitasatosporales; family Streptomycetaceae; genus Streptomyces; species Streptomyces sp. UC4497. The sequence goes on along the minus strand of NZ_JBTYHB010000001.1, from coordinate 175,452 downwards.
TTATTGCTCTGCCGGTTGCGCTGGTGCTCGGGCATCTGGGGAAGGGCGGGGCGCTCGCCGTCAACATCGCCAACGTGGGGCGCGCCGTGCCCACCTTCGCCGTGCTCGTGCTGTTGCTGCTCACGCCGCTCGGGCAGTACAGCGAAGGGCCCACCGTCGTCGCCCTCGTGCTGTTCGCGGTGCCGCCGCTGCTCACCAACGCGTACGTCGGGATGCGCGGCGTCGACCGGGAGGTCGTGCGGGCCGCGAGGGGCATGGGGATGACGGGGCGGCAGATGCTGTTCCGGGTCGAGGTGCCGCTCGCGCTGCCGATGATTCTCAATGGCGTGCGCATTGCCGCCGTGCAGCTTGTGGCCACGGCGACCATCGCGGCCATCGCCGGTGGCGGTGGGCTCGGGCGGATCATCACCGCCGGGTTCAACCTCGCCAGTACGCCGCAGGTGGTGGCGGGAGCCGTACTCGTGGCCGTCTTCGCGCTCGTCGTCGAGGCGCTCTTCGAGCTCGTCGAGCGGTTCGGGCCCGGGTGGCTGCGGGGGAGGAGGGCCTGATGGGAGTGTTCTTGCGTCGAGTGGCTCTCCTGTTCGGGACTGTGTTGTTCGTCGGGGGGTGTGCGACGGGGCCCTCGCTGGAGGATCGCGGTGAGGTGACCGCGCCGCCCGGTGACAGCAAACACCTCGTCATCGGGTCCGCCGGCTTCACCGAGAGCGATCTGCTCGCGAACATGTACGCGCTGTTGCTGAAGCAGGGGGGGTACGAGACCGAGCTGCTGTCGGTGGGCAACCGCGAGCTGTACGAGCCCGCCCTGGAGTCCGGGCAGATCGATGTCGTGCCCGAGTACGCCGCCACCTTCGCCGACTGGCTCAACGCCAAGGCCCACGGGCCCGACGCGAAACCCGTCGGCTCGCCCGATCTCGACGCCACCATGAAGTCCCTGCGCGCCCTCGCGGCCCCGCGCGGGCTCGATGTGCTCGACGCGGGGAAGGCCGTCGACCAGAACGCGTTCGCGGTGACCGAGGCCTACGCGAAGAAGCACGACCTCAAGACGCTCAGCGACCTCGGCGCCTCCGGCCTGAAGGTGCGGATCGCCGCCGGGGACGAGTGCGTACAGCGGCCGTACTGCCAGCCGGGACTGGAGAAGGTCTACGGCATCGACGTCACCGGGATCGACCCCAAGGGCGTCGGCACCACGCAGGCCAAGAACGCCGTGCAGAACGGGCAGGACCAGATGGTGCTCACCACGACCACCGACGCCACCCTCGGCGACTTCGGACTCGTACTGCTCGACGACGACAAGAAGCTGCAGAACGCCGACTACCTCGTGCCCGTCGTCAACCGCTCGCGGGCCGGCAACAAGAAGGTCGCGGCGGCGCTCGGCAAGCTCAACTCCGTCCTCACCACCGACGACCTCGCCTCCATGAACCAGCAGGTCGACAGCTGGCGCCGGCTGCCCGAGGACGTCGCGCGGACCTACCTGGAGGACAAGGGACTGCTGCGGCAGGGCGGTTGAGAGGTGTGTGCCGCGGTTCGGCGGGCAGTCGGGGGACTGACCGACCCACCGACCGCAATCGGGACACGTACAGGAAGCCGTATGAATCGAGCCGTCGTCGTCGGGGCGGGCGTACTGGGCGCCTGCGTCGCCTACCACCTTGCCCGCGCGGGCGTCGAAGTCGTCGTCCTGGAAGAGGCAGGGCCCGCGTCCGGCACCTCCAGCGCCACCTTCGCCGCCGACGTCACCCACCTGAAGACCCCGCACACCTACTACCGGCTGAACCGCCAGGGCTCCGACGGCCACCGCGCCCTCGCCGAGGAACTCGACGGACCCACCTGGCGGCATCCGGTGCCGCTCGTCCAGTGGGCCGACAGCGACGACGCGCAGCGCACCCTGCACGAACAGGCGTCACGCGTACGGGAATGGGGCCACGACTGCCGCAGCGCCCCGGCCTCCGTACTGCGCGAGCTCGCGCCCGCCGTCGACCCGGCCGCCTGCACCGTCGACGAGGTCGTCGTGCACACCGGCACCTCCTGGTTCGACGCCCCGCGCCTGGTGAACGCCCTGCTCGACGCCGCCGTACGGGCCGGTGCCGAAGCGCACTACGGCACCCGCGTCACCGGACTGCTCCGCAGCGGCGCGCGGGTCGTCGGCGCGGAGGCGGGGGAGCGCAGCTGGGGCGCGGACGTCGTCGTGAACTGTGCGGGGCCCGCCGCCGACCAGATCGCCGCGCTCGCCGGGGCGCGGCTACCGCTGCGGCACGTGCCCGGGCTCGTCGCGGAGAGCGCCCCGCTGGCCGAGGAGCCGCTCACCGCGATCCTCTCGGCGCCCGGCATCGACCTGCGGCCCACGGCGGACGGCGGCGTGCTCGCCCTGTCGTGGGAGGTCGACGCACGCCTGGACGGGACGACCGCCGACGGCCTGCCCTCGGAGCTGCACCGGCGCGCGAGCACCGTCGTGCCGGGCCTTGACGGGGCCCGGATGGCCGACGCGCGCATCGGCGTACGGCCCGTGCCACTGGACGGCCTGCCGCTGGTCGGCGAGGCGGACGCGGCGCCCGGCCTGTACCACCTGGTGTCGCACAGCGCGGTGACGCTCGCCCCGGTGCTCGGGCGGCTCGCCGCGCAGGAGATCACGAGCGGGCGGGCCGTCGAGGAACTGGACGCGTACCGTCCCGGCCGGGCGATCAACGGCGACGTACAGGACGAGAATCTGCGGGCGATGAACCGCCATGGGCGGGAGTCTCAACCTCAACCTTAGGGTTACGTTTACCCCTGTTGGTATGGCCTGGTCACGCGTCCGCCACCGAGTCGAACTCCACCTCGTCCCGCCCCACGCCCTGCGCGTCCGCGTCCACCGACCGGCGCAGCGCCTCGTGCAGCTTCGCCGGGGTGAGGACGCCGAGGAAGCGGGCGCCGTCGAGGACCGCGACCCAGCCCGCGTCGTGCTGGAGCATCACACCGAACGCCTGCTTGAGCGGCGCCCCGACCGGCACCCACGCCCGCATCCGGTGGGCCAGATCGCCGACCCGGCCGTCGGGGCCGGCCAGTGACGCCTCGTCGACACCGATCCAACCGTGCAGGTCACCGTCCTCGTCGAGCACCACGGCCCAGCGCGCCCCGTCCTCGCGCATGCGGGCGGCGGCCCGCGCGGGCGATTCGTCGAAGCGGGCCACCGACGGCTGCTCCAGGTCGTCCGGCTCGATCTCGGTGACCGACAGGCGCTTCAGGCCCCGGTCCGCGCCGACGAACTCGGCGACGTACGGAGTGGCGGGGGAGCCGAGCACCGCGCCCGGTGTGTCGTACTGCTCGATGCGGCCCTGCCCGTACACCGCGATGCGGTCGCCGAGCCGTACCGCCTCCTCGATGTCGTGCGTGACGAGGAGGACCGTCTTGCGGACGGCCGCCTGCATCTTCAGGAACTCGTCCTGCAACTGCTCGCGCACCACCGGGTCGACCGCGCCGAACGGCTCGTCCATGAGGAGTACCGGCGGGTCGGCGGCGAGGGCGCGGGCGACGCCGACGCGCTGGCGCTGGCCGCCGGAGAGCTGCTCCGGGTAGCGGCTGCCGTACGTGCTCGGGTCCAGGCCCACCAGGTCGAGCAGCTCGGCGGCGCGCGCCCTGGCCTTCGCCTTCTTCCAGCCGATGAGCGCGGGCACGGTCGCCGTGTTGTCGAGGATCGTGCGGTGCGGGAAGAGGCCGACCTGCTGGATGACGTAGCCGATGCGGCGGCGCAGCTGCACCGGGTCGACGCCGGAGATGTCCTCGCCCTCGACGTGGATGTGACCCGACGTCGGCTCGATCAGCCGGTTCACCATCATCATCGTGGTCGTCTTGCCGCAGCCGGAAGGGCCGACGAGCGTGACCAATTCGCCCTCGTTCACCTCGAACGAGAGGTCGTCCACCGCCGTCGTGCCGTCCGCGTACCGCTTGGTGACATGGTCGAACCGGATCATGTCACCAACGCTAGCCGCGCCCTTCAGCCGCCGCTCACCAGGACGACCTCCAGAGTGCGCGGTCCGTGCACGCCCTCGACCCGGTCGAGTTCGATGTCGCTGGTCGCGGACGGGCCCGAGATCCAGGTCAGCGGACGGGTCGGGTCGAGCCGTTCGAGGGCCTGCGGGACCGACGAGACCACCTGGTCCGGGACGCGTACGACGCAGATGTGGTGATCGGGGACGAGGGTGATGCGGCGGCGGCCCTGGTCGGGGGAGCCGTCCAGGACGATGGTGCCGGTCTCGGCGATCGCGACCGCGCAGGCGGTGACGACGCTGTCGACCTGGTCGAGTTCGGCCGGGGTGTTTGCGGCGCGGTCGTGGATGCGGACCGGGTCGGCGGACTGCAGCCACTCCGCGGGCAACTCGGGCGGCACCATGACGGACCGCGACCCGTGTTCGGCGAGCAGTCGCATGAGCACGTCCGACAGCTCCTCGGAGGCACAGCGGTGCACGATCGCCCGGTAGTCGGCGAGGTTCTCCGCGAGGAGTTCCACCGTCTGCTGCGTCGTCCGGGTGCCGTGCTCGCGCAGATAGCTGCGGTCGATGTCCTTGGCGTACGAATCCGGGGCCTCGACCGGGCCGCCGAGGGCGCGGCGCACCCGGCCCAGGATGACGTCTCTGCTGCTCACTTGTTCGTCTCCTTGCCGCCGTTCGTCCGCTTCCACCAGTCGCGGAAGGGCTCCGCGGGCACCTTCGGCAGGTCGCGGGTCGATGTCCATGCCTTGCCGGGGCCCGGCACCGTACGCGGGTGGAAGCGGCGGGTGCGCGAGGCGAGACGCTGGCCGGTGGCCAGTGCCGCCGGGTGGGTGAAGGCCCAGGTGGCGGCGCGCATCGCGGCGCGTTCGGCGGCGTGGCCCTTGGCCGGGCGGAGCATGACCTTGTTGCCGTTTCGGGTGGCGGGGCCGCCGGCCACGACCCGCTCGCGCAGGTGGACGAGGACCTCGGGGATGTCGATGGCGACCGGGCACACCTCGTAGCAGGCGCCGCACAGGGACGACGCGTAGGGGAGCGAGGCGTCGATCTCGCTTCCGGTGCCGCGCAGTTGGGGGCTGAGGATGGCGCCGATGGGGCCCGGGTAGACCGAGCCGTAGGCGTGGCCGCCGGCCCGTTCGTAGACGGGGCAGACGTTGAGGCAGGCGGAGCAGCGGATGCAGCGCAGGGCCTGGCGGCCGACCTCGTCGGCCAGGGTGTCGGTGCGGCCGTTGTCGATGAGGACCAGGTGGAAGTTCTGGGGGCCGTCGGAGTCGGTGGTGCCCGTCCAGGTGGAGGTGTACGGGTTCATGCGCTCGGCCGTGGAGGAGCGTGGGAGGGTCTGGAGGAAGACCTCCAGGTCCTGCCAGGTCGGCACGATCTTTTCGATGCCGACGACCGAGATGAGTGTCTCGGGCAGGGTCAGACACATGCGGCCGTTGCCTTCTGACTCGACCACGACGAGGGTGCCGGTCTCGGCGACCATGAAGTTGGCGCCCGAGATGCCGACCTTGGCGCGCAGGAACTTCTCGCGCAGGTGCAGGCGGGCCGCCTCGGCGAGCTCGGCGGGGGTGTCGGTGAGTCCTTCGGGGGCCGGGCGGCCCCAACTGCCCATCTCCTTGCGGAAGATGTCGCGGATCTCGCCGCGGTTGCGGTGGATGGCGGGGACCAGGATGTGCGAGGGACGGTCGTCGCCGAGCTGGACGATGAGCTCGGCGAGGTCGGTCTCGTAGGCGTGGATGCCCTCGGTCTCCAGGTGTTCGTTGAGGCCGATCTCCTGGGTGGCCATCGACTTGACCTTGACGACCTCCGACTCGCCGGTCTCCTTGACGAGCCCGGCCACGATCCGGTTGGCCTCGTCGGCGTCGCGCGCCCAGTGCACGGTGCCGCCCGCCGCCGTGACCGACTCCTCCAGCTGCACCAGGTAGTGCTCCAGGTGGTGCAGCGTGTGGTCCTTGATCTCCTTGCCCGCCTGGCGAAGCCGCGCCCAGTCGTCGAGCTCGGAGACCGCCCGCTCGCGCTTGTCCCGGATGGTGTGCGTGGCGTGCTTCAGGTTGGCGCGCAGGGTGGTGTTGCGTACGGCGTCGTGCGCGGCCTTCGGGAAGGCCGGCATGCCGACGAAAGTGCCGCTCATGCCACGGGCTCCTCTTCCGTGCTGGCCAGGATCTCGGCGATGTGGACGGGGCGCATGCCGACCTTCAGGCGGGACATGGTGCCGCCGATGTGCATCAGGCAGGAGTTGTCGGCGGCGCACAGCACGTCCGCGCCTGTCGACTCGGCGTTGCGGACCTTGTCCGTGCCCATCGCCGACGACACGTCCGCGTTCTTCACCGCGAAGGTGCCGCCGAACCCGCAGCACTCGGTCGCGCCCGGCAGCTCCGCCAGCTCAAGTCCCTTGACTTTGCTGAGCAGTTGGGTGGGACGGTCGCCGAGGCCGAGGGAGCGCAGGCCGTGACAGGTGGGGTGGTACGTCACCTTGTGCGGGTAGTACGCGCCGACGTCGGTCACCTTCAGCACGTCGACCAGGAACTCGGTCAGCTCGTACGTCTTCGGGATCACCGGCGCGAGCGTGGTCGCGAGGCCGCCGCCGCGGCCCTCCGAGCGGGCCCGTTCGCCCATCCGCGGGTACAGCTCGCGCACCATCGCCGCGCACGATCCGGACGGCGTGATGATTGCGTCGTAATCACCCGAGGCGAGACCGGGGCCGAAGGTGTCGGCGTAGTGGGTGGCCAGCGGCTCGGCCTCGCGGCGGTAGCCGGTGTTGTAGTGCGGCTGGCCGCAGCAGGTCTGCGCGGCGGGGAAGTCGACCTCCACGCCAAGCCGGTTCAGGAGCTTGACGACGGCGCGGCCCGTATCCGGGTAGAGCGTGTCGTTGACACAGGTCAGGAAGAGCGCGACACGCATCGGGGCCCCTTCGGTCGGTCGGATTCGGTTGGCGCGGCTGGGCTGCGGGTGATCATCGGACGGGTGCAGCGTACGTCGTGAGCGGGAGCTGGTCACGGGGTGCGGACGCGTGCCGCCGCCGCGTCCCACGCCGACCGGTCGCCGCTCGGCTCGTAGCGCGCGAGCGGCTGGGTGTCGGCGACGAGCCGGCGCATCGCGGCCCGGTCGCCCACGACGCCGTCGGCCCGCGCCTGAACGAGTGCGTTGCCCAGCGCGGCGCCCTCGGCCGGGCCCGCCACGACCGGCAACCCGCAGGCGTCCGCCGTGAGTTGGCACAGCAGGGCGCCCCGGGCGCCGCCGCCGACGATGTGCACGACGTCGACCGGGCGGTCGGCCAGGCGGGCCGAGTCCTCTATGGCGCGGCGGTGGGCGAGGGCGAGCGAGTCGAGGATGCAGCGGGTGATCTCGGCGCGGGTGCGGGGCTCCGGCTGGCCGGTGGCGCGGCAGGCGGCGGCGATCCGCTCCGGCATGCCGCCGGGCGGCAGGAACGTGGGGTCGCCGGCGTCGACGACCGAGCGCAGCGGGGTCGCCTTCGCGGCCTCGTCGAGGAGCGCGGTCAAGACCGGCTGGTTCCAGGCGCGTTGGCACTCCTGGAGGAGCCACAGGCCCATGATGTTGCGGAGGTAGCGGACCGTGCCGTCGATGCCGAGCTCGTTCGTGAAGTTCGCGGCGCGGCTCTCCTCCGTGAGGACGGGCGCGTCCAGTTCGAGGCCGGCGAGGGACCAGGTGCCGGTGCAGATGTACGCGAAGTTCTCCTCGGTCGCCGGGACCGCGGCCACGGCCGATGCGGTGTCGTGCGAGGCGACCGTCGTCACCGGGACGGGTCCGGTGAGGCCCGTCTCTTCGAGGACGTGGGGGAGGAGTTCGCCCGCGGGGTCGCCGGGGCGGCGGATCGGGGCGAAGAGGTTCACGTCGATGCCGGCGCGGGTGGCGACGTCGTGGGCCCAGTCGCCGGTGCGGGGGTCGATGAGCTGGGTGGTGGAGGCGTTGGTCAGCTCGGTGCCTTGTTGGCCCGTCAGCCAGTATGTGAGGAGGTCGGGGATCATCAACAGGCGGTGGGCGGCGTTGAGTTGCGCCGTGTCGCGGGCCGCCGTGAGCTGGTAGATCGTATTGAACGGGACGTACTGGAGGCCGGTGGCGGCGTACAGCTCCTGCGGGGGGATGGTCGCCCACAGTTTCTCGGCGGTGTGGTCCGTGCGGGTGTCCCGGTAGTGGTACGGGTTGCCGAGCAGGGCGTTGTCCGCGTCGAGGAGGCCGTAGTCGACGGCCCAGCTGTCGATGCCGAGGGAGCGGATCGGGCCGGTTCTGCGGAGGCCCTCCAGGATGCCGGTGTACAGGGCGAGGATGTCCCAGTGCAGGCCGTCAGGGGTGCGGACCGGGGTGTTCGGGAACCGGTGGGACTCCGTCAGGGTGAGGGTGTCCGGGGTGACGGTGGCCGTCATGACCCGGCCGCTGGAGGCGCCCAGGTCTATGGCGGCGTAGGGGGTGGTGGGCATGAGGTTGCCTTTGCGAGTGTGCGGTGTGGTGGGTGGCGGGGGCTGGAAGTCGCCCCCGCCGCCCCTTCCCGTCCCGAAACCGGGGGCGGGGCCCCGGACCCCAGGGGATGCGGGCGTCGTCGGAACATGGCGGGCCCAACGTGGTTGCGCGCGCAGTTCCCCGCGCCCCCAAACCCCCGGGGTTAGCGCAGGAATGCCGCCGCGACTCCCGCGTCCACGGGGACGTGCAACCCCGTCGTGTGCGTGAGATCGCCCCCGGTCAGCGCGAACACCGCGTTCGCCACGTGTTCCGGAAGTACCTCCCGCTTCAAGAGAGTGCGCTGCGCGTAGAACTCGCCCAGCTTCTCCTCCTCCACCCCGTACACCGCGGCCCGCTTCGCACCCCAGCCACCCGCGAAGATCCCGGACCCGCGCACCACGCCGTCCGGGTTGACCCCGTTGACCCGGATCCCGTCCCCGCCCAACTCGGCAGCCAGCAGCCGCACCTGGTGGGCCTGGTCCGCCTTCGTCGCCGAGTACGCCACATTGTTCGGGCCGGCGAACACCGCGTTCTTGGAGGCGATGTAGACGATGTCGCCGCCCATCTCCTGCGCCCGCATCACCCGCGCCGCCTCGCGCGAGACGAGGAACGAGCCGCGCGCCATGATGTCGTGCTGGAGGTCCCAGTCCTTGGCCGTGGTCTCCAGGAGAGGCTTCGAGATGGAGATGCCCGCGTTGTTGACGACCAGGTCGACACCGCCGAAGGCCAGCGCCGCCGCCTTGAAGGCGTCCGCGATCTGCTCCTCGGACGTGACGTCGACCGTCACGGCGACCGCCTTGTCGGGGCCGCCCAACTCCTCGGCCACCGCCGCCGCGCCGTCCGCGTTGAGGTCGGCGACGACCACGCACGCGCCCTCCGCGACGAGCCGGTGCGCGATGGCCTTCCCGATGCCGGAGCCCGCACCCGTCACCAGGGCCACCCGCGTCGCGAGCGGCTTCGGCTTCGGCATCCGCTGGAGCTTGGCCTCCTCCAGCGCCCAGTACTCGATGCGGAACTTCTCCGACTCCTCGATCGGCGCGTACGTCGACACGGCCTCGGCGCCGCGCATCACGTTGATCGCGTTGAGGTAGAACTCGCCCGCCACGCGCGCCGTCTGCTTGTCCTTGCCGAACGAGAACATGCCGACACCGGGCACGAGCACGATCGCCGGGTCCGCGCCGCGCATCGCGGGGGAGTCGGGCGTCGCGTGCCGCTCGTAGTACGCCGCGTACTCGGTGCGGTAGTCGGCGTGAAGCTCCTTCAACCGCTCGGCCACGGCGTCGAGTTCGGCCGTGGGCGGCAGGTCGAGGACGAGCGGGCGGACCTTCGTACGAAGGAAGTGGTCCGGGCAGGAGGTGCCGAGCGCGGCGAGCCGCGGGTGCTCGGCGGACGCCAGGAAGTCGAGGACGGGACCCGAGTCGTCGAAGTGGCCGACCTGCGGGCGGTCCGTGGACGCCAACCCCCGGATGAGCGGGGCGAGTTCAGCGGCGCGTGCCCGGCGGCCGGCCGCGCCGAGCGCTGCGTAGCCCTCGATGACCGGGCCGAACGGCTCCTCCTTGCCGCGCTCGGCGAGGAACGTCTCGGCGGTGCGGATGATGTACAGCGAGTTGGCCTCGCACTCCTCGGCCGTGTCGCCCCACGCCGTGATGCCGTGGCCGCCGAGGATGCAGCCGATCGCCTCCGGGTTCGCGGCCTTGATCTCCGCGATGTCCAGGCCGAGCTGGAAGCCGGGACGCCGCCACGGCACCCACACGACCTTCTCGCCGAAGCACTCGGCGGTCAGCTTCTCGCCGTCGGCGGCGCAGGCCAGCGCGATGCCGGAGTCCGGGTGCAGATGGTCGACATGCGCCGCGTCCACCAGGCCGTGCATGGCCGTGTCGATGGACGGCGCGGCGCCGCCCTTGCCGTGCAGGCAGTAGTCGAACGCGGCGACCATCTCGTCCTCGCGCTCCACGCCCGGGTACACCTCGGTGAGCGCCTTGAGCCGGTCCACGCGCAGCGCTGCCAGGCCGGCCTCCGTGAGCGTGCCCAGGTCGCCGCCGGAGCCCTTGACCCACATCAGCTCGACGTCGCCGCCGGTGACCGGGTCCGTCTCGGTGGCCTTGGCGGAGGTGTTGCCGCCGGCGTAGTTGGTGTTGCGGGGGTCGGCGCCGAGCCGGTTCGAGCGGTCGAGGAGGGCGGCGACCTGAGGGTGCGTAGCCATGAAAGGTCCTAAATTCCTGAGGAGTTGACTGCGGTGAACTGCGGGCAGGTGGTTACGCGCCCCACCCCGCCTGCTCCCCGCCGACCCGCTCGGCCGCGATCCGCTCCTGCCACCCGGAGGCGGCGTACGCGGCGACGGGGTTCGCCGCGAGCCCCTGCTCCTCGCGCCACTCCGCCAGGAGCGGCCGCACGTCGGTGTTGTACGCGTCCATGATCACGGCGTTCGCGGTCAGCACGTCGCCCGAGGCCTGCGCGGCGCTCAGCGCCTCGCGGTCCACGAGCAGCGCCTTCGCGGTGGCCTCCTGCACGTTCATCACGGAGCGGATGACCGCCGGGATCTTCGCCTCGATGTTGTGGCACTGGTCGAGCATGAACGCCACGTTGGTCTCGGGGTCGAAGCCGCCGTTCTTCGCGACCTCGTGCAGGATGCGGAAGAGCTGGAACGGGTCGGCGGAGCCCACCATCAGGTCGTCGTCCGCGTAGAAGCGGGAGTTGAAGTCGAAGCCGCCGAGCTTCTTCGCGCGCAGCAGCAGCGCCACGATGAACTCGATGTTCGTGCCCGGCGCGTGGTGACCGGTGTCGACCACGACCTGCGCCTTGTCACCCAGGTTCATGCACTGCATGTACGAGGTGCCCCAGTCCGGCACGTCCGTCGTGTAGAAGGCCGGCTCGAAGAACTTGTACTCCAGGAGCAGTCGCTGGTCGTCGCCGAGGCGCTCGTAGACGGCGGCGAGGGACTCTGCGAGGCGGTCCTGGCGGGCCACGATGTCGTCCTGGCCCGGGTAGTTGGTGCCGTCGGCGAGCCAGATCTTCAGGTCCTTGGAACCTGTCGCGTCCATGATGTCGACGCACTCCAGGAGGTGGTCGACCGCCTTGCGGCGCACCGCCGGGTCCGGGTGGCAGACGCTGCCGAGCTTGTAGTCGTCGTCCTGGAAGGTGTTGGAGTTGATGGTGCCGAGCTCGACACCGCGCTCCTTGGCGTACGCCGACAGGGTCGCGTAGTCGTCGACCTTGTCCCACGGGATGTGCAGCGCGACCTTCGGGGCGATGCCGGTGAACTCGTGCACCTTCGCGGCGTCGTCGAGCTTCTCGCGGGGCGTGCGGGGCACACCGGCCTGGGCGAACACCTTGAACCGGGTGCCGGAGTTGCCGTAGCCCCAGGAAGGCGTCTCGATCCGCTGGTTGGCGAGTGCGGCCTTCACGGCAGCGATGTCAGGCATGTCCACCTCTGAGTACACGGGTCTGCGAGCCGTCTGCTGAATCGTCTCTGAATCGACCGTGTGTGAATCGATTCATTGTGCAGCGAAGCTAGTCCCCCTCGTGGGGTGCGTCAAGGGGGTGCGCGCCAACTCCGGCGCGTTACGGAATCGTTTCGTACGTCGATGTATTCCGGCCGTTCAGACCCCTTGACCAGGGCGCCGGGGCGTGGCTAGCTTCCGGAACGTTTCACTGAAACATTTCACGTCGGGTGCCCTTCGACCCCTGGAGACCTGTCATGACGCCACCTGAGCCGGAGACCACTCCGGTGCTCGCCCTGGAGGGGGTGAGCAAGTCCTTCGGTGCCGTGCGCGCCCTGCGCGGTGTGTCGCTGAGCCTGCACGCGGGCGAGGCGCACGCCCTCGCCGGTGAGAACGGCGCGGGAAAGTCGACGCTCATCAAGACCCTCGCCGGGGTGCACCGCCCGGACACCGGGACGGTGCTGCTCGACGGTTCCCCGGTCGAGTTCCACGGCCCCGCCGACGCCCGCGACGCCGGTGTCGCCGTCATCTACCAGGAGCCGACGCTCTTCCCCGACCTGTCCATCGCCGAGAACATCTTCATGGGCCGCCAGCCGCGCCGCTCCTTCGGTCGCGTCGACCACGCCACGGTCAAGGACGCCACCGCGGCCCTGTTCAAGCGGCTCGGCGTGGAGCTCGACCCGGACCAGCCGGCCCGCGGCCTGTCCATCGCCGACCAGCAGCTCGTCGAGATCGCCAAGGCGCTGTCCTTCGACGCCCGCGTGCTGATCATGGACGAGCCGACGGCCGCGCTCACCGGCAGCGAGGTGGCCCGACTGTTCGGCGTCGTACGGACGCTGCGCGAACAGGGTGCGGCGGTCCTGTTCATCTCGCACCGCCTGGAGGAGATCTTCGAGCTGTGCCAGCGGGTGACGACGCTGCGCGACGGGGCGTGGGTGGCGAGCGAGCCGGTCGAAGGACTCACCGAGGACGAGCTGGTGCGCCGCATGGTCGGCCGCGACCTCGACGAGCTCTACCCCAAGCAGGACACCGAACTCGGTGAAGTGGCCCTGAAGGTCAGCCGGTTGACCCGCGAGGGTGTGTTCACCGACGTGTCCTTCGAGGTGCGGCGCGGCGAGATCGTCGGCCTCGCCGGGCTCGTCGGCGCGGGCCGCAGCGAGGTGGCCCGCGCCGTGTTCGGCGTCGACCGCTTCGACGGCGGCGAGGTCGAGGTGCTCGGGCAGAAGCTCAAGCCCGGCGCGCCGAGCCTCGCCATGCACGCGGGTCTGGCTCTCGTCCCGGAGGACCGGCGGGCCCAGGGCCTCGTGATGGACATGTCCATCGAGCGCAACATCGGGCTCACCGGCTTCGCCGACACCTCCCGCGCGGGCCTCATGAACCGCAAGGCGGAGCGCAGCCGGTCCCTGGACTGGTCGGTGAAGCTCCAGGTCAAGTACGCACGCCTCGCCGATGTCGTCGGCACGCTCTCCGGCGGCAACCAGCAGAAGGTCGTCCTCGCCAAGTGGCTCGCCACGGGCCCGCAGGTGCTCATCGTGGACGAGCCCACGCGCGGCATCGATGTCGGCACGAAGGCCGAGGTGCACCGGCTGCTGTCCTCGCTCGCGGCGGAGGGTGTCGCGGTCCTGATGATCTCGTCCGACCTGCCCGAGATCCTCGGGATGGCCGACCGGGTGCTCGTGATGCACGAGGGACGGCTCTCCGCGGAACTGCCGCGCGCGGAGGCGAACGAGGAGTCCGTGATGGCGGCGGCCACGGGGAGGGCCGCGTGACGTCCGTACCCGCACACGCCGCTCGCACCGCAAGGAGCACCGCATGACCATCACCGCACCACCCGTCCGCGAGGACGCGGCGCCACCGCCCACCGCGGGCCGTCGCCTCCTCGACAAGGTGTTCAAGGCGCGCGAACTCGCCGTCGCCGCCGTGCTCGTGGTGATGCTGCTCGCCACGCAGGTGTCGAACACCGAGTTCCTGTCGCAGCAGGGCGTCAAGGACCTCCTCCTCAACGCCACCATTCTCGTCCTCGTCGCCACCGGCCAGGCGATCGTCGTCATCACCCGCAACGTCGACCTGTCCGTCGGCTCCGTGCTCGGCATCTCCGCCTTCGCCGCCGGTGACTACCTTCAGGGCGGCGGCAGTTCGCTGATCGCCGTCGTGTACGCCGTCGCCATCGGCACCGTCTTCGGCGTCCTGAACGGCGCGCTCGTCAGCCTCGGCAAGGTGCCCGCCCTCGTCGTCACCCTCGGCACGCTGTACGTGGTGCGCGGCATCGACTCCATCTGGGTCGGCTCGCAGCAGATCGTCGCCGCCGACCTGCCCGACGGCTTCGTCGACTTCGGCCACGACGGCATCTGGGTCGTGCCCTATCTGGCGCTGCTCGCCGTCGCCGTCCTGGTATGCGTCGGCTACTACCTGCGCAGCTACCGCAGCGGCCGCGAGATGTACGCGCTCGGCTCCAGCCCCGAGGCCGCGAACCTCGCCGGCATCCCCGTCCGCAAGCGCATCATGACCGCGTACGTGCTGTGCGGGGCGCTCGCCGGGCTCGCGGGTGCCCTGTACCTGGCGCGCTTCGGCAACGTCGACTCCGGCACCGGCAATGGCTACGAACTCACCGTCGTCAGCGCCGTCGTGGTCGGCGGCGTCGCCTTCACCGGCGGCTCCGGAACCGTCTACGGAGCCGCGCTCGGCGCCCTGCTGCTGACCTCCATCAACAGCGTGCTGCCCGCCATCGGCGTCAGCTCCGTCTGGGTCACCGCCATCAACGGAATCCTGCTGCTGCTCGCCATCGCCGTCGACCGGATCGTCGCGCTGCGCGTCGCCGCAGTGCTGCGCAAGCAGGCCGCACAGATGAGGAGCGCCCGCCATGCCTGAATCCCTGAAGCATTCGGTGCGCTGGGACACCGCCGTCGGCGCCCTGCTGATCGTGCTGCTGCTCTGCTCGTTCGCGTTCGTCGACAACTTCGGCAACGCGCTGAACCTGTCGTTCCTGATCGGCAACACACTGCCCATCGCGATCATCGCGCTGCCGATGACGATGCTCGTCATCTCCGGCGAGGTCGACCTGTCGGTGGGCTCCACGGTCGGCCTGTCCGGTGCCGTGATGGGCGCGCTGTGGAACAACGGCATGGCCATCGAGACGATCATCCCGCTGTGCCTGCTGCTCGGCGTCGTCTGCGGCCTGATCAACGGGCTGCTCGTGACCCGCCTCGGCCTGCCGTCCCTCGCCGTCACCATCGGCACCATGGCCGCCTACCGGGGCATCGCGCAGATCGTCCTCGGCTCGGACTCGGTCACCGACTTCCCCTCCCAGTACCTGGACTTCGGCGCGAACCGGATCGGCGACACGTTCATCCCGTACGCCGCCCTGCCCTTCGTCGTCCTCCTCGCCATCGCGATCGTCGTGCTGCACGCCACCCGCATGGGCCGCTCCCTCTTCGCGATCGGCGCGAACGAGGAGGCCGCCCGGTTCGCCGGCGTGCGGGTGAAGCGGCTCAAGCTGTCGATGTTCGTGACGACCGGGGTGCTCTCCGCGCTCACCGGCGTCTTCTGGGCGTTGCACTACGCGAGCGCCCGCTACGACAACGCCACCGGGCTCGAACTCTCCGTCATCGCCGCCGTGTTGCTCGGTGGCATCGACTTCGACGGCGGCAAGGGCACCCTCGGCGGCGCCATCGCCGGTGTGTTCCTGCTCGGCACGCTGCAGAACGTGATGAGCCTGCTCAACGTCTCCGCGCAGTCGCAGATCGTCGTCACCGGCGTGCTGCTCGTGATCTCGGTGCTCGCGCCGCGCGTCGGCCGCCAGATCGCGCAGTCGAGGTCCCGCAAGAGGACGATCACCGCGGTCACTTGAGGCGCCCACCCGTACCACTCACCCCCGCCCACACCACGTAAGGAACCGCCATGTCCCAGAAGACGCGCCGGCTCACCGCGGCCCTCGCCGTGACCACCGCCCTCGTCCTCGGCGCCTCCGCCTGCGGCGGCACCACCAAGTCGGACTCCAACAAGGAGGACGCCAAGTCGGCAGCCGCCGGAAAGGCCGACCCGAACGCCAAGACCAAGAAGGGCCTCACGGTCGCCTACCTGCCCAAGCAGGTCAACAACCCGTACTTCACCACCTCCGACAACGGTGGCAAGAAGGCGGTGCAGCAGCTCGGCTCGACGTACAAGGAGGTCGGCACCAGCTCCGGCACCGACACCTCCGGACAGGTCTCCTACGTCAACACCCTGACCCAGCAGCAGGCCGACGCCATCGCCGTGTCCGCGCAGGACCCGGGCGCCCTGTGCACCGCGCTCAAGCAGGCCATGAAGAACGGCGTCAGCATCGTCACGTACGACTCCGACACCAAGGTCGACTGCCGCAACGTCTTCGTCTCCCAGGCCAGCGCCGAGGACCTCGGCCGCACCCAGGTCCAGGAGATGGCCAAGCAGATCGGCAACAAGGGCGAGATCGCGATCCTCTCGGCGGCCCAGACGGCCACCAACCAGAACACGTGGATCAAGTACATGAAGGACGAGCTGAAGAAGCCCGCCTACAAGGACATCAAGCTCGTCACGACCGCCTACGGGGACGACGACGCGCAGAAGTCGTTCCAGCAGACCCAGGGACTCCTCCAGGAGCACCCGAAGCTGAAGGGGATCATCTCCCCGACCACCGTCGGCATCAAGGCGGCCGCCCAGTACCTGTCGGGCTCCAAGTACAAGGGCAAGGTCAAGCTGACCGGCCTCGGCACCCCCAACGACATGCGCGCCTACGTCAAGAACGGCACCGTCGAGGCGTTCGAGCTGTGGGACCCGGCGAAGCTCGGCGCGCTCGCCGCGCACACCGCCGTCGCCCTGGAGTCCGGGCAGATCACCGGCAAGGCGGGCGAGAAGTTCAAGGCCGGGGACATGGGCGAGTACACCATCGAGAAGGACGGCGTCGTCACCCTCGGCAAGCCGACCGTCTTCAACAAGTCGAACATCGACGACTACAAGTTCTGAGCGGGGCAAGGGACATGAGTGACATGCAGCGGGTCTGCTTCCTGCTCAAGGTCAAGGCCGACCGCATCGAGGAGTACCGCGCCCGCCACGCGGACGTGTGGCAGGAGATGCGCGAGGCCCTGACCGCCACCGGCTGGCACAACTACTCGCTCTTCCTGCGCGAGGACGGACTGCTCGTCGGCTACCTGGAGACCGAGGACTTCGACAAGGCGCGCGCCGCGATGGACGCCACCGAGGTGAACGCCCGGTGGCAGGCCGAAATGGGCGAGTTCTTCGAGGCGTTGGACGGGCAGGCGCCCGACGCCGCGATGCGCCCGCTCACCGAGGTCTTCCACCTTGCGTGAACGCGGCCCGGGCCGGGCGACGGTCGGCATCAAGGACGTCGCCCGGGAGGCGGCGGTCTCCGTCGGCACCGTCTCCAACGTCCTGAACCAGCCCGACCGGGTGTCCGAGCCCACCCGCCGCCACGTCCAGCAGGTCATCGCCCGCCTCGGCTACGTACGCAGCGAGTACGCGCGCCAACTGCGGGCCGGGCACAGCCGGATCGTGTCCCTGCTCGTCCTCGACATGGGCAACCCGTTCTTCGTGGACCTCGCGCGCGGCGCCGAACGTGCCGCGCGCCGGGCGGGGCTCGGGGTAATGGTGTGCAACAGCGCGCAGAGCCCCGCCGTGGAGGCCGAGTACCTGTCGATGTTCGCCGAGCAGCGGGTGCGCGGCGCCCTCATCACCCCGGCCGACCCCAGCGGCGCCACACTGCGCGACTTCCGTCGCCACGGCATCCCGTACGTCGTCGTGGACCGCGTCGCGGGCGACGAACCGGGCTGCTCGGTGGCGGTCGACGACGTGGCGGGCGGCGCGCTCGCCCTCCGCCACCTCGTCGACGCGGGCCACCGCTCCATTGCCTACGTCAGCGGACCGCCCCACCTCAAACAGGTGCAGGACCGCCGCGCGGGCGCCCACAAGGCACTCGCCGAAGCGGGCCTGCCCGCCACCCACCTCTACGAACTCCCCACGGACCGCCTCGACGTGGCCGCGGGCCGCGACGCGGGCGCCCGCCTCCTCGGCCTCGCCCACCGCCCCACCGCCGTCTTCTGCGCCAACGACCTCCTCGCCCTCGGCGTCCTCCAATCCCTCTACGCGGCCGGGGTCCGGGTCCCCGACGACATGTCGCTGATCGGCTACGACGACATCGAATTCGCCTCGGCCGCCACGGTCCCGCTCACCTCGGTCCGCCAGCCCGCCGTCACCCTCGGCGCGACGGCGGCGCGGCTGCTCCTGGAGGAGACGGGAGAGCAGGCGAGCACCCATCAGCACCAACACGTCATACTGCGGCCGGAGTTGGTGGTGCGGGGCTCGTGCAAGGTGCTGGGCTGAGCGGGCCGGCCATTACCGGTCCGCCGTGGCGAGAGCCCGTGCGACGCAGTCCTCCGGGCGGGTTTCCAGTCCGGTCTTGTAGGCCGCCTCATAGGACGCGTCGCCGATGACCCCACGGATCTGCTGGGCGCAGGTGCGCCGGGCGGCGATGAGCCCGGGTGATCCCATCTGCGCCAGGCCGAAGGAACGCCAGAGGGTGTCGGCGATGCCGAGCAGGCGGGCGGCCCTCTCCGGGTCGATCGCGGCGAGGGCCGGGGCCAGTGCGTCCAGGGTCAGCGCGGCTCCCAGGGTGTCGTGCAGCCGCCACTTGATGTCGAGCGAGGTGCGGGCGTGCCGGACGGCCGTGGCCGGGTCGCCGTTGGTCAGTGCGGCCATGGACAGGAAGTACAGGGCATAGCCGCGCATCCACTGCTCGCCGCACGCCTCGCTCTCCCGGCGCAGGAGCGTGGCCGTCGCCTCGGCACGGTCGGACCGGCCCAGCTGGAGATGGGCGAACCACACGGTGCAGTGGGTCAGGAAACGGGCGGCGAGGAACCCGCCGCCGCAGTCGGGCGACCGGGCCGCGTCGTCGAGCAGCACGAGCGCGTCCGCGGGCCTGCCGGTCATCGCCGGATACGTGCCTTCGAGGTAGAGCGCGGCCGCGACCGCCGCCGGATCGCCCAGCTGTCGTGCCATGGGCGTGCAGACCTCGTGCAGCGCGGCGGTGGCTTCGAAATCGCCTTGGCCGAGCGTCACGAGACCGCGCGCCCACAGCGCCCAGAACCGTTCGGAGCCGGGCCCGGCGTCCGGCTTCCTGCCCAGCGCCCGGTCCAGATAGTGGCTCCCTTCGCGCAGGAAGCCGCAGCCGAACCAGAAGAACCACAGGCTGCCCGCCATCTCCAGTGCGAGACGCGGGTCCGGATGGGCCAGGCAGTGATCCAGGGCGACGCGCAGGTTGCTGTGCGCGGCGGTCAGCCGCTCGGACCAGGCCATCTGGTCGGGTCCGCACCACTCCGACGCACCGGCGCGGGCCAGGTAGCGGTAGTAGTCCCGGTGCCGCGCCTCAAGAGCCGGCTGGTCGCCGACGCGGGCCAGCCACTCCAGGCCGTACTCGCGCACCGTGTCCAGCATCGAATACAGGGGGCCCTGGGGAGTGTCCGCGCGCTGGAGAATCGACTTGTCCACCAGCGCGGACAGCACCCCGGCCACCTCATCGGCCGCCAGTGGCCCGCCCGCGCAGACCCATTCCGCCGCCTCCTTTTCGAAGCCGCCGAGGAACACCGACAGACGGGCCCAAGCGAGGCGTTCCGGTGGCGTGCACAGCTCATGGCTCCAGCCGATGGTGGTCCGCAACGTCCGGTGCCGCGGCGATGCCGGCGGCGACGCCTTGGCCGGGGTGTCGGCGAGCACCTCGAAGCGGCTCCGCAGCCGTCCCAGCAGCTCCGGCACGGACAGCTCGCTCAGCCGGGCCGCGGCCAGCTCCAGGGCGAGCGGGATGCCGTCGAGGCGGCGGCAGACCTCCTCCGTGTCCGCCCGGTTCCGCCCGCTCAGCGTGAACCCCGGTGCGGCGGTGGCGGCCCGCCGGACGAAGAGGGCCACCGCCTCGCTCGTCTCCTCCGCCCCGCCGTCCGCCCCGCGGGTCGGGGGAGGCGGCAGGGGCATGGGGGGCACCCGCAGCAGCCGTTCGCCGCGGATGGCGAGGGGCTGGCGACTGGTGGCCAGAACGCGTACGCCGGGTGCGGCGGCCAGCAGCACCTCCACCGCCCGCGCACACGTCGGGAGCAGGTGTTCGCACCCGTCCATGAGCAGCAGCAGATGGCGGTCGGCCAGCCACTCGCACAGCACCTCGCGCATGGGGCGCGAGGTCGGATCGGCCAGCGGAAGCGCCTCGCCCACCACGCCGTACACCAGCCCCGGCATCCGAAGCTGGCCCAGCTCGACCAGCCAGACACCGTCCGGGTAGTCCTCTCCCGCCGCCTCGCACGCCTGCCGGGCCAGGCGGGTCTTGCCCACTCCGCCCACCCCGGTCAGCGTCGTCAGCCGGGAGGCGGCCAACAGGCGGCCCACGGCCTCCAGTTCGGCCCGCCGCCCTACGAACTCCGTCCGCGCGGGCGGCAGATTGCCCCTCGGTCCGTCCATGATGGCCCCGCCCACGAAAGGCCCCCTCGGCGCATCGCCCCGTCTCGGAAACGGACAGTCTGACGGACACCGTCGCGGCAGAAGAGCTGTGCCGGAACTCGCCCGAACGAGACCGGAGGGCGACCGAACGGGGCCGGGTGCGACCGGACTTGCCGTACGGATCCGAGTTCACACCTCGCCGTCAGGAATGAGCCAGCGCCCACTCGAGGGCATGGTCGGCGATCTCCTCCCAGCCGTCCTGCGCCGGCATCAGGTGGGAGCGTCCCGCGTATTCGATGATTTCGGTCAGGGCCCCCGACTTGTAGTGCTTGGCATTGGAACGCTGGATCTTCGGTGGCATCAGGTGGTCGTTCTCACCGGAGATGAACAGCAGAGGCGCGCGCTTGTCGTTGTGGTAGTCGACGTACGAATCGGCATGACCGGGGTGGATGTTGGCCAGCGCGCTGCCCCAGAACACATGGCCGGAAGCGGGGATGTGGTAGCGCTCGTACGCCGCCCGCGCCTGGTCCTCGGGGAAGGTGTTGGTGAAGGCGTAGCGCCACTGGTCGTAGGTGAAGCCGACGGCCTTGTGCCGGTTGGCGGGGTTCTTCAGCACCGGGAACGTCGCCTTGGCCTGCGCCAGGGGGATGACCGCGACGCCTTCGGTGGGGGCGGAGTTCATCGCGACGCCGCAGGCGCCGTAGCCGTGGTCCAGCAGGATCTGGGTGAACACCCCGCCCGCGGAGTGCCCCATGAGGATCGGCCGGGTGTCGAGGCCGTCGATCAGCTTCTCCAGCGACGAGATGATCGCGGGGACGGAGAGCTGCTCGATGGGTGTCGGATCCTCGTTGAGGGCCTCCACCTCCACCTCGAAGCCGGGGTAGCCGGGCGCGAGCACCCGGAAGCCCTTGGCCTGGTAGTGCGTGATCCAGTGTTCCCAGCTGCGGGGCGTGACCCAGAAGCCGTGGATGAGGACGATCGTGTCGGGTTTCACGGATGGACCCTTCAACGGGTGGCGACGTAGGCGGACTTGATGACGTCGGCGGCGGCCTGCGGGTGGGAGATCATGACGACGTGCGAGGAGCGGATCTCCTTCACCTTGCTGCCGGCGCGCTTGGCCATGAACCGCTGGACGGCGGGCGGGATGACCTTGTCCTGGGTCGGGATCAGATACCAGGAAGGGATGCTCTTCCAGGCGGGCGCGCCGCTCGGGCCGCTGAGCCCTTCGACTGAACCGGGGCGCTGCGTGACGGCCATGAGACGTGTCTCGGACGCGGGCAGATCGGCCGCGAACACCGCCTGGAACTTCTCGGCCGCGATGTAGCCGTCCGTGCCCTCGCCGCCGCCGGGCAGGGGATAGGGGCGCGGAACGAGCGCGGCCCCCAGCTCGCTGCCGGGGAACTGCTGCGCCAGTTGCAGCGCGCTCTCGCCCTCGTCGGGCGCGAACGCCCCCAGGTACACCAGGGCCTTGACGTTCGCGTGCCCGCGGGCGGCGTTGGTGATGACGATGCCGCCGTAGGAGTGGGCGGCCAGGATCACCGGTCCCGTGAGGGTGTCCAGCACGCTGGAGATGTACGCGGCGTCGCCCGCGGTGTCCCGCAGCGGGTTCGCCGGCGCGATCACCGGGAAGCCGCTCTTGTGCAGCAGCCCGATGGTGGCGTTGAACCCGGAGGCGTCGGCGAACGCGCCGTGCACGAGGACGACCGTCGGTTTCGCGCCGCCGGACCTTTCGGCGGACGCGGCCGATGCGGGGGCGGCGGCGCCGACGAGGGTCGCGGCGCCGGCCGCGAGCGCGCCACCGAGGACACGGCGGCGCGGAGGATGACCGGGATTCATGGTGACTCCTTCTGAAGCGGGCAGGCAGGGAAGGGCCGTGCGGAAACCGTGTGCCGGGCTCGGAGCGGCGTCGGTTCACGTGATCAGGAGTTGAGGAACTCCAGCAGATCGGCGCCGAGTTGGTCCTTGTGCGTGTCGGTGATGCCGTGCGGCGCGCCCGGGTAGACCTTCAGCGTCGCGTTCTTGATGCGGGCGGCGGACGCCTTGCCGCCGACCTCGAAGGGCACGACTTGGTCGTCGTCGCCGTGGACGACCAGCGTGGGCACGTCGATGGCGTCCAGGTCGGCGCGGAAGTCGGTCGCGGAGAACGCCGCGACGCACTCGTACGCGCTCCGGTGCCCGGCCTGCATGCTCTGGAGCCAGAACGCCTCCCGGATCCCCTGGGAGACATCGGCACCGGGCCGGTTGTTGCCGAAGAACGGGCCGTCGGCCAGGTCGCGGTAGAGCTGCGAGCGGTCGGCGAGCGAACCGGCCCGGATGGCATCGAAGGTCTCGACGGGGACACCGCCGGGGTTGTCGGCCGTCTTGAGCATGAACGGCGGCACCGCGGAGACGAGGACGACCTGGGCGACACGGGCGGTGCTGTGGCGGCCGACGTAACGCGCGACCTCGCCGCCGCCGGTGGAGAAGCCGACCAGGGTGACGTCGCGCAGGTCCAGGGTGTCGATGAGCGTGGCCAGGTCGTCGGCGTAGGTGTTCATCTCGTTGCCGCTCCACGTCTGTGTGGAGCGGCCGTGGCCGCGCCGGTCGTGGGCGATGGCGCGGTAGCCGTGGGTGGCCAGGAACAGCTGCTGGGCCTCCCAGCTGTCGGAGTTCAGGGGCCAGCCGTGGCTGAGGACGACGGGACGGCCCGTACCCCAGTCCTTGTAGAAGATCTGCGCACCGTCGGATGTGGTGACGTAGGGCATGAACTGCTCCCGACCGAGGAGGGGTTGGCTGTGACACTCCGATGGTTCGCCGGTCCGGGCGGTCGCCGCATCACGTGCGCCGCGTAGTGGGCGTGGTCACGCGCGTAGGGCCTCGGCGAGCCGGCGCCGTGAGGGCACGTCCAGCTTCCGGAACACCTTGCGCAGGTGGTAGTCGACCGTGCTGGCGCTGATGATCATCTGCGTGGCGATCTCGGCGTTGGTCGCGCCCTGCGCCGCCAGGTGGGCGATCCTCAGCTCCTGCGAGGTCAGCGGCTCCCGCGCGCCTTCGGGAACCTTGGTCAAGTGCGCTCCAGTGGCGGCCAGTTCGCGCGCGGCACGCTGGGCGAAGGCGCCCGCGTCCATCGCCCGGAACATGGTCAGGGCGGTCCGCAGCGGCGCCCGTGCGTCCCTGCGGCGCCTTCGCCGGCGCAGCCATTCGCCGTACAGCAAGTGGGCGACGGCCAGATCGGCCTCCGCGCTCGTCCGGGACAGCAGATCTATGGCCCCGCGGTACAGCGGCTCGGCGTCCCCAGCCCCGGCGAGCAGGGCCCGCGAGCGCGCCAGTAGCCCCAGCGCCCACGGCGTGCCTGCGGCCGTGGCCCGGACGCCCAGGATGCGCAGGGCCGCGGTCGCCAGCGTACGGTCCCCGCAGCGCACGCCCACCTCGACGACCGCCGGCAGGTGCCGGGAGTGCAGCCCGAGTGCATCGGGCCGGACGAGCTCTTCCGCCACTGGGCGGGCCGAGGCGTAGTCCCCGCTTCCCAGCGCGAGGATCAGCACGCCGCCGTGCGCGAGGGACGCCAGCGCTCCGTCGCCGCGTGCGCGCGCGTCCTCAAGGGCCCGGTGCAGTGCTTCCCGCGGGCCGTTGTCGACGGCACGCCAGGCCAGCAACTCGGCGTTCCGGTAATGCTGCGGCTGTGCCGTGGGTCTGCCCATCGCCGCCCGGAGCTGCCGGCCGTCGGCCTCCAGTGTCTCGGCGGCCGCCAGATGTCCCAGCGTGGTCTCGGCCATGGCGGAGCAGGAGAGGATCGCGTCGAGGTGTCCCAGGGCTCCGCGCCGCCGGGCGATGCCATCGGCGCGCTCCAACAGGGCGGTACGGGCGTTGTGGTCCCACAACAGGGTGGAGAACCAGACGCCCAATCCGTAGCCGCCCAGCACCACGTCGTCGGGCGTGCCTGGTGCGAGCAGCGCCGTCAGGGCCTTGCGCAGCTGGGGAACGGCCTGTTCATAGCCGGCACCGGCCAGGACGGTGAAGCCGCGCAGCAGTTCGTCGATGCCCGTCGGCGGCCCGGACGCTGCCAGGGAGTCCACCGCACGTGCGATCTCGGCAGCCGTCGTGGCGGGGGCGCGGTGCCCTGCGGTGAACGTCAACTCGGCTGCGTGCAGAAAAGCTTGGCGCTTGCGGCCTGGCTCCCGATTCCCGTACGCCGACGCGGCAGCGAGGCACAGCGCCGACGCCCGCGCGGGGGCATCGGGCCCGCCCAGGCCGTCGACGACCCCGGCCTGAACCAGCAGCGCGCCCGCCCGCCCCGCCTCGCTCAACAGACCGACGTCGACCGCCCCCAGCAGCACGTCGGCCTGCCGTGGCGCTCCGGCGGCGACGGCGGCCTCGGCGGCGGCGAGAAACCGCCCGGCCCGGGCACCGCCGTCCGGCGAGAGTTCCGCCGCCCGCGTCATGAACGTCACCCGTGCCGCATGCCCGCCGCGTGTCGCGGCCCGGTCGGCGGCACGCTCCACCTCGTCCGCCACGGCGGCATCCCGGCCGGGAACGGTGGCGGCGAGATGCCACGCGCGAAGATCCCGGTCGTCCGGCCGGTCCGTGACCTCCGCCAACGCGCGGTGCGCAGCGCGCCGTTGCACGCTCGTGGCACCGCCGTACACGGCCGAGCGCACCAGCGGATGCGGGAACTCCACGGCGGCGCGCAATGTCACCATCCCGGCGCCTTCGGCGGGCCCCGACGCGTCCGCCGCGATTCCCAACAGGTGCGCCGCGCGCGCGAGATAGTGGAGGTCACCGCTGGGCTCGGCGGCGGCGAGCACCAGCCACGCGCGCGTGGCGTCGGGCAGCCCGCGTACCTGCTGCCGGTAGTGCTCCTCCAGCCGGCTCCCCACGGGTAAGGGCTCGGGCAGGGCGAGGGAGCCGGCGAGGTGCTCGGCGGAGAGCTCCCGGCCGAGGTCGCTCAGCGCTCGGGGGTTGCCGCCGGTCGCCGCCACGATGCGGGCCCCGACCACGGGGTCGAGAGGACCGTCCGCCACGGACCGCAGCAGCTCCAGCGCGTCCGGCTCGGCCAGTCCGGGGACCGGTACGACGGGCAGGCCGGGCGGGATGTCGAAACCGGACCTGGCGGCGAACACGAAGCCGACTCCCTCGGCGTGCAGCCGACGGCCCACGAAGGCGAACACCTCCAGGGAGTCCCGGTCGAGCAGGCAGGCGTCGTCGACACAGCACAGCACCGGACGCAGCTTGGCCTTGTCCGCGAAAAAGGCCAGCAGGGCGAGCCCCACCAGGAACCGGTCCGCCGGAGGCCCGTCGGCCAGCCCGCAGGCGACCTTCAGCGCCTCCTGCTGGAGCGGCAACAACGCGCCGCCTTCCTTCAGTTCGTCCTGGAACGGAACCAGCAGCCGTTGCAGCGCGGCGAACGCGAACCCTGCCTCCGCCTCGATCCCCGCCAACCGCAGCACCCGAAGGTCCGCCGCCTCCGTGACCACGTGGTCGATCAGTGCGCTCTTGCCGATCCCCGCGTCGCCCTGCAGGAAGACGACCCCACTCAGTCCCTGACGCAAGTCCGCGACCAGCAGGTCGAGTGGTGCGCGCTCGTCGGACCGGCCGTGGAAGGTCATACCCAGCACCTCTCGCCGCACCCCATAGTTGTGAAGGACTTGTGCGGGAGCGTGGCACGGGTGTCGCCCGTCGGCTTGCCCCTGCCTGTCGGTGCCTGTCCTCTCCGTGCCACGACCCTGGCCGCGCGCGACTCTCCGCACCTGCCGCACCGTGCGCCCCAGGAGGCATTCGGGCAGGACCGTGCTGCGTACATTCACCTTTGCCCGGCAAGACGCACGCGGCGGACACTGGCGCATCGGGCGGCGACAGGACGCCGCCGGCAGGGGAGGCGTTGTGCTCGTCCTCGACACAAGCGACCTTCCGGTCGGCGACCGGATCGCGGCCTTCGAAGCGGTGGCCGCCGGCGCCGGCGGTGTCTCCTCCGTCCAGGGAGAGGAGCCCGAGGGAACGGTCTGGCAACGCCTCGAACTCTGGCCCCTCGGCCCACTGACGCTCTTCCACACCCAGGGCACCGGGATGCGCGTCTCCCGCTCACTCCGGCAGGCGCGACGCGACGCGCTCGACACCGTCGCGATCAATATTCATCGCCAAGGATCCGGCGGCTTCTCCTGGACCGACCACCACCAGCGCATCGGCCCGAACAGCGCGACTCTGCAACACATGCCCGCCGGGTACGAGTACTGGTGGTCGGGGCTCGGCAGCACGCTTGCCCTGATGTTCGACACCGAACGCCTCGGCCTGCCAGAGGAGTCGATCCGCACCGCGATCCCGACGCTCGAACACAGCCCCGTCGGCCGCCTGTTGATCAACCACGTGCACGGCCTGCACAGCATCGCCGACCGGGTCACCACCGGCCCCGAAGCCGAGGCCCTGGCCTCGGCCACCCTGGAACTCGTCCGGGCCTGGGTGGTGTCCGTCGCGGGCGACGACACCACCCGCCGCGCCGTCGCCGCGGAAACCCTCCTGACCCGGGTCTTGGCCTACGCCCGGACCCATCTGCGGGAACCCGATCTCACCCCGCAACGCATCGCGTGGGCGCACAACACGTCCGTGCGGACGCTGTACCGACTGTGCGCGGACGGCGGGCTCAGCCTCGAGAAGTGGATCGTCCGCCGCCGGCTCGAGGGCGCCCGCAGCGACCTCGCGGCCCCCACTCACGCACACCGCACGATCGAGGCGGTCGCGCGCAGTTGGGGCTTCGGCAATCCCGCCTTCTTCTCACGCCGCTTCCGCCAGACGTACGGCATCACGCCCAGCGAATGGCGAAGACTCTCCCGGCGGAGCGGGCTCTCCTGGCGCCCTCCGCCGAGCGCCGACGGAGGATGAGGAGGGCCCGCCCGATCGCGTCAGCGCACCGAACTCGTCAGCCGGTACTGGCCCGGCGGCAGCCGGAACGTCGCCCTGCCGTCGGCGAATCCAGCGGCTCGCACGCCCTCGACCTGCGCGAGCGGTGTACGCCCCGAGCGGACCGACGACGCCGACACGCTGGGCAGGCTCAGCGTCGCCTCCGTGTTGGCGGGCACGGTGGCCTCGAACGTCAGCGTCCCGTCCTTGGCCAGCTCCCACTCACTGGTGATCTCGCCGTAGGGCGACAGGTGCCGCGCCGACACCTGGGTGACGGCGCCCGTCGGGTCGAGGTGCGGCTGGAGCCGGAAGCGCCGGAAGCCGGGGTGGTCGGGGTCGCAGGCGATGCCCGCCATGTACGCGTACATCCACTCCATGATCGCGCCGTACGAATAGTGGTTGAAGGAGTTCATCTCCACCGGGCCGAACCCGTCGTCCTTGGAGTACGAGTTCCAGCGTTCCCAGATCGTCGTCGCGCCGTTCTTCACCGAGTACAGCCATGAGGGCATGGCGTCCTGGTGCAGCAGCTTGTACGCGAGGTCGGGGCGGCCCTCGTCGGTGAGGACCGGCGCCAGCACATTCACGCCGAGGAAGCCGACCGACAGGGTGTTCTCGGCGTAGTCGACGCGGGCGCTGTCGGGGTGGGCGGCCTTGTACGCCGCGTCGTTGCCGATGTTGTCCGCCAACAGACCGACCAGCGCCCGGCGTTGGGCCTGGGTGTCGTAGAAGCCGAGCTTGAGGACCCAGAGGAGGGCCGACTGGCTGTTGTCCTCCGGGTCGCCGCCCATGACCGGCTTGCCGCCGAGGCTGGACCGTACGGTGATCTTGTCGCCGTCGACGGCGATGTACTTGGCCATGAAGGCGCGGCGGACGCGGGTGAAGAGGTCCTCGTACGCCTTCGACTCCGGGGCGCGGCCGGTGGCCTTCGCCATCTGTGCCATCAGGCGGACGCTGTACGCGTAGTAGACGTCGCTCATCAGCTGGGTGCCGGTGTTCTGGAAGGCGAGCCAGTCGGCGAAGATCGCGCCCTGTCCTGCGTAGCTGTCGCCGCCCTTCTTCTTGATCCAGTCGATGTAGCGGACCATCGCGTCCCAGCTGCGGTCGATGATGGTCCGGTCGCCGCTCATCTGCCACACGGTCCACGGCACGACGACCCCGCAGTCCGCCCAACCGCTGCACGGCTCCGCGGCGTTGTACCGGTTGCCGGGCGCGACCGCCGTGAACTGGGCGCCGTCGACGCCGTACGTCTTCTGCGACTCGATCAGGATGTCCTCGAAGTGGCTGAGGAAGGCGACCGAGTCCGTGTTGTAGAGGCCCGTGCTGGAGAACACCTGCGTGTCGCCGGTCCAGCCGAGCCGCTCGTCGCGCTGCGGGCAGTCGGTGGGCACCCACAGATAGTTGCCGCGCTGGCCCCAATGGACGTTGCTGATCAGCTGGTTGATGTCGTCGTCGTTGGTCGTGATGCTGCCGGTCTCGCGGATCGCGGAGGTGGCGACCTTGCCGGTCAGGTCCGAGACCGTGACCTCGGCGTCCTTCGTGGTCACCTCCACCGACACATAGCGGAAGCCGTAGAAGGTGAGCGAGTCCTGGTGCGTCTCGCCGTCGCCCGCGCCCTTGAGGACGTACGTGCTCGTGGCCTTCGCCGAGCGCAGATTGGCCCGGTACAGCGAGCCCTCGGGGCCGTCCGCGCCCTTGCTGTCGTCGTTGAGCATCTCGCCGAATCGGACGACGACTTCGGCTCCGGCGGTGCCGCGCAGCGTGTAGCGGGGGACGCCGACCATGTTCTGGCCGAGGTCGAAGACGGCGGTGTCACCGGGGCGCAGGGTGACCGGGCCCGGCCTGCCGTCGGTGGAGCGGGCGGGGTCGGGGACGATGCGACCCTTGCCGTTGGCGCTCGACTCCTCGCCCGTGACCTCCGAGTAGACGGTCAGCGACTGAGGGGTGCGGTCCCACTTCTCCATCAGGCGGGCCGTCTCACCGGGGTAGGCGGTCAGCTTGGCGGCCGGGAACTTCGCGGCGTAGCCGACCTCCTCCACGTCCGACCACTTCGAGGCGTCGAAGCCGCTCGCCGTCCAGCCGGTGAGCTCCTTGCGGGCGTCATAGGTCTGACCGTCGTAGATGTCGTCGGCGCGGTAGGGGCCGGTGTCGGTGGCCTTCCAACCGGTACCGGGCTTCGTGACGACGCTCTGCGTGCTGCCGTCCGCGTACCGGATCAGGAGCTTGGCCTTGAGGGCGAGCGGATTGCCGTCCTTGGAGTAGTACGTGCTGCCTTCCGAGACGCGCGCGTTGTACCAGCCGTTGCCGAGCACGGCGGCTAGCGTCACGGCACGGCCGCCGCCGCGCGTGACCGACTCCGTGACGTCGTACGTCATGTAGTTGACGCTCGTGTCGTAGTTGGTCCAGCCCGGCGTGAGCAGTTCGGCCGTGCGGCCCTCGCCCTCGGGGACCGTGACGCGCTCGCCGTTGACGTACGCCTCGTAGACACCGAGCGCCGACACGTACAGACGCGCCTCGCGGACCTGGCCCTTGCCGCGCAGTGCGGTCTCGCTGCGCAGCAGCGGCGCGCCGGCCGAGTTGGGCTTCTTGCCCTTCATGCCGATCCACTGGGCGCCGTCCCAGTGGGTGGTGCCGTCGCTGCTCAGCAGGGCGGTCTCGAAACGGGCGGCGGGGGAGGTGCCGACCTCGCGGCCGTCCGCGTCCCACACCGTCACGGACCAGAAGTACCGGGTGGACGGCTTGAGTTCGGGCCCGGCGTAGCGCACGGCCACCGAGTCGGGCGACGTCACGCGGCCGCTGTCCCACACGTCGGCGCGGGCGAGCCGCGCGGCGCTGGACGCCACCCGGATCCGGTACGCGCCCTGGGCCAGGCCCCGCTTCCGCGAACCGAGCCGCCAGCCGAAGCGGGGGCGGGTGGCGTCGGTGCCGAGGGGGTCGACGCGGTGTTCGGTGGTGAGGCCGGTGACGGCGCCGTTCGGGAGAGCGGATGGAGCGGGGAGAGCGGCTGGTCCGGTGGGGGCCGCGGCGGCGGTGGGGGCCGCGGCCGCGATGACGGGCACCGCGCCCGCACTCGCGGCGAGGACGGTTCTGCGACGTATGTCGCTGCGCATCTCGGGGTGTCCCTTCGTCGGTGAAGGTGTTCCGGTTCAAACGATTCAGGTCTGCGCCTCGAGAGGCAAGGGGCGTGCATGAGGTATGTATGAGGCACACCTGCCTTACTGGGGCGACAGGCTGGGCGGGCGGAGGCTGGGGGAGGGGTGTCCCGCCTGTTGGAGAGATGCTCAGGACCGAAACGATTCACCCGGTCGTCCGATGTCTCGAACACCGGACGGGCCCCGCCACGTACACTCCGACTGCCGCACCAGCTCACCAGGAGGACCACACCCGATGGGACAGTCCGTGGGGATCAAGGACGTCGCCCGTGAAGCGGGGGTGTCCGTGGGCACGGTCTCGAACGTGATCAACCGGCCCGAGGCCGTGGCCGACGCGACGCGTGCCCGCGTGCAGGCCGCCATCGAGCGGCTCGGCTACGTCCGCAGCGAGTCGGCGCGGCAGTTGCGCGCCGGACGCAGCCGCATCATCGGCCTGCTCGTCCTCGACATGGGCAACCCGTTCTTCGTGGATGTCGCACGCGGCGCCGAGCGTGCCGCGCGGGACGCCGGGCTCGGGGTGATGGTGTGCAACAGCGCGCAGAGCCCGGCCGAGGAGGCCGAGTACCTGTCGCTCTTCGCCGAGCAGCGGGTGCGCGGAGTCCTCCTGACGCCCGCCGAGGCGACAGGCCCCACCGTCGAGGCCTTCCGCCGGCACGACATCCCGTTCGTCCTGGTCGACCGGGTCGCCGAGGGCGCCACCGAGTGCTCGGTCTCGGTCGACGACGTCAACGGCGGCGCGCTCGCGGTGCGCCACCTCATCGACGCGGGACACCGCAGCATCGCCTACGTCAGCGGCCCCCGCACGCTCAACCAGGTCCAGGACCGCCGCCAGGGCGCGCTGCGCGCCCTGGAGGAAGCCGGCCTCCCCTCCTCCGCGCTGCGCGAACTCCCGACCGAACGGCTCGACGTGGCGGCGGGCCGCGACGCGGGCGCCCGCCTCCTCGGCCTCACCGAGCGCCCCACCGCCGTCTTCTGCGCCAACGACCTCCTCGCCCTCGGCGTCCTGCAGTCCCTGTACGCGGCCGGGGTCCGGGTGCCCGACGACATCGCGATCGTCGGCTACGACGACATCGAGTTCGCGGCGGCGGCCGCGGTCCCGCTCACCTCGGTGCGCCAGCCCGCGGTCCACATGGGCGCCCTGGCCGCGGACCTCCTCTTGGAGGAGATCGAGGCGGCGGACGACCCGGAGCGGGCGCACGAGCACCGACGGGTGGTGCTGCAGCCGGAGTTGGTGGTGCGCGGATCGAGCCTGGGCGCGCGCTAGATCCTGTGGGCCGTTCGGCTCTATCCGCTGCCGACGGCCGTGGCTAGCTTGACCGGAACCGCCGCCAACTGTGCGTGGGGAGGTCGACATGCCGGCCCAGGACCGTACGAAAGCGCCGTGGCTCCCGCCGCGCTGGTTCATCCGCCTGGCCTGGTCGGTGCACCGGGGCGCGTACCGGGCCTCCGGCGGCAGGGTCGGGCTGTGGAAGCCGCGCCTCAACAAATGGGGCACCCTGCGGCTGACCACCACGGGCCGCCGCACCGGCCGCCTGCGAGGCGTCATCGTCGCCTACGTGGAGGACGGTCCGCGCCTGGTCACGCTGGCGATGAACGGATGGGGCGAGGGCGAGCCCGCCTGGTGGCTCAACCTGCGGGCACACCCGGAGGCGATCGTCCACACGGTCAACGGCCAACGGGTCGTACGAGCGCGCGCCGCGACGGGCGACGAGCGGGCGCGGTTGTGGGACCGCTGGCGCGAGACCGAGAAGAACCTGGACGCGCATGCGGCGAAGCGGTCGTTCGAGACCACGGTGGTCGTCCTGGAGTCGCTGTCCGGCACGCCGCACGGTGGGCCGCCCGGCGCTTCGGCGTGACCTGTGCCCTATCTGTCAGGACGCAGGACCGCACGCACACCGTGCGGGGACGCCCTGTGGGGTAGCCCCCACCAGCGCACGATCGCCATGTGCTGAACTGGTCGGACATACCGTCCGCACCGCCGCACAGGAGCCGCATTGAGCGCCGCCAGCTATCGACAGGCCGGGGTCGTCCTGACCGACCGTCGGTTCTCCGTACCCCTGGATCACGACCTTCCCGACGGGGAACGCATCGAGCTCTTCGCGCGTGAGGCCGTCGCACCGGGGCGCGCGCACGAGAACCTGCCGTGGCTCCTCTACCTCCAGGGCGGTCCCGGCTTCGGCGCCAACCGCTTCTCCGGCCCGGCGGCCTGGCTCGGCCGCGCACTGAAGGACTACCGGGTCCTCCTCCTCGACCAGCGCGGCACCGGCGCCTCAGCCACCGTCAACCGCCAGACGCTCCCGCTGCGCGGCGACGTCGAGCGGCAGGCGGCCTACGTGGGGCACTTCCGAGCCGATTCGATCGTGCGCGACTGCGAGTTCATCCGCCGGGAGGTCACCGGCGGCGCGCCCTGGACGATCCTCGGGCAGAGCTTCGGCGGCTTCTGCGCCGTCCGCTATCTGTCGTCCGCGCCGGAGGGGCTCGAGACCGCGATCATCACGGGTGGCCTGCCGACGCTCGACGGCCACGCGGACGATGTCTACCGAGCCGCGTACCCGCGTGTCGAACGCAAGGTCCGGGCGCACTACGCCCGTTACCCGATGGACGTCGAGCGGGCAGGGAACATCGCCGCGTACGTCCTCGAGCACGAGCCCGTCCTGCCGAACGGCTACCGGCTGACCCTGCCCGCCTTCCAGTCCCTCGGCATCTGGCTCGGCGCGGGCGACGGCAGCGACCGGCTGCACTACCTCCTTGAGGACGCGTTCGTGCGGACTCCGGGTGGGTGGGAACTGTCGGACGCCTTCTGCGAACAGGTCGCGGGCGCCCTGTCCTACCGCTCCCACCCGCTGTACGCCGTGCTGCACGAGGCGATCTACGCGCAGGGCGGCCGGGCCACCGACTGGTCCGCGGAGCGCGTACGCGGTGAATTCCCGCAGTTCGACGGGGAGAAGGCCCTCGCGGGCGGCGGTCCGCTGCTGTTCACCGGCGAGACCATCCACCCGTGGCAGTTCGACTGCGACCCGGCGCTGCGGCCGCTGCGCGAGGTCGCGGAGCGGGTCGCGGCCCGCACCGACTGGGCGCCCCTGTACGACCCGACGCGGCTCGCCGCGAACGAGGTCCCGGCGGTCGCCGCCGTCTACCACGACGACATGTACGTGGACACGGAGCACGCACTGCGCACGGCCCGCACCATCCGGGGCCTTCGGCCGTGGGTGACGAACGAGTTCGAACACGACGGGCTGCGTGCCGGCGGACCGCGGGTGCTCGACCGCTTGCTGGCGATGGCGCGCGGCGAGGCGTAGGGACTGCCCTACGGTCGGGCAGGGTCATACGATGCCCGTATGACCCTGCCCGGATCCAGCACCGAAGCCCCGCTGCAGCCCATGCCGGAGGACTGGCAGCGCGCCCTCGCCGTCGTCGCCCACCCGGACGACCTGGAGTACGGCTGCTCCGCCGCCGTCGCGGCCTGGACGGACGCGGGGCGCGAGGTCATCTACGTACTCGCCACTCGGGGCGAGGCAGGCATCGACACCCTCGAACCCGCGAAGTGCGGTCCGCTGCGCGAGCAGGAGCAGCGGGCGAGCGCGGCGGTCGTCGGCGTCAACACGGTCGAGTTCCTCGACCATCGGGACGGCGTCATCGAGTACGGCACGGCGCTGCGCCGCGACATCGCCGCAGCGATCCGCCGCCACCGTCCGGAACTCGTCATCACCCTCAACCACCGTGACACGTGGGGCGGCGTCGCCTGGAACACGCCCGACCACGTCGCCGTCGGCCGGGCCACGCTCGACGCGGCCGGCGACGCGGGCAACCGGTGGATCTTCCCCGAGCTGACCGAGCAGGGCCTCGAGCCGTGGAACGGGGTGCGGTGGGTGGCCATCGCCGGTTCCGCGCAGCCCACCCACGCCGTCGACGCCACGGCCGGGCTCGAGCGCTCCATCAGCTCCCTCCTCGAACACCGCACGTACATCGAGGTGTTGACGGACGAGGACCCGGAGACGTACTGCCGCACCTTCCTCACGGGGAACGCGCAGGCGACGGCGGAGCGGTTCGGCGGCAAGCCGGCGGTGCCGTTCGAGGTGTTCGGCCGGTAGGGCTCGCGCTGCTCCGTCTCAGCGCCGCAGTCGGAGCGCGGAGACGAGAAAGAAGACGCCGCCGAGGAAGGCGTATCCGGCCAGGTTGGTCAGGGAAGCGCCGTCCTTCGCCGCCTGGGCGATGAAGGAGGCCCCGGCGAGGGCGGAGATGCCGCCGCTGGCGATCATCGGCCACTGCCCGCCCATGCCGCGCCGCAGGACACCGACGGCCAGCTGGACGAGGCCCGCGGTGATCGCCCAGGCGCCCCACAGGCGCAGCACCGCCGGGATGCCGGAGGAGACGGCCGCGAGCAGCCCCGCGGTGGTCAGGGCGCTGAGCGCGATGTTGGCGTAAAGGCCGCGCACCGGACCGCGGGTGGCCCTGGCGGAGCGTACGTCGACGATCGCGCAGGCCACGTCGAACAGGGGATAGAGCACCAGCAGCGTCTTGCTGAGGACCCCCAGGGAGTCGGCGCTCGTGAACAGCAGCCCGGCCCAGACGGCGGCGAAGGCGAAGCGGAGAAGGTACAGGCGACGCAGCGAGGCGACGGGGTTCGTCGCGGGGGCGGGGGTGGAGACGACGGTTTCCATGAGGATCCCTTTCGGAGGGCGCGCCGGAGTGATTGACCGAGGGAGAACGTTCGGTCTCTTTTCATCTAAAGCCGTCCGGTCCTCGCCGTCAAGACCGAACGTTCTCCCTCGCACGCCTGGTACGGTGGGCGCCATGAGCGCGAGCACGACAAGCGGCAGGACGTCCGAGGCGCGGACGCGGCTGCTCTCCACGGCGACCCGCATCTTCTACACCGAGGGCATCCACTCGGTCGGCGTGGACCGGATCATCGAAGAGGCCCAGGTCACCCGCGCCACGCTGTACCGGCACTTCAAGGGCAAGGAAGAACTCGTCCTCGCCTACCTGCAACTGGCCGACCAGGGCATCCGGGGCCAGGTCGAGGACGTCCGCGCCCAGGAACTGCCGGCCCCCGACACGGTCCGCGCCGTCGCTCGCACGATCACCGAGGGCATCCGGTCCTCGGGCTTTCGCGGCTGCGCCTTCCTGAACGCCGCGGCCGAATACCCGGACCCGTCCCACCCGGTCCACCAGGCCGTTCTGGCGCATCGGCAATGGTTCCTGGAAACGGCCGTCGAGCTGCTCGGACAGGCCGGCTGCGCGCCCGCGGACGAGGCCGGTCGGCATTTCGTCATGCTCCGGGACGGCGCCATGGCGGCCGGCTGCCTCTTCGACCCCGCGCTCATCTCCGAGACGTTCCTGCACGGGGTGGAAGGAATCCTGCGCCCGGAATGAGGGCGCGCGGTGCCCCGCCGCTCGCTCGTTCGCGCATGCCACGATGAAGGCATGAGTGATGAGCGCCGCAGGCTGCTTGCCGACAAGACGCCCTTTCCCGAAGGCCTCGACGAACGGCTGCGGGACCAACTCACCTTTCTCGTAGAGGTCGATCAGCTCAAGACCGTCCTGCGGCAGTCGCCGCTGGCCGCGGCGGACCGCCGGGAGAACGACGCGGAGCACTCCTGGCACCTGGCGATGATGGTGGTCGTCCTCGCCGAGCACTCCGACCGGCCCATCGACGTCGGGCACACCGTCCAGTTGGTGCTCCTGCACGACCTGGTGGAGATCTACGCCGGCGACACACCCCTGTACGACAGTGCCGCGGGCGTCGATCAGCAGGAGCGGGAGAGTGCCGCGGCCGACGAGCTGTTCGGCCTGCTTCCGGCGGATCAGGGGCGGCGGATGAGGGCGTTGTGGGACGAGTTCGAGGAGCGGCGCACCCCTGAGGCGGCATTCGCCAAGGCGATGGACCGGCTGCAGCCCCTGCTGCTCAACTGGATGGCGCGCGGCGGCACGTGGCGCACCCCGGGCGTCACGGCCGACGACGTCCGCGCCCGCAAAGCGGTGATCGGAGAGGCGTCCGCGTCCCTGTGGCAGGCCGGGCGGCGGCTCATCGACGAGGGCGAGGCGCGCGGCTGGTCGCGGAGTGCCGAGCCCCGCTGAGTGCGTCGCACTCCGCGCGGGGGTGTCGATCCCCTCGACGCCCAAGGGGCTATCGTGTCGGCATGTCAGCCGAGTTGATCCGTATCGTCTCCCGTTCGTCGCCGATGGCTCTGGCCCAGGTGGAGCGTGTCCGCGCCGAACTCGCCGCGCTGCACCCCGGGATCCGGACCGAGGTCGTGCCGGTCACGACCAGCGGCGACAAGTGGATGGGCGATCTGTCGAAGCTCGGCGGCAAGGGAGCCTTCACCAAGGAGGTCGACCGGGCGCTGCTCGACGGGCAGGCCGACCTCGCCGTGCACTGCCTCAAGGACATCCCGGCCGACCGGCCGCTGCCGGAGGGGTGCACGTTCGGCGCGTACCTGAAGCGGGACGACGTACGGGACGCGCTGATCGACCCGGCGGGCCGCACCCTCGACGAGCTGCCCGAGGGGACCCGCGTCGGCACGTCCTCGGTCCGCCGTGTGGCCCAACTCGCCGCCTCCCACCCGCACTTGGAATGCGTCCCGATGCGCGGGAACGCGAATCGCCGCATGGAGAAGATGGCGGCGGGCGACGCGGACGTACTCCTGCTCGCGCTGTCGGGACTCGAACGCATCGAGCGCACCGACGTCATCACGGAGATCCTCTCGCCGGAGACGATGTGTCCGCCGATCGGCGCCGGGATCCTGGCGCTGCAGTGCCGCGAGGACGACGAGTCGACGCTGGAGGCGGTGACCGGTCTCGGCGACCGCGACACCTGGCGCGAGGCGACGGCCGAGCGCATGTTCCTGCACGTCCTTCAGGGCCACTGCAACTCACCGATCGCCGGCTACGCCCGCGCCGAGCGATCCGGCGACCTGTCGCTGCGGGGCTGTGTGTTCACCCCCGACGGCAAGCGGGTGCTCAACGCGCAGGAGTGGGCGGGCCCGCTGGACCCGGCGACGCTGGGGATGTCGGTGGCGGTGGCGCTGCTGCGTCAGGGGGCGCGGGAACTGATCGACGGGATCCCGCACTGAGGGGCTGACCGGCGGGTTCCCCTGGTCGCGTAATCTGTGGCACGGGTGTTCGGATGGCATGCACGCCATGCGTCGCAGTCGTCCCCGGCGCCCGGGTGCCCCGATCCACGTCAGGTGCCCGACGAGCGACCAGGAGGGTGACCGGTGATCAGTGCGACCGCAGTCGGGGGAGTGGCCCTGATCGAACTGGGCATGGCCCTCACGCCGGGACCGAACATGATCCACCTCGCCTCCCGTGCGATCACCCAAGGGCGCAGGGCGGGCCTGGTCAGCCTCAGTGGGACCGCCGTGGGATTCGTGGCGTATCTGCTGGCCGCGGCCGCGGGGCTTTCCGCGTTGTTCGCCGCCGTGCCGGTGGCGTTCCTGGTGGTCAAGCTCGCCGGGGCCGTCTACCTGGCCTATCTCGCCTGGAGCATGCTCAAGCCCGGCGGCCGCTCGCCGTTCGCTCCGGCGGCGGACCTGCCTCCGGTCTCCGACGCCCGGCTGTTCTCGATGGGGCTGCTGACCAATCTGCTCAACCCCAAGATCGCGCTCATGTACGCCGCGCTGCTGCCCCAGTTCCTCGACCCGCACGCCGGTCCCGCCTGGGGGCAGCTGCTCCAGCTCGGTGGCGTACAGATCATCGTGGGGATGACCGTGAACGCCCTGATCATGCTGGGCGCCGCACGGGTTTCGGGGTTCCTGGCCGCCCGCCCCCGCGCCATGACCGCCCAGCGGTTCACGGCAGGCGGCCTGCTCGGCGTCTTCGCGCTGCGCACCGCGCTGTCCCGCACCCCGGTCTCCGGCTGAGCCACGCCCCGTATCACCTAAGGGGTACGGGCCCGGGCCGCTGCCCGTGGCGCCCCGTCGGGGAGCCGCACCGCCGCCGCACCGGCCGCCAGCACCAGGGCCGCGAGCGCCGTCAGCGTCACGCCCATCGACGCCACGAAGTCCGCGCCGGAGGCGAGCAGTGTCGTCGCCGTCGCCACGCCGAGCGTCGGGCCCACGTTCATCGCTGTCTGCTGGAGGCCGCCCGCCACGCCGGCCACGCGGAGGTCGGCCCGGCGGACGAGGGACTCCGTCGCGGCGACCATCACCGTGCCGAAGCCCGTACCCATCGCCAACGCGCAGGCCCCGATGGCCAGTTGAGACGCCGACGTGCCGAGGCGGCCGAAGCCGAACACCCCCGCCGCGAGGACCAGCATCCCGGCCGATGTCGTCGCCCGGGACCCGTAGCGGCGCAGCAGCACCGGGGTGAGCGGCGCCGCGAGCACCATGCACAGGGCGGCGGGCAGCATCCGCAGCGCCGTGCCGAGCGGGTCGAGGCCGAGGACGTCCTGCAAGAAGTACGTGGCCACGAACAGCGTGCCGAACAGGGCCGCCGAAGCCGTCAACAGGATGCCGAGCGCCGGCGCGACGGCCGGGGACGCGAGCAGTGCGGGGGACAACAGTGGTTCCGTCGTACGGCGTTCGTGCACGACGAAGACCGCCACCGCCGTCCCCGCACCGGCGGCGAGCAGCCCCGTGCCCGTCGACCACCCGGCTCCCGGAAGTGCGGCCAGCGCCGCCACCAGGCAGCCGAGCGCCACCGCGAGCAGCAGCGCACCGCCCGGATCGAGCCCGGTGGCGCGTGCTCCGGCCTCCGCGTCCCGGTCCCGTACCACCAGGACGAGCACCGCGATCACCACCGCCGGCAGCACGCCCAGGAAGAACACCGAACGCCAGCCCAACTGCGCCGTGAGCACCCCGCCGACCAGCGGGCCCGCGGCCGCCGCGACACCGATCGCGCTGGTGCGCAGAGCGATCGGCATACCGAGCGAATCGGCGTCGTACGCGGCCCGCAGCATGCCGAGCGTCGCGGGCTGCAGCAGCGCGCCGCACACGCCTTGGAGGACGCGCAGCGCGATCACCCAGTGGATGTCCGGCGCGACACCGATCCCTGCGGAGGCCGCCGCGAACCCGAGCATCCCGTAGCCGAAGAGCCGGGCGTGCCCGTAGCGGTCGCCGAGCCGCCCGGCGAACACCAGCAGGCTGGCCACCGCGATCAGATAGCCGGTGCTGGTCCACTGGACCTGAGCGAGGGAGGCGCCGAGGTCGTCCTGAAGTGTGGGCTGGGCGATGGTCAGGACCGTGCCGTCGAGCGCGACGAGGACCGCGCCGACGACGCTGCCCGCGAGTGTGACGCGTCGACGCGTATGGCCATTCATCGGGGAGCCGGGCCCAGGTGGGCGTCGAGCACCGAGGCCAGCAACGGCTCGATGTCCTCGACGGCGGCGGCCAGTTGGAGACTGCCCCAGCCCCACAGCTGAGCGACACCGTGCAGATTCGCCCACAACGCGCCCGCCACGAGCGCCGGTTCCGCATCCGGGCGCGCCGCGGCGACCAGGTCGGAGAGCACCTTGAACAGCGGAAGGCTGGTCTCGCGCAGCCCCAATTCTCCGCTCTCCAGCAGGTCGTGACGGAACATCAGCTCGTACATGCCACGGTGTTGCGCGGCGAAGTCGAGATAGGCGTGCGACAGGGCGACCACCTGCGTGCGCGGGTCCTGTCCGGCGTCGGAGAGTGCCCGCGTGGCGTGTGCGCCGAGTTCGGTGAAGCCGCGTCGGGCGATCGCCGACAGCAGTTCGAGGTGGGTGGGGAAGTAGCGGCGGGGCGCGCCGTGCGAGACCCCTGCCCTGCGGGCGATCTCGCGCAGCGACAACGCGGCCGCGCCCTCCGCGTCGACGAGTGTCACGCCGGTGTCGATGAGGCGCTCGCGGAGGCCGCCGGTGGCGGTGTCGTTCGGCTGCATAGACACTGTCTACTCGATGGCGGTAGACAGTGTCTACCCCTGGCCGGTGCGCGTGTGGATCGCCGATGGAGGGGCCGGCGGAGTGCCTAGCGCACCAGCAGCGCCACGGCGGTCCTCATCCGGTCCACGTAGAACTCCCGTGATTCCGCCTGGTGTTTGAGGCCGATCGATGTGCTGATCAAGGTCTGGGCGACGGGGGTGGCGGCCTCCTGGGTCGATGCGAGGGTGATCGCGTCGGTGATCAGATCCTCGAAGCGTCGTGGCGCTGTGTCGACGATCTCGCCGAGGAGCCCGGGGTTGCCTTCGATGACCGCTGGCACGTCGCGCGACATTGGACCGACGTACCGGCCCGCCCACCGGTCGAACGCGTCCACGAGCCGGTCGGCGAGGGGGCGGCCGGTGTCGGCCAGGACGCCTTCGATCGCGCTGATGTCCCGCTCCAGGGTCTGGGTGACCGCGGCGCGGAACAGGGTCTCCTTCGAGGAGAAGAGGAAGTAGAGGCCGGGCCGGGAGATGTGCGCGGCTCGTGCCACCTCGTCCATGGAGGTCTTCCGGTATCCGAAGCGCGCGAACGTGGCCATGGCGGAGTCCAGGACCAGGGTGCGGCGGTCGGCGTCGGGGGTGCTCATGGTGTGAGCGTAAGAGCGGTACGCGAACTATACAAATCCAGTCCAGTGCGTATAGTCGGTCGCATGGATGCTCCCGCCCTCATCACCACTCCCTTCACCGCCTCGACCACCGCTGAGGAGGTGCTGCGCGGCGTTGACCTCGCCGGTGTCCGCGCGGTCGTGACAGGGGCTTCCTCCGGGCTCGGGGCCGAGACGGCGCGTGCGCTGGCCGCCGCCGGGGCGGAGGTGACGCTCGCCGTCCGCGACACGGCCGCGGGGGAGGCCGTCGCCGAGAGGATCGCGAAGTCGACGGTCGGTGTCCGGCCGCGGGTCGTCCGGCTGGACCTTGCCGACGGGGCCTCCGTCGCGCGCTTCGTCGACAGCTGGAGCGGGCCGCTGCATCTGCTGATCAACAACGCCGGTGTGGTCACCGGTGGCCTTGAACGCACGCGTGAGGGCTGGGAGTTGCAGTTCGTGACGAACCATCTCGGTCACTTCGCGCTGGCCACCGGGCTGTGTGGCGCACTGGCGCAGGGAGCGGCCGAGCGAGACGGGGCGCGCATCGTCTCGGCCAGTTCCACGGCCCACATGCGGGCCGGCGTCGACTTCACCGACCTTCACTTCGAGCGCCGCGCGTACGATCCGCAACTCGCCTACGCCCAGTCCAAGACGGCGAACTCGCTCTTCGCCGTCGAGGCGACCCGCCGCTGGGCGTCCGACGGCATCGTGGCCAATGCGGTGAACCCCGGGGGCGTCGCGACGGGGCTGCAACGGAACTTCACGCCCGAACAGAAGGCGTCGCTCGACGCGGCCGAGGCCGCCGGCACCTTCACGTACAAGACGGTCGAGCAGGGGGCCGCCACCAGCATCGTCGCGGCGGTCGCCCCGCAGTTCGCCCACACCGGGGGCCGCTACCTCGACGATGGGCAAGAGGCGTACACCGTGCCGAACGACGCCGAACTCGCGCAGCACCCGCACGGTGTCAAGGAATGGGCACTCGATCCCGCGACCGCCGAGCGCCTCTGGACCGTCTCGACCGACCTGCTCCGGGCCTGACGCTTCGACGCGGGGCTACGGTGTGGCGCTCGCCGACCTCGGTGGTGCGGCGAGCTTCAGGCCCACCTCGACCAGCGTCCAGCCCACCCGCGTACGCAGGCCACGGGGAGGTCGATCGGTCGTGCGGGGGTTACGGCGGGTGTCGGCCTCGGCGCGGAGTTCGCCGGCGCGCGCGAGTTGGGGGCTCGGTAGGTCTTCAGGATGCGAGACCCCGCCGCTACCCTGCGCGGATGATCGACACGACCGACACCCGCATCCCCGAAGGGGACGAGCGGCGGCTGCGCCTCGACGTCGAGAAGAGCGGCGTCGGTGTGCTCACGCTGTGCCGTCCGGCCAAGCTCAACGCCTGGAGCTGGGAGTCCAGTCGGCAGCTGGGCATCATGGCCGACCGGATCCGGTTCGACGAGCGGATACGTGTCGTGCTGTTGCGCGCCGAGGGGCGGGCCTTCTGCGCGGGGATCGATGTGACCGCGCCCGGTGGTGGCATCGAGGGGGAGAGCGGTTCCGCGCGGCACCGGGCGTACTACGAAGGCATTCGGTGGGTGCACGAGCGGTTCGCCGCGTTCGCGCGGCTGCCGCAGCCCGTGGTCGCGGCCGTACAGGGGTACTGCCTGGGCTTCGGGTTCGAGCTGGCACTCATGGCGGATGTGCGGATCGCGGCCGACGACGCCGTGTTCGCGCTGCCGGAGGCGCAGTTGGGGGTCGCGGTCGACGCGGGCGGGGATCTGCGGATCGCACGCGAGGCGGGGGCCGGTTGGGCAAAGTTCCTCGCGCTGACCGGGCGGCGGATCGACGCGGGGACCGCCCACCGGCTGAACCTCCTTCAACAGGTCCTACCGGTGGACGAGTTGGAGCGCGCCGCACGCGACGTGGCCGCCGAGATCGCCGGTAACGCGCCGCTCGCCGTGCAGTCCGTCAAGCGCGACATCGACGCGTACGCGGACGCCGGGCTCGACGCGGCGCTCGACCGGGTCGCCATGAGCGCTGCGCTGACGCTCACCTCCGAGGACGCGACCGAAGGATTCACGGCGAAGGCGCGGCGCAGGCCGCCGGAATACCGGGGCGCGTGAGACGTTCGCAAAGGTGTCGGCGGACCGCGTCGACGTCGTAGCGTCCGCCCGAAAGGTGACCATGACATCCGCGCCCTTCGACCCCCGCACCCTCCTCGCCGAGAGCAGGCTCGGCGTGCTCGCCACCCTCAAGGCCGACGGTCGGCCCCAACTCTCCCCGGTCCAGCCGTTCTTCGACCCCGACACCGATACGTTGTACGTGTCGATGACCGAGGGGCGTGCCAAGACCGCGAACCTGCGCCGCGACCCCCGCGCCGCGCTGGAGGTGACAGCCTCCGACGGCCGTGCCTGGGCCACCGCCGAGGGCGCCGTGACGCTCGTCGGACCGGGCACCGACCCCAAGGGCCCCGAGGTCGAGGCGCTCGTCGACTACTACCGCAAAGCGGCGGGCGAGCACCCGGACTGGGACGAGTACCGGTCGGTGATGGTGTCCGACCGCCGGGTGCTGATGGTGATGGCCGTGGACCACGTGTACGGGCAGCGGCTCGGCTGAGACCCGTACGGCGCCCGTGGCCCGTCAGCCTCCCTCGAACGGGCCGCGACCCATCTGCTCCCGCACCGGAGTCACCGGCGCGTTGACCAAGGTGCGGCGCTGCCAGTTCGCGCCGTCCACCACCAGCGTGTGGCCGCTGACGAAACGGGCGTAGGGCGAGGCGAGGAACGTCGCCGCCCACCCCAACTCCCGTGGCGCGCCCACCCGGAGCGCGGGCTGGCGGGCGGCGGGGTCCTCGGCGCGGTCGAGGTTGTCGCGGATGTCGGGCGTCATGTCCTCGTGCGGCATGAGGCCCGGCACCAGGCCGTTGACCTGGATCCCGTACGGCCCCCACTCCACGGCGAGCGTCTCCACCAGGTTCTTCACGCCCGCCTTCGCCGCCGAACTGTGCGCGAAACCGGGCCCGCCCGTCCACGCGTACGACGCGCCGACGGCGATCACCGAGCCCGGCGTGCCTGCCGCCAGGTGCCGGCGCCCGAACTCGCGGGTCATGAAGTACGTTCCGTTGAGCGTGATGTCGATGACGGATCGCCAGCCGTTCGGAGACAACTCCTCAGCCGGTACGGGGAAGTTGGCGGCCGCGTTGTTCACCAGCACGTCCGGCATCCGGCCGTGCGCCGCGAACGCCGCGTCGAAGATCTCCGTGATCCGGGCCGCGTCCCGGATGTCGCAGGTCGCCGCCGTGATCAGCCCCGCGCCCTCGATCGCCTGCAACTCCTCGCGCGCGGGCGCCAGATGCTCCGTCTTCCGGCTGACGATCATCACTCCGGCCCCGAGCCGCGCGAACTCCGCGGCGACGGCCCGCCCGAGCCCCGTACCACCCCCGGTCACCAGCGCGAGCCGGTCGTCGTACGTGCCCGGGGGCAGCGCGGGCGTGCCGAGCGGGGGAGGGGTGGGGAGGCCGCGCGGGGCGGGCGAGGAGTGCGTCATGGCGCACATGGATACCGCGTGAACGCTCAATCTTCCATGGGTGGAGGGGTGTTGGGTTCCCGGCGCCCGGTGGGGCCCGATCAATACTGCGGCAGGCGAAGGGCGCCG
This sequence comes from Streptomyces sp. UC4497, assembly GCF_054871485.1. Classification (NCBI taxonomy): domain Bacteria; kingdom Bacillati; phylum Actinomycetota; class Actinomycetes; order Kitasatosporales; family Streptomycetaceae; genus Streptomyces; species Streptomyces sp. UC4497. The sequence goes on along the minus strand of NZ_JBTYHB010000001.1, from coordinate 131,023 downwards.
GTGTCCAGCAGCGCGCCGGTGCGGATCCCGTCGGGGTCGTCACGCAGCTCGTAGATCTCGATGCGGTGGTCGGGCCGGTCCGACTGGGCCCAGAGCTGGAAGTCGACGGTGATCTCGCCGGCTCTGGGGTGGACCATGCGCTTGGTGCCGGCGACGCATTCGCCGACGCGCCCCGAGGCCCACAGGGCGGCGAAGTCGTCGTCGTGGACGCACAGTTCGCCGACCATACGGGTCAGGGCCTCGTCGTCCGGGTACTTCCCGCTGATCAGCCGCAGATAGGCGACGTAGTCGGCGGCCTCCTGGCCCCAGTCCCTGTACAGCGACCGGGCCTGTGGGTCGAGGAAGAGCAGGCGGGGCAAGGAGGGGCGGGAGTCGGGGTGCTCGGGCGCGTCGGCCGGCAGATGCGGGGCGATCAGGGCGTGCCCGAGCTCGTTCCAGGCCAGCACGTCGTTGCGGCGGCCGAGGATGACCGCGGGGCGGGTGTCGACCAGCGACAGCAAGGTCCGCGCGTTCCGGCCGGCGGTCTCCGGCCCGGAGTCCGTGGCGGCGGCGGTGGTGCGCTTGGCGCGCACGAGGTCGAGCAGGTGCTCGGTCTCCGTGACGGACAGCTGCAGCGCCCGGGCCAGGGCCAGCAGCACCTCGTCGGAGGCATGGCGGCTGTGGCCCTGTTCCAGGCGGGTGTAGTACGTGACGCTGACCCCGGCCAGCTGCGCGACCTCTTCCCGCCGCAGCCCGGGGACGCGGCGGCGCACCCCGAAGCCGTTGAGGGGAGTCGCCTCCGGCGGCAGGGCGGCGCGCTTGGCCCGGAGGAAGACGGCCAGATCACCTGGATCGTTCATATATCAACCTTATGCGGTGGTGCCCGCGCGCGACCATATCCCTGTCGGTGCCACCCTTCCCCAGGGGTGCAAAAGCCGGGATCTGGTAGCTGACCTGCGCGTCTTTCACGATCGGGAACATGCCTCTCCCCATCGTTGCGCTCGCCCTGACCGCCTTCGCGCTCGGCACAGCGGAACTCGTGCCCAACGGCCTGCTGCCGCTCATCAGTGACGACCTCGCCGTATCGGTCTCCCAGGCGGGCTGGGTGACGACCAGCTTCGCGCTCGGCGCGATGATCGGCGGCCCGCTCGTTGCGGCCGCCACGCTCCGCCTGCCCCGCAAGCCCGTGGTCATCTGCCTCACCCTCGTGTTCCTGGTGGCCAACGCCGTCACCGCCCTCGCCGGCAACCTGCTGGTGGTGTCCGTCTCCCGTGCGCTCGCCGGAGCCATGCTGGGCGGCTTCCTCGGCACGGCGATCACCATCGCCGGCGGCCTGGTCGCCCCCAACCGGCGGGCCACGGCCATCGCCGTCGTCTTCACCGGATTCACCGTCTCCAACGTGATCGGTGTCCCCATCGGCAACGTCGTCGGACGCGCGGCTGGTTGGGAGTCGGCGTTCTGGGTCGTCTCCGCCCTCGCCGCCATCGGCGCCCTCGCCATGTGGCTGCTGCTGCCCGCGGCGCCCGCGGGCGGCGACAGCGCGGGCGAGGACCGCGGCTTCGCCGTCCTGCGCAGCGGGGGACTATGGGCCGCGTTCCTCGCCATCGCGCTCAGCTACGGCGGCCTCTTCGTCGTCTACACCTACATCGCCCCCTACCTGACCACCGTCACCGGCGTGTCCCCCGGCTCCGTCACCTGGATCCTGCTGCTGTTCGGCGCGGGCCTGATCGCCGGAAACGCCCTCGGCGGCCGCTACGCGGACCGCTCGGTGACCCGCACGGTCGTCGTCATCCTCGGTACCCTGACCGTCGGGCTGCTGGCCCTGTGGGCGCTGGGCTCGGTTCTGCCCGCCACCCTGGTCCTCCTGGTGCTGCTCGGCGGCGCGGGCTTCGGCATGGTTCCGCCCCTGCAGTCCTACGTGCTGCACATCGCAGGCGCCGCTTCCGCCCTGGTCTCGGCGCTCGCGGCCGCGTCGTTCAACGCGGGCGTGGCCTTTGGCTCCGCGGTGGGCGGCCTCGTCCTGGACCGCACCCACCACTATCCGGAACTGGCCGTGGCCGGAGCCACGATGACCCTGCTCGGCCTGATGGTCTTTCTGCTCATCGAACGCCGCCGCCGGCGTTCGTGGCTCACTGCGCCACGGGAAACACCAGTGCCCGAGCACGCCTGACCCACGAGCGACCTGAACCAACCTCACCCGACCCCCTTGCCCAACCTATCGAAATTCGATAGTTTCCCATCGCAATTCAATAGATAGACCAGGGTGGATGGGTCATGGGGAAGTGGACCGTGCGCGCACTGCGCGCCGTGCTCGCGGTGGTGCTCACGGGCACCGTGTTCGTGCAGGTGTCGATGGCGTGGCTGCTGATCAGCGGGAGCGACCCGGAGGACGGCACGCTGCCGCTGACCGCCCTGCGCGTGATCACGATCCTGGGGATGGCCGCGGCCCAGGTCGCCCTGGTCTGCGTATGGCGGCTCGTGGCGATGGTCCGCCGCGGAACCGTGTTCTCCGACGCCGCCTTCCGGTACGTGGACGGGGTGATCGGCGCGATCGTCGCGGCCGGCCTCCTGTGGTTCACGGTCACGGCCGTCAACGCACCCGGCCAGCGGGAGGACCCGGGCGTCACCCTCATCATGGGCGGCATCGGCCTGGCCGTCCTCGGGGTCGCGCTCATCGTGCTCGTACTGCGGATGCTGCTCGCCCAGGCGGTCGCGCGCGACGTCGAGGCGACGGAGCTGCGGGCCGAGCTGGACGAGGTGATCTGATGCCGATCGTCGTCGACGTCGACGTGATGCTGGCCAAACGCAAGATGTCCGTCGGTGAACTGGCCGACCGCGTGGGCATCACCCCCGCCAACCTCGCGGTCCTCAAGAACGGCCGCGCCAAGGCAGTCCGCTTCACCACCCTCGCCGCCCTCTGCGAGGTCCTCGAGTGCCAGCCGGGAGATCTGCTGCGGTGGGAGGGGGAGAGCGGCGCGGGCGAATGACGTACCCCGGGGCTGGGCGTGAATGGCACGCCCAGCCCCGGATGTCCGTCACGCCCCCACAGCCTCCCGCCGCGCCCGTGCCACCGCCTGCTCGCCCTCCGGTGAGAACACGCCGGCGCGGCGTCGCGCGACCTCGCGCTCCAGGTCCGCGTGGAGGAGTTGGGCGTGGAGGGTGACGCCGGCGCGGTAGCCGGCGCTGGCCGCGTTGACGACCTGTTCGGCGGGGCCGGTCGCGTTGCCGACCGCCCAGACGCCCGGGACGCTGGTCAGGCCGGTGGGGTCGACCTCGACGAAGGGGCCCGCCGGGGTGTCCTTCGTGCGGGCGCCGAGCGCGCTCAGCAGGGAGTCGCGCGGCACCATCACCGTCGGGACGACGAGTACCGAGCGCGGGAAGATCCGGCCGCCTTCGAGGCGCACGCCGGTCAGCCGGTCGTTCGTCACCTCGATGCCGTCGACCTTGCCGCTCACCACGCTCACCCCGGCCGCCGCCAGCGTCTGCCAGTGCTCGTCCGGGAGGTCGTCCTCGTCCGCGCCGTTCAGGAACAGCGTCACGTCGGAGGAGAGGCCGCTGAAGAGGAGGGCCTGGTGGATGCCCGTCGCCTTGCGGTACAGGACGGCGATGGGCTGGTCGCGCACCTCGTAGCCGTGGCAGAACGGGCAGTGGATCACGTCATTGCCCCAGCGTTCGGCGAGGCCGGGGATGTCGGGGAGCTCGTCCACCAGGCCGGTGGCGATGACGAGGCGTCGTGCGTGCACCCGGCCGCCGTCCGCCAGCGTCACCTCGAACTCGCCCGCCCCGTCCGGCTCGGCCGCCGTCACCCGGTCCCGTACCAGCTCGACGCCGTACTCGATGACCTCCCGCCGCACCTCCGCCAGGAATTCGGCGGGCGGCATGCCGTCCCGCGACGGGAAGCCGTGCATGTGCGCGGCCGGCGCGTTGCGCGGTTCGCCCGCGTCGACCACGAGGACCGAGCGGCGCGAGCGGCCCAGGATCAGCGCGGCGGTCAGGCCCGCCGTTCCGCCGCCGACGATCACGACCTCGTATGTGTCCTGTGTGCCCTGCTTGACCTGTGCCTGCATGGTGACCGCCTCATAATCGTGGAATGCCTTGGTCTCGAAGGTGCACCCGCTCTCGCCGTATTGACAAACAAGCTTGCTGAAACTGCAATGGATTCATGAATCGGCAAGGTCATCAGCACCATGAGGACGAGCAGTCGGACGCGAGCATGGACGCCGTCCTGTCCGGCGTGGGGTCCAGACTGCGCGCGCTGCGCAAGGACCGCGGCGCCACCCTGTCCGGACTCTCCGAGACCACGGGCATTTCCGTGAGCACGCTGTCCCGCCTGGAGTCGGGCCTGCGCAAGCCCAGCCTGGAGCTGCTGCTGCCCATCGCCCGCGCGCACAAGGTGCCGCTGGACGAGCTGGTCGGCGCCCCGCCCGTGGAGGACCCGCGGGTGCAGGCGAAGCCGATTATCCGGGGCGGTCGGACCATGATCCCGTTGACGCGGAAGCCGGGCGGGCTCCAGGCGTACAAGGTGATCGAGCCGCAGCGTCGGCTGGAGCCGGAACAAAAGACGCATGAGGGCTACGAGTGGATGTACATGCTCTCCGGCAAGCTGCGGCTGGTGCTCGGCGAGCACGACGTGGTGCTGGAGCCGGGGGAGGTCGTCGAGTTCGACACGCGCGTGCCCCACTGGTTCGGGTCGACGGGGGAGGGGCCCGCCGAGTTCCTCGTGCTGTTCGGGCCGCAGGGGGAGCGGATGCACGTACGGGCACGGCCCGCGCGGAAGAAGGACCAGTGACCCCCGCAGGGGCATTCACAGATCGGCAAGCGACCGCTTAGTATGCGGCCGAACCCGGTTTGACGAAGCAGTCCCGTGGAGGCTCCGCATGCAGGCATGGCAAGTGCACGAGAACGGCGAGCCGAGCGAGGTGATGCGCCTCGAAGAGGTGGCGCGTCCCGAGCCCGGTGAGGGGCAGGTTCTGCTCAAGGTGCGCGCCGCCAACATCAACTTCCCGGACGCCCTGCTGTGCAAGGGGCAGTACCAGGTGACGCCGCCACTGCCGTTCACGCCGGGCGTGGAGATCTGCGGCGAGACCGAGGACGGCCGCCGCGTCATCGCCAACCCCGCGCTGCCGCGCGGCGGCCTCGCCGAGTACACGGTCGCCGACGCGAAGTCCCTGCTGCCCGCGCCCGAATCGCTCGACGACGCCGAGGTCGCCGCCCTCCACATCGGTTACCAGACCGGCTGGTTCGGCCTGCACCAGCGCGCCCACCTCCAGGCGGGCGAGACGCTCCTCGTGCACGCCGCCGCGGGCGGGGTCGGCAGCGCCGCCGTACAGCTCGGCAAGGCCGCGGGCGCCCGGGTCATCGGCGTCGTCGGCGGCCCCGAGAAGGCGAAGGTCGCGGCCGAGCTCGGCTGCGACGTCGTGATCGACCGGCGCTCCGAGGACGTCATCGCCGCCGTGAAGGAGGCCACCGGCGGCCAGGGCGCCGACGTGATCTACGACCCGGTGGGCGGCGACGCGTACCGGCAGTCCACGAAGGTCGTCGCCTTCGAGGGCCGCATCGTCGTGGTCGGCTTCGCCTCCGGCGCCATCCCGACCGCCGCGCTCAACCACGCGCTCGTGAAGAACTACTCGATCCTCGGGCTGCACTGGGGCCTGTACGCCACCAAGAACCCGAAGCTCATCCCGCACTGCCACCAGAAGCTCATCGAGCTGGCCGCGAGCGGCGCCATCAAGCCGCTCGTCAGCGAGCGCGTCGACCTGAGCGACGCCGCGTCCGCCGTCCAGCGCGTCGCCGACGGCGTCACGACGGGCCGCGTCGTGGTGGTGCCGGGTCTGAACGCCCGCCAGCAGGAAGGAGCCGCCGCATGAGCCTCGACGCCGCCCAACTGAGGGACCGCACAAAGGAGTTCCTCGCCGCCCATCCGCCCGCGACGACGAGCCGCGAGGACTTCCTCAGCGCCCGCTTCGACGCCGGTCTCGCCTGGGTGCACTACCCCGAGGGCCTCGGCGGGCTCGACGCGCCGCGCGCGCTCCAGGCCGTCGTCGAGGCCGAGCTGGCCGCCGCGGGCGCACCGGACAACCACCCCCGGCGCAACGGGATCGGGCTCGGCATGGCCGCCCCCACCATCCTCCGCTACGGCACCGAAGAGCAGAAGCAGCGCTTCCTCAAGCCGCTCTGGGTCGGCGAGGAGATCTGGTGCCAGCTGTTCAGCGAGCCGGGCGCAGGATCCGACCTGGCCGCGCTCGGCACCCGCGCCGTCCGTGACGGCGACACCTGGGTCGTCAACGGCCAGAAGGTGTGGACGTCCAACGCGCACAACGCCCGCTTCGCGATCCTCGTCACCCGCACCGACCCGGACGTGCCCAAGCACAAGGGTATGACGTACTTCGTGTGCGACATGACCGACCCCGGCGTCGAGGTCAGGCCGCTGCGCCAGATCACCGGCGAGGCCGAGTTCAACGAGGTGTTCCTCTCCGACGTCCGGATCCCCGACGCCCACCGGCTCGGCGAGGTCGGCGACGGCTGGCGGGTCGCCCAGACCACCCTCAACAACGAGCGCGTCTCCATCGGCGGCATGCGTGTGCCGCGCGAGGGCGGGCTCGTCGGCATCGTCGCCAAGACCTGGCGCGAGCGCCCCGAACTGCGCACCCACGACCTGCACCAGCGCCTCGTCAAGCAGTGGGTCGAGGCCGAGGTCGCCCGCCTGACGTCCGAGCGCCTGCGTCAGCAGCTCGTCGCCGGACACCCCGGCCCCGAGGGCGCGGGCATGAAGCTCGGCTTCGCCCGCCTCAACCAGGAGATCAGCGGCCTGGAGGTCGAACTCCTCGGCGAAGAGGGCCTGTTGTACGACGACTGGACCCTGCGCAGGCCCGACATCGTCGACTTCTCGGGCCGCGAGGCCGGCTACCGGTATCTGCGCGCCAAGGGCAACAGCATCGAGGGCGGGACGAGCGAGATCCTGCTGAACATCGTCGCCGAGCGCGTCCTGGGCCTGCCGTCCGAGCCGCGCACCGACAAGGACGTCGCCTGGAAGGACCTCGCCCGATGACCACGACGACCACCACGAACACCGAGCCCGACCTCCTCTACTCCGAGGAGGAGGAAGCGCTCCGCTCGGCGGTTCGCGACCTGCTCGCCGACCACTGCGACGCCACCGAGGTCCTCGCCCGCGTCGACACGGACGCGCCGCACGACCGCGAGCTGTGGAAGAACCTCGCTGAGACGATGGGCCTGGCCGGCCTCCTCGTCCCGGAGGACAAGGGCGGCCAGGGCGCCACGCACCGCGAAGCGGCCGTGGTCCTGGAGGAGTTGGGGCGTGCCGTCGCCCCGGTCCCGTACCTGACCAGCGCCGTCATCGCCACCGAGGCGCTTCTCGCCTGCGAGGGGGACGAGGCGGCCACCGTCCTCGCCGCGCTCGCCTCCGGCCGCTCCATCGGGGTGCTCACCGTGCCGCTGTCGGCCACGCCCGGGCAGGACTTCAGGGACGTACGAGAAGAGGGCGGGGCGCTGAGCGGGCGCGTCACCGGCGTCGCGGACGCGGCCGCCGCCGACGTGTTCCTCGTGCCCACCGTGAGCGGCCTGTTCGCGATCGACGCGGGCGCCGAGGGTGTCACCGTCGACCCGCAGGTCTCCCTGGACCGTACGCGCCCACTGGCCGCCGTGACGTTTGCGGGGACCGCGGGGCGGAAGCTGACCGGCAGCGCGGCGACGGCGGTGCGGCGGGCTCTACGGGCCGGTGCCGGGCTGCTCGTGTCCGAGCAACTGGGGCTCGCCGACTGGCTGTTGACGGAGACCGTGCGCTACACGAAGGAGCGCAACCAGTTCAACCGGCCCGTCGGCTCCTTCCAGTCGCTCAAGCACCGGCTCGCCCAGCTGTGGCTGGAGACGGTCAACACCCGTGCCGCCGCCCGCAATGCGGCCGACGCGCTCGCCACCGGCAGCGAGGACGCGGACATCGCGGTCGCCGTCGCCCAGGCGTACGCGGCGCCCGTCGCGGTGCACGCCGCCGAGGAGGCGCTGCAACTGCACGGCGGCATCGGCATGACGTGGGAGCACCCGATCCACCTGTACCTCAAGCGCGCCAAGGCCGACTCGATCGCGCTGGGTACGGCGGGACGGCACCGGGAGGAGCTGGCCGAACTGGTCGATCTGCGCGCCCCCTGAGGGAAGCTGCTGCGCACACAACTCCACAGCCGGGTTTTACCTCCTCTTGACGGGATGGCATTATTGCGACCTGTTCGCAATAACGGCTGATCTTGAATAGGGGTGGGTGGCGTGGCCAGGCCGGCATGGAGCGCGACAGCAGGAGCAGCGGTCGCCGCACTGGCGGTGACCGCTGCGGCCTGCGCGGCGCCGAACGACGACGCCAAGGGCGGCGGCAGCGACAGCGCCGTCGTCGGCATCGCCTACGAGCCCGACAGCCTCAGCCCGCTCCTCGGCTACGGCAAGGACGGCAACTCGAAGATCTTCGACGGGCTGCTCACGCACGACGCCGACATGAAGCTCAGGCCCGCGCTCGCGGACGAGCTGCCGAAGGTCACCGACGACGGCCGCACCTACACGTACAAGCTGCGCGACGGCGTGAAGTTCAGCGACGGCAAGCCGTTCACGTCGAAGGACGTCGTCTTCACCTACGACACCATCCTCGACAAGAAGACCAACAACGCCTCCAAGGCCGAACTGGACGCGGTGAAGGACGTCGAGGCCAAGGGCGACGACACCGTCGTCTTCCACCTCAAGTACCCCTACGCGCCGTTCGCCGAGCGCACCGTCCTGCCCATCGCGCCCCAGCACGTCGCGGGTCAACAGGACGTGAACAACGGCAGGTTCACCACGAGGCCCATCGGTACGGGCCCGTACAAGCTGGTGAAGTGGTCCAAGGGCGAGAAGCTCGTCTTCAAGGCCAACCCCGACTACTGGGGCGGCGCGCCGAAGATCAAGAACTTCACCATGGCGATCATCAAGGACGACGACGTGCGCGCCACCCGGCTGCGCTCCGGCGACCTCGACGGCGCCATCCTGCCGCCCAACCTGGCCAAGACCTTCAAGGCCGACACCGCCAAGAAGACCTACGCGGCGAACTCCTTCGACTACCGCGTCGTCACCCTGCCGACCGGCAACAAGGTGGCCGGTGACACCGACATCCGCCGCGCCCTCGACATCGGCGTGGACCGCAAGGCCATGGTCGACCAGATCCTGGAGGGCGCGGGCAAGGAGGCCTACGGTCCGGTGCCCACCGACAGCCCGTGGTTCACCAAGGGCACGGAGCGCGCGCACGACCTCACCAAGGCCAAGAAGCTCCTCGACCAGGCGGGTTGGAAGACCGGAGCCGACGGCATCCGTAAGAAGGACGGCGTCCGCGCCGCCTTCCCGCTCTGGTACCTCACCGGCGACAAGCTCCGCCAGGACCACGCCCTCGCCTACGCCTCCGACGCCAAGAAGCTCGGCATCGACGTCAAGGTCGAGAGCGGCACCTGGGAAGTCATCATGCCCCGCATGCCCAAGGACGCCGTCCTCGCGGGCGGCGGCGCGCCCGCCGACCCCGACTTCGACCAGTACTCGCTGCTCAAGTCCTCCCTCGCGGGCGACGGCTTCAACAACATGGCGCACTACGACAACAAGAAGGTCGACGCCGCCCTGGAGGACGCCCGCCGCACCGACGACAAGGCGAAGCGGCAGGCCGCGTACGACACCGTCCAACGCGCACTCGTGAAGGACCCCGGCTACACCTTCCTCACCCACATCGACCATCTCTACGTAGTCGACAAGAAGTTCGGCGACCTCTCCACGCAGATCGAGCCGCACGACCACGGGCTCGCCTCCGGGCCGTGGTGGAACGTGGAGGACTGGAAGGCATGAGCAGGCGGCTCCCCTGGGGGCCGATGGCGCGCCTGACGGGCCGGCGGATCGTGTTCGCCGTGCCCGTCCTGGCCGCCGTCACCTTCGGCGTCTTCGCGATCGCCGCGGCCTCCCCCTTCGATCCGGTCAAGGCGTACGCGGGCACGGCCGGGCTCACCGCGTCACAGGAGAACCTCGACCAGCTGCGGGTCAACCTCGGTGTCGACCAGCCGCTGTTCGCCCGCTGGTGGGACTGGCTGACGTCCGCGTTCACCGGCGACCTCGGCGACTCGGCCGTCATGCGGCAACCGGTCGCCCAGGTGATCGGCGAGCGGCTCGGCTGGTCGGTGCTGCTGGCGGCCACCGCGTTCCTCGTCGCGGTCGTCCTCGGCACGCTCCTCGGCGTCCTTGCGGCGCGCCGGCAGGGCGGCTGGCTCGACCGTGCCGTCACCTCGCTCGCGTACACGCTGGAGGCCGCGCCCCCGTTCTGGCTCGGCCTGCTCGCCGTGTGGCTGTTCGCGCTGAAACTCGGCGTGCTGCCGGCCGGCGGGCTCACCGACACGGGCTCCTCGACGATCACCGCCGGGCAGGTGCGGTCCCATCTCGCGCTCCCGGCGGGGGTGTTGGCGATATCGCAGCTGCCGTGGTTCGTCCTGTACGTCCGTCAGGGCGTGGGCGACGCGCTCGACGAGGACCCCGTGCGCGGGGCCAGGGCGCGCGGGCTGGCCCCGCGCACCGTCCTGTTCGGGCACGCGCTGCGCTCCGGCATGCTGCCCGTGCTCACGCTCATCGGGTCACGGGTGCCCGAACTCATCACCGGGGCGCTGCTCGTGGAGACCGTGTTCAGCTGGCCGGGCATCGCCGCCGCGACCGTGCAGGCGGCCACGTCCGTGGACTTCCCGCTGCTCGCCGCCGTCACCGTCCTCGCGACCCTCGCCGTGCTCGCCGGGAACTGGGCCGCCGACCTGCTGTACGGCATCGCCGATCCGAGGGTGGGCTTCGATGGCTGACCAGGTCCTCAACTGGCGGACGCACGGGGTGCGGCGCCGTTCCACGCGCGCGTGGCGGATACGTACGTCCGCGGTGATCGTGTCCGTGGTCGTCCTCGCCGTGCTGCTTGTGCCGCCGCTGACCCAGCTGGACCAGCAGGCCGTCGACCTCGCCGCGAAGCTCCAACCACCTTCCTGGGCGCACCCGTTCGGCACCGACGACGTCGGCCGCGACCTGTTGCTGCGCAGCGTGTACGGGCTGCGGGTCTCGCTGCTCGTCGGCGTGGTGGCCGCCGTCGTCGCGACCGTCATCGGCACCGCCGTCGGGGCGCTCGCGGGCGCGCTCGGCGGTTGGGTGGACCGGGGCGTGATGCGCGTGGTGGACACTTTCTCGTCGGTGCCGCATCTGCTGCTCGGCATCTTCATCGTGGCGATGTTCCGGCCGGGCGTCTGGCCGGTCGTGATCTCGGTGGGCCTGACGCACTGGCTGTCCACCGCCCGCATCGTGCGCGCGGAAGTGCTGTCGCTGCGCTCGCGCCCCTACGTGGACGCGGCGATCTCCGGCGGAGCCTCACGGTGGCGGGTGACGGCCAGACACCTCCTGCCCGGAGTCCTGCCGCAGGCGGCGCTCGCCGCGGTGCTGATGGTCCCGCACGCGATCTGGCACGAATCCGCCCTGTCCTTCCTGGGGTTGGGCCTGCCCACCCACCAGGCCAGCCTCGGCACGCTCGTCCAGACGGCGCGCGGCTCGCTACTCGCGGGCGACTGGTGGCCGACCCTCTTCCCCGGCCTGTTCATCATCGTGCCGACGCTGGCGATCGCGGGCCTCGCGGGCGCCTGGCGTGAACGCCTGAACCCCCGCCGCCGATCGGAGCTGACCCTGTGACCACGGTGCTTTCGGTGGACGACCTGTCCGTACGGTTCCGAATGCGCGACGGCGCGTACGTACGGGCCGTCAGCGACGCCTCCTTCGACCTTGCGGCGGGGGAGTGCCTGGCCCTCGTGGGCGAGAGCGGCTGCGGAAAGTCGGTGCTGGCCTCCGCGCTCCTCGGGCTGCTGCCGCAGAACGCGGAGACGGCGGGCTCGGCGCGCCTCGGCGACCTGGACCTGATGGCGGCCGACGAGGCGACACTCGTGCGTACGGTACGAGGTCGGCGGATCGGCCTGGTGCCGCAGAGCCCGGCCGCGCACCTCACCCCGGTCCGCACGGTGCGCTCACAACTGGCCGAGACGCTGCGGCAGTTGACGGGAGCGCCGCGGCGGGGTCCGCGGCTGTCGGTGGCCGTCCAGGAAGCCGCCGAGCGCGCCGCCTTCCCGCTCGACCACCTCGACCGCCACCCCCACGAACTCTCCGGCGGACTCGCGCAGCGCGCCGCGACCGCGCTCGCGCTCGTCGGTGACGCGCCGCTGCTCCTCGCCGACGAGCCGACCACCGGCCTCGACCGCGACCTCGTCGAGCGGACCGTCGACGAACTGCGCCGCCACATCGGCACCGACCGGGCGCTGCTGCTGATCACGCACGACCTCGCGGCGGCGGAGCGGATCGCGGACCGGGTGGCGGTCATGTACGCGAGCCGCATCGTCGAACTGGCCGACGCGGACGCCTTCTTCGGGGCGCGCGGCCCCCGCCATCCGTATGCCCGGGGCCTCCTCAACGCCCTGCCCGACCGCGAGTTCACCCCGATCCCCGGAATGCCGCCGGAGCTGAGCGCGCTGGGGGAGGGCTGCGCGTTCGCCCCGCGATGCGAAGGCGCCGACGACCGCTGCACGACGATGCCCGCGCTCACGGACGGCGTGGCCTGCCACCACCCCGTACCGGCCCACCAGGAGGCCACCCGTGCTTGAACTGCACTCCATCACCGCGGGCTACGACCGCCGCGCCCCGGCTATCCGCGACGTGACCCTCACCGTCCGCCCCGGCGAAAGCGTCGGACTCCTCGGCCCGAGCGGCTGCGGCAAGTCGACCCTCGCGCGCGTAGCGGCGCTGCTGCACGCCCCGGACGCGGGCCGGGTCGTGATCGACGGTGAACCGGCCCACGTGTTCCGCCACCGCGCACCGCGCTCCCAACGCACCGCGTTCGGCGTCGTCTTCCAGCAGCCACGTCTGTCCGCCGACCCGCGCCTGCGCCTGTCCGACCTGATCGCGGAACCCCTGCGCGCGAACGGCGCTGACCACGCGGCCCGGGTGAGTGAACTGGCGGACACGGTCGGCCTGTCCACCGACCTCCTGACCCGCCGCCCCCACGAGGTCAGCGACGGCCAACTCCAACGCGCCTGCCTCGCCCGCGCCCTCACCCTGCGCCCCCGCTGGCTGATCTGCGACGAGATGACCGCCATGCTCGACGCGTCGACCACGGCCGCGCTGGTGGGCGTGGTGGAGGACTACCGGCGGGAGACCGGGGCGGGGCTGCTGGCCGTGGGGCACGACCGGGTGCTCCTGGAGCGGTGGTGCGGGCGGACGGTGGAGTGGGGCGAGCTGGTGGGGGCGTAGGCGGGTTCGCCTGTCTGCAGCGGTGACAGCAGCGGTGACCGTCCGCGGCGGTATTAGCGGTGACAGCTCAAGATCCACCGCACCCGCCAACAAGGCAGGCGATCTGGCGAGGTAGCCTGGCATTCCATGGCAATAAGCTCCTCCCTTTGGTCCTTCGCCCTAGTTGTAGGGCTTCTCACTCTGACTCCCGGACTCGACACGGCGCTGATCCTGCGCACGTCGGCCCTCGGCCGGCGCAGGAGGGCCTGGGGCGTCGTCCTCGGAATCCAGACCGGCACCCTGGTGTGGGGCGCGTTCACCTCCCTCGGAGTGACCGCGCTTCTCACGGCCTCCCACCTCGCTTACACCGCGTTGCGCTGGATCGGTGCCGCCTACCTGATCTGGATGGGGATCCGCATGCTCCGGGACACCTTCCGGGGGCTGCCCACGGCGGACACGGACGATTCGGGTCCGGCCGCCGACGCGGACTCGTTCAGTGGTGGCTGGCGGCAGGGGACGCTCACCAATCTCCTGAACCCGAAGATGGGCGCCTTCTACGTCGCCGTCCTGCCTCAGTTAATCCCCCCGGGCACCGGCCACTTCTCCATGGGCCTCCTGCTCACCACGGTGCACGTCGTGATCGGTCTGCTCTGGTCCGCCGTCCTCATCGGCTTCGCTCGCGTCCTGCAGGGCTGGCTCCGCAAGCCCCAGGCCCGTCGGCTGCTCGACCGGATCACCGGCACCGTCATCGGCGTCTTCGGTATCAGGCTGGCGCTCAGCAACTGACGATCCGGTGGGCAGGTTCGGCAGTCACGTGGAGCGGCCCGCAGGCGCGATGCGCGCGAGCGCGCCGATCTCCAACGCCGTCCACACGGCGCCGTCCGGGCCAACGGCGATGCCGTGCGGTTCGGAGTTCGGGGTGGGCAGGTCGTGGACGGTGAGGGCGCCGTCGGGCGTGAGCGTGCCGATGCGGTTGGCGCCCCACTCGGTAAACCACGCGGTGCCATCGGCGTCGACCGTGACGGCGTGCGGGCGGGCGGCGCGGTCGGCCAGCGGGAACTCGGTGATCCGGCCGTCCGGAGTGATCCGGCCGACCTGCCCGGCGGCGATCTCGACGAACCAGAGCGCTCCGTCGTGGCCCGCGGCGATTCCTACGGGGGCGGCCGCCTCCGTAGGAAGGGCGTGGAGGGTGATCGTGCCGTCCATGCCGATCCGGCCGATGGCGTTCGCCTGGTTGAGGGTGAACCACATCGCGTCGTCGGCCCCGGCCGTGATCGCCGAGGGGAAGCCGCCGGTGACCGGGAGCGGGAACTCGGTGACGTCGCCGTCCACGGTGATGCGGCCGATGCGGTCGGCCGCCGTCTCGGTGAACCACAGCGCCCCGTCGGGGCCCGCCGCGATCCCGAACGGCCCGCAGCCGGGCCTGCGCACATCGAACTCGTCGACGGCGCCGGCCACCGTGATCCGCCCGATCCGGTCCGCCCGGTACTCGGTGAACCACAGGGCGCCGTCCGGGCCCGGGGTGATGACGGTCGGTCCGCAGTCGGGGGCGTCGAGGCGGTGGCGCGTCGGATCGGCGCCCGGGACGAGCCGGCCGATCTCGCCGCTGTGGACGAGGGTGAACCACAGGGCGTCGTCCGGGCCCGTGGTGAGGGCGTAGGGGCCGGACGCGCCGTCGGACACCACGTGTTCGGCGATGGATACGTGGTGTGTTTCCTGGTGGGATTCCTGTGTCACTGGGACGTCTCCAGACCGTTTTCGTAAGCGCCGCCCCACTCGACACGGTTCTCCTCTGTGGGGTCTCGCTGCAAACTTACGACGGACGTAACGGGCTGGGTCGGGCCGGAGGCCGGTGCTACGCGGCCCGTTCGGTCTCGGCGACCAGTGCCTCCGCGTCGCGCCGAATTCGATGACGTAGCCGCTCCCACGACTCCTCCGCCTCGCCCAGATACACCGCACGGGCATGCGCCAGCACCGCGCGGTTCTCCTCCGGGAGCCGGGCCAGGGCCCAGTCCGCCGCCGCGTTCTTCGACAGGATCTCCCCGGTCGCGAGGGTGGCCCAGACGCGGGCCAGGGTCAGGACCACATTGCGGGTGTCCGTCTCCAACTCCTCAAGGAGCGCCGGGATCCCGGCCACGGTCGCGCGGCGCACATCGGATTCCGGTACCGGATCGAGCAGTTCGGTGGCGGGCGGCCCGAACAGGGCGACACCACGCTGTCGCACCATCGTGACCAGCAGCGCCAGGTCCGCATCCACCTCGGGCCGCGGCGTCTCCCCGCGCTCGTACGCGCCCCGGAGCCACTCGCCGTACTGGAACTCCCGCACCGGCGGGAACCGCCAGGGCCGCACATCGGCGAGCCGTACGAGAGTCAACTCCACCGGGCGTTCCTGGCCGTGCTCCGCACCCGCCCCGGACAGGTCCATCAGCCCGCCGACGAGTCGTGCGCGCTGTTCGGGTGCCGTGGGAGCGCCGGTCACGGCGAACACGTCCACATCGCTGTGCGGGCGCAGGCCGCCGGAGACCGCCGAGCCGTAGAGATACGCGGCCACCAGATCCGGCCCGAGCACCTCGCGCAGCACCTCCACCACGCACTCCACCTGGCGCACCGCCGACTCCCTTCGCTTTCCGTCGATCTTCGCCCGTCCCCGCCATCATGCACGCCCGTGACCAGTGACTCGTGGTGGCCCCGCGGTGAACCGGGGGTGCCGGTCACGCCAACTCCCGTCACGCCTCTGCCGGTTGACGACCCACGCCCCGCATACTCACCGTGTCCCACCGACCCACCACGGGAGGCACGCATGGCCCCGACCACCCGCCGCAGAGCCCTCGGCACCCTCGCCGCCGCGCTCGCCGTCGGTGTCACCACGCCCGACCTGGCCCAGGCCGCCCAGGCCAAGCGCGGCCCCGCGCCCCTGCGGCGCGCCCACGCCCACAACGACTACGAGCACCCGAGACCCCTGTTCGACGCGCTCGATCAACGCTTCAACAGCGTCGAGGCCGACATCTACCTCGTGAACGGCGACCTCCTCGTCGCCCACGACCCCGTCGACCTCGACCCCTCGCGCACCCTGGCTTCCCTCTACCTCGCCCCGCTCGCCGCCCGCGTGAAGGCCAACCACGGGTCGGTGTACCGGGGTTGGCGCACCCCGCTGCAGCTCCTCGTCGACATCAAGACCGACGGCGCGGCGACGTACCAGGAACTCGACCGCCAATTGCGCCGCTACGGCCGCCTCTTCACCACGTACGACCGCGGGCGTGTGCGGGGCGGAGCCGTCACCGTCGTCGTCTCGGGCGACCGGGCCGCCCGCCCGCCGATGGAGGCGCAGACCAGGCGCAGCGCCTTCTACGACGGCCGCCTCACCGACCTCGGCAGCGCGGCGCCCGCCTCGCTCATCCCGCTCATCAGCGACAACTGGGCCAACAACTTCACCTGGCTGGGGAGCGGTCCCATGCCCGCCGCCGAACGCGAGAAGCTGCGCGGGATCGTCGGCGCCGCCCATGCGCGCGGCCAGCGCGTCCGCTTCTGGGCGACACCCGACGTCGCCGGGCCCGAACGCGACGCCGTCTGGGCCGAATTGATCGCCGCCGACGTCGACCACCTCAACACGGACGACCTCGCGGGCCTGCGGGCGTTCCTGGAGACCCACGACACGGCCCACGACAAGGCCCGCGGCAGGAGTTCCGGCCGGTGACCCCGGGTTAACACCCGTTCGGGGGACAGGTCATGCCCCGGTCGGCGCCCTCCGCTGCGTCACACTTGCGGCCGATAGCCACGGTGTTGACGTGGCGGAGGAGGTTCGGCGATGTCTCTGTCCATTTCCGTGGTGCTGTTGCTGCTCATCGTCGCGGTGATCTTCCTGCGCAACGGAGCCATGAAGTTCTCGCACGCGCTCGTCTGCGTGCTGCTCGGCTTCCTGCTCGCGGGCACGGACGCGGCGCCGACCATCCACGACGGCATCACCTCGACCGCGGGGCTGGTCAGCAGCCTCAGCCCGTGAGGCAACGGGCTGAGCAAGCCGGGTAATTGGAGTATGACGACTGACCGGCCGTTGCGGCCCTCCCGTGGCGCTACTTCGTCGCCGAGAACACCCCTATCCCGTTCGCGACCGCCCGCTCCGGCGGATCGCTGGGGTGGTTGCGGACCGACACCGCGGGGGCGCCCGGTGCGCGGGCCACGAGGGTCGACGAACCGCCGCCGTCCAGGCTGAACGCGTCGTCCGAGCCCAAGGACCGCATCGTGGCGGCCACTTCGGTCATCGACATGCCGGTGCGGTAGGCGGGGGCGCCGTCCAGGGCCAGCAGGATCAGCTCATGGCCGCCGTCCCCGATGCCCGCCGCCGTGCGCACCGCCGACGTCGTCGCGTCCAGGCCGGGCAGCGGCGCGCCGTCCCGCAGTACCGGATAGCCGCCGATCGCGAAGCGGTACGGGATCTGCGAGCGAGCGGCGACGAGCCGGTGGTGGACCGTGACCGGGTCACCCGGCGACAGCTTGCGCAGCCACTGCGCGCCGGCCTCCCTGCCGACCAGGACCGTGGAGCCGGCCGCTATGGGCCCGCTGCCGGGTGTGTCGGCCGACGCCACGACGCGCCCGCGGCGCACCGTCACCTCGTACGTGTCCGTGGTGCACGGAGCCGCCCGCTGGGTGTCCGTGCCGCAGGTGGCCCGCACCCGCGACACGCTGCCCCAGTCGGACGTGAAAGCCCCCACCGAGCCGACCGGCAGCGCGTACTGGTTCAGCCCGCCCAGCGGCATCCGGTCGTCCCGGGTGCGTACCGAGCCGTCGAGTTCCAGGCTGTCGAGGCGGGCCCGCCGGTCGACCCCGACGCCGAGGACGTCCCGGGTGGAGGTGCCGGGCGGCAGGGCCGGGCCGAAGCGCTGCCCGTTCGGCACGGCCGCCTTGAGCGTGTGCCCGCTCGCGATGGCCGGTCCGACGGAGGCGCCGGTGACCTCGACACCCGGGTGCTGGCTCTCCGTGATGTTGAAGAAGTCCCCGTTGACCCCGCCGACGGCGCCGGCCGCGTCGGACATCGAGGAGACGGTGGCGCGGGCCCCGACCGCACCGGGGTGCAGGAGGTCGACCCGCACGCGCGGGTCGGTCAGATCGACGGTGAGGACATGGGCGTGCGCGGTGCCCTTGGCGGCGGGAACGTCGAACTCCGTGTACGTGACGCCCGGAGCGATCCGCTCGCCCGAAGCGGCGCCGGCCGGTGCCGCACCCGTCAGGGCGGCACCGGCCAGCATCGAAGCGACCCCGAGGGCCGCAAGGACTCTTCTGCCTCGCTTGCCAACTCTCGTCTGCATGTGGGGAGTTCAGCAGACGCGGGGTCGCGCGTCGATGGCTAGGTGCCGACGAGGCGGGAACGGATCAGGAAACGTACGCCCTCGGGTGCTTCGAGGGAGAAGCCGCTGCCGCGGCCCTCGACGACGTCGACGATGAGCCGCGTATGGCTCCACACCTCGTACTGGCTCTTGGACATCCAGAACGGGACCGGCTCCGCCACCCCCTCCACCGCGAGATCGGCGAGCAGCACATCGGAGGCTCCGGTGCGGAACTCGCCCGCCAGGTAGCACATCGGCGCGCTGCCGTCGCAGCAGCCGCCGGACTGGTGGAACATCAGCGGACCGTGGGCCTCGCGCAGCCGCCGCACCAGCTCGGCGGCCGCGTCCGTCAGCTCCACGCGGGGTACGTCGGTCATGTCACCCAGTCAAAGGTGTGGGACGTTGCGACCACGTTGCACGCGCGACCCGGACCCCGGCATAAGCTCCCCACATGGAACAGAGGGAGATCATTCTGCGGGCCATCGGCGTGCTCACCGAGACGCACGAGATGGTGCGCAGGCTCAGCGACGGTGAGGCACTCGACACCGACCTGACGCAACTGGGGCGGCTCGTGTCGGAGGTGTTCCCGACCATCGAGATCCCGTCGGGGGCCACCGCGGAGGAGGCGGCCGAACTGGCCATCGCCGCGCTGATGCCGGCGAGTGTGTCGCTCGTGGAGGCGTTCGCGTTCCTCTTCACGCAGCTCGCCAAGGTCCACGACGAGGGCCGCACGGACGTCAACTCCAGCGAGCTGCTGCAGGAGATCGCGCTGCGGATGTCCGATCCGGGTGCGGCGGAGGCAGAGGAGGAGTGAGGGGAGCGGGCGCCCGCCCCGTGCGGGCGCCCCACCAACTGGCCGTCAATGCCGCCGGGAACCTACTTGTGCGGCCCTCGGAAGCGTCCGAACGCCTTGCCGAGCGTGCCGAACGGTGAGGCGTCCGCGTCCGTCGGCGTGTGCGGCGCGCTCTCGGCGCGCGGCACCTCGGCGAGCGCTGCGCGCGCCGCTTCGGCCGCCTCGCGGTAGCTGTCCCGGGACCTGGTCATCGCGTCGAGCGCCTCGGCGTACTTCGTGACCATGTCCTGCGCGTGCGTCAGCTCCTCGTCGGGCGTGAGCAGATGCCAGCCGTCGCGCAGGCGCGTGAGGGCCTGCTGCGCCTCGTCGGTCAGCGGCCGCGGGAACGCGGTGAACTCCCGGATCCGGTCGATCAGTTCGGTCGGCTCGCTGCCGTCGAGGAATACGCTGCGCACGGTGAAACGGTCCGCCACATAGTCCGGGTGCGGCGGCGTGGTCGGCAGCACGACGCCCCCGCCGCGCGGCATGCCGGCCTTGAAGTCCTTGCGCAGCCCGAAGTCCACGATCTGCGCCTGGTCGGGCGTCGCCCGGTGCTCGATCACCCGGTGCTGCAGGCTCGGCGGCAGATACTGCGTGATCGACCGCTGGCCGCGAGCGTCCGGCGTCATCGCCTCATGGATGACGACATGCACGTACCAACTGGAGCGCGAGCAGTCCTTGAGGAGGCGGCGCAGCGCGTCGTCGTCCTTGGGGAGGTGGTTCGGGACACGGAGGCGCAGCCCCGCCACCGTGTCGTGGTCCCAGGGCACCCGTTCGCTGTCCGGCCAGAACATCGGCGCAGGCGACGGCCAGGCCAGCTCCCAGGCCCGCTCCGCCTCCGCGGCGAGAATCCAGGTGACGCCTTCGGAGTCCTTGGCGCGGGTGTCGGGGTCGTACGTCGTGAGCTGGCCGCGCACGGTGACGTTCTCGGCGACGCGCCAGCGCGCCTCGAAGACCCGGCGGGCGCCGGGGCCTGGCCCGGCCTCCTCCGCGCGCGGGTGCAGCACGGTGGACCGCGCCGCGTCCTCGGGGTCGAGGTCGAGGAAGTCGTCGAGCACACCCGCCGCCTTGAGGGCGATCAGGTTGCGCCGGACGTCGCGCTCGGGGTCGGGCCCGAGGTGGCGTCCGCGTCCGAGCCACACGGTGTCGGGGACGGGTGTCGGGGTTGAGTTCTTCTTCGCCATGGAGTCGTTCTGTGAGTGATCGGGGCGCGACCAGTATGGGTCCGTGGGCGCGCGGGGGCCAGGGCAGGGTGGTCCGGTGTCGGGATTGTCGCGCGTGCGTGCCCGATTCGCCCCTCGTGTACCCCGGCGTGGCGCGTCCGATCCCGTACGCTCGCCGAATGGCCAGGTACTACGACGTGCACCCAGCAAACCCGCAAGCGCGCCTGATCTCCGCGATCGCCGACGGCATCCGCGACAGCGCGCTCGTCGCCTACCCCACGGACTCCTGCTACGCGCTCGGCTGCCGGCTCGGCAACCGGGCGGGAGTCGACCGGATCCGCACCATCCGGCAGCTCGACGACCGGCACCACTTCACACTGGTCTGCCAGGACTTCGCCCAGCTCGGCAGGTTCGTCCAGATCGACAACGACGTGTTCCGCGCCATCAAGGCGGCCACGCCCGGCAGTTACACCTTCATCCTGCCCGCGACGCGCGAGGTACCGCGGCAGTTGCAGCATCCGAAGAAGAAGACCGTGGGCGTGCGGATCCCCGACCACGTGGTGACGCAGGCCCTGCTCGCCGAGCTCGGTGAGCCGCTGCTGTCCAGCACGCTGCTGCTGCCCGGCGAGGAGGAGCCGCTCACCCAGGGCTGGGAGATCAAGGAGCTGCTCGACCACCAGGTGGACGCCGTGGTGGACTCCGGCGACTGCGGCACCGTGCCCACCACGGTCATCGACTTCTCCGGTGGGGAGGCCGAGATCGTACGGCGCGGGGCCGGGGACACCGAGCGCTTCGAGTGACACGGGTCCAGTGAGGCCCGGGTGGCTCAGCGCGGCGACGTCGTGCCCAGGTAGCGGATGTGCGGGCGGGCGCCGGGGCGGGTGACCTCGGCGCGCACCCCGTACACGTCGGCGATCAGTTCCTCGGTCAGGACGTCGCCCGGCTCCCCGGCCGCCACCACCCGGCCCTCGCGCAGCACGACGACCCGCGCGCAGTAGGTGGCGGCGAGGTTCAGGTCGTGCAGGGCGACGACGGACGTGATGCCCAGCGTGCCGATCAGGTCGAGGAGTTCGAGCTGGTGCTGGATGTCGAGGTGGTTGGTCGGCTCGTCGAGCAGCAGCTCGCGCGGCTCCTGCGCGAGCGCCCGCGCGATCTGCACCCGCTGGCGCTCGCCGCCGGACAGCGTGTGCCACAGGCGGTGCGCCCGGTCGCCGAGTCCGCTGCGCTCCAGGGCGGAGCGCACGGCCGCCTCGTCCGCCGCCGACGCGGGCTGCCAGGCGCGGCGGTGCGGGACCCGGCCCAGGCGTACGACGTCGGCGACGGTCAACTCGACCTGGGCGTCGGACTGTTGCTGCACCATGGCGATGCGCCGCGCGGCCTGCCTGCGGCCCACCGAGGCGAGCGGGTCACCGTCGAGCGTGACGACGCCGCTGTCCGGGGCGAGCACTCCGGACAGCAGGCGCAGCAGGGTCGACTTGCCCGAGCCGTTGGGGCCGAGGATTCCGGTGACGGTGCCGGGCTCGGGTGCCACGGACACCCCGTCGAGCACCAGCGCGCCACCCGGCGACCACGACACACGCTCCGCGCGCAGCCCCGCCGTCACCGCACACCCCGCCCGCGGTACAGCACCAGCACGAACGCCGGCACACCGATCAGCGATGTCACCACACCCACCGGAACCTCCTGCGGTTCGAGCACCGTCCGCGCCACCGTGTCCACCCACACCAGGAACACGGCTCCCGCGAGCGCCGTCACCGGCAGCAGCCGGGTGTGCCCCGGACCGACCAGGGCGCGCGCCGCGTGCGGCAGCACCAGGCCGACGAAGCCGATCGCGCCGGCCGCGCTGACCAGGGCCGCCGTGAGCAGCGCCGTCACGCACAGCAGCACGATCCGGGTACGGGCCACCCGCACCCCGAGGGTGGCCGCCGCCTCCGCGCCGAAGGCGAACGCGTCGAGGGTGCGCCCGTACGCCAGGCACACCACGAGCGTGACGGCGAGCACGGCCAGGCACAGCCACACCTCGGTCCAGCCGACCCCGCTGAGTGAGCCGAGTAGCCAGAACAGCACGCCGCGCGTCGTCTCCGCGTCCGCAGAGGTCAGGACGACGAACGAGGTCAGCGCCGAGAACAGCTGCATCGCCGCGACGCCGCACAGCACCACCCGGTCCGTGCTGCCGCCCAGCGTGTGACTGAGCACCAGCACCAGCGCGAACGAACAGACGGCGCCGACGAACGCGCCACCGGAGACCGAGATGGCGCCCCCGCCAAGCCCGAGCACGACGACGAGCACGGCCCCGGTCGACGCGCCCGACGAGACACCGAGCACGAACGGATCGGCCAGCGGATTGCGCAGCAGCGCCTGTAGCACCGTGCCGCACACCGCGAGCCCCGCCCCGCACACCGCCGCGAGCAGCGTCCGCGGCAGCCGCAGATTCCATACGATGCCGTCCCGGATCGGCGAGAGGTCCGAGGTCGCGAGGCCCATCCGGTCGCCCACCGCGGCCCACACGTCGCCGACCCGGATCTGCGCGGGACCGATCGTGATGGCGAAGGCCACGGAGGCGCACAGCGCGGCGATGGCGGCCGCCCAGGCGAGCGTGGCGCGCAGCGAGATCCGGGAAGAGGCCTTCGCGGGCGCCGCCGTCACCGCGGGCGCCGGAACCGTGCGAGCCGTCACTTGGCGAGGCCGAACTCGCGCAGCCCCGCGGCGACCTGTTCCACGCCGTCGACCGTGCGGATGGTCGGGTTCATGGCCTGTCCGCTCAGGCGCACGTACCGCTTCTTCTTCACGGCGGTCATGTGCTTGGTGACCGGGTTGGACTCCAGGAACTTGATCTTCTGCGCCGCGGACTCCGCCGACTGCGAGCGGCGCGTCAGATCGCCGATCACCAGCACGTCCGGATCGCGATCGGCGACCGTCTCCCAGTTGACCTGCGGCCACTCCGCGCGCGTGTCGTCGAAGACATTGCGCGCCCCGAGCTCCTTGGTGACGACGCCGGGGGCGCCGCAACAGCCCGCCATGTAGGGCGAGTCGGAGTTGGCGAACCAGTAGAGGACGTCCACGCCGTGCGCGTCGACCCCGGAAGTGGCCTTGCGGACCCGGGACTTGAGC
The DNA here is from genome assembly GCF_054871485.1 of Streptomyces sp. UC4497. Lineage (NCBI taxonomy): Bacteria > Bacillati > Actinomycetota > Actinomycetes > Kitasatosporales > Streptomycetaceae > Streptomyces > Streptomyces sp. UC4497. Next base: position 107,321 of record NZ_JBTYHB010000001.1, on the reverse strand, counting down.
TTGTCGATCAGCTTCTCGCCGCGCTCCTCGACGTCGAAGACGCGCGCGAGATCGCGGATCTCGCCGTACACGACGTCGAGCCCCAGGCGCTTGGTCCGCTCCCCGTCCCCGTCGCCGCCGTTGTCCTTGCCGACGCAGTCGCTGGGGGAGAGGTACGTGGGCACGCCGAGCTTCTCGAACTCCGCGCGCGGCGCCACACCGCCCTTGCCGAGGGTGTACGTGAACGAGGCCGCGGCGAAGTCCGGTTCGGTGCCGAGGACCTTCTCGAACGACGGGTAGCGGTCGGCCAGGCGCGGCACCTTCGCGTTGGCCTTCGCCAAATCCTTGGGGACCGGGTCGGTCCAGGTACCGGTGCCGACCATCCGGTCCTCGAGGCCGAGCGAGAGCATGATCTCGGCGGAGCCCTGGTCGAGGGCGACGGCGCGACGCGGGGCGTGCTCGACCCGCACCTTCTCGCCGCAGTTGTCGAGCGTGACACCGCCGCCCTTGTCGGCACCGTCCTCGGTGGCGGCGGTCGTGCCGCACCCGGTGAGCAGCAGGGCGCCCGCCAACAGCGGGGCGCATCGGCGGAGTTGACGTGCGAACAGCACGGAAGTTCCTTCGCGTCCAGGGCTCATACGCGGAGCCGGCCTACGGTCCGCCCCCATGCCACGCGGCACTGGAGGCCGCCAGCAGGTCTTCGGACTCGGGGTCGTCCGCGCGAAGCGCCTTCCCGGGTCGATGTGCCGACCCAGTGGCAGTGGCTCCGCCCGTCACCCTCACCGCTGCGCGTCAGTTCCGGGTTCGCACCGGATTCCCTGACCCGTGTGCGTAGAAAAACACACAAAGGTACGACTGGCTCGGCGAAACTATCACGCGCAGGCGATCGTGGTCCCGGCGGCAGTGTCGGAACCGGTCAGCGGCCCTCGTTGAGCGCGTCCACCGCGCCCTGCGCGTCCCCGATCGTCGCGTAGTCCACGGCGACGAAGTTCACCGGCCTGCCGCGCTCGCGTTCGCAGCGGTGTGCCCGGTCGAGGACGTAGCGGCGGGCGTTGACCTCGCCGGCGTCGATGCGGCTGCCGCCGTTGTTGGTGATGAAGTGGTTGAGGAGGAACAGCCGTTTGTCGTCGCCGCCGCGGTGGGGGACGCAGCTCATCTGGTCCGGGGAACGGAAGGAGAACGGCGTCTCCATGCCGTAGCGGTAGAAGTTGCGGTACCAGGGGGCCGGGCCGTCCGCCTTCTCGGCGAAGACGACCAGGCGCCGGCCGCTGTCGATCATCTCGCCGAGCGTCGGCCAGGGCTTCGCCGGATCGGCGTCGGGACGGCGGACCAGCTTGTCCAACCCGGCCTGGCGGAAGGCCTTTCGGGTGTCCTCGGCGGAGATCGCGTCCTGGACGATCAGGGTGACCACTTCGTTCGGGTGGTCCTTCATCCAGTCGCCGATCTCGCGCAGCGTCGGCACCAGGGAGATCGCCCCGGCCCTGCACACCGCGTGGCACAGCCACAGCCCCTTGCGCGGCGGATTGATCCGGTTGACCGCGGACCGCACCAGCGCCTGCTGCTCGGCCGTGAAGTCGGAGTCGTCCAGGCGTTCGGTGATCTCCTCGGGGGTCTCCCAGCGGTAGGTGTCCAGCTGCATCGCGCGCACCCCATGGTCCAGCTGTGTGCTGATGGGCGGGTCCTGCAGCGGCCCGATGAAGTTGTCGGCCGTCGTCGACATCGCGTTGTGCGAGGTCAGATAAGCGACCTCGTCGTAGGGCCGGTCGCACAGCTCGGTGCTGCCCTCGCACTCGCGGGCCGCCGCGGGGGAGGCGGCCAGCGGCATCAGCACCATCCCCGCGACCGCCAGGCACGTCGCCCCGAACCCCAGGCCGACCGCCCGCCGCGGCGACCCGAGCCGCTCCCGCGCCACCCGCGGGACCCGGCCGGCGAGGCCGGTCCTCATGAGCAGACCGACACCCGCGAGAAGCGCCCCCGCGAGCACGGGGACGAGCGCGGCCCACAGCGCGGTGCCGGTGAGATGGCCGACGGCGGCGCGCTGCACGTCGTCGACGAGACGGGTGAGGCTCGGCGGCCACGAGTCGGGAGGCGCCACGAGCTGCCCGTCGGTGACCAGACGCGTCACCCAGGCGGCCAGCGCGGCGAGCACCCCGCCCGCCACGAGCGGGATCCCGAGCAGGATCAGGCGGCGCCCCGGCTGCCGCGGACCGAGCAGCCACAGCGCCGTGAGGGACAGCAACAGCAGCACCGTCGCGACGACTTCGAGCACCCCGAGGCCGACCGCCGTGTACGGTCGCGCCTCGTGCAGGCCCGAGAGATCGTTGCCGGACGCCTCGAGGGTGTCGGTCAGGTCCCAGGTGCCGCCGTCGACGAGCGTCCGGAGCTGGGCCGCGGCGCCCTGGACGCGGTCCGTGACGGTGGCCGGGGCGACGGCGGCGAGCGCGGTGCCGACGTCCCCGTCCGCGAGCGCCGTCTCGACCTCCGGTCGCAGGCCCGCGCGCTCCCCGGCCGGTACGAGGGCGAGCAGCGTGTCGGCGACGCGGCTCGCCTGGTCCTGCGTCAACGGCAGCTGCGGCAGGCCTTCGGGCGCCCGCCCGGCGGCGAGTTCGCGCACCTCGTCGGCGAGTGTCGCCCGGAACCGGTCGAAGTCGGGCTCGGAGCGGTTCTGGACGCCCGCGACGAGATCGCCGAAATAGGTGTGCGCGAGGCCGTCGAGATTGGCGAGGACCGGGCGCAGGTCGACGACGAGGCGCAGGTCGTCCCGGTCGCCGTTCAGGTAGCCGACCACCGCGTCGATCTGCTGCCGGGTCAGGTCGCGCAGCGTGTCGGGCGGCAGGACCAGCTTGATGTTGGAGGTGATCTGGGCCTCCGGCACCGCGAGCCGTGCCAGCAGGTCGCGGGTGACCGGGGAGGCCTCCGGGTCCACCAGAACCTCGTTGTAGAGCCGGTCGTAGGCGTGCTGCTCGTCGAGGACCGCCGCGTGGAAGCCGGGGTCGAGCAGCGTGCCGCGGACGGTGGCCGTGACGCACACGGTCAGCGTGGCGACAGCGGCCACGACGAGGGCCACCATGCGGAGCAGCGTATGGAGCGTGCCCTTCTCCATGGCGTCGACGGTACCGGTCCCGGGGCCGTCTCAGTAGTCGAGCGGGTCCCTGCTGATGGGGCAGGTCATGCAGTGGCCGCCGCCGCGACCCCGGCCGAGCTCGGCGCCGACGATGGTGATGACCTCGACGCCCGCCTTGCGCAGCAGCGTGTTCGTCTGGGTGTTGCGGTCGTAGGTGAAGACCACGCCGGGTTCGAGGGCGACCGCGTTGTTGCCGCTGTCCCACTGCTGGCGCTCGGACGCGTAGACGTCGCCGCCCGTCTCGATCACCTGGAGGTCGCCGATGCCGAGGGCCTTCGCGACGACGTCGGTGAACGCGGCAGAGCCCTCGTCGGTGATCTCCAGGCCCGGCGCCTTGTCGCTGGGGCGCAGCGAGAACGTGTGCACCGCGTCCATGATCTTCGGATAGAGCGTGACGATGTCGCGGTCGGCGAACGTGAAGACGGTGTCCAGGTGCATCGCGGAGCGCAGCTTCGGCATCCCGGCGACGATGACGCGCTCGGCGGCGCCGCGCTCGAAGAGGGAGGCCGCGACCTGCGTGATGGCCTGCCGCGACGTGCGCTCGCTCATGCCCATCAGGACGACGCCCTTGCCGACGGGCATGATGTCGCCGCCCTCGAAGCTCGCCTGCCCCCAGTCCTGTTCGGGATCGCCCCACCACACGGTGGAGCCCGCGAAGTCCGGGTGGAACTGGTACACCGCTTTCATCAGCAGCGTCTCGTCGTGCCGCGCGGGCCAGTACAGCGGATTGAGGGTGAGGCCGCCGTACAGCCAGCACGTGGTGTCGCGGGTGTAGAGGGTGTTGGGCAGCGGCGGCATCAAGTACTCGCGTACGCCGGTGGATTCGCGGGCCAGGGACACGTACGGGGAGCGGTAGTCGTCGGGCAGGTCGGTGGTGGCGAGCCCGCCGATGAGGTACTCGGCGAGCTGCCGGTCATCGAGATCCTCCAGGAACGCCCGGGTGTCGTCGATCAGGCCGAGCCCGACCTGATTGGCGACGATCTTCCGGTCCAGGAGCCAGGACTTCGCCCCCGGGAGCGCCATCGTCTCCGCGAGCAGCTCGTGCAGCTCGACGACCTCGACGCCGCGCCCGCGCAGCTTGTTGACGAAGTCGGCATGGTCGCGCTGGGCGTTCTCCACCCACATCACGTCGTCGAAGAGCAGATCGTCCGCGTTGGTCGGGGTCAGCCTGCGGTGCGCGAGCCCCGGCGCGCATACGAGGACCTTGCGCAGCCGGCCCACCTCGGAGTGGACGCCGTACGGAGCGGGAGCGGAGCTGTCGGGGTCGGTCACGGGGAGCCTCCCGGGGCGGGGGTGGGACGGGACGGTCACAGGCTGATCCAGCCTGCGGCCAGGGCGACGATGCCGATCACCGCGCCGATGACGGAGACGGCGAGGATGACGAACTCACGCGGCGAGAACAGGCGGCGGCCCTGCTCGCGGCGGGCCATCACGAAGAGGATGGTGGCCGGGGCGTAGAAGATCAGCGAGACGAGGACGAACTTCAGCCCCGCCGCGTACAGCAGGAACGCCGTGTAGATCACGGCCACCCACGCGATGGTCAGCTCACGGTTCGAGGCGTGGCCGCCCGCCGTGAGCGGATCGGGGCGCATGCCGATCTTCGCAGCGAAGCCGGCCGCGAGCAGATACGGGATCAGGGAGAGGGCGCTGGTCAGGTCGAGGGCGAAGTTGAACGCGTCGTCGGAGAACGCGGTGACGACGAGCACGACCTGGGTCAGGATCGTGGTCATCAGCAGGGCGGGCACCGGCACGTCCGCGGCGTTGGCGCGCCGCAGGAAGCGAGGCATGTCGTCGTCCTTCGCGGCGACGAACAGCACCTCGGCGGCCATCAGCGTCCAGGCCAGATACGCGCCGAGCACGGACACGATCAGCCCGACGCTGATGAAGACCTTGCCCCAGGTGCCGACCGCCTCCTCCAGGACGCCCGCCATGGACGGCTGGCGCAGCTCGGCGATCTCGCCCATCGGCATGATCCCGTAGCTGACGATCACGACGGAGGCGAAGATGGCGAACACGCTGAGGAAGCCGAGGATCGTGGCCCTGCCGACGTCCTCGCGGCGCTTGGCGTGCCGCGAGTAGACGCTGGCGCCCTCCACGCCGAGGAAGACGAAGACGGTGGCCAGCATCGTGCCCTTGACCTGGCTGAACAGGGAGCCGGCGTAGTCGGCGCCGCCCCAGTTCTCGGCGAACACGCTCGGGTCGAAGAAGACGAGCGCCAGGATCACGAAGACGATGATCGGCACGACCTTCGCCACGGTCACGATCCTGTTGATGGCCGCGGCCTCCTTCACGCCGCGGCGGATCATCAGGAAGAACGCCCACAGGCCCACGGAGGAGAGGATCACCGCGAGCGCGGTGTCGCCCTCGCCGAGGCTGGACCAGATCGTGCCGACCGTCGACATGATCAGCACCCAGTACGTCACGTTGCCCACGCACGAGCTGGCCCAGTAGCCGAAGGCGGAGAAGAAGCCCACGTACTCGCCGAAGCCCGCCTTGGCGTAGGCGTAGACGCCCGCGTCCAGGTCGGGCCTGCGCATGGCGAGGGACTGGAAGACGAAGGCGAGCATGAGCATGCCGGTACCGGCGATCGCCCAGGAGATGAGCGCCCCCGCCACCCCCGTCTGCTCGGCGAAACGCGCCGGGAGGGAGAACACCCCGGCGCCGACCATGGAGCCGATGACCATGGTGGTGAGGGTGAACAGGGCCAGTTTCGCGGGCGGTCGGGAGGTCTCGGACTCCGTGGAGGCCTGCTGCTCCATCACGTCCCCTTCGGTCGTGGTGCGGGGGAGCTGGGACGCTCGGGGAACAGTTTTCTACCAATATGTTGAGGCCTGCACCTTTTAGAGGTGTTCCGGTGTCACAAGACGTTCATTCCAAATGGCCGTTTGTGCGAGTTGTGGGCAGCATGGTGCGAGCCGTCTCAGGAGAAGGACAAGCATCCATGCAATCCTCATTGACCCCGGTGATCCTTCGGGAGCTGCGCGAGCCGCGCTCCTATCCCGCCGTGTCCCTGGCGATGCCCACCCACCGGCGACGACCGGAGAACGACCAGGACCCGGTCCGGCTCGGCAACCTCGTCAGCGAGGCGGAGCGCCAGCTGGCGGCGGACCCGGCGGTGACCAAGGAGCGCCAGGAGGACGTCCTCGCGCAGCTGCGGGCCGCGGTCCAGGAGGTCGACCCCGCCGAGGTGCGCGACGGCCTCATCGTCTTCGCGGCGCCGGGCGAGCACCAGGCCTGGGCCGTCGACCGCGGCGTGCCCGAGCGGGTCGTGGTCGCCGACACCTTCCTGACCCGCAACCTGGTCGCCGCGGACGCCGCGATGCGCCCCTACTGGGTGCTGGCGCTGGCCGCCGGCCGGGTGACGCTGTGGGACGGCCGCGGCGACAGCGTCACCGAGAACACGGAGCACGGCTTCCCGCTGACCCGCAGCCTCGAGGACCCGGACGCCGAACGCAAGGAGCGCGTCGGCGACGTGCCCAGCACGTTCCGCGACGAGCAGACCCGCCAGTTCTTCCGGGACGCGGACACCGAGCTGAGCGATGTGCTCGGCGAGGAGCCGAGGCCGCTCTACGTCACCGGGGAGTCGGCCGCACTGACCCTTTTGACGGAGGTCGGAAGCGCCGCGCAGGGTGCGATCGAGGTCTCGGTCGGCGGGCTCGCGCAGGCCACACCGGAGGAGGTCGTGCAGGCGGTGGCCCCGGCCCGGGACGAAGCGGCACGGCTGGTCGTCGCCGAGGCGCTCGACCAACTGGAGCAGGCGCGCGGCGAGCGGAAGTACGCGGCGGGCGTGGACGAGGTGTGGCAGGAGGCCCAGGACGGCCGGATCCGCCGCCTCGTCGTCGAGGAGAACTACCGGATCACCGTGCGGGCCGGCGACGGCCACCTGGAACCGGCCGCCGAGGATGATCTCGACGCCGTGCACGACATCGTCGACGAGGTCGTCGAGTCCGCCCTGGAGACCGGCGCGGAGGTGGTGTTCGTCCCCGACGACACCCTCGCGGACGCCGGGCGCGTCGCAGCGGTGTTGAGGTTCTGATGCGCGCGCGGACGACGGTCGCGCCGATCGCCTGCGCGCTGGCGGGTGTGCTGGCGCTCGCGGCATGCGGCTCAGGAAGCGAGCAGGACACGGGCGCGAGCGCCAGCGCGCGACCCACCTCACCGGACGCGTCGAGGTTCTCCGGTACGCCGCCCTCGGCGCTGGCCTCGAAGAAGGAGTCGATCAAGGCCTCCGCATCCGAGGCCGCCAAGTCGGCCTCGGCACGGGCCAGTTCGTTCGAGGCATCCGTCTCGGCCAACCTGGAGCGCAAGCGACAGGAGTTCACCAAGCAGCTGGACAAGGCCGAGGGCAAGGGCAACGCGGTGCGCGACGTCGAGCTGACCGGCAAGCGCCTCGCGGACACGAAGGGCGTGCGCGCCGTCGTCGTCCACATCACCAACACCACCGAAAAGACCGCCTCGTACGCGGTACAGGTCGACTTCAGCGACTCCGACGGCAAGGTGGTCGAGTCGAAGGTCGTCGGAGCCGAGGACCTGAAGGCGGGGGACAGGGCGCAGCCGCTGGCGATCAGCACCAAGCCCCCCGAGCCGCATCTCAAGGCGAGTGTGGCGAAGGCACAGCGCTACTAGGCAGGGACCTTCGCCTGGGTCACGGCCGTGGACTCGGCCGCGACCCTGCGCTCGAAGTGGACCCGCAGCCGCAGCGTGCACCAGATGCCGACCGCGGAGACCACCATCAGCGCGGCGGCGGGTGGCCAGTACGCCCCGCCGGCCAGGGACGACAGCCAGACCGCGGTGACCGGGGCGAAGCCTGCGAAGATCATGTTGCAGACCTGGTAGGAGAGCGAGATGCCGGTGTAGCGCACGTGCGGGGCGAAGCCGTCGGCGAGGATCGCGGCCATCGGCCCGTACAGCGCCGACATCACCAGGCGCATCGCCAGCATCATCAGATAGATCAGTACGACGCTGCCGCCGCCGAGCACCATGAACTGCGGGATCGACAGCAGTACGACACCGGCGAGGCCCGCGACGACGACCTTGTGCGCGCCCACCTTGTCACCGAGCAGCGCGAGCAGCGGGGTGACGACGAGTTCCAGGAACGCGGCCAGCGAGAGGCCGTTGAGCAGCATCGACTCCGACAGGTGCAGCGATTCGGTGCCGTACGAGAGCAGATAGCTGGTCACCACGTAGTAGCCGCCGGTCGCGGTGGCCAGTGCGAAGACCCCGGTCAGGACCGTCTTCCAGTCCTTGTGCAGCACCTCGGCGACGGGCAGCCGGCTCGGCGTCTCCTTCGCGGCCTCGGCGGCGTGGATGTCGTCCATCACCGGGGAGTCCTCCAGCTTGGTGCGCACCACCAGGCCGATGACGACGAGGACCGCGGAGGCGAGGAACGGCACGCGCCAGCCCCAGCTGTTGAACGCGGAGTCGCCGAAGAGATTCATGAGGCTGAACATGCCGGTCGACAGCAACGCGCCGACGGAGGAGCCGAGTTGGGCGAACGAGCCGAAGAAGGTGGCCTTACCCTTGGGTGCGTTCTCGACGGCGATGAGTACGGCGCCGCCCCACTCGCCGCCGATCGCGATGCCCTGGATGAGGCGCAGCGTGATCAGCAGGATGGGGGAGAGGACGCCGACCTGGTCGTACGTCGGCAGCAGGCCGATCGCGAACGAGGCGATGCCCATCATCAGGAGCGTGATGACGAGCGTCTTCTTGCGGCCGACGCGGTCACCGATGTGTCCGAAGACGATGCCGCCGAGCGGACGCAGCAGGAAGCCGACGGCGAAGGTCGCGAAGGACGAGATGGTCTTCAGGGCCGTCGGCATGTCGGCGGGGAAGAAGACGTCGTTGAACACGATCGCCGCGGCGGTGGCGAAGGCGTAGAAGTCGTACCACTCGATGGAGGTACCGGACAGAGCGGCGAACGCCGTCCTGAACGGACTCTGCGGCGAACGGGACGTGGTGCGGTCCGTCAAGGGGACCTCCGGCAAATGAGTGCGGTCGGGGACGTGACGTGCTTTTTAGGGGCGCGGGGAACTGCGCAACCCCAGCCACGGTGTGGCGCGCGATGGGGCCCTGCCATCCACGGGGCGGCCAGGCCCCCCGGCTACCCGCGAAGCGACCACACCCGGCTGCCGCCGATCCACGTCTCGCGCACGCGGATCCCGGCCAGTTCATCCGCGGCCACGGTCAGCGGATCGGCGTCGAGGACGCAGAAGTCGGCGAGCATGCCCGGCGCGAGCGCGCCCACCGCGTGCTCACGATGCAGCGCACTCGCCGCGGCCGCGGTGTGCGCGTGCAGACCGTCCGCGACCGACAGCCGCAGCGACTCGTCACCGAGGACGGTGCCGAGGACCGTGCGCCGAGTGGCCGCCGCGGACACCGCCTCCAGCGGCGCGGGCGGCGCGACCGGCGCGTCCGAGGAGAACACGACCGGCACATCGGCCCCGGCGCAGCGGCCCGCCGGGTTATAGCGGTGCCCCATCTCGCCGATCGCGGTCAACGTGCCGTCGCCGGTGCGCAGATGGTGCTGCGGCTGCATGACGGGGACGACGCCGAGCGCGCCCATCCGCTCGATCTGCTCGTCCGTCGGAAGCCCCGAGTGCTCCACGCGGTGACGCATGTCGTCCCGCGGCCGGTCGGCCTGCGCCTTCTCGATCGCGTCGAGGACCATGCCGATGGCGTACGGGGACTGGGCGTGCGTGGCGGTCTGCAGACCGGCGGCGTGGGCGCGGCGGACGATCTCCGCGTACTCCTCGACCGAGTGGTACAGCTGCCCATGGTGGCAGCAGTCGGCGGCGTACCCCTCGGGGAAGTACGCGGTCCAGCCGCCGAGCGTGCCGTCGGCGTAGAACTTGACGCCCTGGATGCGGAACAGGTCGTCACCGAAGCCACGCACAGCGCCCAGCTCCAGAGCGGTGTCGAGCAACGCCGAAGTGAGATAGGCGCTCACCCGCATGCGCAGTGAACCGTCCGACCGCGCCCGCAGGTACGTCTCCATCTCGCGCCGCGAGACCTGCGCGTCGCCGATCGTGGTGACACCGGCGGCGAGGAACACCTCCTGGGCGCGCAGCAGATGGTCGGCCATGATGTCTTCGGGCTCGGAGAGGTGGAAGTTCGGGCCGTGGTTGCCGATCTTCACGCCGGCCGGTCCAGTGAGCAGGTCGCAGGCGGCGTCCCAGAGCTGCCCGTCGGGCTCCCCGTTCTCGAAGTGGCCGATGCTGCCGCCCTCGGGCGATGGGGTGCCCGCGGTGATCCGACAGGTGCGCAGCGTATGGGAGTTGACGACGCCGCCGTGCCCGGAGGCGTTCATGACGTAGACCTCGCGGTCGTCGGCGACGCGGTCCAGGTCGTGGCAGCTGGGGTGGCGGCCCTCGGCGAGGCGCCGGTGCTCGTAGCCGAAGCCGCGCACCGGGACGCCGGCGGGCAGCTCGCGGGCCGCCTCGCGCAGCACCTCGACGAGCGTGTCGATGTCCGGCACGCGCTCGGGGCGCAGGTCGACCCAGGCGAGCGCCTGCCCGTACATCACCGGGTGGCAGTGGGCGTCGACGAAGCCGGGGTGGACGAGGCCGCCGTCGAGCGTCAGCTCCTCGTCGACCCGGCCGCCGAGCGCGGCGCGGGCCTCCTCGACGGTGCCGACATGCACGATGCGGTCGCCGCGGACGGCGAGGGCCTCGGCCCGGACAGTGGTGCCGGCGGCGGCTACGGCGGCGCCGGTGACGAGGAGCGTGTGCTCGGGGGAGCGGGGCATGGCAGGCCTGCTTTCGACCGGGAACGTACGGGGGTGTGCCGACAGACGATTCGGCTCGCTGAACCATAGATAGCGAACGACTGGTTGACCAGAGGGTCCGGCCAAGAATGTTTGTAAAGTCGAATCGCCAGATGGGTTACGTATCGACTGTGCACCCCGGCGCGGACCGGTGATCGGTCCGCGCGGCCCGTCCGCCGGGCCCGTCCCCAGGGTCAGTCCGTGCGCGGCCCCAGGTCGTAGCGCTCCTTGATCAGTTCGAGGTGGAGCCAGCTCTCCACCTCCCGCACGGCGGACAGTTCGCGCATCTCCTCGAGCGTGGCGCGCACCGCCGCGAACGACTCCGCGGTGATCGTGCCGACCAGTTCGGCGCCGCCCAGACATGTCGACAGGAACGTCACGCGTTCGAAGGGGGCGACCTTTTCGGCGACGTCCGCCGCCGCGCCGTCGACCCGCAGGCTGAACCCGCACAGGTAGCCCATGCCGAGCACGTCGGGGCGGACCAGGGCCACCACCTTGGCGACTCCGCCCTCCAGCAGGCGCAGGGTGCGCGCGCGGGTCGCGCCCGCCGACAGGCCGACGCGGGCGGCGAGTTCGGCGAACGCGAGGCGGCCGTCCTCCTCGAGTTCGGCGAGGATCCGCTCGTCCATCGCGTCGAGCGCGCTCACGGTCGGCTCCCGCGTCAGGAGGTACGGGTCCTTGACGTGGCGCGTCGCGACGAGCGCGTCCACCGCGCGCACCCCTGGCAGCGCCCGGATCTGCTCGATGGTCCGGTCGAGCGCGCCGAAGCCCGCCGTGCGCAGCTCCGTCATGATGGCGCGCCGCCCGCTGGTCAGTGTCACGAACGGCGCCTCGGGCAGCGCGGCGATCGCGCGGGCGGCCGGGCCCGCGGGTCCTTCGGTGTCGATCGCCAGATGCGCGGAGGCCGACAGGTCGCGCACCGCCGGGTGCACGATCGCCACGACGCGTACGGCGCCCGACTCCTGGAGCCGCTGCACGCGCATCCGTGCCGCGGGCCGGGACAGGCCCACCCGCTGCGCCAGCGTCTCGTACGTGAGGCGGCCGTCGCTCTGCAGCTCGCGCACGATGCGCAGGTCGGTCTCGTCGAGATCCACGTGCTGTTCCCCTCGGCGGTTCGGTTGCGGCCCGGCCGTGGACCGGCCGGGCGCCCGATCATTGTCGGTCACCGGATGGGCGACCGTCTCGTTCGGTCTGGACAATTGTGGCAGTCGAAACGTAGGTTTCGTTCCCGTAAGTCGATCGAATCATTTCTGAGTGCCCTGGAGGATGGTGTGCCGCGACCCGTCGTCGTGATCACCGACACCGAGGAGCTGGACCCCGAGCCTGGCGTCCGTCTCCTCGTCGATGCCGGCTGGGAGGTGCGGGTCGTCGGCAGCCGGGACCCGGAGGCGATCGGCGCCGCCACGCACGACGCCGACGCGCTGATCGTCGGGTACGCGCGCGTGGACGCGGACCTGCTCGACCGCACGCCCAAGGTGCGGATGATCGCCACCATGTCGGCGGGCTACGACATGATCGATGTCGCGGAGGTGGAGCGGCGCGGGCTGTGGCTGGCGAACCTGCCGCACTCCGCGACCGAGGACGTCGCCGTGCACGCCCTCGCCCAGGCGCTCGCGCTGACCCGCCGCCTGCCGCAGGCCGACGCCGTGGTCCGCTCCGGCGGCTGGAACACCGAACTGCACGAAGTGCCGCGCCGTGCCAGCGAGTTGACGCTCGGACTGGTCGGCATGGGCCGCATCGCCCGCACCCTCGCCCGCCTCGCCGCGCCCCTCTTCGGCACGGTCGCCGCGCACGACCCACGCGCCACAAACTGGCCCGAGGGTGTCGAGCGCCTCGACCTGGACACGCTCGTGGAGCGCGCCGACGTCCTGTCGCTGCACGTCCCCTCGACCCCGCAGACCAGGGGCATGGTCGACGCAGAACTGCTGGCCCGCATGCGCCCCGGCAGCGTCCTCGTCAACGTCTCCCGGGGCGACCTCGTCGACCCTGGCGCCCTGCTCGCCGCCCTCGACAGTGGCCACCTCGCGGGCGCCGCCCTCGACGTCTTCCCCGTCGAACCGCCCGCGCCGGACGACCGCTTGCGCAGCCACCCGCGCCTCCTGCTCTCCCCGCACAGCGCCTTCCTCTCCGACGCCTCGCTGCGCGCCTACGTCACCGAGCCCGCGCGCAACGTCATCGCCTGGCAGACCACAGGGCGCCCGCACACCCCCGTCGTCGACCCCACCTCTCGTAACGCCTCTCGTACGCAAGGAGCACTCGCGTGACCGACACCCTCACCGCCCCCGTCACGGCCGACGACGCCGCCCAGGAGGAGCTGCGCCTGCGCCGCGAACTGGCCGCCGTCTACCGCCTCGTCGCGCACTTCCGCATGACCGACCTGATCTTCACGCACATCTCGCAGCGCCTCCCGGGCCCGGACAACCACTTCCTGATCAACCCCTACGGCCTGCTCTTCGAGGAGATCACCGCCTCGAACCTCGTCAAGATCGACCTCGACGGCAACGCGGTCGAGCCGAGCCCGCACCCCGTCAACCCGGCCGGCTTCATGATCCACAGCGCGATCCACAAGGCCCGCCCCGACGCCCACTGCGTGCTGCACACGCACACCAAGGCCGGCTGCGCCGTCGCCGCGCAGCAGGGCGGGCTGCTCCCCGTCAACCAGATGTCGATGGAGTTCCACAACCGCGTCGGCTACCACGACTACGAGGGCGTCGCCCTCAACTTCGCCGAGCAGGAGCGCCTCGTCGAGGACCTCGGCACCCACCCGGCGCTGATCCTGCGCAACCACGGCCTGCTGACCGTCGGCGAGAGCGCCAAGCAGGCGTTCCTGCGCATGTACTACCTGGAGAAGGCCTGCGAGATCCAGGTCACCGCGCAGGCGGGCGGACAGCTGATCATCCCGTCCGAGCAGGTCTGCGAGTACACCGCCCAGCAGCTCACCGGCGAGGGCGAGGCGTCCTCGGACGTCGAGGACGACATCGCGTACGACCTGGCCTGGGGCGCGCTGCTGCGGCTCGTGGAGCGGATCGCGCCGGACTACAAGGAGTGAGCGTGCGGCGGTGCCGGGGCCGGGGTGTACTGAAGGGACGCCCCCAGGTGAAGGGACCCCTTCGTGAGCCGCGCAACCGACACCGTCCTCAAGGGACTTGAGGAGATCCGCCCCTGGGTGGAGGACCTCTACAAGGACCTCCACACCCACCCCGAACTGGGGCTGAGGGAGCACCGCACCGCCGCCAAGGCCGCCGAGGCGTTGCGCGCCGACGGCTACGAGGTCACCGAGGGCATCGGCGGCACCGGCCTGATCGGCGTACTGCGCGGCGGCGAGGGCCCCACGGTGCTGCTCCGCGCCGACATGGACGCCCTGCCCGTGGCCGAGGCGACGGGCCTTCCCTACGCCTCGATCGCCACCGCGCAGAACGCCGACGGCACATCGGTGCCCGTGATGCACGCCTGCGGCCACGACGTGCACGTCGCCTCGATGCTGGGCTTCGCCCGGCTGATGGCGAGGTCCCCCGACGCCTGGCACGGCACCGTGGTGGTGCTCTTCCAGCCCGCCGAGGAGGACGGGGTGGGCGCCGACGCGATGGTCGCGGACGGCCTGGTGGACCGCTCGCCCCGGCCGGACGTCGTCCTCGCCCAGCACGTCCTGCCGTACCCGGCGGGCTACGTCGGTATCAAGCCGGGTTCCTTCCTGTCCGCTGCCGACAGCACGAAGGTCACGCTGTACGGGCGCGGCGCCCACGGCTCCATGCCGCAGCACGCCATCGACCCGGTGGTGATGGCCGCCATGGCCGTCGTCCGGCTGCAGACCGTGGTCTCGCGCGAGCTTGGGGCCGCGACCCCCGCCGTGCTCACCGTCGGCAGCATCACGGCCGGCACGGGACCGAACATCATCCCCGACCGGGCCGTGCTGCAGCTCAACGTCCGTACGTACGACGAGGAGACGCGGGCCGACGTCCGCGCCGCCGTCGAGCGCATCGTGCGGGCCGAGGCCGCCGCGTCCGGCGCGACCCGCGACCCGGAGTTCGAGACGCTCGCCGCCTTTCCGCCCACGGTCAACGACGAGGCCCCGACCGGCACCGTCGCCGCCGCCTTCACCGAGCACTTCGGCGACCAGGCCCACACCATCGAGCGGCAGACGGCCAGCGAGGACATGAGCCGCATCCCCGAGGCCTTCGGCGTCCCCTTCACGTACTGGGGGATCGGCGGCACGGACCCCGCGGCCTACGAGAAGGCGGCCGCGGCGGGTCGGCTCACCTCGTACATCCCGGTGAACCACAGCCCGCACTTCGCGCCGGTCCTCCAGCCCACGCTCGACACGGGGATCCGCGCGCTCACCGCGGCCACGCTGGCTTGGCTGGCCGCACCGGAGGACTGACCGGCGCGGCCGCCCCGCTCACCTGTTCCCGTACGGCAGCAGTGCCATCTCGCGGGCGTTCTTGATGGCGGCGCTCACCTGGCGTTGCTGTTGGACCGTGAGACGGGTGACGCGGCGGCTGCGGATCTTGCCGCGGTCGGAGATGAACTGGCGCAGCAGGTCGGTGTCCTTGTAGTCGACGTAGGTGATGCCGGCCGCGTCGAGGGGGTTCGGACGCGGCTTGGCGGGCTTGCGCGGGATGCGGGGGCGGGGCATGTCGGTGCTTCCTTCCGGTGGGTCAGCGTGCGGGGTCGAGGAGCGGGTCGAAGGCGGCGGGGAGCCGGCTCCAGCCGTCCGGACCCGCGCGGTACTCGTCGTCGGTGAGCAGGCAGGAGTCGAGGAGCGCGGTCAGTCCCTCACGGTCGAGGGCGGGGGAGGTGAACACGAGGTGCTGGCAGCGGTCGCCGTGCTCCGGATGCCAGTCCATGGCCGCCGCCGCGCGCCGTTCGGGTGGCACCAACTCCCAGGCGGCGTCGGGCAGTGAGTGCAGCCAGGGCCCGCAGTCGTCGACGCCGAGCGCGCCGCCCGCCGCGTCCCAGGACAGCAGGGTGTCGGGCCGGTCGGCGAGCCAGAACCGCCCCCGGCTGCGGGCCGCGGCGCAGCACAGATCCTCCAGGGCGTCGAAAAGACGCTGCGGATGGAACGGCCGGTGCCGGTGCCATACGAGGGTGCCGACCCCGGCCTCGTCCGCCTCCTGCGGCAGCCGGGCACTGGCCGGGTGCTGCGCGGTGCGCGCCGCCTCGACGTCGAACCCGGCGAGGACGAGCCGGGCCAGTTCGGTCGACCGGGACGGCACCTGCCGCCCCGTCGGGTGCAGCTGGGTGAGCAGGGCCCGGTCCTCCTCGTCCGCCTCCGGACTCTCGGTGACGGCGATGACGGAGGCGTACTCCAGCTGCCGGGCCCAGGTGTCCGCGACCGTACGCTGATCGCTCGCGGCCGCCGCGAGTCCCGCCTCGGCGAGGTCGTCCCCGTTGCCCAGATAAGGGAGGACGAGCGCGGGGTCGACGGCCGTGACGACACCGGTCAACTGCAGCGCGGGCGCACCGTGCGCGGCGACGACATCCGCCATGGCCTGTGGCTCGACGGAGTCCCACAGTTCCACGACGGCGAGGCGGGTGAGCCCGTCGCCCGCGAGGCGTTCGAGCTCCGGCACGAGGTCCTCACGCAGGGCGCAGCAGGCGCAGTCGTTGACCAACGGCGCCTCGCCGCGGCCGAGTTCACCGGACGCGTTCCGGATCGTGCGGGTCACGGTCCCCGACGGGGCGGTGCCGAGGTCGTGGTGGAGGGCCACGCTGGACGGCACCGCGTCGAGCAGGCCCCGCACCACCTCCCGGCGCGCTTCGCTGTGCAGGCCGCCGACGATCACGACGGGCAGCCGGTCGTCGCCGCCCATCATCGGGCCCCTCGGCGGCCGAAGCGGCGCTCGAAGCGCTCGACCCGTCCCGCGGTGTCCATGACGCGGGCGGTGCCGGTGTAGAAGGGGTGGCTCGCCGAGGAGACCTCGACGTCGTACACGGGGTAGGTCCGGCCGTCCTCCCACTCGACGGTGCGGTCGGTGGTGAGGGTGGATCGGGTCAGGAAGGCGAATCCGGCGGCCTTGTCGCGGAAGACAACGGGCCGGTAGGCCGGGTGGATGCCGGGCTTCATGGCGGACTCCAGATGGTTCGGGTGCTTCAGGTGGATCGGGTGGTTGTGCGGGCCGGCGGTCAGCGTTCTTCGCGGTGGTCGACGTGCCGGCCGATCACGGGGTCGTACTTGCGCAGGACCAGGCGGTCCGGGTTGTTCCTGCGGTTCTTGCGGGTGACGTAGGTGTGGCCCGTGCCTGCCGTGGAGCGGAGTTTGACGATCGGGCGCAGTTCGTTGCGTGCCATGCCGCTACTATATGGCAATGGTTTCCATGTTCAATAACGGGGCCATGGTCACGCACGACACAGGACGAACGGAGAGGGACCGCATGTCCGCCCACTGCCAACTGACCGGAGCCGCACCGCGCTTCGGTAATCGCATCTCCCACTCGCACCGGCGCACCTCGCGCCGCTTCGACCCGAACATCCAGCGCAAGCGCTACTGGCTGCCCAGCGAGGGCCGCAGCGTGCGGCTCACCCTGAGCGCCAGGGGAGTCAAGACCGTCGACGTCATCGGCATCGAGGCCGCGGTCGCGCGGATCCGCGCGCGAGGGGGGAAGGTCTGATGGCGAAGAAGAGCAAGATCGCGAAGAACGAGAAGCGGAAGGCGATCGTCGAGCGGTACGCCGTCCGGCGCGCGGCGCTGAAGGAGATCGTCCGGCGCCCCGACACCCCGGAGGCCGAGCGCGACGGGGCCCTGGCCGAACTGCGCCGGCAGCCGCGCGACGCCAGTGCGACGCGGGTCCGCAACCGCGACAGCGTGGACGGCAGGCCGCGCGGGCACCTGCGCAAGTTCGGCCTCTCCCGGGTGCGGCTGCGGGAGGAGGCACACGCGGGACACCTGCCGGGGGTCACCAAGTCCTCCTGGTGACACGGTCACGTCCGGGCGCGCGGCAGGGCTCTGCGCCGGTCGCGCGCCCGGCGCGGTCGCCCGCATGGCGTGCGCGAGCGGGCGCGGTACGGCCGATCGTCGGACGATGGTGTGAAACCGGAGTGCGTCGAGCCGAGGGGAGTGCCGCAGGTGGGTGGCGGGCGCGAGCGCGGAATCCCCGAAGAGGAGCCCGAGGGGCACGAGGAACCAGAGGCGTACGACGTCGAGGTCCGTCAGGTCGACGTGCTCAACCGGTTGGCAGGACCGGCCTCCGGAGGGCCGGGCGCGGGCTCGGAGCGGCCCCCGCGGCGCCCGGGTACGAGCCACCGGGACACCGACCTGGTCGTCACCGGGCACGCGCTGGCCCGCGTCGCGTCACTGGGGGAGGCCCTCACGCTGATCTCCCAGCTGGCCGACGACACCTTCCCGCTGCGCGGGCAGGCGGTCTTTCGGGCGGACCGTGAAGTGCTGCACTGCGTCGGCCAGTTCGGCCTGAGCGACGGCGAGGCCGACGCGTTCCGGCTGCCGCTGCGCACGGCCCACCCCGCGGCCCAGGTGGCCAGAACCGGGCGGCCCGTGGTGCTGCCCTCGCCGCAGGACTACCGGGACCGGTTCCCCTCCGCCAGCGGCTACGCGGAGCCGGCGCGGTACGAGTCGTGGGCGTTCCTGCCGCTCACCACGTACGGCCAGCTCACCGGCGTGTGGATGGCCGCCTTCGACGCCCCGGTGGAGACGACCGGCGGCACCGGCACCTTCCTGGTGACCCTCGCCCGGCTGCTTGGCCAGTGCATCGAGCAGACCTACGACGGCCAGGCGGACCGCACCCTCTCGCAGAGCCTGCGCAGCAGCATGGGCCGCATCGGCCCGGGTCCCGAAGGGGTCACCGTCACCGCCCGTTACGTACCCACCGGCGGCGGGCTCATGGTCGGCGGCGACTGGTTCGACAGCATCACCCTGCCCAACGGGCGCCTCGGCCTGGTGATCGGCGACGTCCAGGGCCACGATGTGCAGGCCGCCGGACTGATGTCACAGCTGCGCACCGCCATCCACGCCTATGCGGCCGAGGGCCACGGCCCCGACGCCGTCCTCGTGCGCGCCTCCCACTTCCTGGCATCTCTCGGCGAGGGCCGCTTCGCCACCTGCATCTACCTGGAGGCCGACCCCGCGACGGGCACGCTGCGCATCGCCCGCGCCGGGCACCCGCACCCGGTCCTGCGGCTGCCGGACGGCACCTGCCTGCTCAAGCACGTGCGCGGCGGGCTGCCCCTGGGGCTCGACCTCGGCGAGGACGACTACCCGGTCAGTCTTCTCACGCTGCGGGAGAACGAGATCCTCATGCTGTGCACGGACGGCCTGATCGAGTCCGGCGGCCACGACATGTACTCCGGCTGGCTCCGGGTCCGGGGCGCGCTGACGCCGGGCGGCGCGGACGACATCGACGGCATGGCCGACCGGCTCCTGAACGCGGTCGTCGCCCCGCAGTCCACGCAGCCGGGCGACCGCCCCGTCACCTCCTTCACCGAGGACGACATCGCCCTGCTGCTCCTGCGCCGCGACTCCCTCGGCGACCACGCGGACCGGACGGGGCGCAACCTGCGGTTCACCCTCGAACAGGACCAGGCCCAGGGCATCGCCGACGCCCGCATCGAGTTCCAGGGGCTGCTCCACGACTGGGCCCGCCCCGAACAGGTCGACACCGCCCTGCTCCTCGTCTCCGAACTCCTCGGCAACGTACTGATCCATACCGAGCAGGCCGCCGTGCTGCGCGCCGACATCAGCGGCGCCGAGGGCCACCGCCGGCTGCGCGTGGAGGTCTCCGACCGCAGCGACGAGGTCCCGAACCGCCGCGCCCCCGGCGAACTCTCCTCCTCCGGCCGCGGGCTCGTCCTCCTCGACCTCCTGGCCCACCGCTGGAACCTCCGCCCGGAGCCGGAGGGGAAGACGGTGTGGTTCGAACTGGACGAGGACGGGCCCGAGGAGCCGTAAGGCAACTTGGCCGTTGGGCAACTCCTCGTCGGTTACGGGATCTTGACACCGCCATGGATGGGTGGTGGTTTAGACCACGTGCCCCCGCCCGAAGGCGAGGGTCCGCTTCCGTGGAGGTGCAGTGTCCCGTATGCCTGAACGTCATTCGTCCTGTCTTCCCCGTGTCACCCGCCCCGCTCTCGTCGGCGCCGCGCTCCTGCTCACCCTGGGGGCGGTCGCCGTGCCCGCCCAGGCGCTCCAGGGTGCGCCGGGCGCGGTCGGTGCCGGCTCGGCGGCGAAGTTGCCCGTTGTCACGCCCACTCCGCAGGACATGAGATCGGCGGGCGCCGACCTGCGCGTGCCGGACCGGGTGCGGCTCGTCCTCGGTGACGGGGTCGACGCGTCGAGCATCGAGGTGATCAAGCGGGCGCTGGCCGCCGCCGGGGCCCGGTCCGTCGACACCGTCAAGGCCGGTGACGCCGCCAAGTCGGCACCGAGGTCTGGTGTGTTGACCGTTGTGGCCGGTTCCATCAAGGACACCGCGGTGGCCGCCGCGCTCAAGGCCGCGGGCGGCACCGTGCCCGACACCCTGAACCCGGAGGGCTACTCCCTCGCGTCCCGGGGCGCCGCCGGTTCTGACATCGTTGTCCTCGCGGGCAACGACGGCGACGGTGTCTACTACGCCGCCCAGACACTGCGTCAGCTGGTGACCGGGGCGCACAGCATCGCGGCCGTCTCGATCACCGACTACCCGAGCATGCCGCTGCGCGGCAGCATCGAGGGCTTCTACGGCGCGCCCTGGTCGCACAGCGACCGCGTCGACCAACTCGCCTTCTACGGCGACGTCAAGGCGAACACGTACATCTACACGCCGAAGGACGACACGTACCTGCGGGAGAAGTGGCGTACGCCCTATCCCGCCGACAAGCTCGCCGATCTGCGCGAACTGATCGAGAAGGCCGCCGCCCACCATGTCGACTTCACGTACGCGGTCTCCCCGGGCCTGTCCGTCTGTTACAGCGACCCCGACGACGTCAAGGCCCTGAAGGAGAAGCTGGGTTCGCTGTACGACCAAGGGGCCCGCAGCTTCTATGTGGCGCTCGACGACATCAGCTACACCAAGTGGAACTGCGACGCCGACCAGGCGAAGTACGGGGCGCCGGGGCGGGCCGCCGCGGGGCAGGCGCAGACCGATCTGCTCAACGCGGTGCAGCAGGACTTCATCGACACCCACGAGGGCGCGAAGCCGCTCCAGTTCGTGCCCACCGAGTACTCCGACACGGCGGACTCCGCGTACAAGTCGGTGCTGCGCGAGAAGTTGGACCCGAAGGTCGTCGTGCAGTGGACCGGCACCGACGTCGTGCCGCCCTCCATCAGTCTCGCGGACGCCAAGGCCGCGTCCACGGTGTGGGGTCGCAAGGTGTTCCTTTGGGACAACTATCCGGTGAACGACTACGGGCAGACCACGGGACGGCTCCTGATGGCCCCGTACGACAAGCGGGAAGCCGGTCTGCACAAGGAGTTGAGCGGCATCGTGCTCAACCCGATGAACCAGGCGGCGCCGAGCAAGGTCGCGCTCTTCGGCGGCGCCTCGTTCGCCTGGAACGACGAGAACTACGATCCGGACCGCACGTGGCGCGCGGCCGCCGACTACCTGGCCGGCGGCGACCGGGACACCGCGCGGGCCCTGCTCGCCTTCTTCGACACCCAGCACCTCGCGCCGACCTTCGGCGACACGAACTGGCAGCCGCAGGCGCCCGAACTCGCCGCGCGCATCGACGAGTTCCGCAAGGCGTGGGACGGCGGGTCCGGCGCCGAGCGGCGGGCGGCGCTGCGTCAGTTTTCGGCCTACGCCGACGTACTAGCCGACGCCCCGGAGCGGATTCGCGCCGGAATGAAGGATCAGGCCTTCCTGGCGCAGACGAAGCCGTGGCTCGACGCCCTCGAACTGTGGGGCGGCGCCCTGAACGCCACACTGGACGGGCTGCGTGCCCAGCTCAACTCCGGTAGTGGGGAAGCGGAGTTCGCGAAGGCGGCCGACCTGGCGAAGCAGGCCTCGGCCATCACCACCATCCCCAACACCACCCGTCCGCAGGGCCCGATCAAGGTGGCCGACGGAGTGCTGGACACCTTTATTGAGCAGGCGCCTCAGATGTGACCCAGCGGTGGCCCCACCGCCGACGCCCGCCCCGGTACGTGACCGGGGCGGGCGTTGTCTTTTCCGGGTTCCGTACCGACGTGCGGGGGCGTCTTCGCGCCGAAATTGGCTGATCGTGTAGGCAACTTCAAACCTTGACCACAAATTCCACACATCACTCTCTATGGGCGGCCTCAATGGTCTAGATTGACCGTGCTTCACATGCCGGGACACTAGGCGACAAATAACGATCTATGGGGGCCGGTGTGGCGCGCGACCGACCGCGGCCGCACCGAAATCGAACGGGGGGTGATCGTTTCGTGGTGCCCGACCAGGGCCCTGGAGGCGCGGGGAGCGCCCCACGGGTCGAGGGAATCCCGAGCGGCTCGGCCCTCGGATCCCCGGCAGTGAGCCAAGTCCGCCGACGAGTGAGCGGACTGCTCGTGCGGCGCTGAATCAACCAGTACGGCATCACGGGAGGCGGGGGCCTCCTGAGGGGGAGGAGCGGCGCGGTGCGGTGCGGGGGGCGGGGGGCCTCCCGAGGAGGGGAAACAGCACGGGGGGCGGCGGCCTCCCGAGGGGGGAGTAACCGTGTGGGGCGAGCACGTCGAACCCGCTGGTGACCGGGACGGGGCTGTACAGCAGGGGGAATTGGTCAGCCCGTTCCCACCGGACCACGGGCGTCCGGTGAACGGGGCACTGCGCCGGCCCGCGAGCGACTGGGAGCAGCGTTACCGCCGCATCGTGATCATGAGCGATACGGTGGCGACCGCCCTCGTGGTGGCGGCCATCGGAGGCTTCTTCGGGGTCAGGGACGCGGCCAACTGGCACGAGAAATGGAAGATCCTCGCGTTCGGCACCGAGTTACTGGTGCTGGGGGCGCTGGCGGTGAGCCGCTCGTGGGCCCCGGCCGTACTCGGCCAGGGCGCCGAGGAATTCCGCCGACTCGGACGTTCGCTGTTCGCGGCGACCGTCGTGCTCGCGCTCGGCGGGATCGCCCTGACCTCGCGCAACATCAAGCTCTGGATATTCGTCGCGATCCCCGCGATCGCGGTCGTCACCATGACCGCGCGCTATCTGCTGCGGCTGTGGCTGCACAGACAGCGCAAGGAAGGACGCTGCCTGCGACCGGTGCTCGCCGCCGGGAGCCCGGCCACCGTCAGCGACCTGATCAGCAGAACACGCAAGTTCCCGCACATCGGCTGGCAGGTGGAGGCGGTCTGCACGACGGACGGTCACGGGCTCGACGGTGACCACCTGGACGGGGTGCCGGTCGTCGGCCCCCTGACGGACGTCGCGAGCCACGTCCAGCGCGACGGCTACCGGGTCGTCGCGGTCACCCCCGACGCACACTGGACGCCGGACCGGCTGCAGCGCCTCGCCTGGAACCTCGAGGGCAGCGACGCCGAAATGGTCGTGGCCCCCGTGCTGATGGAGGTGGCGGGACCGCGGCTGCACGTGGACGCGGTACTGGGCATACCGCTGCTGCGGGTCAGCATGCCGGCGTTCACCGGGGGACGCCGGGCGATCAAGGAGATGGTCGACCGGCTCGGCGCGCTGCTGCTGATCCTGCTGTTCACGCCGCTGATGGTGCTCGTCGGCCTGTGCGTCCTGATGGACAGCCGGGGCGGGGTGTTCTACCGGCAGCGCAGGGTGGGCAAGGACGGCCGCGAGTTCACCATCGTCAAGTTCCGCACCATGGTCACCGGCGCCCACGGGAAGCGGGCCGGCCTCGCCGAGCGGAACGAGGGGGCGGGGCTGCTGTTCAAGCTCCGGCGGGATCCGAGGGTGACCCGGGTGGGGCACGTACTGCGCCGCTACTCGCTCGACGAACTCCCGCAGCTGTTCAACGTGTTGACCGGATCGATGTCGCTCGTCGGCCCGCGGCCCCCGCTGCCGGAGGAGTCCGCGGCGTACGGCCCGGACATCAGGCGGCGGCTGTTGGTCAAGCCCGGGTTGACCGGCCTGTGGCAGATCAGCGGGCGCAGCGACCTGCCGTGGGAGGAGGCGGTCCGCCTCGACCTGCGCTACGTCGAGGACTGGTCGCTCGCCCTGGACACGGTGATCTTGTGGAAGACGCTGCGGGCCGTGCTCCACGGACAAGGGGCGTACTGAAGCAGGGGGGACGCCGATTCGTCGGCGTATGAACGGCAGGTCACAAGGGCCTGCTCTGGGGGGAGGAACGGCAATGAGGATCAGCGTCCTAGGGCTCGGATACGTCGGCTGTGTGTCGGCGGCATGCCTGGCAGGACAGGGCCACGAGGTCATCGGCGTGGACGTGAACCAGGCGAAGGTCGACCTGGTCAACAGCGGCAGGGCCCCCGTGGTCGAGGAGCGGATCGGCGAACTCACCGCCGAGGTCGTGCGGACCGGCGCCCTGCGCGCCACCCGCGACGTCCGTGAGGCGATCATGAACAGCGATGTGTCGCTGATCTGCGTAGGTACGCCGTCGGAGCCCAACGGCAGCCTGTGCACCACGTACTTGGAGCGGGTCACCGAGCAGATCGGCGCCGCGCTGGCCGAACGCAAGGGGGAGGGTGGTCGGCACACGGTCGTGTTCCGCAGCACGATGCTCCCGGGCACCTGCCTGAACCTGCTGGTGCCGATCCTGGAGAAGAGCCTCGGCGGCACGGCGGGCGTCGACTTCGGCGTCGCGGTCAACCCGGAGTTCCTGCGCGAGGGCACGAGCGTGCGGGACTTCTTCGACCCGCCCAAGACCGTCATCGGCCAGCTCGACCAGGCCAGCGGCGACGTCGTGGCCCAGCTGTACGAGGGGCTGCCCGGCGAGGTGTTCCGGGTGCCGGTCCCGGTCGCCGAGGCCATCAAGTACGCGGACAACTCGTTCCACGGCCTCAAGATCGGCTTCGCGAACGAACTGGGCGCCGTGTGCCAGGCGTTGGGCGTGGACTCGCACCAGGTGATGGACGTGTTCCTCGCCGACCGCAAGCTCAACATCAGCTCCGCGTACCTGCGGCCCGGCTTCGCCTTCGGCGGCTCCTGCCTGCCCAAGGACCTGCGCAGCCTGGTGCACGCCGCGCGGCGGGCCGATGTCTCCGTGCCGATCCTGTCCCACGTGCTGGCGTCCAACGCCGACCACCTGCAGCGAGCGGTGGAGCTCGTCGAGCGCACCGGCAAGCGCAAGGTGGGCCTGTTCGGCCTGTCCTTCAAGCCCGGCACCGACGATCTGCGCGAGAGCCCGCTCGTCGAGCTCGCGGAGCGGCTCTACGGCAAGGGATACGACCTCAAGATCTACGACGCCAACGTCAGCCTCTCCCGGCTGATGGGGGCCAACCGCGAGTACATCGAGGGCCGCCTTCCGCACCTCGCGCAGCTGCTCGCGGACTCCGTCGACGAGGTGCTCGAGCACGCGGAGGTGTGCCTCGTCGGCACCAGGGACGAGTCCGTCCTGTCGGCGCTGCCCCTCAGCGGTGGCCCGGCGATCGTCGACCTCGTCCGCCTTCCCGACGCCGAGGCGCGTCGGGCCGAACCGGGGTACATGGGCCTTGCTTGGTGACGCGATGAACGAAGAGACAACCCCCGGCGGCGGGCCGAAGCGGCGCGCCCTGATCCTGGTGGAGAACCTGTCGGTCCCCTTCGACCGACGGGTGTGGCAGGAGTGCACGACACTGCGCGACGCGGGCTGGACGGTGCACGTCATCTGCCCGCAGGGGACGAAGCGGGACACGGAACCGGAGACGGTGATCGACGGGGTGCGGATCCACCGCTACCCGCTGCGCGCCGCCACCGGGGGACCGGCCGGCTACCTGCGGGAGTACGGATCGGCGCTGTGGCACACGGCCCGGCTCGCCCGCAAGGTGGGACCGGTCCACGTCGTCCACGCCTGCAACCCCCCGGACCTGCTGTTCCTGGCGGCGCGGTGGCTGCGGCGGCGCGGCGCGCAGTTCGTCTTCGACCAGCACGACCTGGTGCCCGAGCTGTACCTCTCGCGGTTCGACCGCGGCGAGGACCTGCTGTACCGCGCCGTGTGCGCCCTCGAGCGGAGTACCTACCGGGCCGCGGACGTCGTGCTCGCCACGAACGAGAGCTACCGGGACGTCGCGCTCGGCCGCGGCGGCAAGCGTCCGGAGGACGTCTTCGTGGTGCGCAGCGCGCCCCAGGTCGACCGCTTCCAACCGGTGCCGCCCGAGCCGGAGTTGAAGCGCGGCAAGCCCCATCTGCTGTGCTACCTCGGCGTGATGGGCCCCCAGGACGGCGTCGACTACGCGCTGCGGGCGCTCGCCAAGCTGCGCGACGAGCTCGGGCGGACCGACTGGCACGCGGTGTTCGTCGGCTCCGGCGACGCCTTCGACGCGATGGTGGAGCTGTCCCGGGAGCTCGGGCTCGCCGACCAGGTGGAGTTCACCGGGCGCATCCCGGACGCCGACCTGGTGCGCTACCTGTCCACCGCGGACGTCTGCCTCTCGCCCGACCCGCGCAACCCGCTCAATGACGTGTCGACGATGAACAAGGTTCTGGAGTACATGGCCATGGGTCGGCCCATCGTCTCGTTCGATCTGAGAGAGGCGCGCGTCTCCGCAGGTGAGGCGGCGGTCTACGCGCGTGCCAACGACGAGGCGGAATTCGCGGGTCTGGTCGCGCAGCTGCTTGACGATCCGGAGCAGCGGGCCCGGATGGGCAAGCTCGGCCAGGAGCGGATCGGTGGCCCGCTGTCGTGGCGGAACTCGCAGGAGTCCCTGATCGCCGCTTATGCCGCCGCGGTGGCAAAGCGCGGTCCCACCCAGGCAAGGAGGGGGCGGGGTCGTTGAGCGAGGACACGATCCGCCTGGTCACGATCGGCCGGATTCTCCGTAGAAGGTGGCGGCTTCTCGCCGTCCTCACCGTGGTGGGCGCGCTCGTCGGCTACGGCATCTCCGTGGTGTTCCCGCCGCGGTACACGGCGTCGGCCTCGGTGCTGCTGCCGGGGCAGTGGGAGGAGCGCGAGCTGCTCACCCAGGTGGACATCGCGACGAGTTCCTCGGTGGTCGACCGTGCGGCGGCCAAGCTCGACTGGTCGGGCGTCAACGGAACCGACCTGCGCGACCGGGTGGCCGCCAAGGCCGCCGACGGCAACATCATCACGATCTCGGGCACGGCCGAGAGCCCGCGTCGCGCGCAGCAGCTCACCGACCGGGTGGCCGAGCAGTTCGTCGCGTTCTCCGCGCGGATCGCGGGCGGCGCGACCGACGCCGACGCGGCCGCGGGACCCGAGGCGCTGCGCAAGAAGGTGCAGGAGACCAACCGCCGGATCACCGACCTGGCCGAGGGGGCCGACGCGGGCGGGACCGTGGAGAGCGTGCAGGCCCGCACCGCGCTGGAGAACCTGCGCAACTCGCTGGAGGCGGCCATGAAGAAGCTGGAGGAGGCCGACCCGGCGACGGACAAGGCGAGCATGGTGGTCATGGGGCCGGCCGCCCGGCCCACCGGTCAGTCGCCGCCGACGAGGACGCAACTCGTCGTCGCCGGGGCGCTGTTGTTCTTCCTGCTCGCGGTCATCGGCCATCTCACCGCCGCCCGCATGAACCGCCGGTTGCGGACCGAGCAGGAGATCACCTCCGCGCTCGGCTCGACGCTCCTCGGGGCCGTCGACGTGCCCGGGGAACAGCGGGCGCAGCCGACCCAAGGGGGCGGTGCGCGGGCCCGGCTGCGCAGGCTGCTCGGCACCGACACCCGCTGGGACGTGCCGGCTCCGCAGCCGTCCGGCGACGAGGCCGCGAGGCGCACCCGCTACCGGCGGGTGTGCGCCCGTATCCGCGCCCAACTGGCATCAACCCGGCGCCTGTTGGTCGTCGTACCGGACGGTGACGAACTCGCGCTGCGCGCCGCGGGGCAGCTCGTCGCCGAGGCCAAGGGCGATCCGGTGCTGCGCGTGGTCGTGGTTCCGGTCGACCGGCCGGTCGTGCCGGACCGCGGCGCCGAGTCGGGCGCCGTGGTCGTCCTCAGCGCCGGCAGCTGGACCGCCGAGGAGCTCACCGGGATCGCCGAGGCGTGCGCGGACGCCCGGCACGAGATCGTCGGCATCGTCGTGGCGGGACCGGTCAGGGTCCGCCCGACCGGCTCTGCCGAGCAGCCGCCGGACCATGCCACGCCCGCACTCGCGGTGCGCGGCCACGCGACGGGAGGCTCGGCGTGACGACGAGCAGGAGTTCGGAGTCGGCGGGCACCCCGCTGTTCGATCTGCACGCGCTGGTGGTCGCCGTGCGCAGGCGCCGCCGTCTGTGGGGCGCCCTGGCGCTGCTCGGGTTGATCGCCGGCGCGGCGGTGGCGGTCCTGATGCCGCCCCCGCCGAGTGCCATGACCAAGGTGCTGGTCGCGCACGCGGAGGACCAGCCCAACGACACGGGAACACTCATCCGCACCGACATCGAGGTACTGGGAACCTCTCGCATCGCCAGGGACGCCCTGCAGACCCTCAAGTCCCAGGAGAAGCCCGAGGACTTCATGCGGGACTACCGGGGCACGGGACTGACCAACAACGTGCTGCAGATCGACGTGACGGCCGACAGCGAGGCGCTGGCGGTGGACCGGGCCAAGGCGATCGCCGACGCGTTCATCGCCGACCATGTGCGCCGGATGCAGGCGGCGGCCAAGGCCGAGTCCCAGGCCCTGCTCGACCAGCGCGACCGGATGCGGGAGGAACTCGCCCGGGTCAACAAGGAGATCGGCGAGGGCGCGCCGGAAGACCAACCGCAGGATGCGGCGGGCACCGAATCGCTCTTCTCCCGCCGTGCCGAACTCAACTCGCGGATCGCCGACTTCGACCAGCGCGCCGCGGAGGCACGCACGGGCACGCCCAAGGTCGTCGCCGGTACGCAGATCGTGGACGCGCCGCGCGCGGTGGAGCACTCGCTGCCCAAGTCGGCCGCCACCAACGCCGGGATCGGCCTCGTCCTCGGCCTGGTCCTCGGGCTCGCCCTGTCCGCGGTCGGCGCGGTGGTGGCGGACCGCCCCGTGCTGCGCCGGGACATCTCGGCGAACCTGGGCGCCTCCGTCATTGCGGAGCTGCCCCGGCGGTCCGGCAGGCCGTGGCGGCGCAGGGGGACGCGGGCGACACGCGAACGCCTGACCGCGACCCTGGCCCGCACGGTGCACGACTCGGCGGAGCCGCTGTCACTGCTCGAACTGGGCTGCGCGCACAGCACGAGCGCGATCGCCCTGGACCTCGCGGGGGCCCTGACGGCGGAGGGACCGGTCGTCGTCATCGACGGACTGCCCGGACCGCAGCTCGCCGACCACCGCCCGCAGCCGGGCGGCCCCAGGGTCGTCAGCGGCGAGCACGCCGCGGCCCTGTCGCCCCAGGACCGCCGGATCGGCGTCGGCTCGGTGGCGCCCGGCACGGCGTGGACCGACCTCCAGTACCTCGGCACCCAGACGGTGCTCGTCGTACGGGCCGGGTACGGCAGCGCCGCATGGCTGCACACCGTGGCGCGCCAGCTCGCCGAGCAGCGCATCCCGGTGATCGGTGTGGTGCTGATCGACCCCGACCCCCGGGACCGCACCGACGGCACGCTCTGGGACGGGCTGCACACCGCGCTGCGCGGCCGGGGCGACCGACAGGCACGGCAGAACGGTTCGGGCCCGCGGCGCACGGAGCGCAAGCCCGCGTGGGCCGCACGGGGCGCGGACAACGACCAGGAGGCTCGCTAGCACATGTGTGGCATCGCAGGCACCTACAGGTGGCCGGACGGGAAGGTCGTGACCGACCGGCTCACCGACACCCTCGCCCACCGCGGGCCCGACGGGGCCGGCCGCTACGGCCACCCCGTCGGCGACGGCGAAGTGCAGCTCGGGCACCGCCGCCTCTCCATCATCGACCTGTCCGAGACCGGCGCCCAGCCGATGGTCCGCGACGGGCTCGCCCTGACGTACAACGGCGAGCTGTACAACGCACCCGAGCTCCGTGCCGAACTGGAATCCGCCGGGGTGCGCTTCCGCGGTACCTCCGACACCGAGGTGCTCCTGGAGGCCTGGCGGCGCTGGGGCACGGACTGCCTGCCCCGGCTGCGCGGCATGTTCGCGTTCGGGATCTTCGACGAGCGCACCGGTGAACTGGTCCTCGTGCGCGATCAGTTGGGCATCAAGCCGCTGTTCCTGCTGCGGCGGGGCGGGGGCCTGGTGTTCGCCTCCGAGCTGAAGGCGCTCGCCACCGCCACCGGCGGAAAGCTGGAGGTGGACCATGCGGCCCTGGTGGCCTCGCTGCTCTACTACTGGGTGCCGGACTCGCGCTGCGCGTACCGCGAGGCGGAGAAGCTCCCGCCGGGCAGCTGGATGAGATTCCGGCCCGACGGGCAGGTGGAGCGCGGCCGTTACTGGCAGATGAAGGACGTCGCCGCCGAGGGCCGCGAGCGCGCCCGCAGCGGTGAACAGCCGGACCTGGCCGCCATCGTCGAGGAGTCGACGAAGCGACACCTGATGTCCGACGTACCGGTGGCGACCTTCCTCTCCGGCGGCCTCGACTCCAGCTATCTGACCGCGATCGCGGCCCGGCAGCAGCCGGGGATCTCCGCCTACACGATCGGATTCCGCGCCGAGGACGCCAAGTTCGAGGCGATGCCGGACGATCTGCGCTACGCCCGGCAGGTCGCCCAGCGATTCGGCGTCGACCTGCACGAGATCGAGATCGCGCCGAACGTCCTCGACCTGCTGCCGCAGATGACGTACTCCCTGGACGAGCCGATCGGCGACCCCGCCGCGATCAACACGTATCTGATCTGCCAGGCCGCCCGCGAGGCCGGCGTCAAGGTGATGCTCTCGGGGATGGGCGCCGACGAACTGTTCGCCGGCTACCGCAAGCACCTGGCGAACCTGATCGCGCTGCGCTACCAGCGCGTGCCCCGGCCGCTGCGGCGCGGTGTGTCCGCGGCCGTGGACCGGCTGCCGGTCGCCACGTCGCGCCGCGGTTTCCGGTCGGTGCGCTTCGCCAAGCGGTTCCTGTCCTTCGCCGATCTGCCGGAGGAGACCGCGTTCCGGCGCAGCTACACCATGTACGACAAGCCGGAGCTGCTCGCGCTGGTCGACCCGGACCTGGCCGGGACGGTCGACGACGTGCTGACCGAGCACGCGGACGTCTACAAGGACAACGACCTCGACGACTTCGTCAAC
Source organism: Streptomyces sp. UC4497 (assembly GCF_054871485.1). Lineage (NCBI taxonomy): Bacteria > Bacillati > Actinomycetota > Actinomycetes > Kitasatosporales > Streptomycetaceae > Streptomyces > Streptomyces sp. UC4497. Next base: position 76,342 of record NZ_JBTYHB010000001.1, on the reverse strand, counting down.
CGCATGTGCCTGGCCGACGCCCGGATGTTCCTGCCGGGCCTGAACCTCACGTACACCGACCGGTCGAGCATGGCCGCGTCGACGGAGGTGCGGGTGCCCTACGTCGACGTCGAGGTGGTCAAGGCGGCGTTCGCCTTCCCCGGCGACCGCAAGATCGTCGGCCGGCAGAGCAAGGCCGTGCTCAAGGAGGCGGCCACCTCGATCCTGCCCCGCGAGATCGTCCACCGGCCCAAGGGCCTGTTCAGCGCCCCGCTGCGGGCCTGGATGAGCCGGGACCTGGCGCCGCTCGTGCGCGAGGTGATCAACGACGGGGAGCTGGTCAGGTCCGGGTTCCTGCGCCGCGACGCGCTGCAGCGGATGGTCGCCGCGGACGCCGCCGGGCAGAGCGACTACTCCAAGCATCTGTGGCACGTACTGACTCTCGAGTACTGGTATCGCGACGCGACCTCTGGGTCCGACAAGAGCACTCGGTCAACAGCGTAGGAATTCAGAGGAGTTCGGGTGAAGCAAGTTGTTCAGAACTACAAGAGCGGCGAGTTGGCGGTGCTGGACGTGCCGGTGCCCGGGTGCAAGCCCGGCGGCGTGCTCGTGCGGACCGGCTACTCGCTGATCTCCACCGGGACCGAGCTGATGAAGGTGTCCGAGGCCGGCATGTCGATGCTGGGCAAGGCACGTTCACGGCCCGACCAGGTCGGCAAGGTCATGCAGAGCGTGGCCACCAACGGCCTGCCCGCCACCTACCGCAAGGTGATGGGCAAGCTCGACTCCTACACGCCGCTCGGCTACTCGCTGTGCGGGGTCGTCGAGCAGGTCGGCGCCGGTGTCGACGACGTGAAGGTCGGCGACCTGGTGGCCTGCGCCGGCAACGAGCACGCGCTGCACGCCGAGCTCAACTGGGTGCCGAAGAACCTCTACGCGCGTGTGCCGGAGGGCGTCGCGCCCCGGCACGCCGCCTTCGGCACCGTCGGCTCGATCGCCCTCCAGGGCGTCCGCCAGGGCGAGCCGCAGCTCGGCGAGACGGCCCTCGTCATCGGCCTCGGCCTGATCGGCCAGCTGGTGGTGCAGCTCCTCGCCGCCTCGGGCGTCCGCGTCGTCGGCGTCGACCCCGACCCGGCGCGCTGCGAACTCGCCACGGGGCAGGGCGCCGCTGCCTGCGGCGACCCGGAGTCCGCCGACGTGACGGCGGCCGTCGCCGAACTGACCGACGGCCACGGGGTCGACCAGGTGTATCTGGCGGCCGGCGGCTCCAGCAATCAGCCCGTCGAGCTGGCCGCCAAGCTCTGCCGGGACCGCGGCCGCGTCGTGGACATCGGCAAGTGTCGCCTCGACCTGCCCTGGAACGCGTACTACGAGAAGGAACTCGACGTCCGGTTCTCCCGCTCGTACGGCCCCGGCCGCTACGACCCGTCGTACGAACTGGAGGGGCGCGACTACCCGATCGGCTACGTGCGCTGGACCGAGCGCCGCAACCTGGCCTGCTTCCTCGACCTGCTCGCGCGTGGCAACGTCGACGTGGAGCCGCTGATCACCCACGTCGCCGACTTCGACGACGCCGTCGAGACGTACCAGCGCCTGAAGGACGGCGAACTCAAGGCCGTCACCGCGCTTTTCCGCTACGCCGAACAGGCCCCGCGGGCCGAGGCGCCCGAGGTGAGCGTGCCCGCCGTGACCGTGCGGCCGGGTCCGGTGCGGGCCGCCAGGACGCCGGTGCGCCTCGCGTTCGTCGGCGCAGGGAACTACGCGACGTCGATGCTGCTGCCGCACCTCACCGGGCGCGAGGGCGTCGAGCTGTCGACCGTCGTCACCACGACGGCCCTGTCCGCGGCCAACGCGCAGCGCAAGTTCGGCTTTGCCGAGGCGACCACCGACCTCGACGCCGTCCTCGGCGACAAGTCCATCGACGCGGTGTTCGTGGTCACCCGGCACAGCTCGCACGCCGACCTGACCCGGCAGGCCCTGCTCGCCGGCAAGACCGTCTTCGTGGAGAAGCCCCTCGCGCTCAGCGAGGACGAGCTGGCGAGCGTCCTCGCCACGGTGGAGGAGTCCGGCAACGACCGCCTCCAGGTGGGCTTCAACCGCCGGTTCTCACCGCTGCTGCGGGAGGCCAAGCAGCGCTTCGGCGCCCGCTCAGGACCGGCGCACCTGCGTTATCTGGTGAACGCGGGCCGGCTCGACCACGGCAGCTGGTACCTCCAACAGGGCACCGAGGGCTCCCGGTTCGCCGGAGAGGGCGGCCACTTCATCGACACGGCGAGCTGGCTGCTCGACGCCGACCCGGTCTCCGTGTACGCGACCGCCACGTCCGGCAACGAGGACCTCCAGGTCGTGCTGCGCTACCCGGACGGGTCCACCGCCACGATCAGCTACGTCACCTCCGGCCCGGCTGCCTTCCCCAAGGAGACGCTGGACCTGGTCGCCGACGGCAGGGCGCTGCGGCTCGACGACTTCGTGCGCGCGTCGGTCTACGGCCGCAAGCGCTGGGTCAGCTCCCGGCTCCCCAAGGCCCGCGACAAGGGCCAGAACGCCGAACTGGCCTCGTTCATCAGGGCCGTACGGACCGGCGGCCCGATGCCCGTACCGCTGGAGTCGCTCGTCGCCACCACGGCGGCCACCCTCGCCGTGCAGGCGGGACTGGCCGGCGGCGCGCCTGTCACCCTGGCGGGGCCGCGATGACGATGAGCGCGGGCTGGTATCTGCGGCGCCTGTCCCGGATGGGGCCGCGGGAGGTCGCGGGCCGGGTGGGCGACGCGGCGCGCAGGCGGCGCTGGCGTTCCGCGCGGCCCGTCTCCCCGAGCGTCTCCGGCGCCCGGTTCACCGCGGTCCTGCCCGCAGGGGCGCTCGCCGCGGTGCCGCCGGAAGCCGTGAAGCGCCTCGTGGCGGAGGCGGACCGGCTGATGTACGGGCACGCCGAGTTCTTCGGCGTGGTCCGCGACGACCTGGTCGATCCGGACTGGTGGCACGACCCGAAGACGGGCCGCCGGGCGCCGTTCGGCTACGCGTTCGGCGTGCCGTACCGGGACGAGGACGTGGTCGGAGACATCAAGCAGATCTGGGAGCCGTCCCGCCACCAGTACCTCACCCGGCTCGCCGCGGCCTACGCGCTCACCGGGGACGACCGCTACGCCGAGCGCGTGGCCGAGCACCTGCGCTCGTGGTGGGCGGCCAACCCGCCGCTGCGCGGCGTGCACTGGATCAGCGGCATCGAGCTGGGCATCCGGCTGCTGTCCTGGGTGTGGATCCGCCGGCTGCTCGACGGCTGGCCGGGCGTCGTCGACCTGTTCGAGGACAACTCCGTGGCGGTGCACCAGATCTGGCACCACCAGCGCTGGCTCGCCGCCTTCCCCAGCCGGGGCTCCTCGGCGAACAACCACGTCGTCGCCGAGGCCGCCGGGCAGTTCGCGGCGTCCTGCGCCTTCGATTGGTTCCCCTCGTCGCGGCGCTGGCGCGCGAGCGCGCTCAAGTCGCTGGAGCGGCACCTGCGCGGCAACACCTTCCACTCCGGCCTCAACCGCGAACTGGCCACCGAGTACCACGGCCTCGTCCTGGAGTTGGGCCTGGCGGCGGTCGCCGAGGCGGACGCGGCCGGAGTGCCGCTGCCCCCGACCGTACGGATCGTGCTGCTGCGGATGACCGACGCGCTCGCGGCCGTCGTCGACAACAGGCTGCGGCCGCCCCGCCAGGGCGACGCGGACGACGGACACGGCCTCATCGTGGACGGCGCGGGCACCGACCGCTGGGGCTCGCTCCTCGCCACCGGGGAGGCCGTGTTCGGCCGGCTCGACTGGTGGCCGGAGGTGACCTCGACCGATGTGCGCACCCCGCTGCTCGCCGCGCTGATCAAGCCCGCCGCACCCACCGTCCGGCGCCCGGTGGCCCGACCGGCGCACTTCGCGGACGCGGGGCTCACCATCCTTCGCGGGCAGGGCAGGAGCGGCGAGATCTGGTGCCGCTGCGACGGCGGACCGCACGGCTTCCTGTCCATCGCCGCGCACGCCCACGCGGACGCGCTGTCCGTGGAGGTCCGGCACGACGGCGTCGACGTGCTCGCCGACCCGGGGACGTACTGCTACCACGGGCAGCCCGAGTGGCGGCGCTACTTCCGGTCGACCGTCGGCCACAACACCCTGGAGCTGGACGGCACCGACCAGTCCGAATCCGGCGGACCGTTCCTGTGGACCCGGCACGCGCGCACCGAGGTCCTGGAGGCGGGCGCGGACCGCTGGCGCGCCGAACACGACGGCTACCGGCCCTCCGTGCATCGCCGCCGCGTCGAACTGAACGTGGAGATACAGGAGTTGACGGTCGTCGACGAGGTGGACGGGCCGCGCCGCGACATGCGCCTGGCGTTCCACCTCGGGCCGGAGGTCAGCGCGGAGCTGTCGGGCAACCGGGCCCTGCTGGCCTGGACGCGCGACGGCGAGGACCGCTCGGCCGAGATCGAGCTGCCCGAGCGGCTGTCCTGGCGGGCGCACCGCGGCGACACCGAACCACCGCTGGGCTGGTACTCCGCCGGATTCGGCCGCAAGGAACCCGCCACGACGCTGATCGGCAGCGGACACGCCGACGGCGCGGGGGAGTTCACCACCGTGCTCAGGTTCCTGGGCTAGAGGGGAGGGGAGAGACGTGGGTATCAAGTGGCGGCACTGGGCGGGCCCCGCGGCACCGCTGACGCTGGTCCTGCTGGCGGCGACGGGCTGCACGAGCACGTCGGACGCCGGATCCAAGGCGTCGGCGTCGCCGAGCAGGACGGGGTCCAAGGCGGCCGTGGCCCGCGTCTGCGACAAACCGTCGGGCGGGCCGGAGAAAGCGCCCAAGGGTGCGGTCACCGTCGACCCCAAGAAGGTCAACGACCTGGCGGAGAAGACCAAGAGCAACCCCGCGGGCACCACGTTCTGGCTGCGTCCCGGCAAGCACCGCCTCGAGTCGGCGCGCTACGCGCAGGTCATCCCCAAGAAGGGGAACCGCTACATCGGCGCGCCCGGCGCGGTGCTCGACGGCCGGAAGGTCAACCAGTACGCGTTCGGCGGCCATGCCCGTGATGTCGTCATCCGCTCTCTGACGGTGGAGCGCTTCGTCCCGCAGCAGAACGAGGGCGTCGTCAACCCCGGCTCGGCCGACGGCTGGGTGATCGAGCACGCGACGATCCAGCACAACGCGGGCGCGGGGATGATGACCGGCGACCGCCAGAAGATCCGCTCCAACTGCCTGCGCGAGAACGGGCAGTACGGCGTGAACGGCTACAAGGATGGCGACACGGCCCGCGGCCTGGTCATCGAGGGCAACGAGGTCGTCGGCAACAACACCCAGAACTGGGAGAAGAAGCAGCCCGGCTGCGGCTGCACCGGCGGCATGAAGTTCTGGGCCGTCAAGAGCGCCGACATCCGCGGCAACTGGGTGCACGACAACCGCGGAGTCGGGATCTGGGCCGACAACAACAACAACGACTTCCTCATCGAGGACAACCTGATCGAGGCCAACGACGGCGCCGCCCTGATGTACGAGACCAGCTACAACGCCGTCATCCGGGACAACACGATGCGGCGCAACAACTGGGTCAGCGGCGGCAAGCCGGCCAAGCGCGGCGACAGCTTCCCGTACGGGACGATCTACATCTCCGAGGCGGGCGGCGAGCCACGGGTCAAGGCCCGCACCGACAAGCTCGAGATCTACCGGAACCTGATGGAGAACAACTGGAACGGCATCACCCTCTGGGAGAACTCCAACCGGTTCTGCAACAGCCCCGCCAACACGTCCACCGGTGAGTGCACGCCGATGGTGAAGGACGTCAAGACCTGCGCCCGGCCGGCGATCACGAAGCCACCGCTGTACGACGACTGCCGGTGGAAGACCCAGCGCGTCGACATCCACGACAACCGCTTCGTCCTCGACACCTCCGTCGTCAAGTGCACGGACAACTGCGGCCGCATGGGGATCCTGTCCGTCTATGGCTCCTATCCGGACTGGTCGCCGTACAAGGGCGAGCGGGTCGCCCGAGCCATCACCCTGAAGCAGGACAACCGCTGGCACGACAACGTCTACCGGGGTCCGTGGACGTTCGTCGTCGAGGACATGAGCCGGGTCATCGACCGCGGTGACTGGCAGGACGCGCCGTACAAGCAGGACGCGGGCAGCACCTTCGGCCGGAAGGCCGGTGGTTGAGATGGAAGAACGGCAGATGCCTGCCACACCGAAGGCCGTCGGCATCGTCTGGCTGCTGCTCGGCATCAACACCATGGGCTCCGCGGGAGCCAAGACCATCCTCCCGCTGCCGCGCTCCATCATCCAGCTGGTCACGATGGGCTCACTGGTCGCCGCGTTCGCCCTGGCGCTCGCGCTCAACAGGCGGCTGCGGATCAGGCCCAGCGCCTTCGTGTTCCTGCTGACCCTGCTGCTCGTGCCGAGCGTGATCTCCAGCCTGGGGATCGGCCCCGGCGGGCTGTTCCGCTGCACCCGCCTCGCGCTCTTCATCGGCACCCTGTGGCTGCTGAGCTGCTGGTGGGACGGCAGCCTGACCTTCGTCCGGTACCACATCCGGATGTACTCCGGGATTCTCCTGACGGTGGTCGCGGGCCTGCTCATCTCACCCGGCGCCGCCATGCCCGAGCTGTACGGCGGGCGGCTCGTCGGCGCGCTGTGGCCGCTCACCCCGCCGCAGATCGGCCAGTACACAGCGGTGATCATCGGACTCACCGTGCTGCTGCTGGTCGGCCGCCGGATCGACAGGACGAGCGCCGCGGTGGTCATCGTCCCGTCCCTCGTGCTGCTCGCGCTCACCCACACCCGTACGGCCACGGTCGGCCTGCTCGTCGGGCTCGTGCTGGCGGTCTGCTCGCTGCTGCTGACCAGCGCCGCCGCCCGCCGCTTCTTCGCGTGGTCGGTGCTCGTGGTGACGGTGGCCGGCGTGGGGTTCGCCTCCGCGCTCCAGGCGTGGTTCCTGCGCGGGCAGACCCAGGAGTACTTCACCAGCCTCACCGGCCGGGCCAAGGTCTGGGACGCGCTGCTGTCGGCGCCCCGGTCGAACACGGAGCAGTTCTTCGGCATGGGCCTCGGCGACAAGTCGTTCGGCGGGCTGCCGATCGACAACAGCTGGCTGGCCGCCTACAACGAACAGGGCCTGATCGGTGTCACCCTCGTCGCCGCCGTCCTCATAGTCCTCGGGGGCGTTGCACTGCTGCGGCCACCGTCGCTGCAGAGGGCCTGCGCGATCTTCCTGATCAGCTATGTCGCCCTGTCGTCGTACACCGAGGCGGGCCTGGGCGACGCCTCGCCGTATCTGCTGCATCTGGCCCTGGCCGCAACGCTGTTGGCGGTCCCCGCACAGGCCGCCCCGTTCCAGGCACCCCCGGTGCCCGGGCGGCACACCCCGCGCTGGGCGCGGGAACGGGAGGTGAGCTGACCATGTACATACTCGTGGTGCACAACCGCTATTCCTCGGGGCAGCCGAGCGGCGAGAACCGGGTCGTCGACGAGGAGGTCGGGCTGCTGCGCGCGGCGGGCCACCGGGTCGAGCTGTTCGAACGGCGCAGCGACGACATCGCGGACCGGTCGCTGCTCGGCAAGGTCGCGGTGCCGCTGCTCGTGCCGTGGAACCCGGCGGTCCGCAAGGAACTGGCCGCCAAGCTCCGCGCCGACCGTCCCGACGTGGTGCACGTCCACAACGTCTTCCCGCTGCTGTCGCCCGCGGTCCTCGCCGCCTGCGCCGACGCCGGGGTGCCCGCCGTCGCCACGCTGCACAACTACTACCAGGTGTGCCCGCCCGGCACCCTGCAGCGGGACGGGCGGCTGTGCACCGACTGCATCGGCTCGCGGCTGCCGCTGCCCGCCGTGCGGCACGGCTGCTACCGGGGCTCCCGGCTCGCGACGGTGCCGCTCGCGGTCAACCTGACGGTCAACCGGCGGCGGTGGTGGACGGGCGTCGAGCGGTTCTTCTGCATCTCCGCGGCGCAGCGCGACGTCCTCGTGCGCTCCGGCCTGCCGGCCGAGCTGCTGACCGTGAAGCACAACTTCGTACCCGACCCGGGCGTCGGCAGGGAGGGCGACGGTGAGCAACTGCTCTACCTCGGCCGCCTCGCGGAGGCCAAGGGCGTACGGGTGCTCATGGCCGCCTGGGACATCATCGCCGCGGAGGGCGGGGTGGGCGTGCCACTGGTGCTCGCCGGCTCGGGCCCGCTGGAGGGCGAGGTGCGCACCTGGGCGGAGGGCCGGGACGACGTGCGCTACGTCGGACTGCTCGAACCGGACGAGGTCCGCAAGGCCATCGCCCGGTCGGTCGCGGTGGTCGCGCCCTCGCTGGCCCCGGAGACCTTCGGCCTGGTGGTCGCGGAGGCGATGGCGGCGGGGGTCCCGGCCGTCGCGTCCGGGCACGGCGCCTTCGTCGAACTCGTCGAGGACGGCGGCACCGGGCTGCTGCACCGGCCGGGCGAGCGCACCTCGCTCGCGTCCTGTCTGCGCCGGATCGCGGCCGAACCGGCCGCCAACCGGGAGATGGGCCGGGCGGCCAGGCTCCGCTACGAGCGGGGCTTCAGCCCGGCCGTCGGGCTCGCGCGCCTGGAAGAGGAGTACCGCTCCGCGATCGCGGGCCGGTCGCAACAAGGAAACACCGCACCAGGGAACACCGCACAAGGAAACACATGGGGGACGGAATCAATGGGGGGCAGTAAATGACACAGTGCCGACTCTGTGGCTCGGCGACGCTGGCGAGCGTCGTCGATCTGGGGGCGACACCGCCGTGCGAGAGCTTTCTCGCCGCGGATCAACTGGACGCGCCGGAGCCCGCGTTCCCGCTGCATCTGCGGGTGTGCACCGACTGCTGGCTGGCGCAGATCCCGCCGCTGATCACGCCGGAGGAGACGTTCAAGGAGTACGCGTACTTCTCGTCGTTCTCGACGTCCTGGGTGGAGCACGCGCGTACGTACGTCGCCGACGCCGTTCAGCGCGCCGATCTCGGCCCCGACGCCTTCGTGGTCGAGGTCGCGAGCAACGACGGCTATCTGCTCAAGCACGTGGTGGACCGGGGGATCCGCTGCCTGGGCATCGAGCCGTCGGTCAACGTCGGCGCCGCCGCGCGTGACAACGGTGTGCCCACGCTCACCGAGTTCCTGTCGCCCCAGGTCGGGGCGGACGTCCGCGCCGAGCACGGCCCGGCGAACCTGGTCGCGGCGAACAACGTGTACGCGCACATCCCCGACGTCGTGGGCTTCACGCAGGGCCTGCGCGCCCTGGTCGCCGACGACGGCTGGGTCTCCATCGAGGTGCAGCATCTGCTGACGCTGATCGAGGAGAACCAGTACGACACGATCTACCACGAGCACTTCCAGTACTACACGGTCGCCTCCGCGATCCGCGCGCTCGCCAGCGGCGGACTCGCCCTCGTGGACGTCGAGTTGCTGCCCACCCACGGCGGCTCCATCCGGCTGTGGGCCCGGCCCGCCGAGGTGGCGGGGGAGCCCTCGCAGCGGGTCGCCGACGTGCTGGCGCGGGAGAAGGCGGCAGGGCTTCAGGAGCTGTCCGGGTACACCGAGTTCTCCGCCCGGGTGGCCAAGGTCCGCCGCGACCTCCTCAAGTTCCTCATCACGGCGGCCGAGCAGGGCAAGACGGTCGTCGGCTACGGCGCACCCGGCAAGGGCAACACGCTGCTCAACCACTGCGGCATCCGCCCCGACCTGCTCGCGTACACGGTCGACCGCAACCCCTACAAGCACGGCCGGTTCACCCCGGGTACCCGGATCCCGATCCTGCCGCCCGAGCAGATCGCCGAGGACAAGCCGGACTACGTCCTGGTCCTCCCGTGGAACCTGCGGGCCGAGCTGACCGAGCAGCTGGCGTTCGTGCACGACTGGGGCGGCCGGCTCGTCTTCCCCATCCCGGAACTGAGCGTCGTCGAGGTGCCCGCGAAAGAGGTAACAGCATGAAGGTCGTTCTGTTCTGCGGCGGCTACGGGATGCGGATGCGCAGCGGCGCCGACGACGACGTGCCCAAGCCGATGGCGATGGTCGGCCCCAGGCCACTGATCTGGCACGTCATGCGCTACTACGCGCACTACGGGCACAAGGAGTTCATCCTGTGCCTCGGCTACGGGGCGCACCACATCAAGAACTTCTTCCTCAATTACGAGGAGACGACGTCCAACGACTTCGTGCTGCGCAACGGGCGGGCCGAGCTCCTGTCCAATGACATCGCCGACTGGACGATCACGTTCGCGCAGACCGGCATCGAGTCACCGATCGGGGAACGCCTGCGCCGGGTGCGCCACCACCTCGACGGCGACGAGATGTTCCTCGCCAACTACGCCGACGTGCTCACCGACGCCCCGCTCGACGAGATGGTCGACCGGTTCGCGGTGCGCGACGCCGGCGCGTCGATGATGGTGGTCCCGCCGCAGTCCTCGTTCCACTGCGTGGACCTGGGCGAGGACGGCCTCGTCGGCGGCATCACCGCGGTCAGCGACATGCCGCTGTGGGAGAACGGCGGGTACTTCGTGCTCCGCCAGGAGGTCTTCGACCACATACCGGAGAACGGGGACCTGGTCGCCGACGGCTGCGCCCAACTCGCCAAGCAGGGACGCCTCGTGGCGCACCAGCACCGCGGCTTCTGGAAGCCCACCGACACCGTCAAGGAGCGGGCCGCGCTCGACGCCGGCTACACGCGCGGTGACCGCCCGTGGGCCGTGTGGGAGCGGGACGAGGCGGGGGTGAGCGCGTGATCAGGCTCGGAGCCGGCCGCCCCGGCCGGATCGTCGCGGTGGGCGCCCACTGCGACGACATCGCCATCGGCGCCGGCGGCACCCTCCTGACGCTGTGCCGGGCACACCCCGGCCTGCGCGTCGACGCACTGGTGCTCTCCGGCGGCGGCACCGAGCGCGAGCAGGAGGAGCGGGCCGCGCTCGCCGCCTTCTGCCCGGGCGCCGACCTGCGCCTGACCGTGCACAAGCTGCCCGACGGACGGCTGCCCGCACACTGGGAGGAGGCCAAGTCCGCGGTCGAGGAACTGCGCCTGCAGAGCGACCCGGACCTCGTCCTCGCCCCGCGCGCCGACGACGCGCACCAGGACCACCGCGGCCTCGCGCAGCTGATGCCCACCGCCTTCCGCGACCACCTCGTGCTCGGCTACGAGATCGTCAAGTGGGACGGCGACCTCGGCCGGATGTCCGCGTACCAGCCGCTGGAACCGGAGATCGCCGAACAGAAGGTGCGGCTGCTGCAGGAGCACTACGGCTCGCAGCGACACCGCCCCTGGTACGACCGCGAGGCCTTCCTCGGCCTCGCCCGGATCCGCGGCATCGAATGCCACGAGCGCTACGCAGAGGCGTTCGCCGTCACCAAACTCACGCTCGACCTGGGCGCTCCCGCAGCGGGCGCCCTCACTCTGGGGGATTGAACCTTGCGCGTACTACTGACCGGACACCAGGGCTACCTGGGCACCGTGATGGCCCCGGTCCTCAAGGCCGCAGGACACGATGTCGTCGGCCTCGACTCCGGCCTGTTCGCCGACTGCGTCCTCGGCCCGACCCCCGACGACCCGCAGGGGCACCGGGTGGACCTGCGCGACGTCACCGCCGAGCACGTGGCCGGGGTGGACGCCGTGATCCACCTGGCGGCGCTCTCCAACGACCCGCTCGGCTCGCTCGCGCCGGAACTCACCTACGACATCAACCACCACGCCTCCGTCCGTCTGGCCCGCCTCGCCCGCGAGGCCGGGGTCAAGCGCTTCCTCTACGCCTCGACGTGCTCGGTGTACGGCGCGGCGGGCGGCGACGAACTCGTGGGCGAGGACGCCCCGTTGCGCCCCGTGACCCCGTACGCGGAGTCCAAGGTGCGGGTCGAGGACGACCTGCACGCGCTCGCGGACGACGACTTCACCCCGGTGTACATGCGCAACGCCACCGCCTTCGGTTTCTCGCCGCGGCTGCGCGCCGACATCGTGCTGAACAACCTGGTGGGCCACGCGCTGCTCTCCGGCGAGGTGCTTGTGCTCTCCGACGGCACGCCGTGGCGTCCGCTGGTGCACGCCGCCGACATCGCTCGGGCCTTCACGGCCGCGCTGACCGCGCCCCGCGAGGCGGTGCACGACCGGGCGTTCAACATCGGCAGCGAGACCAACAACGTCACGGTCGCCGAGATCGCCGAGCAGGTCGCCGAGGCGGTGTCCGGGTCGAAGGTGCGCATCACCGGGGAGAACGGCGCCGACCCGCGCTCCTACCGGGTCGACTTCGCCCGCTTCCGCGCCGCGATACCCGGCTTCGACTGCGAATGGAACGTGAAGCGGGGCGCACTCGAACTCTGCGACGCCTACCGGAACTTCGGCCTCACCAAGGACGAATTCGACAGCCGCTTCACCCGCCTCGCCGTGCTGCGCGCGGCGTCCGAGGCCGGTACCGTCGACGACACCCTGCGGTGGCGCCCGTGACCATGCAGGTGAACGAAGGCGCCGGTGCGGCGATGCACGAGCTGGTGCAGCGGATGTATCCGCTCTGCCGGAGCATCACCGGCGACGGTGTGCGCGCCACCCTGGACATCGTCGGGGAGTACATCCCGCTCGACGTGCACGAGGTGCCCACCGGAACCCAGGTCCTCGACTGGACGGTGCCGCAGGAGTGGAACATCCGCGACGCGTACATCGCCGACGCGTCCGGAAGGCGGGTCGTCGACTTCGCCGCGTCCAGCCTGCACGTGCTCGGCTACAGCGTCCCGGTGTCGGCGACGATGCCGCTGTCCGAGCTCCGTGCCCACCTGCACACGCTGCCGGACCAGCCGAACCTGGTGCCGTACCGCACCAGTTACTACAAGCCGGACTGGGGCTTCTGCCTGTCCCAGGAGACCCTGGACGCGCTGCCGGACGGCGAGTACGAGGTCCGCGTCGACTCCACCCTGGAGGACGGCCACCTCACCTACGCCGAGCACATCGTGCCCGGTCAGGTTCCCGAGGAGGTGATCGTCTCCTGCCACACCTGCCACCCGTCGCTCGCCAATGACAACCTGGCGGGCATCGCGGTGGCGACGTACCTGGCCCGCGCGCTGGCGGAACACACGCCGTACTACACCTACCGGTTCATCTTCGCGCCCGGCACCATCGGCGCGATCACCTGGCTCGCCCGCAACAAGGACCGCGTGGAGCGAGTCAAGCACGGCCTCGTGCTGGCCTGTGCGGGCGACCGGGGGGACCTCACGTACAAGCGGAGCAGACGCGGCGACGCGGAGATCGACCGGGTGCTGCGCCATGTGCTGACCGCCTCCGAACGCCCGCACCGCGTCACCGAGTTCACTCCGTACGGATACGACGAGCGGCAGTACTGCTCGCCCGGATTCGACCTCGGCGTGGGCTCGCTGACCCGCACCCCGTACGCCGGCTACCCCGAGTACCACACCTCGGCGGACGACCTGGACTTCGTCTCCCCGGAGGCGATGGCGGACACCTTCGCCGTCTGCCGCGAGGCGTTCGCCGTCCTGGACCGCAACCGGCGCTACCTCAACCAGAGTCCTTACGGAGAGCCGCAGTTGGGGCGGCGTGGACTGTACGACGCGCTCGGTGGGCGCAGCGACACCAAGCAGGCCCAGATGGCGATGCTCTGGGTGCTGAACCTCTCCGACGGCGAGCACAGTCTGCTCGACGTCGCCGAGCGGTCCGGGCTGCCGTTCGACACGGTCGCCGACGCGGCCGACGCCCTGCACAGGGCGGGGCTGGTCAAGGAATGACGTCGATGACCACCGAGGAGGAGAAGACGAAGGTCGGATCCGCGAGACGCGCCCTCGCGGGCAGGCTGTCCTGGGGCCTCGCCGACCAGGCCGCCTCCAGCGTGTCCAACTTCGCGGTGGGCATCTACGTGGCGCGCTCCCTGGGAGTGACCGCGTTCGGCGTGTTCAGCCTGGCCTGGGTGACGTACGGCGTGGTGCTCAACGTCTCCCGCGGTCTGGCCACCGACCCGCTCATGGTGCGCTTCAGCGCGGTGCCGAAGGCGACCTGGCGCGGGGCGGTGGCCCGGTCGTCGGGTACCGCGCTCGGCGTCGGTGTCGCCCTCGGCGCGGCCTGCCTGGTGATCGGCCTGGCCGTCGGCGGCCGGATGGGGTCCGCCTTCGCCTGCCTCGGCATCGTCCTGCCCGGACTGCTGCTGCAGGACTCCTGGCGGTTCGCCTTCTTCGCGGCGGGCGCCGGGCGCAAGGCGTTCGTCAACGACATCGTGTGGTGCGTCGCTCTGGTCCCCGCCCTGGTGGTGGCGGGCCGGGTGGGCGGCGTGCCTGCCTTCGTGCTCGCCTGGGGCGGCTCCGCCGCGGTCGCCGCCGTGTACGGCTGCTTCCAGTCCGGCATCCGGCCCCGGCTCACCGGGGCGCGCGCGTGGCTGCGCGACCACCGCGACCTTGGCACCCGCTACCTCGTCGAGAACGTCAGCAACAGCGGCGGCGGCCAGCTGCGGGCGTACGGGCTCGGCGTGATCGTCGGGGTCGGCGCGGTCGGCGTGGTCCGCGGCGCCGAACTGCTGCTCGGTCCGTTCATGGCCGTGCTGATGGGGCTCTCCCTGGTCACCGTCGCGGAGGCGGCCCGGGTGCTGCGGCGGGCCCCGCACCGCCTCGGCAGGTTCTGCCTGCTGCTCGGCGGCGGGCAGGCCGTCGCCGCGCTGCTGTGGGGCGGGGCGCTGCTCCTGGTGCCGGACCGGGCGGGCGAGTTGGTGCTCGGCGACGTGTGGAGCTCCGCCTCGCAGCTCATCGTGCCGGTCACCATCGGTGTCGCGGGCGCGGGGCTCGGCAGCGGCGCCGCCGCGGGGCTGCGCGCGCTGGGAGCGGCCCGGCTCAGCCTGCGCTCCCAACTGATCGCCTCCGCCTGCTACGTCGGCGGCGGGCTCGGCGGCGCGGCCGCGGGCGGCACGGTCGGCTCCGCCTGGGGCGTGGCCGCCGCGACCGTCACCGGCTCCGTCGTGTGGTGGCTGCACCTGCGGTACGCCCTGCGCGAGCACCACCACAACACCACCCCCGAAGTGAGGACCACATGACCGCCCACCCCCGACTGAGCATCGGCCTGCCCGTCTACAACGGCGAGGAGTACCTGGCCGAGTCCCTCGACGCGCTGCTCGGCCAGACCTACGAGGACTTCGAGCTGGTCATCACCGACAACGCCTCGACCGACGGGACCGAGGCCATCTGCCGCGACTACGCGGCCCGGGACGCGCGCATCCGCTACATCCGGCTGCCCCGCAACATCGGCGCCGCCCCGAACCACAACTACGTGTTCACCCAGTGCCACGGCGAGCTGTTCAAATGGGCCTCGCACGACGACCTCTACGCCCGCGACCTGCTGCGCCGCTGCGTACAGGCCCTGGACGAGCACCCCGACGTGATCCTCGCCCACGCCGACCAGGCCGTCATCGACGAGAACGGCAAGGTCAAGGTCCCCTACGCGTACACGCTCAACACCGACTCGCCGCGCGCGCCCGCCCGCTTCCGCAGCATGCTGTTCGAGCCCGGCGGCGACGACTTCTACGGCGTGATCCGGGCCGACGTGCTGCGCAAGGTGAAGCCGCACGACAGCTACCACCACGCCGACCGCACGTTCGTCGCCGAGATCGGTCTGCACGGCCCCTTCTACCAGGTGCCGGAGCTGCTGTACTTCCGCCGCGACCACCCCACTCGCGCCGAGCGGGCCAATCCGTCCAAGCGCTCGCGCTGCGTCAACCTGGACCCGCGCAGGGCCGGACCGCTGCACCCGACGCCCCGGCTGCTCGCCGAGTACGTCCTGGGCTTCGTCTCGGCGATCCGGCGTGCGCCGCTGTCCTCGGCCGAACGCCGCGCGTGCTACGGCCACTTGGCCGCCTGGGCGGCCAGCCGCACCCGGCGGGGGGCGGGGGAGCGCGTGGAGGACCGGGCGCCGGTCGACCCGGCCCAGCTCAACGTCTCCATCGACGACCTCGTCGCCGGCCGCAAGGAGCGGCGCCTGTGAACGCCGGCCCACGCGTCGGGGTGTTCGGCCTGCTCGGCTCTGGCAACCTCGGCAACGACGGCTCGCTCGAGGCCGTCCTCGGCTACCTCCGCACCGAGCACCCGGACGCGCCCGTGGACGCGCTGTGCGGCGGACCCGACGTCGTCACCGCCCGGTACGGGATCCCCGCGCAGCGGCTGCACTGGAACCGCGGCGAGTACCGGACCGCGTCACGCGCGGGCGCGCTCGTGACCAAGGGCCTCGGTAAACTCGTGGACGTCGTCCGCACCGCCGCCTGGGTACGCCGGCACGACGTGGTGATCGTGCCCGGCATGGGCGTCCTGGAGGCCACCCTGCCGCTGCGGCCGTGGGGGTTCCCGTACTCACTGTTCCTGCTCTGCGCGAGCGGCCGGCTGCTCGGCACGAAGGTCGCGCTGGTCAGCGTCGGCGCCGCCGAGATCCGGGTCAGGCCGACCCGGGTCCTGGTCCGCTGGTCCGCGCGGCTCGCCGCCTACCGCTCGTACCGGGACGCCCAGTCGCGCGACGCGATGCGGGCGATGGGAGTGAACACCGCGCGCGACGCGGTCTATCCGGACCTGGCGTTCGCCCTGCCGGTGCCCGCGGCCACGGCGGGCGAGGGCACGGTCTGCGTCGGCGTCATGGACTTCCACGGCGGCAACGACGACCGGGCGCGGGCCGAGGAGATCCACCGGCGCTACCTCGAAGGGACGACCCGGTTCGTCCGCACCCTCGTCGAGGACGGCCGGCGGGTCAGGCTGCTCACCGGCGACGACTGCGACGCGTCGGTGGTCGAGGCGATCCTCCACGCGGTGGACTCGCCGCTGGTCACCGCCGCCGAGACGGCCTCCCTCGCCGACCTGATGAAGGAGACGGCCGCCGCCGACACCGTGGTCGCGACCCGCTACCACAACCTGATTTGCGCCCTGAAGTCCGGCACCCCCACCCTCGCCCTCACATACGCGGCGAAGAGCGACGCGCTCATGGAGCGGATGGGCCTCGGCGCCTACTGCCACCCGGCGCGCGAGATCGACGCCGACCGGCTCCTCGAACAGTTCCGGGAGCTGGAGAAGCGCTCCGCGGAACTGCGCCAGACCCTCGTCGAGCGGAACCAGGCCACCACACAGCAACTCACCCACCAGTTCAACGCGTTGACCGACACCCTGTTCCCGGCCACCGGCCGGAACCACGCACCTCGGGGGAATCGATGAAACTGACCGAAGTCCCGGAGATCGCCGGGGCGTTCCTGCTCGAACCCACGCCGCACGCCGACGAACGCGGCTTCTTCTGCCGCACCTTCGACGCCGACGTGCTCCGCAGCGTGGGCCTCGACCCGCACGCCTTCGTCCAGGACAGCGTGTCCCGCTCGGTCCGCGGCGTGCTGCGCGGCATGCACCTGCGCGCCGGCAAGGGCGAGGCCAAACTGGTGCGCTGCTCGTACGGGAAGATCTTCGACGTCGTCGTGGACCTGCGGCCGGACTCGGCCACGTACCGCAACCGCGCCACCTTCGAGCTGTCCGGCGAGACGCAGGTGACCCTCTACATCCCGGCGGGGTGCGCGCACGGTTTCCAGGCGCTGACCGAGACCGCCGACACCTCGTACCGGATCGACCGCCCGCACGACCCCTCCGAGGACGTGACGATCGCGTTCGACGACCCGGAGCTCGCCATTCCGTGGCCGCTGCCGGCCACGTCGATGTCCAAGCGGGACCGGGAGGCGCCGAGCCTCGCCGACGTCCTGAAGCAGAAGCGGAGTTGAGGGCGTACCCATGGAAGAGTTGGACCTGCCCAGGTCGCGGTCGGCGAACGAGCGGCTGCACGCCATGATCCCCGGCGGCGCGCACACGTACGCCAAGGGCGACGACCAGTACCCCGAACACCTCGCCCCGGTCATCAGCCACGGACGCGGCTCCCACGTGTGGGACATCGACGGCAACCGCTACATCGAATACGGCTCGGGGCTGCGCTCGGTCAGCCTCGGCCACGCCCACCCGCGCGTGAACGAGGCGGTGCGGCGGGAGATCGACCGCGGCAGCAACTTCGTCCGGCCGTCCATCGTCGAGGTCCAGGCCGCGGAGCGCTTCCTGGCCACCGTGCCGACCGCCGACATGGTGAAGTTCGCGAAGAACGGCTCCGACGTCACCACCGCCGCGGTGCGCCTGGCGCGCGCCGTCACGGGGCGCAGGCGGGTCGCCATCTGCGCCGACCATCCGTTCTTCTCCACCGACGACTGGTTCATCGGCACCACGCCCATGTCGGCGGGCATTCCGACGGCGACGACCGACCTCACGGTGTCCTTCCCGTACGGGGACCTGGCCGCCACCGAGGAACTCCTCGCCCAGTACCCGGACGACGTCGCCTGCCTGATCCTCGAACCGGCCGCCCACAGCGAGCCCCCGCCCGGCTACCTCGAAGGCCTGCGCGAGCTGGCCGACCGGCACGGCTGCGTACTGATCTTCGACGAGATGATCACCGGTCTGCGCTGGTCGGAGGCGGGCGCCCAGGGCCTGTACGGCGTCGTGCCCGACCTCTCCACGTTCGGCAAGGCGCTGGGCAACGGGTTCGCGGTCTCGGCGCTGGCCGGGCGCCGGGAGCTGATGGAGCACGGCGGGCTGCGCCACTCCGGCGAGCGGGTCTTCCTGCTCTCCACGACGCACGGCGCGGAGACCCACTGCCTGGCGGCGGCGATGGCCGTCCAGAGCACCTACGTGGAGGAGGGCATCAGCGCCCGCCTGCACACCCTCGGCGAGCGCCTGGCCGCCGGGGTCCGCGAGGCCGCGTCGAGCATGGGCGTCGGCGAACACGTCCTCGTCCGGGGCCGGTCCAGCAACCTGGTCTTCGCCACCCTCGACGAGAACGGGCAGCCGTCCCAGGAGTACCGCACCCTGTTCCTGCGCCACCTGCTCATGGGCGGTGTCCTCGCCCCGTCGTTCGTGGTGAGCAGCGCGCTCGGCGACGCCGACATCGACCGCACCGTCGACGTGGTGGCCGAGGCGTGCGCGGTGTACCGGAAGGCGGTCGACGCCGGTGACCCCACGCCGTGGCTGGCCGGACGGCCGGTGAAGCCGGTGTTCCGCCGCTTGGCGTGACGTCAGCGGCGAGCTGGTCGACCGGCGTCCGCCACCCGGTCGACCAGCCACGCGGTCGCGGGCGCCACCGCGAGCGCCGTGCACCAGCCGCCGACCGTGTCCGTCGGATAGTGGGCGCTCAGGGCGACCTCCGCCCACCCCATGACGGCGCCCGCGGCCAGCGCCGCGCCGAACACGAGTGAGGCCCCGGCCGCTCTGCCGAGCCCCAGCCGCCCGACCGCTACCAGCGCCACGACCAGGGCGAACGCGGTGAGGAAGGCGGTGTGCCCGCTCGGATAGGACAGGTTGCCCGGACCATGGATGGTGCGGCCCACCACCGGCTTGACGACCGTCCCCACGCCCACGGTCAGGGCGACCGCGGCCACCACCAGCACCGCCGCGCGAGGACGGCGCAGCAGCAGGCACCACGCCACGGCGGCCGCGACCAGCACCGCCGCACCCACGGGTTCCCCCAGGAAGTCGACGGCCAGGGCGACGCCCCGCCACGGCGGCCGCACACTGTCGTCCGTCGGCTGGACGAACCACCGGTCCACCCGGCCGGACTCGCTGTGCCCGGCGTACATCACCCCGAGCGCGACGACCACGAGCGCGGAGAGCGCCGCGACCACGCCGAGCCAGGCGCGCAGTGCGTTGGGCAGCACCGGTTCGGGTTCGGAAGCAGTCCCGCCGCTGTGGCCGTGGCCCGGCTCCGCTTCAGTCAGGTGATCCAACGCGTTCCCCCCGTCGTGTCCCACCCACCTTTCGGTGACCCTATCCGGCCCGTGGCCATGGCACCTGTTCAACTCGGCAAGTGGACACCGGAGTTGAAACAGGGGAGCGGAGGGGCGCCGGAGCGCTGGGTGAAGGCCGCCCGGCGTCCCGTGCTAGCGTTGAGCGTTTGCAGCGCAGCTGTGCCGGTGCCCCGTCGGGTGCCGCCGGCCGTCCGCCGCGTCCCCGCCGCGCCTTCCTCGGTACGGCCCCCTCTTCGCCAGGAAGGCTCTCTGTGAGCGAATCAGCACGTGCCGACGACGCCCGACCGCAGGACGAGACGCCGGGCACCGCTCCCGTGACGTCCTTCGCGGAGCTCGGTCTCCCGGCCGCGGTGCTGCGCACGCTCGACGAGCAGGGGGTGACGAAGCCCTTCCCCATCCAGGCGGCGGCGCTGCCGAACGCGCTCGCGGGACGCGACGTCCTCGGCCGGGGCCGCACCGGTTCCGGCAAGACGCTCGCCTTCGGCCTGGGGCTGCTCGCCCGCATCGCCGGGCGGCGCGCCCAGCCCAAGGAGCCCCTCGCCCTCGTGCTGGTCCCCACCCGCGAGCTGGCGCAGCAGGTCACCGAGGCACTCACCCCGTACGCCGAGGCGCTGCGGCTGCGGCTCGCGACCGTGGTGGGCGGCGTGTCCATCGGACGGCAGTCCGCCGCGCTGCGGGACGGCGCCGAGGTCGTCGTCGCCACGCCCGGCCGGCTGCACGACCTGATCGAGCGCAAGGGCTGCCGCCTCGGCCGGGTGGGCATCACGGTCCTGGACGAGGCCGACCAGATGTGCGACATGGGATTCCTGCCGCAGGTCACCGAGATCCTCGACCAGGTGCGGCCCGACGGGCAGCGGATGCTGTTCTCCGCCACCCTCGACGCCGACGTCGACCAGCTGGTGCAGCGTTACCTGCGCGACCCGGCCGAGCACTCCGTGGACCCGTCGTCGAGCTCCGTCTCCACGATCGAGCACCACGTCCTCGTCGTGCACGGCCCGGACCGGTGGTCCGTCGCCACGGAGATCGCCGCACGGGACGGCCGCGTCCTGCTCTTCCTGGACACCAAGCACGGCGTCGACCAGCTCACCAAGCACCTGCGGGCCAGCGGAGTGGCCGCCGCCGCGCTGCACAGCGGCAAGGCCCAGCCACAGCGCACCCGGACCCTGGCCCAGTTCAAGAACGGCGAGATCACCGCCCTGGTGGCGACGAACGTCGCCGCGCGCGGCCTGCACATCGACGACCTCGACCTCATCGTCAACGTGGACCCGGCTACCGATCCCAAGGACTACCTCCACCGCGCGGGACGCACGGCCCGCGCCGGCCGCTCCGGCACCGTCGTGTCGCTGGTCCTGTCGGGCCAGCGCCGCGAGACGAGCCAGGTCATGGCGGACGCCGACGTCACCGCGAAGGTCACGAAGGTACGGTCCGGCGAGGCGGAGCTGAGCCGCATCACCGGCGCGAAGGCCCCCTCCGGCAAGCCCCTCGACGGCGGCCCCGCCCAGCGCCCCAAGAACCAGAACACCCCGTTCCGCGGTCTGGGCAGCACCAAGAACCCGAAGAGCGGCTCCGGCTCCGGGACCGGATCCAGCACCGGCTCCGGCTCCGGCGCCCGAGGCTCCCGCAAGACCAACGAGGCCCGCAAGCTCGCGGAGGCGCGCAAGGCCGCGCGGGTGCGGCGCGGGGGCTGACCCGCCGGCCGCCCGCCTCAGCCGCGTCCCGGCAGCGTGATGCCGTACGCCCGCATCTTCCGGTAGATGGTCGTACGGGAGATGCCGAGCCGCTGCGCCGCCAGCAGTTTGTTGCCGTCCGCCGCCAGTAGTGCCTGGACCAGGGTGTCGCGCTCGGACGCCTCCCAGGCGCTGAGCGAGCGGCCGCCCGCGCTGTGCAGCGACGGCGGCAGGTCGTGGAGCTCGATCCGGTAGGTGCGGCGGCCCGCAGCGGCCTCACGCAGGGCCGCGTCCAGCTGACGGATGTTGCCGGGCCAGTCGTGCCGACGCAGCAGCGGCAGCACTTCCGGAGCGCACTCGACGTCCGCGCCGACGCGCCGCAGCAGACAGTCGACCAGGGCGGGGAGGTCGGCGATGCGGTGCCGCAGAGCGGGTACCGCCGCCGCTTCGACGAAGCAGCGCCTCAGGGGCTCGGGTACGCCTTGTGCCCGGTGGAGCGTGCCCACGATCCAGGTGCCCTGTGCCGCAGCGGATTCCAGGGCCTGGGCGACGGAGGGTGCGTGTTCGGGGGACACGGCGTCGACGTTCCGCAGGATCAGGGCGCGGCCAGGGCCCGTGGGCGCCTCGCGCAGCGCGGTCGGCAGGTCGGGTCCGGTGTCCGCTGCCCCGGCGGCCTTGGCATCCACGACGACGGGGGCCGACGTCGCACCGGTCAGCGCGTGCGCGGCGCCGACCAGCGCGCACTTGCCCGTTCCCGCCTCGCCGTGGAGCAGGAGCGGCGTCCGTTCGCGGGCGCAGCGGGACGCCGCCCGGGAGACGGTGTTCCACGCCGGGTCCGTCCCGACCAGACCCGGTAGTGGCCACGGCCGGGACGCGTCCTGCTCCGTCCGAGTACGGGAGCCGGAGCGGGTCCTGTGCCCGCCGGACGGGAGGCCCGTGAAGGCCAGCTCCAGCAGGTACCCGGCCGCGCCCGCCGAGCTGTCGACCTGGCGGCAGCGCATCAACACGGTTTCCCCGCCGGTCAGTTGCACCTCCTGGCGAGTGCGCGGCGCGTGCCCCAGCTCGGCGGCGGCCTCGTGCAGCAGCCGATGGTCGTCGCCCGTGAGCCGCGCGGAGGCGGCGGAGTTGGCGAGTACGAGATCCTGGCCGAGACAGAGCACCGGCCGATCGCCGTAGTGGCTCACCTGTTGGAACGCCTCCAGGAGCGCACGCTGGTGCGAGCTGCTGAACTCGTACATCACGCGCGCGATGTCGCCCGCGGCCTCCTGCACCAGAGCCGCCATGAGGGTGCGCGCCGGACCGTTCCAGCACGTCAGGTTCATGGCCCCCTCTACTCGCCCGGTGACCGAGTTGCGAATCGGGGCCGCCGCGCAGGAGACGCCCTGAAGGCGTTCGTTGAAGTGCTCGGTGCCGAGGACCACGTTGGGCCGGCGCTCCTCCAGGGCGACCCCGATGCCGTTCGTGCCGACGAACTGTTCGGCGTAATTGAAGCCGGGAGCCAGATGCACCCGGTCCAGGTGCGTCGAGAGGCGCTTCTCCCCGACGCGGCGGTCGCGCACCCAGCCCTTGCGGTCCGTCACGATCACCGAGGCGTCCGAACCCGCCAGCGTCCGTTCCAGCCGGTCGAGGACGGGCGCGGCGGCGCGGACCAGGCGGCTCTCCCGGTCGTAATCCGGCTGGTAGGGGACGACCACCTCGTCCGTGCCGACCCCCAAGTACTTGGAACGCTGCCAGGAGTTGCGGATGCCCTCGGGCACGATCTGCGCAGGCGGTTCCGCATGCGTGAGGAATTGCAGGCGCGCTCGCGCGATGGTCCGGTCCCGCTCCGTGCTGTCACTGAGCATGGCGTCTCCGATGGGCGTGTTTCCGCCATATTACGAACGTGTTTGTACCCGACAACCGGCCGTTCGCCAAGACGCCCTGAGCGTTTTCCGTGCACTGCTACAGGAGCCGGGCCGGCTGTGTTCCACATTGAAAAACTCGACGGAGCCCCCGGCCCCCACGCTGATGGTCGGCGCCGCACAACGGGTGCGGTCGCCGCCGTCGAGCACAGGAGCCCGCCATGACTTCCGCCGACAACGCACCCCGTACCGCGATCGTCACCGGCGCCGCCCGCGGCATCGGCCGCAGCATCGCGGAGCGGCTGGCCGCGGACGGACTCGATGTCGCCGTCGCCGACCTCCCCGGCATGAGCGAGGAACTGAACGAAGTGGCGGCCGGCGTCGAGAAGACCGGCCGCCGTTCCCTCGCCGTGCACGCCGACGTGTCCAGCAAGGAGCAGACCGACGCGCTCGTCGAGGAGGTCGCCGGCCGCTTCGGCAGGGTCGACGTCTACGTCGCCAACGCCGGTATCGCCAGGGTCACTCCGCTGATCGACACCGGGCTCGACGAGTTCGAGCAGATCATGGCCGTGAACCTGCGTGGCGTCTTCCTCTCCTACCAGGCCGCCGCACGGCAGATGATCGCCCAGGGCGGCGGCGGAAAGATCATCGGCGCGGCCTCGATCGTCGCGTACCGCCCGTTCGCGCTGCTCGGCACCTACTCGGCATCGAAGTGGGGCGTACGCGGACTGACCCAGGCCGCCGCCATGGAGTGGGCGCAGCACGGCATCACCGTCAACGCGTACTGCCCGGGCATCGTCGGCACCGACATGTGGGACCTGATCGACGAGCGTCTCGCGCAGGAGGAGGGCCTGCAGAAGGGCCGGGCCATCAAGAAGTACGCGGAGGCGATCGCGCTCGGCCGCGTCGAGGAGCCCACGGACGTCGCGTCCTTCGTCTCGTACCTGGCCTCGCGGGACTCCGACTACATGACGGGCCAGTCCGTCATGATCGACGGCGGCATCCAGTTCTCCTGACGCGCACCAAGGAACCAAGGAACCGAGGACCCGAGGACCCGAGGACCCGAGGAGACAGATGTATTCCAAGGACGGCGAGAACTACTTCATCGTCGACGCGCACATCGCGCTCTGGGACGCCCGACCCGAGAACCAACTCAACATCCACGGCAAGCAGTTCATCGACTGCTTCTACGACTACCACCGCAACCTGAGCCCGGAATCGGAACTCTGGACGTACGAGGAGTACCTCTACTACGGCGGCGAGCGCCTGATGAAGGACCTCTTCGTCGACGGGTACGTCGACCACGCCATCTTCCAGCCCGCGCGCCTGGGAGCGTTCTACCGCGGCGGCTTCGGGCAGACGGAGGAAGCCTTCGCGCTCACCCAGAAGCACCCCGACAAGCTGACGTACAACCACTCCTGGGACCCCCGCTACGAGCAGAAGGGGCTCGACCGACTGCGGCGCGACGCCGAGCGGTTCCGGCTCAAGGGCGTGAAGCTGTACACCGCCGAGTGGAAGGGGGACAGCCGCGGCTACAAGCTCGACGACCCGTGGACGTACCGCTATCTCGAGGTGTGCCAGGAACTCGGGATCAACAACGTGCACATCCACAAGGGGCCGACGATCCGTCCGCTCGACCGGGACGCCTTCGACGTGGCGGACGTAGACAAGGTGGCCACGCAGTTCCCCGAGATGAACTTCGTCGTCGAGCACTGCGGACTGCCCCGCCTCGAGGACTTCTGCTGGATCGCCACGCAGGAGCCCAACGTGCACGCCGGCCTCGCCGTCGCGATCCCCTTCATCCACTCCCGGCCCCGGTACTTCGCGCAGATCATCGGCGAACTGCTCTACTGGCTGGACGAGGACCGCATCCAGTTCTCCAGCGACTACGCGCTCTGGACGCCCCGTTGGCTCATCGAGCGGTTCGTCGACTTCCAGATCCCCGAGGACATGACGCCCGAGTACGCGCCGATCACCCTGGCACAGAAGAAGAAGATCCTCGGGCTGAACGCGGCGGCCATGTACGACATCGAGGTCCCGGCGGGGCTCGGTGTCACCGAACCGGCGGTGGCCTGACATGCGCGCCGACGCACGGGAACGCTCCGCCCGCGCCGCTCTGGACACGGTCCTCGACCCGGAGCTGGACGAACCGATCACCGACCTGGGCTTCGTACGCTCCGTGACACTGACCCCCGACGGGGCGCTCACCGTCCGCCTCAGGCTCCCCACGTCCTTCTGCTCGCCCAACTTCGCGTACCTGATGGCCTCGGACTCCAAGGACGCGCTGACGGCACTGCCCTGGACACGGGACGTCGACGTGCTGCTCGACGACCACCACGACTCGGACCTGATCAACGGCGGGCTCGCCGCGGACGCGGGCTACCGCGGCACGTTCGGCGCCGAGGCCGAGAAGGACCTGGAAGCGCTGCGGCTGACGTTCCGCCGCAAGGCCCATGTCGCCGCGATGGAGCGGGCGTTGACCCGCCTGCTCCGCGAGAACCCCGACCTCACCGAGGAGGACCTGCACGACGTGGTCCTCGGGGACCTCCCCGACGCGGCGACAACCAGTGCGCTGCTGCGGCGTCGGGAGGCGCTCGGCCTCGGCACGGCACCGTCCGACCCGGTACTGGTGGACGAGGAGGGACGACGCGTCCCGCCGGGCGAGATCCCGCTCCGGCTGCGCTTCGCCCGCGCGGTCCGGGTGTCGATCGACGGCAACGCGCACTTCTGCCGGGGGCTGCTCCGCACCCGCTACCCGCAAGCCGCGGACGACCAATCGAAGGAGAACGTCTCGTGAAAGCAGTCCAGGTCGTGGGCTACGGCAAGAACCTCGAAATGGCCGAGGTCCCGGCCCCCGAGGTCACAGGCCCGTTCGACGTGATCGTCAGGATCGGCGGCGCCGGCGTGTGCCGCACCGACATCCACATTCTGGAGGGGCAGTGGGCGCAGAAGTCCGGCGTGACACTGCCCTACACGATCGGCCACGAGAACGCCGGCTGGGTGCACGCCGTCGGCAGCGCCGTCACCAACGTCGCCGAGGGCGACAAGGTCATCGTGCACCCGCTGATCACCTGCGGGTTGTGCCGCGCCTGCCGGGCGGGCGACGACGTGCACTGCGAGAACAACCAGTTCCCCGGCATCGACACGGCCGGTGGCTACGCCGAGTACCTGAAGACCTCCGCGCGCAGCGTGGTGCGGATCGACGACTCCCTCGAACCGGCCGACGTCGCGGCGCTCGCCGACGCGGGTCTCACGGCGTACCACGCGGCGGCCAAGGCGGCCCGCAGGCTGCGGCCGGGGGACCGTTGCGTGGTGATCGGCGCGGGCGGGCTCGGGCACATCGGCGTACAGGTCCTCAAGGCCCTCACCGCCGCCGAGGTCCTCGTCGTCGACCGCAATCCCGACGCGGTGGCCCTGGCCACGTCCATCGGGGCCGACCACGGAGTCGTCGCCGACGGCGGGCACGTCGACCGGGTGCGCGAACTGACCGGCGGGCAAGGGGCGGAGACGGTCATCGACTTCGTCGGCGAGGGCGGCTCCACCAAGGACGGCGTCGGCATGCTGCGCCCGGCCGGCGACTACCACGTGGTCGGCTACGGCGAGAACATCGACGTCCCGACCATCGACATCATCTCCGCCGAGATCAACTTCATCGGCAACCTGGTCGGCTCGTACAACGACCTGTGCGAGCTGATGGTCCTGGCCGCACAGGACCGCGTCCGCCTGCACACCGCCAAGTACCCCCTGGACCGCTTCCAGGACGCGCTGGACGACCTGGAGAGCGGCCGGATCCGCGGCAGGGCGATCCTCACGCCCTGAGTGTCCGGGCATGATGTGGGTCATGACGCACACAGCCCGTCGCATGTTCGAGCTCCTGGAGCCGATCTGCCTCGTCACGTACTTCGCGGACGAGTGCAATGAGGAGTTGGCCGCGCTCGGGCACCGCACGTACTGGGACGGCTACTTCGCGAGCCGGGCCGCTCCGCTGGGGAGGGTGTCGGCGCAGGTCGTGCACGCGGCCTTCTACAGTTTCGCCGAGGGGGAGGCCGCGCGGCACATCCCCAGCGCGTGGGAGACGATCCCGCCCGAGGCGTCCGTCGCCGCGCGGCAGCGGGGCAGCGCGGCCTCCGTGCGGCGGATCCTCGGCGCCGAGCTGGCCGGGTCGCCTGGCCTGGTGCGCGCCGCCGACCTGACCACCAAGGCGGCGACGAGCGCGCCCACGGCGGGCCGGGTGATGTATGCCGGGATGCGCGGGCTCGCGGTGCCGAGCGACCCGGTCGCCCGGTTGTGGCACTCCGCGACCATGCTGCGCGAGCACCGCGCCGACGGGCACATCGCCGCTCTCGTCGGGGCGCGCATCGGCGGCACGGAGGCACATGTGCTGTCCGCGCTGGAGATGGGCATCCACCCGCCGGAGTCGTTCGGGCGCATCCACCATCTGCCGAAGGAGCGGCTGGCCGCGGTCATGGACGGTTTGCGCGAGCGCGGGCTCGTCGACACCGAGGGCCGGTTCACCGACACCGGCCGCGAGACCAAGCAGCGCATCGAAGCCCTGACCGACGAACTCGCCCTGCCGCCGTACGAAGCCCTCTCGGCCGCGGAGCTCGGCGAACTGGTCGCCGAGCTCGAACCCATCACCGAGACGCTGGTGGCCGCAGGGTCCCAGTGACGAGGAGCCGCACTGCGCGGACTACGACGCGGCGCCGACAGGCACCCGTTCCAGGGCCGGACGCTCGATCTCCGTCAGGAAGTCGAGCGTGTCGATCGGCTGGTCGGTGAAGTAGTCCGCGATGAGCCGGGAGAACTCCTTGCCCCGTTCGAGGTTGGGCAGATGGTCGGCCTCGCGGATCAGGGCGAACTGCCCCTGCTGAATCGTTGCGGCTACTTCGCGTACGCGGTCGGGGGTGGAGAACTCGTCGTACTCACCGGTGAAGCACAGGGCCGGTACGTCGGGGATGCCACCGGGCGGGAGGCCGGGAGTGGCCAGGACGCGCTCCAGGATGGCGACGTGCCGGGGTACGTCGGCCTCGGTGATGGCGCTCATCGTGCACGCCAGCAGCCGGGCGGTCACGGCGCGCTTGCGGACGGGGCGGTCCGGGTGTGCCATGAGCGCCTCGACCGTCACCCGGCCGTAGGCGCTCGAGATGTCTCCGGAGGCGAGGCTGTCGACCATGGCGCGGAGCGCGGTACGGCACTCCGCCGGGTACTCCATGGAGGCCCCGGCGAGCATCAGGCGCTTGACGCGCTCGGGCTGCCGTTGGGTCAGCCGGTACGCGATGGGAACACCGTAGGAAGCGGCGAACAGATTTACGGAATCCAGCTCCAGCTGCCCGAGCAGATCGCCCAGCACCTCGGCGAGGAAGTCGAAGCCGTACTCCGCCGGCAGGTCGTCGGCCTTGCCGGACCCCGGGAGGTCGACGGTGATGACCGTCGCGATCTCCGTCCAGGGCTTCTCCAGTCGCCGGAAGGCGTACATGTCCTGGAAGGAGCCGCCCAGCAGAACGATGGGCTCTGTCCGAGGAGCGGGGTTCTCGACGATTCGGCACTCATAGCCGAACCCTTTGAAATGCATCCGACGCACGAATTCCTCAGGCATGAGCAGGTGACTCCTCGTAGCAGGGCAACGGTCACCAAGCCCAACGAACATCGGCTGACGGGGTAATGGATCAACAGGTCAATCAACACAAGACGTACAGAAGGTGGGTTGCCGGAGAGGATCGGGTGATCACTCAGCGTGGTTGCTCGCGGCGGTCGAGTACGTCGAAGTGGGCCGACCGTTCATCGAAGTGCGACAGCACGGCCTGTGCGGCTGCCGGAACGTGCGCCGCCTCGTAGTCCTCGCCCATGAACGCCCGTACGGATTCCAGGGCGTCGAACCACATCAGGGTCATGAACTCGACGTCGGTGTCCCGCTCGCGCCGGATCAGATCGATGGACACGAACCCCGGGATGCGCCGTGCCTCGATACCGGGGATGACCTGCCCCCGGACGACGCGCTCGTACGCGTCGGCGTTTTCCTTCGTTGTCCAGCCACGCCACAGTCGACAGATCATGGGCAGAGTGTAAAGCGAGCTGCGCAAGCCCGTGAACTGATTAACGGCGTTGCGGGGCTGGGGTGTTGGGGTCCGATGCCTGGTCTCGCCGTCAGGGTGCGGGAGGCGTGTCGTGGTTGCTCAGAGCGAAGCGCACCACGGCCGGGCGCGGCTGCTCGGCGCCATGGCGGTGCAGCGCCTCGTAGCGCCGGTCGCCGAGTGCCTGACGCGCAGCGGCATCGAACTGGGCGTGCAATGCCCCCAGTTTCGGGTTGCCGACGAACGGGGCCGAACCCGCCAGCTCCTCCACCGCGCTCACCGCGCCGAACAGCCAGGCCGAGCGAGGGTGGCGTCCGTCCTGGGAGGCGACCCATGCCAACAGGCTGAGGGAGGCCGCCTGGCCGAGCAAGTCGTCGCGCGTGTACTGCAGTTCAAGGGCGCGGCGCCCCGCCCGGTCGGCGGCGGTGGTGTCCCCGAGGAGAATGTGGGCGATGCCGCCGGCGATGAGGATGAACGCCGTGAAGTAGCTCTCCTCGCTGCCTTCGCCGAAGAGGTCGAGCGCTTCGTCGAAGTCGGCGAGCGCGGCGCCGGGGTTGCCGGCCATCGTATGGGCGATCCCACGGCGGATGGCGGCCAGGCATGTGCCCGACGCGTCGTCGACTTCGCGGAAGATCTCGGTCGCCCGATGCAGCAGATCCAGGCCCGTGTCGGGTTCGCCGGAGTAGGCCAGTGCGATGCCGCGGCTCATGGCGGCGTATCCGGCGAGCTGCCGGTCCGCGAGCAGGTCGGCGTCTTCTTGCGCCGCATCCGCGAACCGTCGTGCGGCCGTGTGCTCGCCGCGGTACGTCGCGAAGGTGCAGCTCCACACCAGCGTCGTGAACCGGTCGACCGACGGACCGGACGCGTGCCCGAGTGCCAGGTCCATCCAGTGACCCGCCTCGCGGGGCTGCCCGGCACACACCCAGTACGCCCACATCGCCGACGTCACAGCCACGGCCTCGTTGCCTTCCCCGTCGAGGGCATAGCCGAGGGCGGCGCGGAGATTCTCCCGGTCGGGGACAAGTCCCCAGTACAGCGGCACCTGTTCGGAGGTGAGGAAGCGGTCGGCGAAGTGGCGCAGCAACGACGCATAGCGGCCGACGTGGCGACGGCGGCAGTCGTCGCGCTCGCCGATGGCCTCCAGCCACCCGGCGCCGTACTCACGGATGGTGTCGAGCATCCGGTATCGCTCGGTGCTCCCGGTCGGCTGCCAGTTCAGGATGGACTTGTCGATGAGGGCGTCCAGGAGGGCCTGGATCCCGGTGCCCGGCAGGTGCGCGTCGGTACACACCTGCCGGGCCGACTCGGCGTCGAAGCCGCCCGCGAAGACAGAAAGGCGTGCCCAGAGCAGTCGCTCCGCCGGGGTGCACAGTTCGTGACTCCAGCCGATCGCGGTGCGCAGCGCCTGGTGCCACGGCGGGGCGGCGTCGCGCATCACCATCTCCGCGCTGCTCAGGACCTCGTAACGGTCCTCCAGGCGTTCGGCCAGTTCCGCCAGGGACAGCTCGCGCAGTCGTGCGGCGGCCAGCTCGATGGCGAGCGGCAGACCGTCCAGACGCCGGCACAGCCGCACCAGGTCCTGCCGGTTGGCATCGGTCATGGCGAAACCAGGCGCCACTTCGGCCGCGCGGGCAGCCAGCAGGACGACCGCGTCCGTCGCCGCCCCGGCCACGTCCTCGTCGCTCTCCGGCACGGCCAGCGGCGCGACGGTCAACGTCCGCTCCGCGACCATGCCCAGCGGGCGGCGGCTCGTCACCAGGACCCGCAGCCCCGGCGCCCCGCGGAGCAACGCCTCGACCACCAGCGCGCAAGCGCCGACGAGGTGCTCGCACGTGTCCAGTACCAGCAGCATCTCGCGATCCGCCAGATAGTCGACCAGCACATCGAGCATCGGACGCGTCGTCTGATCCGCCAGCGGCAACTCCTCGGCGATGGCGAGCGCCAGCACGGACTCGTACCGCACGGGAGACAGCTCCACCCACCACGCGCCGTCCCGGAAGGACTCCTGCGCCTCGTGCGCGGCCTGCAACGCCAGCCGCGTCTTGCCCACCCCACCGAC
Source organism: Streptomyces sp. UC4497 (assembly GCF_054871485.1). NCBI lineage: Bacteria > Bacillati > Actinomycetota > Actinomycetes > Kitasatosporales > Streptomycetaceae > Streptomyces > Streptomyces sp. UC4497. The sequence goes on along the minus strand of NZ_JBTYHB010000001.1, from coordinate 44,963 downwards.
CCCCGTCAGGGTCACCAGCCGCGCATCCGCGAACAGCCGCCGGATCTCCGTCAGTTCCGCCCGCCGCCCGATCAACTCCGGCGTCGCCGCGGGCAGATTCCCCGCGCGCTGCTTCCGCGTGGCCACACCGTCCCTCTCCGCCCCTGCTTACCTGTCACCAGGAAATGCCGGACAGTCTGACGGCTCTGGTCACACGGCGTGACGACGAGGCGCAAAGCGATCGGAATTGGCCGCAAGGCCACTGCAGAACGGCGGCCGACCGCTCGGCTCTGCCCGAGATCGCGTTCGCTTAGGTGCTTGCGCCGCGTGGGCCGCCGCCGGTCCGACCACAGATGACCCGGTAAACCAAGCGCCCCCGCAGCCCCCGCGTTTGCCTTACGCTTGCGCTTCACGTGGCCTGGGGAGTCCGCTGGTTCATGGGGGATTGATTATGAGCATCTACGTTCGTCGCGCGTTCTTCATGGCCGTTCCTGCCGTGCTCATCGCTGTGCTGACCGGATGCTCCAGCGGGGGCGAGACGACGGCGAAGACGAAGCTGTCACCGGTCGAAGCGTCCGCCTCATCCGCGAAGACCGACGTCGGCAAGCCGGCCGACAAGGCGCCTTCAGTCGATGGCATCCCGGTCGCGAAGCCCGGCGGGAAAGCCGTGTTCGAGAGCGGCGCTACGGCGATGACGGTCACCGTGCGGGACATCGAATACGGCCGCGAGTCCAACGACGCTGGGTCCACGGCCATGGGCGACGGTAAGCAGTTCGTCCGGCTCGACATCACCGTGGAGAACACCGGGAAGGCAGCAGGAGAGTTCGACCCCTCCGGAGCGGTGTGGGAAAGCTCGAAGTTCGCGGAGCGCGACGCGGCAACCTCCAGGGCCGACGACGCGGCGACGCATGTGACCACATACAAACCGGGCCGGTCCGTCGACGGGGAAGTCATCCTGGACGTCGGGGCCAGAGGGGGCGTCGTCACGTTCTTCGACGCCGAGGCCCCCAAAGCCCCCGTTTTCCGTGTGGAGTTGCCGAAGTCCTGAACGGGGCCCACCCCGCTCGGTCTGGAAGTCGGTCCTCCTCGCAGTCTTGCGATGGAACTCAAGGTGCGCGGCTCAGGTCGACCAGATGACCTTGCCGTTGTGCACGATGACCACCTTGGCGTCTGCGCGCAGGATCAGGCGGGCGCCCTCGTGGCCATGGCTCTTGGATGCCCAGATGGGACGGTCGTCGGCGTTGTGGATGACGAGGTTGCCGTCGTTCTGGAAGATCGCCCGGTGGCGTTCGCCGAAGGTCATGGAGGCCCAGATCGGCTTGTTCTTCTCGTTGTAGACGACGAGGTTGCCGTCGGGCTGCATGATCATGCGGATGCGGTTGGTGGTCCAGGCCTGGTTGACCTCGAGCACACTGGGCGCACCGATGGTCGTGACACCCCAGTCCGGCTTCGGAGCCGCCTTCGGTTTGGGCTTCGGCTTGGGTGTCGCCTTCGGCGCGGGCGCGCTCGTCGTGGGTGCGGGCGGCGGGGCGACGGACTTGGTGACCGTCTTCGGTTTCTCTTTCTCCTTGGTGGGAGAGGGCTTTGGCTCCTTCGCCACGTAGTCGCCGAGGTCGTCGGGGGAGGAGTCCGCGCCCAGGACCGTGTCGGACTCCGCCGCGGTCGAACTCTTGTCGTCGCGGGGGCTGTCGTCGTTCGTGCCGATGAGCAGCATGGGTATCGCGATCAGCGCGGCCCCGGCGAGCGCGGCCCCGGCCAGGACCGGCTTGCGTGGGCGTCCGCCGTCGACACCGGTACGGGTCTTGGTGTTCGGCTGCACGGTGGCGACGGCCGTGGCCACCGTGACACCCTCCTTCGGCTTCCGCGCACCGGTGGTGGTCGGCGCGGCGTCCGGGGGCGAGGAGTCGGCGCCAGTGGTCTCCGGTGGCAGCGCGCCGGACTCGGAGGTCGCGGGAGCCGATTCTCCCGTGTCTTTCGAAGGGGCGCTCAAGTGTGGTGTGGAGGCGCCGGGTTCGGTGGGCGCGGCGACCGGTGCCGGTTCGGTACCGGCTTTGTGGGGGGCCGCGGCCGCCACCCCGTTCGAACCAGGAGGCTGCTGCTCGGTGGACATGCGGTACTCCTACTCGGGGCGGAGCTGTCGGTGTGCGGCGCCCCACGGTGGTGTGGGGTGAACGCCGCGTGGGGGGCCAGCAGTTCGGCGCCGCACCGGGCACGCACGGCCGACAGGGCCCGGTGCGGCCGAGAGGTCGAAGACGTACACCAACTTAGCCCGTCACGTCCGTCACGACCGCTTCTCCTGCCCCACCCCGTCGACGCTATGTCCGCCAACACCCCACTGCTCCCGGTTGGTTCGGCACTCGGGCGGCAAACGGGCAGGCCCCGGCGCGATACGGGTCCTCCTGGGTCCGATACGGAAGGGGCGTGTGTGGCATCCTGTTGACGCCTGATCTGATCAGTGTCGGCGTGTGCGCATGTCATGCGGCACCCAGGAATTCGTAAGGACCAAAGAGTTCAGGTGGAGATGCGGCCCCAAGGACGTCAGGACGGCAGGCATGAGGCCTTGCCTGCGGCGTCCGACGGCTCGGGCAAGGCCGATGGCACCGAACCCGTCGTCACCCCGGACGCCGATGCGGCCGAAGCACCGGAGATACCTGAGGCGATACGGGCCGCCGCCCGCCGCGCGCCAGGGCACTGGATCGGGGTGACCGACCCGGGGTGGACGGAGGAGCGGACCCCTCCGGAGTGGGCGGTGCTCGGCGAATGGCAGTCGGACGAGAGCGGCGAAGTCGGCGAGTTCCGCGCCAACCCGGGGTACCGGCCGTCGGCCCGGATGCTCGGCTGGCCCGAGCCCACCGACCCGGTGGACACGGCGGCGCAGCGCGCGGCCACCGGCTACGGCACCGCGGACGACGTGGTCGCGGCGCTCGCCGATGCCGAGGTCACCGTGGTGCGCGCACCGGACGGTGCCCCGCTCACGGCCGCCGGACGGGACGGCGAGTCGGTGGTGCTGTTGTTCACCTCCTCGGCACACGAGTTCATGTCCGCAATACTTCGCCATGACAGGGTGCCCGCGCGGGAGTTGGCCCGGTCCCTGAGCGGATCGGGCGCCTTATTGCTGGCCAACGCCGGGGCGGCGGCACCTCTGCTCGTCCCGGCGGAGCGTCTGCTCGGCCCCGAGGCGGGGCCCGGCGCGGAAGAGTCGCCCGTGACGGACGCCGCAGCCCGGTCTCCTGAACCCCGGCCCCACATCACAGGGAGGACCCCGTGACGCGTTCGGCCCACCAGCCCCCCACGTCCGCCAAGGCGGACACCGGGTCGGACGGCGAGGAGACGGCCGAGGCCGTGACCGCCGTCGCGTCCGAACCCGTACCGGTGCGCGAAGAGGCCGGGGCCGAGTCCCCGTCCGAGACGAGTGCCGCCGCCGTCGAGGCGGCCGATCCGCAGAGCGTGAACACCGGCCCCGAGGCCGCTTCGGGCAGCGAGCGTGAAAGCGGCGACGGTGTAGCCGCCCACGGCCCCGACACCGGCACGGACCCCGACGCCACCGCCGCCGCCAAGAGCCGGCTGCCCGCCCTCGTCCGCACCATGACCGCCACAGCCATCGACAAGCCGGGCACCACCGCGACCGTGGGGCGTCCCGGCAAGGCGGTGCTCGCAGGCGCCGCGGTCGCGGGCGCGCTGCTCGTCTCCGTACCGTTCCTGGTGCTCGGCGGCGACAAGGACGACAACGACCGCAAGGAGACGACAGCGGCCGGCACCGTCCTCGGCGGCGACGAGACGGAGGACCCCGGAGCATTCACGGAGTCCACGGCCACGCCCGGCACCGGTGCCTCGAAGGACGACAAGAAGGGCTCCGGCGAGAACGAGAAGGGGGCGGCGGGCCACGACGCCGCCTCTCCCTCCGCCGGGCACGGCAAGAGCACGGACAAGCAGCAGAACGGGGCCGGCGAGAAGAAGGCCCCGGCGAACAAGCCCGAGGCCGAGAAGAAGCCCAACGCCGGGAAGGACAAGCCCGCCCAGGCGGGCAATGTCACCTTCAGCGCCCCCATGGCACTGCGCAGCCATCTCGCAGGCCGCTGCCTCGACGTGCCGGCCGGCAACTTCAGCGACGGCACGAAGCTGATGATGTGGGACTGCAACAACGGCCCCGCGCAGCAATGGCAGTTCGCCTCCGACGGCACCGTCCGGATCCACGGCCTGTGCCTGGACGTCGCCAATGCCGACTTCACCCCGGGCACACCGATGCAGATCGCCCGGTGCAGCGGCAACGACGCCCAGAAGTTCGTCCTGAACGAGGCCCACGACCTGGTCAACACCGTCGTGGGCAAGTGTGTCGACATCAAGGGCAGCAACCCGGACAACAAGGCCCCGGTGCAGCTGTGGACCTGCAACGGCGCCGACGCCCAGAAGTGGAGTGTCTGACCGGACGCTCGGGACCGGGGCACCACCCTCGGCCCCCTGCCTGTCACCACGACGAGGCATGATGACACCGTCGGCTCGCCGACAAGCGCCCCCGGTGAGCGGGGGAGCCCGTCCAAGACGCCGCCGTAGCAAGGAGGTTGGTGCGTGTCGCGCCAGGTACTGACGGTCGGTCCCGGCACCGGGGACCGCTACCGGACCATCGGTGAGGCACTCGCGGCCGCCCGCACCGGCGCGCTGGTCAGCGTGCGGCCCGGGACGTACGCGGAGAACCTGGTGATCTCCACCCGGGTCACCCTCACCGCCGCCGAGGGGCGGGGCACCGTCGAGATCCGGCCGCGTACGGGCAGCGTGATCGCGCTGCGCGCCGACGCCGTGATGATCTCCGAGGTGACCCTGCGCGGCGGCGATGCCGAGCTGCCGGCGGTGGACGTACGGCGCGGCCAGGCCGCGTTCGACGGCTGCGAGATCGTCGGCGCCGCCTGGACGGCGATGCTGGCCGGGGGCACCGGTTCGCTCGCGCTGCGCGAGTGCCGGGTCAGCAACGCTCAGGGCGCGGGCGTCGTGATCACCTCGACCGTGCCCAGCACGGTCGAGTCCTGCACCTTCGAGCACCTGGGCACCAGCGGCGTGGTCCTCGCCGAGCAGGGCGAGGCCCGGATCCGCGACTGCACGGTGCGCAACGCCCGCGGCAACGGCGTGCTCGCCAACGGCGAGTCCCGCGGCACCGTCGAGGACTGTGACATCTCCTCCACCGACAAGCCCTCCGTCGCCCTGGAACAGAACGCGGCCCTCACGGTCACCCGCACCGTCGTGCACGACACCAGCACCGGTGTGCACCTGAGCACCGCGGGCCGCACGACCCTGGAGGACGTCCGCGTCACCGGGGCGTCCGGGAACGGGATCGCGCTCGCCGCCGGTACGGACCCGGTGCTGCGCCGCTGCCGCGTCTCGCGCACCCGGGGCAACGGCATCCTGGTCACCGACCGCTCGCGCGGCACCTTCGAGGACTGCTGGGTGGACGGCGCGCGCGGCGCCGCCCTCCGCGTCGCCGGAGCCGCCTCCCCGGCGCTGACCGGCCTCACCGTGCGCGACGCCGACCAGTGCGGACTGCTCCTGGAGGAGGACGCGGCACCGGAGTTGGACCGACTGGAGGTCATCGGCGGATCGCCCGCCGTCCACATGCGCGGCGGCGCCAACCCGATGCTGCGCCGGGCCCGCCTGGTGGAGCCGAACGGCGACGGCATCGCGGCCACCGACAACGCCCGCGGGCGCGCCGAGGACTGCGAGATCGTGCGGCCTGGTGGTGCCGGTGTGCGCGTGGCCGCGGGCAGCACCCTCTACCTGGCGGGCGGTGGTGTCTCCGAGGCCGCGGGGAACGGACTGGTCGTCGAGGACGGCGGCAACGTCACCGTCCGCGACTTCCGCGTGGAGATACCGGCCGAGGAGGGTGTGGTCGTCGCCGGGGGAGGCGAACTCACCGCCAACCGCACCACCGTGCACGCCGCCAAGGGTCACGGCTACCTGCTCCGTGAGGGTGCGCTCGCCTCGCTCAGCGGCTGCGAGGCGAACGGCGGTGCCCAGGACGGCTTCCGGGTGGAGTCCACCGCCCCGGTCTCGCTGGTGAACTGCACCGCCCGGGAGAACGAGGGCGGCGGCCTCGTACAGACGGCCCCCGGCGAACGGCTCGCGGTCGAGGGCCTGAACAGCGTCGAAAACGGCAAGCGCGACGCCTGGGGGAGTGGCAGCGCCGAGAACACCGACCCGGCAGGCTCCGGCGCCGCCGACGCGCCGCCACCGGACCGCGAGGACGGCCCGCTCGGCGCGCTGAACGCGCTGATCGGCCTGGAGAACGTCAAGCAGCAGGTGGGTACGCTCGTCAGCCTGACCCAACTCGCCCAGCGCCGCGAGCAACTGGGCATGACCGCACCGCCGATGAGCCGGCACCTGATCTTCGCCGGGCCGCCCGGCACCGGCAAGACGACCGTGGCCCGCCTCTACGGGGCGATCCTCGCCGAGTTGGGCTCGCTGCGCAGCGGCCACCTCGTCGAGGTGTCCCGCGCCGACCTGGTCGCCCAGGTCGTCGGTGGCACCGCCATCAAGACCACCGAGACCTTCGAACGGGCCCTCGGCGGCGTCCTGTTCATCGACGAGGCGTACACCCTCGCCGCCGACAGCGGCAACGGAGGCGCCGACTTCGGCCGCGAGGCCGTGGACACGCTCCTGAAGCTGATGGAGGACCACCGCGACGACGTGGTGGTGGTCGCCGCCGGATACTCCCGCGAGATGGACGCGTTCCTGGCCTCCAACCCGGGCCTCGCCTCCCGCTTCTCGCGCACCGTCGAGTTCGAGAACTACTCGGTGCCCGAGCTGGTCGCGATCATGGAGAGCATGTGCGCCCAGCACCAGTACGAGCTGGGCGAGGGCACCGCGGAAGCGCTGGCCGCGCACTTCGAGGCGATGCCGCGCGACGCCGGGTTCGGCAACGGCCGTGCCGCGCGCGGGGTGTTCGAGGAGATGGTGGACAGACAGGCGGTGCGGCTCGCGAGCGAGCAGCAGGTCGGTGAACACGATCTGCGACTGCTGCTGCCGCAGGACGTGTCCGCGACGGCCGTCGCCCAGGGCGGCGCCAGCGCCGTCCAGGAGGACGACCCGCTGACCCGCCTCGGCGACATGATCGGTCTGTCCGAGGTCAAGCGCGACGTCGCCGACCTGGTCAACCTCATCACCACGGCCCGGCACCGGGCCGCCGCCGGACTCCCGGTGCCCTCGCTCAGCCACCACCTGGTCTTCACAGGACCGCCCGGCACCGGCAAGACCACGGTGGCCCGCCTCTACGGCGAGATCCTCACCCAACTGGGCATCCTGGAGCGCGGCCAGATGGTCGAGGCGGCCCGCGCCGACCTCGTCGGCCGCTACATCGGCCACACCGCGCAACTCACCCGGGAGGTCTTCGAACGGGCCCGCGGCGGCGTCCTGTTCATCGACGAGGCCTACACCCTCACCCCGCGCGGCGGCGGCGCCGACTTCGGCCAGGAGGCCGTCGACACGCTGCTGAAGCTGATGGAGGACCACCGCGACGAGGTGGTCGTCATCGTCGCCGGATACACCGACGAGATGGAACGCTTCCTCGGCTCCAACCCCGGCCTGTCCTCGCGCTTCCCGCGCCGGATCGCCTTCGCCGACTACTCGTCCGAGGAACTGGTCACCATCGTGCGCGCCCAGGCCACCGCCATGGGCTACGAGTGCGGTCCCGGCACGGGCCCGCTGCTCAAGGAGTACTTCGACGCGGTGCCCAGGGACCGCACCTTCGGCAACGCCCGGCTGGCCCGTCAGGTGGTCGACTCGATGGTCACCCGGCAGGCGGGACGGCTCAGTTCGCTGGCCTCGCCCACCCTGGACGACCTGCGCATCCTGCTGCCCGATGACGTCACCGCCGCCGGGTCGAAGGCGGCACCCCGATGAGGCCGCCCGCGCGCGGCGCCGCCCGTGCGCTCTGCGGCGCCGCGGTCGCCGCCCTGTTGGTGTCGGTGGCCCCGCCGGTGGGGGCCGCCCCGCTGCGGCTGCCGGCCGCGGACGGCGACAAGGGCCAGGCGCTGCCCGCGATGCCGTCCGCGCTCGACACCAGGAACGGCGGGGCGTCCTGCATGCCCGCCTCCAAGGAGCGGGCGAAGAAGCAGGACTGGTCCCGCCAGCGCCTCGACCTGGACAAGGTGCGCCGGGAGGGCACCGGTGCGGGTGTGACCGTCGCCCTGATCGACACCGGGGTCACCACGGACGCCACCGGGCTCGCCGGCCGGGTCACCGCGTCCGGCACCGCCGGTGAGGACTGCGTCGGCCACGGCTCCTTCCTGGCAGGTCTGATCGCCGGCGACGGCGGGGCGAGTTCCCGGCTCGCCGGGGTCGCCCCAGGGGCCGAGATCCTCGCGCTGCGCGGCACGGACCGCAACGGCCGGGCCGACGCCTCGCTCGTGACGTCGTCGGTCCGCGCTGCGACCCGGGCTCGCGCCGGAGTCATCGCGATCGGTGTGGCGCTGCCCCGGCGCGACAAGGACCTGACCCGCGCGATCGCCGAAGCCCGCGCCAAGGGCGCGGTCGTGATCGCCGCGGCCACCCCGGACCCGCCCAGGACCCCGGCAGAGGACGAGCCCCCGCCCCGCCTCTACTGGCCGGCCGCCGAGCCCGGAGTCCTGTCGGTCGCCGACATGCTGCCGAACGGCTCCCGGCCCAAGGACGCGCTGCCGACCGAGGGCGTCGACCTGGTCGCGCCCGGCGCCGGAGTGGTCTCCGGCGGAGCCAAAGGCACCGGCCACTACCTCGGCGGCGGCCCCTCGGTGGCCACCGCCTTCACGGCCGGTGCCGCCGCCGTGGTGCGTGCCGCACGCCCCGACGACTCGGCCACCGAGGTGACACACCGGCTCACCGCCACCGCCTACCCGGCCGACACCCCACAGCTGGACCCGTACGCGGCCGTCACCACGGTCTTCGGGCGGTCCGGGTCGTCCGGCTCCAAGAGCGCCGCGCAGCCGGTGAGTGTGCGCGACACCTCGGACACCGAGCGGGCCACCGGCCGTGCGACCGTCCTGCTGCTCGGTGGCTCCGCCGTCGTCCTGCTGGTCGTCTGGCTGGCGTTCGCGCTGCCTCGGGCGCGGGCCCGTGGGTGGCGCCCGGCCGGGCAGCGCACGGAGTGAGTACGTAGGAAACAGGGGAGCGGGGGCCACCACTGGTGGCCCCCGCTCCTTTGTGCCGTTCTCGTTTCGCGCCGGCTCAGCTCTCCTGCTCCGGCAGCTCCTCCACCAGCGCGGTCTGCATCAGCCGCGCCCGGCGGCGGGCGATGTACTGGGCCCGGCCCGGCGGCAGGCTGAGCGGCTTCGTATTGCCGAACAGACGGCCCTCTGTGGGTGGGCAGGACAGCAGCACCGCCGGGTTGTTGGCCTCGTCCAGGCGGCGCACCAGCGCGTCACTGAGACCGCGCCCCGCGCCCATCGCGCTGCGGGCGACGATCACGTGCAGCCCCATCTCGTAGCCGAGCGTCAGATGCTCGAAGAGCGGCTCGAAGGGGTTCTGGAACGAGCTGCCGGAGACCATGTCGTAGTCGTCGATCAGCAGGAACAGGCGCGGGCCCGTCCACCAGTCGCACCGGCGCATCCGGGCGGGCGCGATGTCCGCGCCGGGCACCCGCGTCTTGAGCGCGCGGGCCGCGCCGTCGATGGTCTCCGTGAGGTTGTCCAGGGAGATCACGTGCCCGATGCGGTACTCCTGCGGGATGGCGTCGACCAGGGTGCGGCGGTAGTCCACCGCGATGATCTTCGCCTCGTTCGGGGCGTACCGGCTGACGATGCCGTCCGTGACGCGGCGCAGCAGGTTCGTCTTGCCGCTCTCGGTGTCGCCGACCACGATCAGGTGGGGAGTGCGGCTGAAGTCGTGCCAGACCGGTTCCAGGGCGTCCTGGTCGATACCGAGCGGCAGCCGCATCCCTCCGCCGTCCGTGCCTTCGGGCGCCGGGAGTTCGGCCAGGGGGAGCCGGTGCGGCAGCATCCGGACCTGCGGGGCGCGGGCGCCCGTCCAGGCGCGGGACATCTCGGAGACCAGATGTGAGACACCCTCGCCGAGGTCCTCCAGGGAACCGCTGCCGTCCAGTCGGGGCAGGGCCGCCAGGAAGTGCATCTTGCTGTCGGCGGTGATGCCCCGGCCGCCGCTGCGCGGCACCGAGCGGGCCTTGCGGGTGTCGATCTCGGAGTCCATCGGGTCACCCATGCGCAGTTCGAGACGGGTGGCCGACTGGTCACGGACCTGCGCGGACAGTTCCACCCAGCGGGTGGTGGTGATGATCAGGTGGATGCCGTAGTTCAGTCCGCGGGCGGCGAGTTCATTGAACTTGGGGATCAGCTCGTCGTAGTCCTGACGGACCGTGGACCAGCCGTCGACCACCATGAACACATCGCCGAACGGCTCGTCGGGGAACTCGCCCGCGGCCCGGCGGCGCCGGTAGGACTGCATGGAGTCCAGGGTGTGGTCCACGAAGAACTGCTCACGCCGGGCGAGCAGCGTCATCACCTCGGAGACGGTGCGCTGCACCCGCTCCGGGTTGAGCCGCGCCGCGACCCCGCCGACGTGCGGCAGAGCGGCGAACTGGGAGAGGCCACCGCCACCGAAGTCCAGGCAGTAGAACTGGATCTCGCGGGGCGTGTGGGTCAGTGCCAGCGCGGCGATCAGCGTCCGGGCCAGCGTCGACTTGCCGCTCTGCGAACCGCCCGCGACGGCGACGTGGCCGCCCGCCCCGGACAGATCCACGACCAGCGGGTCACGGCGCTGCTCGAACGGCTTGTCCACCAGACCGACCGGGACGCGCAGCTTGCCGGTGCCGGACCACTTCGCCGCGGTGAGCCCGCGCTCCGTGTCGGGCACGACCCCGCCCAGGAGTTCGTCCAGCGGCGAGGGCGCGCCGAGCGGCGGCAGCCACACCCGGTGCGGAGCGGGTCCTGAACCGCGCAGCCGGTCGAGCGCGACCTCGAGCAGGGTCTCCTCGTCGCCGCTCTCCTCCTCGGCCGGCTCCGGCTCGGGGGCGGCCTCCAGGGTGCGGGGCACCACCCAGCCGCTGGTCCACTGCACCACCTGGCTGGCCACCCGGGCCTGCACGACGGCACCGGTGCGGCGCCGGTAGGTGCCGGAGGAGTACGCGGCACGGAACCGGGTCAGCGACTCCACACCGGACTTGAGGTAGCCACTGCCCGGCTGGGCCGGCAGCTCGTAGGCGTCCGGGACACCCAGCACACCACGGCTCTCCATGGCGGAGAAGGTGCGCAGACCGATCCGGTACGAGAGGTGGCTCTCCAACTGGTGCATCCGGCCCTCGTCGAGACGCTGCGAGGCGAGCAGCAGATGCACACCGAGCGACCGGCCGAGCCGGCCGATCATCACGAACAGGTCCATGAACTCCCGGTGCGCGGACAGCAGTTCACTGAACTCGTCGACCACCACGAACAGGCTGGGCAGCGGCTTCAGATCCGCGCCCGCCGCGCGGGCCCGCTCGTACTCCAGGGCAGAGGTGTAGTTGCCGGCGGCGCGCAGCAGTTCCTGGCGGCGGATGAGCTCACCGTGCAGGGCGTCCTGCATACGTTCCACCAGCGCGGCCTCGTCGGCCAGGTTGGTGATGACGGCCGAGGTGTGGGGGAGTTCGTCCAGACCGAGGAAGGTGGCACCGCCCTTGAAGTCGACGAGGACGAAGTTGAGTGTCTCGGAGGAGTTGGTGAGGGCCAGGCCGAGGACGAGGGTGCGCAGGAGTTCGCTCTTGCCGGAGCCGGTGGCGCCGATGAGCATGCCGTGCGGGCCCATGCCGCCCTGCGCGGACTCCTTGATGTCGAGTTCCATCGGGCGGCCGTTCTCGCCGACCGCGATCGGGACCCGCAGCCGGCCGCTCCCGGTGTGCCGGTCGAACAGGGTCTGCGGGTCGTGCCGGTGCAGATCCGGGATGCCGAGCAGGGTGGTCAACTCGACGTCGCTGTCCAGCGGTTGCGATATGTCGCCGCCCAGGCTGATCCGGCGCGGCGCGAGCAGCCGGGCCAGCGCCTCGGCGCCGAGCACACCGAGCCGGTCCGGTGTGCCGAGCGGCACGGAGCGCTCCTTGCGGCTGCGGTCGGTGCGCACCAGGCTGACCCGGCCGTCCCCGACCGTCAGCCGCAGTGTGTTGCGGCCGGGACGCCAGCGCAGGGCGCCCGAGACATCGAGCACCAGCGCGTTGCGGTAGCCGTGGCCCTCCCAGCGGTGTCCCTCGGGCACGGTGACACCATCCAGGACGATCACCGTGTACGGCTCGTCGCGGCCGGGGCGGCCGTCCGGGTCGAAGCCCGGCCGCTCGGCGAACTCGGCGCCCAGCAGATCGTCCAGCTCGGTGATGTCACCGGTGATCCGGCGGACCTGGCCTGCGCCGTCCTCCTCGTGCGGGTGCAGCACGTGCGGGAGCCACTTCGTCCACTCCCAGTCGGCCCGCCGCTCGTCGCTGACGCACAGCGCGAGCCACAGCTCCTCGGGCGCGTGGAAGACGGCGAGTTGGCCGAGCACGGCCCGCACCAGGTCCCGTACCGCCTCGGTGTCCCGCGCGCCGTTCTGTTCGGCACCCTCCTCACCGGCCGCCTCCTCGGGCCGCAGCAACACCCGTGCCGAGGACCGCAGATACAGGCCGAGGGGCTGCTCGGGGATGGTGGAGTAGGCGCGGATGAAACGGCGCAGCGCGTGCGCGCACAGCGGTTCCAGGTCCTCCACCGGTCGGGTGGAGACGGGCTCCAGGGTCACCGCGAGCTGCTGCTCGCCGACCGCGATCCGGACCTCGCCGAAGTCCTCGTCGGCCGGACGCCGCTCCCACAAGCGTGAGGTACGGACCACCGAACGCAGCGAGGAGGGCTCCGGGTGGCGCCAGGCGAGGGCCCGCTGCTGCTCGACGATGGTGGTACGCACCCGCTTGCGGATCTGCGCCAGATAGCGGAGGTAGTCGCGCCGCTCGCCCTTGAGGCGCTGCTTGCGCTCACCGGCGCGGCGCATCAGCTGTCCCACGAGCATCGCGGCGGCGGCGAGCACCATGACACCCATCGCCAGATACATGAAGACGCCGTTGCCGCCGCCGGTCCGCAGGAACATCAGCATCATCGACACCGACATCAGGGCCATCGGCAAATACGTCCAGACAGCCGATGTGTCGGGCACCGTCTCGGCGAGGACCGGTGGCTCCTGGAGGGTCAATTGCCCGTCGGGCATCTCCGGCCCACGCCTACGGGCCGGCCGGCGAAACAGCACCACACTCAAGGAACAGAACCTCCGGTTTCACTGACTTTCCGGCCCGGACCGAGTACCGGTGCACCGGTACTCGGAATGACCGCACCACGCCGATTCTCCGCCTCACCGCTCGCGCGGTGAACACCGGATGAAAACTTCGAGCGCATAACAGGGCAGCCGAGTCCGAGGGCAAGTCCGCACCGGACAAAGGGAGTCCGGTCGGCAGTGCGATCCGGCGGGCACAGGCAGTAGTCTGCATTCACCGAACGCGCCCTGTCCACGCGGGACGAGTCGGCCGCCGGGCAGCGTGGCTCAATTCCACTGCCAGGACCCGCCGTTCTGCACCGCGGGGGCTTTCCGTACTCTTCGCACATACCTCTCGGGGAAGTCCCCTCTCGGGGAAGTCCTCCGGCAAATCCCCCACGGAAGACGAGAGTTCAGCAGATGACCGACAGTGTGGTGGCCGCCCTGTGCCGCTTGACCGTACGTGCGCCGAGCGTCTCCGTCGATCTGGCCGTACCCGCCGATGTCCCGGTCGCCGATCTGCTCCCCACACTGCTGCGCTACGTCGGCGAAGAGGCCGAGGAATCCGGACTCGACCATGCGGGCTGGGTGCTCCAACGACTCGGTGACACCCCGCTCGACGAGGAGACCACCCTCGAACGCGCCGGGCTCGCCGACGGCGACGTACTCCATCTGCGCCCGCACACCGAGGCCCTGCCGGAGGCCCGGCTCGACGACCTGGTGGACGGCATCGCCGACACCGCGGGTCGCCGACTGCACACCTGGCGCCCCGAGGCCGCCCGCTGGACCCTGGTGGTCACCGCCCTGGTGACCGTGGCGGCCGCCCTCGTCCTGTTGCTGTGGCCCGGCGTGACCGCCACCGAATCCAGCCGGGCCGCCTGCGCCGCCGTGACCGGGCTGCTCGTCCTCGCGGGCGCCGGCTGCGCCAGCCGCGCGGTCGGCGACCGGCTCTCGGCGACCGCCCTCGGCCTGCTGGTCGCCCCCTGCCTGGCCCTGGCCGGTTGGCTCCTGCCCGGCGGCGACCTGACCGGGCCGGACGCGGCGCGCGTCGCCGGTGCCCGGCTGCTCGCCGCGGGCGCCGCGGGCGCTGGCGGCGCGGTCCTCGCGCTTGCCGCCACCGCGGTGGGCGCCCCGGCCCTGTTCGCCACCGCCGTCGTCGCGGTGGCCGCCGCGATCACCGGTGCGCTGATGGGCTACACCGGACTGCACGTCCCGGCCGCGGTGGCCGTGGTGGCCACCGTCGTCGCGCTCGCCGCCGGAGCCGTGGCGCCGTTCGCCTTCAAGCTGGCAGGGATGCGGCTGCCCGCGCTGCCCTCGTCGGCCGGCCAGCTCCAGGAGGGCATCGAGCCGTACGCGGGTGACGAGGTCGCCGAGCGCACCGAACTGGCCGGACGCTGGGTCGCCGCGCTGTTCGCCGCCACCGGCACCGTCGTCGCGGCCGCCCTGGTCGTCCTCACCGAACACCCCAACCTGCCCGAGGTGCTGGCCGCCGCCGCGCTCAGCCTGCTGCTGCTCCTGCACTCCCGAGGCCTCGTGCACATCGGGCAGCGCCTCACCCTGGCCGTCCCGGGCATCTGGGGGCTGCTGCTCCTCGCCCGCGGCTGGGCCGTGGACGCCGAGGGCACCGGGCGAATGGTGGTCTTCGCGGTGCTGCTGGCCGCGGCCGCCGGGCTCGTGATCGCCGCGTGGACGGTGCCCGGCCGCCGGATGCTGCCCTACTGGGGCCGCGCCGCCGAGATCCTGCACACCCTGCTCGCGGTGGCGGTGCTGCCGCTGACGCTCTGGGTGGCGGGCCTCTTCGGCTGGCTCCGCGGCCTGTTCGGCTGAGCACACCCGTACTCGCGCGAGCCCAGCGCACGCGCGGACGGACACGAGAAAGACGTTGAGGAGAGGCCGTGCAGTCCAAACGCGACCAGGTACACGCCCACACCTTCATGATGGGCAGGCTCAGCTCGGGCCTGCTGATGGCCGACCCGGACGCCCCCGAGAGCCCGCTCGGGCGCACCACCCGCGGAGTCGTCTTCGGCGTCCTGGCCACGCTCCTGATCGGCGCCGGGGCCACCGTCTACGGCCTGCTGCGCCCCGGCGGCAACGAGAGCTGGCGCGACGGCAAGCACCTCGTGGTCAACCGTGACACCGGCGCCCGCTACCTGTGGACCGACACCGACGACGTGCTGCACCCAGTGCGCAACTACGCCTCGGCGCGCCTGATCGGCGGCTCCGACCTGGCCACGTCGGACGTGCACACGCCCTCCCTGGAAGGCGTCCCGGTGGGTTCCCCGGTCGGCATCCCCGGCGCCCCCGATTCCGTGCCAGGGTCCGGCCAACTCGACGCGGAGGCCTGGCACATGTGCGTCACAGGCCCCGGAGGAGCACGAGCCGACACCTCCGGCAGGGTGTCGGACACCGGCGTGAACGAGCCCGGCGCGACCACCCTGGTGGCCGGGGCGCCGCTGGACTCCACCGGCATCGCCGCCGACCGCGGCATGCTGGTGCGCGGCCCGGACGGCACCGAGTACCTGGTCTGGCGCGGCAGCCGGCTGCCTTTGGACCGCGCGTCCGACGCCCGCAACGCCCTCGGATACGGCTCCCAGCGCCCGATGCCCGTCTCGGCGGCCTTCCTGGACGCACTGGCCTCCGGGCCGGCCCTGAAGCCGCCCGCGGTCCCGGGGCGCGGCGAGAAGGGCCCCGACATCGGCGGCGGGGCCAGCCGTGTCGGTCAGGTCTTCAAGGTCAGCGTGCCCGGCGGGGACAGCACGTACCACCTGCTGCGCAAGGACGGCCTGGTGCCGCTGACCCGGCTCGGCGCCGCCCTCGTCCTCGGCGACCCGGCCACGCAGAAGGACGCCTACCAGGGACGCTCGCCCGAGGCCCGCACGGTCGGCGCCGACGCGCTGCGCGAGCACCGGGCCGAGAACGCCCCTGCGGCCGGTTCGGCGGAGCTGCCGGACGCGCCGCCCGCCCCGCAGTCCGCGCCGCGCGGCACGGCGCTGTGCGCCCAGATCGACGGGGGTGACGGCGGCGTCCGGATCAGGTCGGTCCTGGTCCCGCTGACCTCCCTGTCCCCGGTCGCGGTGCCCGCCGGCACCGCTGGCCCGGTGGAGGACGCCTGTGTCCGCACAGACGCCACGGTCGTGCGGCCCGGCCGCGGCGCCCTGGTCAGGGCGCTGCACGCGAGCGGCGCCGCGCACGCCGGGACCACCTACCTGGTGGCCGAGAACGGGGTGAAGTACCGCGTCGCCAACGAGGATTCGCTGACGGCGCTGGGATTCGCCACCGGTGACATCGACTCGGTACCGGCCCCGCTGCTCGCCTCCCTGCCGACCGGCGCCGACCTCGACCCGGACGCCGCGACCGGCGCCGCTGAGGCCAAGGTCACAGCGCCGGCGTGTGGAGAGGGTTCCGCACGGCCGAACTAATTTCTCGTGCCACCCTTTTCTCTTTCTTCGCCACCTTATGTCCGCTTCCCGCGCCCACCCTGGAAACCTCAAATAAAGCTCAGAATTTCCTGACGCCCGTTCGGCTGTCGCGCGCGCCCGTTTTCCGCCCGCATCGCGTGTGTCGGTGAACGGTTCATGTCCGGCTGCCCGAATCGGTTGTCCCGAGACCGTTCATCGCGCTGAAACATGCGCTCAACTCGCATGCCACACAGCAATTCTGACGACAGCTCGGATGCCCGGAACTTTCCGGCACGCGTTGCGCGGAACGGTAAGTTCTCTTTAGCCTCAGCGAGCAACGTGCGACGAGACTCGCTTGAGCGAAGGGAACGCGACATGGCGGACAGCGCCGCAAGGAAAGCGGAATATGCCAAGGGTCTTGGAGGTGTCTCCTCCCTGGAGACCGCCCGGGACCAGGTCGAGAAAATCCAGAACAACGTCGCCGAGATCGCGGCGCGTTCGGGCGTCGGCGGCGACGAGGGCCAGGCCCTGCTGAAGCTCTTCCGCAGCTGGAACGGCGAGGCGCAGAAGGTCGTCGTCCAGATCAGCAAGATGGTCGACGCGCTCCAGGACAACGTGACCTCCGCCAATCGTCTGGCGCAGGAGAACCAGGACCTGACCGAGGTCCTCAACAGCAAGACCAGCCAGGGCGTCTTCGAAGCGCTGCGCTGAACCACCCCCCCCGCGAAGAGGAGACGTCATGGCCGACGGCATTATCGATGTGCAGTACCCCAAGGTCCGGCAGGCGATCGAGGAGCTGACCGAGCAGACCCAGCACATCATCACCACCCTGAACAACCTGGAGGACGAGCTCAAGCCGCTCATCGCCTCCTGGGAGGGTGCGGACCAGGAGATGTACCGCGGGGTCCAGGCGGAGTGGGACCAGGCCACCAAGAACATGGCCCAGCTCCTCGGCGACAACGGCGAGTTGATCCAGAGCATCCACGACAACCACTCCCGTGACGAGCGCAGGAGCGCCGACAACTGGGGCAGTGTGCGGGCCCGTTAGGTTCTTCCGGGCCCCGGCACTGTGGCCGGGGCCCCTGCTCGGGGCGTCCGTCGGGGCACCCCCACCCCCGTCAGGCAGCAAGCGGCAGGAGGCGTCTCGTGGCTGATGACAGCAAGGCCGACGTCAAGCATTTCGATCTCAAGCAGATGGAGAATTTCCGGGACCACGAGGTGCAGCCGGTCCACACCTCGGCGAAGAAGCACCGTGAGGAGGGCGACGGGGGCAGCGTCCGCCCGCTCGGCGAGCTCATCGACGGTCACACCACCCCGGACAACCTCTCCCAGGACCAACAGCTCCTGCGTCTCGGCAAGATGAACAAGGAGCCCCTGGTCTCGGGCCCGACGCTGATCGAGGGCATCACCACCGCGGCCACGGCCATCGACAAACTGCTCGGTGACCAGATGGACCTGTTCAAGGAGCTGCAACAGGCGCTCACGGACACCATCGACGAGGCCGAGAAGACGAAGGACAAGAACCTCGACGCGATCGACGCGCAGACGCTGCTGCAGAACTTCGAGGACGTCGACACCCTGACCTCCGGCAGCTCCGGATCGGGCGACGAGACCACCTGAGCAGAACACGACCACTGACCAGAAGGGACGCCCGGTGGCGGAGCGGTACGACGACAACTCTCGGGACCACATAGGCGAGTTCAAGGACGCCAAGGACCCGCAGAGCGACATCTGGGCCAACCTCGTCACGCACATCACGGGCTACCCGGTGCCGGACCGTGCCACCGTCTTCGACACACTCCGCTCCGACCACGGCGGCAAGCTCTTCCGGATGGACATCCAGCAGCACAGCCTGAGCAACGCGGTGAAGGACTCCGGCTTCCTGCAGAACAGCGGCGAAGACTACGACATCTACTTCTTCGACAGCGGCAAGAAGACGGTGATCAAGCAGGCCCGCATCGTCTTCGAAGGCCGCGTCAAGTCGGGCGACGAGATCCACTTCGCCGACCCCGGGAGCGACAACTACGCCGACGCCTCGGTCGGTTCGGGCAACGACTTCACCGATTACAACAAGGACAAGATGAGCACCGTCGCGCTCGCCCGGTACATGAACGGGCCGCGTGAGGCACTCATGAAGCTGCTGGCCGGCGGCACCGGGGACGCCCGGTTCAGCAACCTGGGAGTGGCCGAGGACGCCGCGGTCGACCTCAACTCGTTCGACCGCACCGGGGAATCCTTCGACTACGCCGCCAAGTTCTTCCGCGAGACCAAGGAAGTGCTGGAGGACTGGGAGAAGCGGTTCGGCGGCGACGGCGCGAGCTGGAAGGGCGAGGCGGCCGAGGTCTTCCGCAACCTGCTCAAGAAAGTCCGCGAGAACTACGAGAACTACATCGAGACCTTCGACGAGACGGCCGGCGACGCGGACGGTACCGGCAAGGGTGCCACCGTGTACTCGCGCGCCCTCTCGCTGGGCCGCACGTACCTGGAGAACTCCGCCAAGGAACTGCTCCAGGCGTGGAGCAAGTGGGCCAACTCCCCGTACTACGACCCACTTCAGGTGCTGCGCTACGTACTGGACGACCTGGCTATGTGGGTCGACGAGCACAACGTCGCCCAGACGGAGATCCAGACGACGACCAGCATGTACTCCTCCAGTACCTACCACACCCCGAAGGACGGCTTCAGCCAGAGCCACCCCGAGTACGGCGACCTCACCGACATCGCGAACTGGTCCAAGGTCGGCGACAAGGCCGTCAAGATCTGGAACCAGGGCATCGACCAGTACCTCGGCGAGCCCGCCCGCACGGTGCAGTCGAACCTGAACAACCACTTCCTCGACCTCTCCAAGGACTTCTCCGGCAACGTGCCGGAGCCCAAGTCGACCGGCACGGCGTCCGACGACTACGAGAAGCAGCAGGCGGAGGACGAGAAGAAGCGGATCGAGGAGGAGAACGAGAAGAACCGCCAGGAGCAGGAGGACCTCCGCAACGAGCAGAACAAGCAGCGTGAGGAGGACAAGGCCTATCAGGAGGAGTTGCGCAAGGAGCAGGAGGAGCAGCGCAACGAGGACAAGGCCTACCAGGACGAGTTGCGTAAAGAGCAGGAGGAGCAGCGCAACGAGGACAAGGCCTACCAGGAAGAACTGCGCGAGGAGCAGCGCAAGCAGCAGGAAGAGGCCCAGCGGGAGCAGGAGGAGGCTCAGCGCGAGGCCGACGAGCAGGCCAAGAACCTGCAGAACAGCCTGGGCGACATCAACGGCGGGGGAGGGGCCGGTGGCGGCGGCGACCAGAACCTCGACAAGCTCGACGAGTACCTGAAGCAGAACGGTCCGAGCACCGAGAACCTGGGCAGCATCGACGGGCTGAACGGAGGCGGTCAGGGTGGGGGTGGCCTGGGTGGTGGTGGCTTGGGCGGAGGCGGCCTGGACGGAGGCGGCCAGAACAATCCCGTCACCGAGAGCCTCGGCAACCTCGACGGCCTGAACGGGGGCGGTGGCGACCAGCAGCAGGGCAACGGCGACCCGCAGGGACTCGGCAACAACCCCGGCGTTCCGATCACGCAGAGCCTGGGCAACCTCGGCAGCCTCAACGGGGGCGGCGGGAGCGTCGGGAACACGCTCAAGACACCGACCGGCGGCAGCACGCACCTCGACGGCAACAAGCTGAACACCGACTTCGAGGACGGCAGCAAGACCTCGTTCGACCCCGAGACCGGTGAGGTCACCACGACCAACCCGGACGGTACGACCACCACCACGGACCTGGGCAACGGCAAGGAACTGCTCAACCCGGACGGGTCGAGGACCACGCTCGGCAACGACGGCAAGCTGACCACCACGTTCCCCGACGGCACCACCCAGACCGTCGACCCGGGGACCGGGCAGAGCCTCACCACCAACCCCGACGGGTCCACCCGGACGGACAACCTGGGCAGTCTCCAGGGCCTGAACAACGACGCGAACATCGACGCCGCGAACAACGCGCTGAACGAACCGCTCGGCAACAGCACCCTGGACACCCCGACCGGCGGCCAGACCCAGCTGACGGGCAACGGCGACCTGGCGACCGACTTCCCGGACGGCAGCGAGTCCGCGTTCAACCCGGGCGACAGCACGCTCACCACCACCAACCCGGACGGTTCGTCCAACACCGTCGACCTCGGCGACGGTCACTCCGTGACCAACCCGGACGGCTCGGTCACCTCCCTCGGCGACGACGGCAAGCTGACCACCACGTTCCCCGACGGCAGCAGCCAGACCGTCGACCCGTCCAACGGACAGGCCACCACCACGGACCCGGACGGTCACACCACCACGACCAACCTCGGGAACCTGGGCAATCTCAACGGCAACAACAACCCGAACGACCTGAACGACCTGAACGGCCTCGGGAACAACGACCTGGGCGACCTCGGGAACATCGACTCGCACATCCCGACCACGTCCGACCTCGGCAACTTCGGCGACCTCAACAGCGGCAACAGCCTGGCCACCCCGACCGGCGGCCACACCGGCATGGACGGCAACGACTTCGCCACCACGTTCCCGGACGGCGGGCACTCCTCGTTCGACCCCGACACCGGGGCGCTCACCCTGACCGGTCCGGACGGCGCCACCACGACCACCGACCTCACCCACGGTGCGTCGGTGCACAACCCGGACGGCTCCACCACCACACTCGACAACGGTCAGTTGACCACCACGTACCCGGACGGCAGCACGCAGACCATCGACCCGGACACCGGCCTCGCCACCACCACCGACGCCCAGGGCCACACCGAGAAGGTCAACCTCCACGACCTGAACAGCGACTTGAACGGTGGCCCGAACAGCGGCGGCAGCAACACCTCGGATCCACTGGGGGACCTGAAGGACCTGAACCTGACCGGCGGCGACCATCCGAGCACCCAGCACATCCCGACCTCCGACCTGAATCTCGGCGGAGGCGGTGTCGGGTCGAACGGCAGCACTCAGTCCCTCGGCTCGTCCCTGGGGCCGGGCGGGTACGGCTCAGACTCGCTCGGCGCGGTGGGCGGCAGCCACGTAGCGCCGCTCTCGGACAGCCCCGCGAGCAACTCCTCGCTGAACAACGGCGGGGGCGGCGCACAGCAGTCCGGTACCCCCGGCGCCCCTGGTACGCCGGGCACGCCCGGTATGCCGATGGGTGGCGCGGGCGGCATGGGCGCGGGCGGCGCCGAGAAGGGCAACGGTGAGCGGGTACGTGCCGTGCTGGTCGACGCGGCCGAGGAGAGCGAGCGGCGCAACCGCCGGCGACGCAACCCGTGGAACCGCCAGGAGGACAGTGACACCTTCCTCTCGCCGGCCTCCCGCGTCGCGACCACCACCAGCGGCGGCGGCCACGACAGCGCCGACCAGGACGCGGACACCACGGGCCGACGGACCACCAGCTCCGCCGACTACCTGGAGGAGGACGCGGACGTGTGGGGCACGGACGAGGGCGGCGCGCCCGCCGTCATCGGACGGTGAGCGCGGGTGTGCCGCGTACCGGCCGGTTACGGAGACGAACACCACTCGGCCCCGACTTCCGGAGCACACCCCTCACCAGGCAAGATCATTGTTCAGCAGGGCAGTTGACCACCCACAGCACGAAGAGACCGACGCGAAAGGGCCGAGCCGGCATGGCGGAACCGCTGGAGAAGCGTCTGGAGCAGGCGATGGTCGAGCTCCAGGAGGCCCAGGAGGCGATCGCGCGCACCGAGCGCGAGCTGCGCCAGGCATCGTTCTCGGTGCTCTCCTCCGACCGCGCGGTCCGCGCCACGGTGGGTCCTCAGGGTGAACTGACCGGGATCGAGTTCCTGGAGAACAAGCACCGCGACATGTCGCCCCAGGAGCTGGCCGCCAGCGTTCTGGAGGCGTCGAGCGCGGCCCGTACCAAGATGAACCGGCATGTCATGAAGGCGATGGCCCCCTTCGCCGAACCGAGCAGCAACGTACCGGAGTTGAAGGGCTTCGAGCTGGACTGGGAGCGGATCTTCGGCCCCGAGGTGCTGCGCGACGACGACGAGGACACGGCACGCGACGACACCCGGGCCACGCCCGCCTGGCGGGACGCGCTCGGCGAGGACGGGGTGGACTGACGATGGGACAGCGGTACTACGTCGACCCGCAGCGCATCGAAGCCTGCACGGGTCAGTTGGAGGAGATCTCCGACCTCGTCCGGAGCATGACCGAGGAGTTCCTCGACGGTCTGGCGCCCACCGTCAACTGGCCCGGCCACGAAGGGGAGTTCGCAGAGAAGGCCAAGCCGCAGGAGCAGAAGGAGCGGCAGACCACCAAGGACACCATGATGTCCATCCGGGACGCCCTGGTGGGCATCACGGACTCCACGCTCAGCCAGGTCGAGATGATGAAGCGCACCCGCGACCAGAACATCGAGGACGTCGAGCGGGGCAACAACCGGATCGAGACCGAGGGACTCGGGGACGTCGGCGTCGACGGTGTCGGGAACCGTGGTCGCCACTGACACACGCCGCACCGGCCGCTCCCGCCTCCCGGCGGCAGCGGTCGCCCAGGCCTGCCCGTACGACCCCGCGGGCGGCCCCCGATGAGCATCAAGGCCTCGCCCGAGGTCAACGCGATGATCTTCATCCTCACCGGCGAGAAGCTGATCGACGCCGACGAGGACCTCGCCTACGACAGCCGTCAGCCCTACTCCGGCCTGGGCCGGAAGATGGACCGGCTCTCGTCGCTGATCGACAAGTCGGTCCACGACATCGCCGAGGCCATGCCGGACGACCTGGCCAAGTCGTACGCCAGGGCGATGGGCACGCTCACCGATGACAATGGCACGAACTACTTGCGTCAGTTCGCCGAGCAGCTCGACAAGATCGCCGAGGGCCGGCGCAAGACCTCCATGGACATCATGGAGTCCAAGTGGCAGGTGATCGCCGAGGTCATCCGGCTGCTCATCGAGATCGCCATCTATCTCGCGATGTCGTTCTTCACCGGCGGCGCCTCGGCCAGCCAGATCATGATGGCGAAGCTGCGCAGCCGCTTCATGATCCTCACGACGCTCAGCCATCTGCTGCAGCGGCTGCACCTCGCGCCGTCGCTGACGGAGGCGTTCGCCGAGGCGTTCACCACGTTCGCGGTGCGCCTGGCGATGATGAACTTCGCGCCGAACAACCGCCGCCCGGACGGCTTCGACTGGAACCAGATCCTGAAGGACGGTGCGTTCGGTGCCGCCGCCGGGTTCCTCACCAGTGTCTTCAACAACTTCGCCCACAACATCGTCAAGAGCTACGACAACTCGTTCCTCAAGAACAGCCCGGACCTCGACTTCAAGAACAACCCGAACCTGAAGAACGACCTGGGCCCCGGCCTCACGGACCACACCCCGGGCCCCAACCCGAAGCCGAACGACCCCGGCTCCGGCCCGGGCCCCGATCCGACGCCGAAGCCCTCTCCGACTCCGATGCCGGAAGGCTCGGGCATCACCCGCAATCCGCCGTCCCTGCTGCACAACAACTCGCTGTCGTTCCTGAACAACCCGAACCTGTGGCGCAACAGCACCATCCTGCGCGACAACGCGGACAACCTGAGTGGCCTCGCGGGGCACTACGGGCTGAAGGGGACGACCGACTTCGTCGCCGCAGGTGCAGGTGAGGCGCTCGCGGAGATCTTCATCAAGGGTGTGTTCGACGGTGACTGGTCCACGAGTTGGTCCACGTTCGTCGGCGCGGGTGTCAGCAGCCAGGTCGAGTCCTCGCTCACCTCTACCGCCCTGAACAGCGGCGCCGAACTGCGCAACACCATCGACAACATGCGTACGCCGCCGACCGTCAGCGGTGGCGACAGTGGCTCCACGCGGTCCGTCGACGGCGGTGGCGGCCGTCCGCACACGGAGAGCGGGGGCGGCGACGACGCTCCCGGCTCCACGCAGACCCCGCCCACCGGCGGAGCTGAGAAGACCCCTGCCAACGAATCCGTGTTCACGGACGGCCCGCCGCCTTACGCGCCCGTGGCCCCGCCGCCGTACACGCCGCTCGCGCCCTCGGTGTCCGCCAACGAGAGCCACCTGTGGCAGCAGGTACTCACAGGTCCGGCCGACGTCCGCCAACAGGCGCTGGACGACCTGGGCGCGCTGCGCGGCACGCAGCCGCCCGGCAGCGACGAGATCGGGTTGCGTGATGGGCTGCACCGCAGTCTGTCGCAGGTCCCCGAGGTCCGGGTGGTGTCCCCGGGCGGGCCCACCGCGCAGGCCGACGTCGACCATGTCCGTGGTGTCTTGGACGGGTTGGGTATGCCGGTCACGGTGGACGCCCCCGGTGGCGGCAGCATCGTCACCGACGGCGGCGGCACGCAGGTCGTCCCGCCGGGCGACGGCCGGAGCGGACTCCAGGACCCGGGCAACGCGCCCGGGGGAGCGGCCCACAACGACCAGCCCACCACACTGCCGGGCAACGGCGCCGGCTCCACGTCCGGCACCGGCCCCAACTCCTCCACGACGCCCGGCTCCGGGCCGTCGAGCGCGCCGGGCGGCAACAACGGTGCGGCCGGCCAGGAGGGCGAGACGGCGACGGACCCGGAGTCGTCGGGTGCGCCCACACCGGACACATCGGGTGGGCCGGGCGTGGATGCGTCCGCCGTGTCCGGCTCTGGTGCTTCGGGTGGGCAGGACGTGGATACGTCTGCTGTGCCCGGCTTCGGCACATCAAGCGGCCCCGGCCCGGACACATCCGCCGTGTCCGGTCCCGGCACATCGAACGGGCCTGGCACAGGCACGTCCGCTGTGTCCGGCTCCGGTAGTTCGAACGTTCCCGGCACGGACGCGTCCGCTGTGCCCGGCTCCGGTACCTCGGACGCGTCCGGAACGAACACCTCCGAGGCAACCGGCTCCGCTCCCTCGACGGCTCCGGACTCCGACACCTCCAACGCGCCGGAGGCTGACGGCTCGCCGCAGAGCGGCGCCGAGGTCTCCGACGCACCCGGCGCCCGGACCTCTCCGACACCCGACAACTCGCCCGCACCGGGCGCCAACACGTTCCTCACGCCTGACACGGACGCCTCGACCGGACTCGGCACCGACATCTCCGAAGCAGCTGGTTCCGGCCCCTCGACCACGCCGGTCTCCCACACGTCGACGTCGCTCGCCGCCGACGGCTCGACGGCGCGCAACGCCGACACGCCGAACAGGCCAGGCACCGAGACCGGCAACGGCCCCGCATCGGTCGCCCCGCCCCCGGCGGGCACCCCGGCCGCGAACGCCAACGGCACCAACGCCGTGCCCACGCCCGGCCCCAACAGCTCCGCTGCGCCCGGCGCGGGCACCGCCAATGGCCCCCGTACCGGCGCCACCCCCACTCCGAGGAGCGACCCCGGGGCCACCACCGAGCCCCAAGGCACTCTCACGAGCCCGGAGAACACGGCGCCCGCCGGGGACTTGCAGACCCCGCCGCTCCCTGAGACCAGCACCCCACCCGACACGAACACGACCACGGAGACCGGCAGCACGCCGGACACCACCACGACGTCACCCGTCACCCCCACCTCGTCTTCGGGGACCATCACGTCTTCGGACACGACGACGTCCACGGACCTCGCAACGCCGCCGGACGCCGCCTCCAACACGTCCGGCCACAACGTCACTTCGGGCCCCGACGGACATCGCACCACCCCGCCCAAGGTGACCACCACCGGGTCCTACACCGAAGACGGCGGCACCGCAGGCGATGCCACCGTACGGGCCGAGTCGACGCCCAAGGCGGACCCGGCCGCGCAGATGCCGCCGCTGACGATCGTGGTCTCGCAGACGCCGCCACCACCGGAGAGAACCCCCGAGGCGACCGCCGTCCTGGACGGCGCCGGAACCGACCGGGCCGTCGTCTTCGGGCCCGGTGCCAACCCGGACAGCACCGGCCGCCCAGTGCGCTCCGCCGTGGAATTGACCCGGGTCGGCCCGGACGCTCCCGTCCGGGCCCGCCCGCTCGCCGGCCCTCCGCCGACCGCGCACCCGAACGCCGCCACCGAGACCGAGTTCCCCGGCGCGGACGTACTGCTCCCGCTCGCCGACGCCCTCAGCCCGTCCACCCGCCCCGCCACCGAGAGCACGACGACCTCAGGCCCGGCCCGGGAGACCGTCACCGCGTCCCGAGCGCTCACCGAAGAGGCGACCGACCCGCACCTGGAGTCGGCCCACGGCACGGGCGCACACGCCCCGGGCTCCGGCCGCGGCGCCGGCGGCACCCCACCGCCCCCGGCGCGGATCGTCGTACGGCCCGTCACCCACAGCGGGACCACCCCGGCCGACCCGGTCGTCACCACCCTGGACGGACAGACGGTGCCGGTCGCTCAACTGCGGCGCTGGATACCCGAGTCGGCCGCGCACCCGGCGCCGGGCCGGCCCGTGCGGACGCTGACCATCTCGCAGAGCCCGGCCGAGGACGGCACCCCGCTCAGCGAGCGCCGGGCCGAACTCCTCGACCAGGACAGCTTCCGCGGCGTACGCACCACGTCCGGGCCCGACAACACCTCCCGCACCGTGTTCACCGACCCGCCCACCGCGCTGCCCGGCTCCGATACCGAACGCGGCGCCGACTACTTCGCCGGGCACGGCACCCCTCGTACGGTCACGCTCGGCACCGACGACCCGGCGTACCCCAGCGTCAAGGTCAGCGGTGTGCAGCTAGGCGAGGTGCTCAAGTCCTGGTCACAGGAAGGGCAGCACGACGGGCACCAGGACCGGCCGCTGGTGCTGTTCTCCTGCGAGACCGGACAGCAGCCCGCGGTGGCGGGACTGCCCGTCGCCCAGCACGTCGCCAACCGCACCGGACGGCCGGTGTACGCGCCGACCACCGAGGTCGGCACCGCCCGCGACCGGGACGGCAACGTACGCGCCGTGCTCACCGAAGGCGCGGAAGGCCCCGGCCGCTGGCGGATGTTCACTCCCGAGCCCACCGGTGCCACCCTCGACCAGCTGGCCCGCGACGCAGGCCTGCACCGCGGCCCGGAACCAGCGGACGCCTTCGCCCTCGCCCGTACCCTCCAGCAGGTCCGCACGCTGCGCGAAGCGCTCGGCCCGGACGCCGAACAGCGCCCGGAGAACCGCGAGTTGCTGTCCGGCCTCGCCTACGTAGACGCCCTGCGCTGGCACGGCCCGCGCAGCGCGGCCCGCTACGGCGACGGCCGGATGACCCCGGACCTGCTGAACCGCATGGCCACCGACCGGCTCAACACGACCGGCGACACCCTCGCCGATCCGACGGCCGGCCCCACCGCCCGGCAATACACCGAATTCCTGCGCGCAGCCGCCGAGTTGCGCGCCGAAGCCCGGCCCGACACCACCCTCGACGTGCTACTGCCACCACCGCCCGCCGAACTGCCGCCGAGCACACTGGTCTCACCCGACGACGTACGCGGCCTCGACTACGCGCCGTCCGCACGCGTCACCTGGTCGCTCTCCGACGACCCGCTGCCCCTGTCCGAGCTGTCCCTCAGCCCCGAGGCCACCGCCGAACTGCTGCGCCGCAGGCCCGACTTGGGCCCCGTGCCGAGCAGTCGGGGGAGCCTCGCCGACAACGTCGCCCTTTTCAGTAAGAGTTCCACGACACCCGATTCCGCCAACACCATCCACGTGGACGGCCGTTCGCTGGTCCGGCTGGACACCCGCGCCGACGGCGACTGCCTCTTCAGGTCCCTGCTCGACAGCGCGCGCAGCCAGGACATCCCACCCGCCTGGGCCGCCCGCAACGTCGCCGGGCTGCGCGGTCTGCTGCGTGACCGGCTCTCCGGCTCCGAACTGGTCGCCGCGGCCGCTGCCGCGACGCCCGACCCGGTGCTTTCCGTGGTGGACGATCTGCGCATGACCGCCATCGCCGGGGTCACGGGCCCGGGCGAGCAGGTGAGAATCACCGAGGACTGGAACCGGATCGCGGACCGGGTCGTCACCGACGGCGACCCCGCCCAGTGGCGACACATCCTCACGGACAGCGGCTACCCGCAGCTCGCCGAGGTAGCGCCCACGCCCGGCGACGCGCGGCGCATCGGCACCGAAGGGCTGATCGCCGCCGCTGCCGAGCACACGGGGCTGTGGTCCTCGCCCTTCGGTGACCTCCTCCCGCACGCACTGGCGCACACCCTCGACGTAGACCTGCGACTGGTCCAGGCCGACCCGCACGGGGCGCCGGGCGACACCTTGGTCACCCCACTCAACCCGGGCGGCGGCAACGGCACCCTGCACCTGGCGTACAACGGCAGCGACCACTACGACGCGCTGATCCCTGCCTCCGCACCGCCGGCGACCGGGACGATGCCGGTCACCACCGACACGACCGTCACGCCCGAGCCCGACACCAACTCGGTTACCGACACCGACACCGACCGCTCCGACCCCTTCGGCGAGTGGCTGCGCAGCATGGGCGGGGTCACGGACGTCTTCGCCTCCGACACCAGGCCCAAGGACAGTGGCGAGACGGTCCCGTTGGAGACCCAGCTCGAACGGCACCGTCCCGCACGCCTGATGACCGGGCCGGACGCCGCCCCGCCGGGCCCGGCCCCGCGCACCGTCACCTTCGACGACGGCAGCCGACTGCCCACCGTGCTCATCAGCCCGGACTCGGACCCGAACGACAAGAGCACGGACGGCACCACCGACACCGGGACACCGGGCATCCGCACCGGCCTCTTCACCGGCCTGGGCACGCTCAACCTCCGGGCGGCCGACCTGGCGGCCCGGCAGATCCTCGACCAACTGCCGCCGAACCTGCGCTCCCAGTTCGACGAGGCCGAGCTGCTGCGGCTGCTCACCGAACAGCCCGGCGCCTTCACCGCCCCGCGCGGCGCCCGCTTCGTGGGCCGGGAGAAGTCCGGCGTCGGCCACGAGATGACCGTCGAGGCCGTCCCGTACCACCGCTGGGAACGGTTCAACGACATCGGTGGCGGCACCACACGCCTCGACACCATGCGCCGCGGTCAGGCCGGTACGGGCGGCGGTCGCAGCGTCGGCGTCGGCCGCCGGATGGCCGCCGCGCTGAGCATGGGCCCGCCGCTCAACTGGCTGCTGAAAATCGGTGTCTCGCTGGGCTGGACCCGCAGGACCGACTACACGCTCGGCACCCAGGGCTTCCACCAGTCCGAGTGGCGCGCCTTCGAGGGCTCGCATCTGCACCTGGACGACGTGCACTACCGGGTGCGGGTCGAGCGCGTCACCGAGGCACCGAAGGCCACCGGCCCGACCACAGGTGACCGCACCGGCGACAACCGCGCCCCCAACTGGCGGCGCACGCCCGTGCACACGTCCGAGTTCGCGATGCGGGACGGCCTGAGCTGGCGGCTCCCGGACGACCTCACCGTCCCGTACAAGGGCACCCGACGCGCACCCGAGACACTGACGTTCCCGGACGGCGTCGGGCCGCGCATGAGCGACACCACCGGACTGCATCTGACGGACCCGCCGGAGGACCTGGCGCTCGCCATCTCCGGTGCGCGGCCCGGCAGTTCGGCGCACCGCACACTGGTCTCCTACGTGCGGCCGGGCCGGCTGCTCGGACTGTTCGGGCGGCTCTCGGGACCGGTCAGCAGCCCCGAGCTGACCCGGGGGAGCGGGCACCACCCACTGGGTCATCTGATCGTGGAGCGGTCGGTGCCGCACCGTGCCACGCTGGTCGCCGAGTCGGTCGGCGCGGAGGTGCGCGAACTCACCCAGACCACGTACCAGAACCAGCGCGCCCATGTCCGTGACACCCGCTTCGGTGTCCAGGTCACCTCCGGCCCCAACCACAGCCTGGTCGGCCCCGATGTGGACGTACGCCTCCAGGGCGGGCCCCAGATCCGCTCGGACCTGAGCTCCGGACGCGGCCACTACTACGGTGCCGACGCGGCCCGCAAGGTCACCGGCCGCGTCCGCAACCACCCGGTCGCGCTGTACCGGGTGGAGCGCACCCTCATGGTGCGCAAGGCCGGACAGCCCGCCTCCGCCGCCCAGCCGGTGCGCGTGGTCAGCCTGGACTGGATGCCCACCCAGGACGCGCGACGGCTCGCGGGCTGGGACAGCCGCACGCCCGGCCAGTCCGGCCCGAACCCGGACGCCGAGCCGCCCGTGCCGTGGTACCTCACCCGCGAGGACCCGGTGCACCTCGGCGGACAGATCCGCGCCGAGGGCTTCCGACCGGACCGCCCGCGAAACCCCGCGCCGACCCCGCCCACGGAACCGGTCACGGACCCAGCCCTGACCCCGAACCCGGCACCGGTCACGGACTCGCCCGTAAAGACGCCCCCGGACCCGAAGACGCCCCCGGACGTCGCCGCGGACCCGAAGACGACGCCGGACCCGACCCGGCCCCAGGACCCCCTCCGGGTCTTCGCGGACACCGTCCTGGACACCCTGCACCGGTCCTACCCGACCCTGTTCGCCCCGCCACTGATGCTCCGTCACCCCCGGCTCGCCAAGCTCTGGTACGGCGACGGCCGGATGCGCACCGCGCTGCACAACGACCGCCAGGTGCGCGAGGCGCTGAACCGCCCCACCTTGGCGCAGAGCCTGGACGACCTGACCACCACCGGCGTGCCGGTCACCCTCACCGAGGACGGCAAGGTACGCCGCGGTCACCACACGCTGATCCTGCGGGCCCGGCTCACCGACCGCCGGTTCGAAAGCACCATGAGCGAGCGCTCCCTGCGCAACGGAGTGATCGGCACCGAGGTGTCCGGCCAGGGCGAGCAGGCCTCCAACACCCTCTCCGGCGGCGTCGAACTGGGCATCTCGCCCCGCGACCACACCCCCGTGCCCGGCACCAACTCCCTTGCCCAGATAGGCAACGTCACCCTCGGTGCCCGCTACGGCAGGACCGACCAGACGGCCACCCGCAGCATGTCCGCGGTCACCCACGACAACCTGGCGTTCCAGTCCACCGCCGACCTCTACAGCTACCGCGTCGAGCTGGGTGCCACCTTCGAGGGCCACCGCCGCCCGCGCGGCTGGGCCCGACTCGCCACGGCCGGCCTTCTCGGTGGCGGCATCTTCGTCAGCAAGATCGCCGAACGCCCACTGTTCGACCACGGCAGCGAGAGCGTGGGCCGCGTCGAGCTGGCGATACCCTCCGCCCACGGCTCCGACCGCCACGCCCCACCCACCACCACGCCGTCGCCGAACCCGAACTCGACCCTGCCCCCACAGCGCCTCTCCAGCATCGAGGCCGATCAACTCCTCGACGGCGACCGCCCGTTGCCGCACTCCAGCAGCGCCGACCGGGAGCTGACCCGCAAGCTGCTCACATCCCCGCACGTCGTCCTCAGTACCGAGGGCGCCGGCCCACGTACCCAACTCATGCAGGACACCGCCGACCGTGCCTCCGGCACCACCTGGCACGTCAACGCTCCCGGAGCCCCGGTGCGCACCGCACTGCGCCGCGCGATGGCCAACCTGAGCATTTCCGGTCAACTCGGCCAGTACCTGGGCCCGTTCGGCTCCCGGATCACCGGACTGAACGGCGCGGGACCGCTGCGCACGCACTACCTGAAGGCCGCGGTTCGCGGCGAGCTGACCAACGTACGGGTCAAGAGCGACCCGAAGGCGGGCAGCCTGGAGGCGACCCTCGGGAACGAGCACCGCATCCTCGGCAGCTCCGGCACGACCACGCGGGCCACCGTCGGCCTCCAGGGCAGCGACATCCCCTATCAGCACAACCAGCAGACACCCGGCCAACCGGGCGTGACCGGCACGTACCAGACGGCCCTCCAGTACGCCTGGGGCAAGGGCCGCAGCATTTCGCAGACCGTCACCCGCGGCCGTAACACCACCATCAGCTACGCGGGCCGCATGTATCTGCTGGCCGCCGACGCCACCGAGACCGTCGCCGTACGGGACCGGTGGACCGCCGCGATGGGCACGATCGGCACCCGCGCCGGCACCGCGATCGGCTCCGTCGCCGGACGTGTCTCCGACCGCCTCGGGCAGGGACTCGCCCCGCGCAAGGCGGCCGCCGCGCTCCAGCGCATCAAGGACGCGGTCATGATGCACCTGCCGATGCAGGACGCCATCGAGGCCGGACTCGCCCCGGACGGGCTGAGCACCGACACCCCGCGCAACCTCGGCGGCGGCTACCGCGTCCCCGCGTTCCTGCGCGGCCGCCGCTTCCCCACCCACCCCAGCGGCCAACTCGACGCCGGTCACGCCGCACACCAACTGCTGCCGCGCCTGGAGAAGATCGGCGTGCCCTCGCACGACCGCGAGCAGGTGCTCCAGCGGCTCTCCCCGGACTTCCTCCGCGCCCATCTGCACGAGCTGACCACCGACGGAATGACCCTGCCGGTCCGCTACCGCTCCTGGTCGAGCCCGCACCACCTGGCCGTCGGCGGCAGCCCCGGCCAACTGAAATTCAAGCTGACGCCGGTCACCACCACCGTCGAACGGCTGCGTACCGGCTACGAGTTGGAGGACTACCGCACCAACGCGCGCGACCATGCCGATGCCACCACCCAGGACCGCGGCGGCGACGTGACGCTCGGCATGGGCGAACGCATGGGCGGCGGCCCCCTGATCGCCGGACCCGCGGTCCAGGGCACCGCCACCCAGCAGCAGGCCACCACCCGTACCCGGACCGCGGGCAGCACGGCGATGCCGAACATCGCCACCACTCAGGCGCACGCCGAGATCGTCACCGACTACATCCTGAGCGTCACCATGACCGACGCGACCGGGCAGCGGCTCGCGCCGCGCGCGGTGTCGCACGTCGGCGAACTGCACGAGATGGCCCCGGCCAGTCTGCTCACCCCGGACGCCGACGGTGCCGAAGGCGCGCTCACCGAACGCGACGTGCCCGAACCGGGCCGCGCCGTAAGGATGTTGACGTCCGGGCAGGCCCGCCCGGACGGCATCGCCGCGTGGCGCACCGCACCCGCGGGCAACACCCCCGGCGCGTCCGACGTCCTGCCCTTCGACGACCGGATCGGTTCCGGCATCCTCGCCGTCGACATCCGCGGCGCGGCCAATGTGCAGGACGCCCTGACCCTCGCCACCGCCCGCGCCGACGGCTTCGGCGACAGCGACCCCGGCACGCTGCACACCGGCAACGTGCTCGACGAGCGGGTACGCATGGCCCGCCACACCCCGCTCACGGGCCTCGGTACCGCCGCCGCGCAGGCCCAGCACGAGGCCACCAGCCAGGGCGGACTGACCGCCGGATTCCGCGAGGCGCTCGGCGCACACGGCTCGCAGCTGCCGACACAGGCGTCCGCCCGCCTCTTCGGCCAGTCCCACACCGCCGACTCGCGCCTGTACGCGAAGATGCACCGCACCGGCGCCCGGCTCCTCGCCGTCGAGAGCAAGCCACGCATGGAGGCCATGCAGCGGGCGAAGACCTCCGACGCGGACGAGACCGGCATCACCGACAACGTCGAAGGCGCCATCGGCACCGGCCCCATCTTCACCACCACCGAGGCGGGTCTGGTCATCCCCGGCACCACGGTTCCGTTCGGCGGCAGCAATGACACCACCGCGCTCCGCGGCACCAACGACACCACTCTCGGCACCCACCTCAAGGTGGTCACCGACCGCAGCATGCTCTTCGCCGTGCCGGTGAGTTGGCTGACGGTCGCCGAGGCGGACCACCGGCTCACCGACAGCCGCCCGATGCAGGCGCTCGGCAAGCCCGTGCGCGGCCCGCGCGCCGCCGAGGCCGAGACCACCGCCCTGGTCTGGCTGCGCGAGGACATCGCCCGCGACTACGGCCTGCTGGACGACACTTCGTTCCCCGACGAGGTCGGCGCCGCCTGGGACACCATGTCCGAGGCGGCCGGCGACCTCGCCAAGGCCGAGTCGCGCTACTACGACGTCCGCGCCCGTGCCCGCGAGACCTGGCTCGGCCTGAGCCCGGAGGAGCAGGCCGCGCTCGGCGACGGCGACCCCGACCGGGCGACCGTCCTGCCGAAGACGATCGCCGAGTCCCCGGCCGTGACCGCCTGGCAGGCCGCACGCGACGAGGTACGACTCTGGCAGCAACGCGTCGACACCGCCGCCGCGGACCACCACCGGCTGCACCTCGCCGCGTCCCGGCTCACCGCCCACCACCAGGGCTCGACGGCCGTCCCCGTGCCGGACCGGCCGCAGGAGTACACCGAGCCGACGTGGCGCTCCGAGGCCCCCGACCCGTACAAGGTCACGGACGCCGAGGGAACCACCCCGCGCACCCTCACCTCCCCGGACGGCACCACGGTGCGCGAGGTGCACGACATGCCGCACGACGGCGCCTCGTTCTTCCACGCGCTGCTCGCCACCGCTGCCGCGCACGGCCGACTGCCACACCTCATCGGCAACGACCTCGCCGGGCGGTTCACGCACACACCCGGCGCCCCGAACGTCACCGCCGACGCCATCGGCGCCGCCCGCGACCGACTCGCCACCGCGCTGGGCGACGACGGCAACGAGGACCTCCTCGACGCGCTCGCCCTGGATGCTGCCGACACCTTCACACAGGACGAACTCGACGCCGCCGGAGTGGAGTTCAGCCCCGCCCAGCAGTCCGAGTTCGACGCGTTCGGGCGGTTGCCCCAGACCTTCTGGCCGACGCCCGCACAGCGCGTCGCCCTGGCCGTCGCGGCGCTGGCCCGCCCGTTCGCCGCCGAGCCGACCCCGGACACCTCGACGACCCGGCCGGAGGGGGAGCAGACCCCGCCCCAGCGCGTCGCGGGCGACCACGGCGGCGCCGACCTGCTGCCCGCGCTCGCCGCCCGCGTCCTCGGCACTCCGCTCACCGTCGTCACCGGTAAGGGCCGCGACCAGGTGTTCCTGCCGCACGGCGCGGACCCGGCGGCCGTCGACCCGGTCGGCGACCCGGTCCTGTTCACCACCGACGGCTTCTTCCACGCCGCACTGGTGCCCGGCACACCGGCGCCGGTCGCGACGCCACTGCCGACGCCCGCTACCGGGACGAGTACGACTACGGAACAGTCCCCAAAGCCGCCCGCGCACCGCAGCCACGCCACCCCACCCTGGTCGCCGCCGACCGACCCCAGCGGCCCGCGCTACCGCCTCGACCGCGACGGCGTCCTCACCGCACCCGACGGCGCCACGTACACCCAGGGCGAGCCCACCGGCCGCGGCAACGGCTTCTTCGGCGCGCTCAGCACGGCACTGCGGCAGGCCGCTGCCCACCCCGGAACGGAACGCCACGAGGCGGCCCGGCTGCGCGTCCGCACCGGGGTGTCGGCCGCGCAACTGATGCGCATGAACGGCCTTCCGGGCAAGCCGGACGAGCGCCCCTCCCTCTTCTCGCCCCCACCGCTGAAGCAGGCACCGAACACGCCCGCGCCCAGCCAGGACGCCCGCGACGGCCATCTGCGCCGCCACCTCGCCGAGGCTCCCTGGCAACACGACGCGGACCGCGCGGTCGCCGAATGGGCCGCCTCAGCGACCGGCACCACGCTCACCCTGATCGAGGAGAACGGCACCGCGCACACCTACGCGGGCCCGTCCTCCGACAGCACCCACATCCGGCTCCGCCGCCGCGGAGGAGACTTCGTACCGCTACTCGAACGCACCCCGGCCCCGAAGCCGGACGAGGCATACGAGCTGGACACGCTGTCGGGTGCCGGCCCCACCACGGAGGCCACGGACGCCACGCCCGACCCGGACGAGGGCCCGACGTTCGTTCCGTTCAAGTCCGGCAACTTCGAGTTCACCAACCTGAACCACACGAATGAGCGTTATCGCGACAAGGCGGTA
This sequence comes from Streptomyces sp. UC4497, assembly GCF_054871485.1. Classification (NCBI taxonomy): domain Bacteria; kingdom Bacillati; phylum Actinomycetota; class Actinomycetes; order Kitasatosporales; family Streptomycetaceae; genus Streptomyces; species Streptomyces sp. UC4497. The sequence goes on along the minus strand of NZ_JBTYHB010000001.1, from coordinate 8,698 downwards.
CAGATCATTGATGTGCTGAAGAAGCACCAGACGATTCGTGACTACGTCGGCGGCCGTCCGGTGCGGATCACGCTGCACGTCCGCACGACGGAGACCCCGGCGGATGTCATCGACCGGGGTGACGCGGGCGTGGACATCAATCTCGCCAGCTACTACTTCGAGAAGTACGACATCGGCTACGTCATGGGGATGCTGTCCCACGAGATCGGACTGCATCCGCTCGCTTCCCGGAACACGGACATCCCGGACGAGGAGTCGATGTTCCAGGGGATCCCGCTGCCGGTGCCCGGTCTGGAACATCTGAATCCGCCGCGCACGATGAACACGCAGAGCGCGGGACAGGCGGACCACATCATGGCCGCGTTCCCGAGCAGTACGCGGCACCGGATCTACCGGGACATCGTCCTCGGGATGGCGGACATTCTCGCGGCGGATGCGCGCACCGGTGAGGAGGGCGCGAAGGCGAGGGACGTCACCGATCTGATCGACACCTATCTGATGGACGTCGCGTCGATCGCCATCACCAGTGACTACCGGGTGAACGCGGCCAAGGAGCCGGCCAACACGGCGAAGGTCTACAACGCGTACAAGGAGATGTTCGTCCAGCAGTTGGCGGCGGACAGCCCGGTGCGTGCACTGGTTCCTGCGGACAAGGGCTGGTTCGGCGTCGCGAGGGACTTCACGACGCTGGCCGCCAGTCTCGGTACGAACAACCGTGGCGACAGCATTCAGCGCCCGTTGCCTCCGTCGGGAGCGGCGCGCCCCCGGCTTCCGCAGGGGACGCAGGGCACCCAGCCGCCGGTTCAACAGGTCACTCCGCCGGTTCTGTTGGGGCCGCGGGACGAGAGACCTCGTTTCGTGGTGCGTTCCGGCTTCGACGCGCGGCGGTTCGTGTTCGGTGGCGAGCCGGTCACGGATCTGACGGTGCGGCTGGCGCTGCGCGGTGGCGAGGAAGGCGATTCGCAGCAAGTGTTCGACACATTGCTCGCTGGTGTGTCGGAGTTCTTGAACGGTCCGTCCTATCACCTGCCGAACGGCGACCGTTTGCACGTGACGGTGGAGCGTGTGGCGCCGGGGGAGTCCCCGCATCTGACGGTGGACCTGGTGGGTCGCGACCGGCCGATGGATCAGACGGTGTGGTGGGCGGATGCCGAACCGGTGCGTCTGGTGCACGAGTTGACGCACCAGCTGGGTCTGCGCGACGAATACCGGGACGCCGACACGCCGCACCGGCCCCACATCCAGGGCAGTCTGCTGGGAGCGGTGAACGAGAGTCCCGAGGACCCGTCTCCGCTCGCCGCCGGGCTGCGCGGTCGGCACCTCGCACTGATCAGCAGGCTGATCGGCGACGTCGACCCGCATTCAGTCGACCTGCTTTCAAGTGAGCAGGCAAACGCGCAGAGTTGGGACGCGGCCCGCCTCGACACCACGCCCGCACCGCGCGAGGCCGTATGGGTCGACCCGGTCTCCCTGCCCCGGCCCACCGAAGGAACCGACCCCACCGGGACGGCGACGGAGGTCGCGGCGCGCGCACCGGCGGACCCGAACGCCGCGTCCGATGTCACCCCCGCCTACGCCCCATTGCGGTCGGGGAACATCGAGTTCACCAACCTCAAGCACACCGATCAGCGCTACCGCGACAAGGCGGTGCGCATCATCGAACTGCTCCAGGACCACGAGGTCATCAGCACCTACCTCGGCAACCGCCCCTGCCGCATCACGCTGCACAAACGCGACCTACTGAAGCAGGAGCCCCCCGCCGACGTGCAGGACCTCGGCGACGAGGGCGTGCGGATCAACCTCGCCAGCTACTACTTCGAGACGTACGACATCGGTCACGTGATGGGGATGCTCGCCCACGAGATCGGCCTGCACCCCCTGGCCTCCCGTGACACGCGGATCGCGGTCGAGGAGGCGATGTTCGAGGGCGCGGAACTCCCGGTGCCGGGCCTCGAGGGGCACAACCCCCGGAGGTTCATGACGACGGAGGGCGCCGGGCAGCAGGACCACATCATGGCGGCCTACCACCTCACGAGACGACACGGCATCTACCGCGATGTCGTCCTGGGCCTGGCCGAGTTGCTCCGGACCGAGGGACATCCCCGGGACGTCAGGGACCTGTTCGACTGCTTCCTGATGGACCTCGCGTCCATCGCCGTCACCAACGACCACCGGGGCGACGCGGCGAAGGCGCCGCGGAACACCGCGGCGTCCTTCAACGCCTACAACCAGCTGCTCCGCGAGCACCTCACGGAGAACGGCCGGACCGCCCTGCTGGAATTCCTGCCGTCGCGGAAGACCTTCGCAGGCGTCCTGAACGACTTCCGCCGCCTCGGCACCAACGCCACGCTCTACAACAACGGCGACAGCATCCAGTCCGTCTGACCGGCGGACGGACCCCGGGGCAGCCTTCCACGAGCACGCCGAAGGGTTCACGCCCTCGCACTTCCCTCGGCACACGACGGTGTCGTGCGGTGGGCGTAGGCGGTGAAGTGGGCCGGCGCATGAGAGATGGGCAGGTCGGGGCGCCAGGCGGTGAGGATCTGGGCGCTGCACTCGAACAGCCCGTCGGGTAGCTCGTCGAGCGGCCACCAGGCCCAGTCCCCGACGCTCTCGTCCGGCTGGGTGGCGGGCTCGCCCTCCCAGGCGGTGACGAGGGCGCCCACCGTGACGCGGACGACGTCGCCGACGTGATCGACGAGAGTGCCCAGGAGGGTGACGTCCTGGGTGCGCGCGGACAGGCCGGTCTCCTCGGCCAGCTCGCGCGCGACCGCCTGCTCCAAGGTTTCACCGACCTCGAGCGATCCACCGGGGAGTTCAAGTGTGCCGCGGCGGTGGCGCCCCAGGAGCAGACCGCGCTCACCGAGGACGATGGCGCCCACTCCGATCGCCGCGTGCGGGGCGGGCGGGCGCCGACTGCGGGGACGGCTGGTGATTCGCGCCGGTAGGACGGTTCTGCGTCGCGCCTGGATGAGCTGGCAGATCACGGGGTTGTCCGGCTCGGGCGCATGGAGCCGGGTGATCGCCTCTACCGTGAATCCGTAGTCCGTCAACAGGTCTTCCCATACCTGCGCGGTCAGTACCCAGGCCTGGAGAGGCAGCGGCTCCATTCCCTTGAGGCCGACCGTCTCCGCGCGCGGGGCCACGGTGGCGGAGGGGCCCTGGCCGAGCCAGTTGGTGTGCAGCACGGAGAAGACGAGCGGGGCGCCGGGCAGCAGTCCGTCGCGCAGCGCGGGCAGCGTGGTGTGCGGGTCGATTCCGGCGAGCGTACAGATGCCGTACGCCGCGTCGTACGGCCGAGCCTGCTGAAGGTGCTCGATCACGTCCGCGTGCAGGAACCGGACGCCGGGTACGTCGCCGAAGTGCTCGGCGGCGCGTCGATGTTGGGTGGGCGAGAGCTCGACCGCATCGACGAGTGCGTCGTGGGTCCGGGCGAGGTGGACGGCGTAGTGGCCGGCGCCGGAGCCGATGTCCAGGACCCGCTTGCCGGCCAGGGGGCCGAGCACGTCGTCGCCCGGTCCGACACCGTCCGAGAAGCCCCAACGCAGCTGTTCAGGTACGGGCGGCATGTAGGACCGGTCGAGTTGGAACTGGCCGTAGGCAGTCCAGGTCTCGGGGTTGGGGAACGCTTCGATGGACATGAGGACTCCAAGGGGGGCGGGATCAGGCGGAACCGGTGACGAGGTAACGCGGACCATCGCCGATGCGGGCCTGTTCGGCGGCTTCCAGGCGCGCGAATGGGTCCGCGCCCATCAGGTGTCGCCATTCGTCGAGGGTGTGGATCGCCCACATGTCGTGCTCGGCCGGGTCGAGTTGGATCTTCCGCAGCTGATCAGACGTGAGGGTGCCGCCGTCGAAAATGAAGCCGATCTTGCCCATCGGCCAGCGCGCGGTGGGGCGTAGGTAGTGGGTCAGCAGCAGGCAGGGGTGGCCCTGGCCGAGCCGGAGCCCGGTTTCCTCAACTGCTTCGCGGCGCGCGGTCTCCAGGGGGTCCTCGTCGGTGTCGGTGTTCCCGCCGGCGAACTGCCAGGCCCGGCCCTGGTACACGGACCGAAGCTGGAACGGCCGGTCGCGCTCGTCGCGTAGATAGAAGCAGCTGTACACCGTGTGGTGCGGAAGCGTCTGCACGTACGCCTCGGGGGACATGGGCATGGGCTGTCCAGCGAGCGCCGGACGATGATCGAACTCGATCGCGATCGGCCCCAGCGCTTCCTTCTGCGGCGGATAGATGCGGCGCAGGTTGGCGAGTTGTTCCTCGCGCGTGGCGTCCGGGTCGATGCGGGAGGCGTCCTCCGCAGCGAGCAATTCGGCGAAGTCGGCGTAGCGGGTGATCCGTGCGGCTCTCACGTCGAGTTCGCGTCCCGAGTCTGCGCCGTGGAACACGAGTACGTCGCCGACCGCGGCGCCCTCCATCCGAGGTGTGCGCACGCGGACTTCGATGGTCTTGCGGCCGGAAGCAACCTGGGCGTAGTAGCGCTCATACAGGCTCAGCCGGTGCTGCGGCGCGATCGCCCCGGGATTCGGATCAGTCACGGACTTCCTTTGTCGAGTGGGTGGTTGAGGGGTCCGCCGCGGTATCGCGTGGGAAACGGGAGGCGCCGGATCACTTCCAACCCATCGCCGAGTAGGGCTTGTTGTCGGAGATGGCGCGGAGCGCGACGCGCGTGTACTCCACGAGCGGCTCGGGCAGGGCGTCCAGCGGCCACCACCGCCATTGCGTGCACCGGTCGGGTTCGAGCACCCGTGGCTCGCCGCTCCATCGGGAGGCGGTGAAGAACATCTGGATGCGCGAGATGGGACGGTCCGGGTCAAGGAGGTCCAGGGTGTGGGCCAGCTGGAGATCGGAGGCGGCGATGGTGAGTCCGGCCTCCTCGGCCGACTCGCGTACGACGCAAGCGAGAGCTGATTCCCCGGACTCACGGTGTCCTGCCGGAAGATGCCAGGCGCCGGGCGCGAACGCGCTGTCGGGATGGCGTCGGCCGAGCAGCACCGCACCGTCGCGTACGAGGACGAGGTGCGCGCCGACGATGCTGCGATCACGGTGTCCGGCCGGCTCCGTCACCTGTACGACGGCGGGCAGGCCGGCGTCGTCGAGGAGGGGCTGCGGATGACGTTGGTGCTCGTCGAGGATCGTCATGGTGCTGGGGTCCATCGTCATCTCGGCGGTCTCCTCGATGCGCGTCCAGCGCAATTGGATGCCTTCGCGGAGTTCGATCTCGTGGATGGGCCGGTTGAGCGTGCCGAGGTAGATATGGACACGGGCGGTCAGCACACCGTTCGCGTCGACGGTGTCCCGGTCCCGGAACGGGACGAGGTCCTCGACGACCAGGCCGACCTCCTCCAGTAGTTCGCGCCTGATGCAGTCGTCGGCGCCCTCTCCGGCTTCGAGCTTGCCGCCGAGCAGACACCAGTGGCCGGCGCGCCAGATCGGTTTGTTGGCCGCGCGCAGGTGCAGCAGGTACTCACCGGCGTCGTTGACGAGCAGGGCGGCGGTGCCGTTCTTCGGGGTTGCGTCCGCCTGACGTGCAACGGTGTCGGTGTCGGTGGAGGGGAGGGACACAGTGCTCCTTCGGAGGGTCGGTCAGGCGGGCTCGGCGGTCGTGGGCCGGGCGGGGCGGGGAAGGGCGCCGGCGTATTGGGCGGCCTGGACACGGAACATGGACGCGTACTGCTTGTTGGCCGCGATGAGTTCGTCGTGAGTGCCGTGCTCGACGACGCGCCCCTTGTTCAGGACGTAGATCTGGTCCGCCCATCGCACGCCGGACATGCGGTGCGTCACCAGCACCACGGCGCGGTCGGGCGACGCCAGTTCCCGGATGCGGTCGAAGGCGCGGATCTCGGCCTCGGGGTCGAGGGCGGAAGTCGGCTCGTCGACGATCAGGAGGCTGTCCGCGGTGGATGTCTCGGTGCGCCGGTGTGAGCGGGCCAGGCCCACCTTCTGCCACTCGCCGCCGGACAACTCGCTCGCGCCACGGAACATGCGTGCCAGCAGGGTGTTGAGCCCGCCCGGCAGTTTGGCGAGTACCGGCGCGGCCCCGGCGAACTGCACCGAGTGGTTCAACTCGCCCTCGGTGGCGGGGTGGTCGGGGCGGCCGATGCGGATGTTCATCGATGCAGTCATGGGCCAGCGTTGAAAGTCCTGGGTCAGCTGTCCCACCCGCTTGAAGAGCTGGAAGCGGTCAAGGCCGGTGACGGGGGAGCCGCCCCAGGAGACCGAGCCGGTGCCGGGGACGAGGAGGCCGCTGATGATCTTCACCAGGGTGGACTTGCCCGCGCCGTTGTCACCGACCACAGCAGTAACGCTGCCCATGGGCAAGGTCAACGACACGGCGTCCAGAGCTGGTTCGTCCCGATCGGGGTAGTGGTACGTGACCTCGTCCAGAACGATCGCGTCGATGCGCTCCGGCGGTGCCTCGCCGCCTGTGGGGATGGCACGCCGGGCGGCCTCGACCAAGAAGCGTTCGTGGTCCTGGACGTACAACGACTCCTCGTGGAGGTCGTTGACGTTCATCACCAGGGAGCCGAGGCTGGCCGAGCCGGAACGAATGGCGAAGACCGCGGTGCCGGCAACGGCCAGGCTCATCCGCCCGCCCGTGATCAACCAGAACATCACCGCGTACGTCGCCGCCGTGGCGAGGCCGGACAGCGCGGTCGCCAGCAGCTCCGTCGCCGCCTTCCCGTTGGCGAGCCGCTGTTGCTCCTCCTCCGCGTTCTCGGCCATGTCCCGGTAGCAGGTGAGCAGGTAGGGCCCCACGCCGTGCAGCCGGACTTCCTGGGCCGCGCTGCGCTCGGTCAGCAGGTTGCCGATGAGGCGGCTGGCCCGCAGATGCTCGACCCAGTTCAGTACCGATACGTAGCGGCGTTGCGCGACCCGCATCGCGCCCCAGCCCCGAGGGGCCACGATCAGCAGCAGCATCGGGATGAGGGCCCAGTGGAGCACCAGCAGGATGCCGGCGGTGGAGACGAGCCCGATCGTGCTGTTCAGGCCGGCCACGCAGGTGGAGATCATGCGACGTGCGTTGGTGGGGCCGTAGTAGGCGACGTCGAGGAGACGCCGGAAGGCCGGGTCCTCGATCGCCTCCAGCTCGACCGCCTGTGCCGCGTCCAGGTACTCCGTCGTGGTGATCCGTTCGACGAGCGGCTCCAGACGGCCCGCGCGGGAGGTCGACCAGCCGGCCAGGGCCGAGTTGACCACGGCGGCGCCCGCGCCGAGGATCAGCGCGGGCAGAGCCGTGCGGACGCGGTCGGCAGGCGTTCCCGTGTCCAGCAACGCGTGCATGACGGCGTTCAGGACGAGCAGGTTCACCGCCGTGACGATCCCCTGGCCGACTTCGCAGACGCCGACGCTCAGCAGGGCGCCCCGGTCGGCCCGCCAGGCTCGTCGCAGGGTGCCCCACACTTGGCGGGGCGTAGAGCGAAGGGCGGTCCACAGGGTCAACTCCACCCGTGCGTGCTCGTGTTCGGTCCACCCCATGTCGTAGCGCAGCGGCCCTCCGAACAGCTCCTGCTCAGAGGCGGAGACCTTGGGCTCCACGACCCGTGGACGGCGCAGCACGCTCATGTCGCATCACCGGCCGCGGGAGCCGTGGCGGGGGCGTCCATGATTTCGGCGTACAACGTCCCCTCGACGAAATGGCGTAGCACGCCTTGCGTGTACGGGTGGCAGTTCGCGGGCGGGTCGCCCGGCTCGGCCCACAGCAGTTCCGCGTGCTTCTCCGGTTCCTTGTTCGTCGCGGTCCCTCCCCAGCGGCGGGTCACCCAGGCCGCACCGAGTCGTCGTGACCTGTCGGCGGCGACGAACTGGAAGAGCCCGCAGAACTCCGCGTCAGCCGGATCGATCCGGATCCCCAGCTCCTCCTCGGCTTCCCGGATCGCCCCTTCCAGCGGTGACTCACCCGCCTCCAAATGACCACCCACAACGGTGATTTGACCCGCCGCGTACCGCCCCTCTGCCCGGCGCAGAAGCGGCATTCGCCCGTCGTCGCGGTACGGGAGCATCAGCACGTCGACGATGCTCGTGTAGCGGTCCCTCACGCGGACACCGCCTGGGATGTCCCTCCGAGCTGCTCCGGAGCGCCGACGGACGTACAGGGATGGGGAGGGCGGGTTCCAGGAGGTCCGAGGTGCACGGGCACGGGGATTTCGAGCGTGGTGTGCGCGCCAATGGTGATCAGTTGGCGGGGCATGCGGCCTCCTCGGTGTGCGTGCTTCTCGGACAGGTGCTCGGAATAACGGGCGTTCGCGCCAGTCGTTCGGGGCACGGCAGGGGTATTTCTTGGAACGTATGTGCTGTTCTGCCGGTTTGCCCAGGTGCTCCGGCGTGCGTCGGGAAGGAGGCCGCACGTCCGTCACGCGTGTGGGGGTCTCGCCGCCCTCGCCCCGTGTCGGAGGTTGCGGCTACCGGGGGTGATGGGCCGTCAGGCGGGTCGTGCGGGCGGCGCGGCCGGGGTGAGCCGAGGAGCCGTCGACGACCGAGCCGGAGAGGTCCGGGTGCTGGGTGCTTCCGGGAGGAGGCGCGTGTTTCGCTCGCATCGCCGTTGAGGAGACACGGAAGGGCGTCTGACCCCCCACAGACGGGGGCGGGGGCCCGGCCGGTGTGCGATGGGTACAGAGGGGGGGGGCGAGGGCCCCCCCCCGCCCCGCCCCGCCCCGGAGGGGCGGGTGAGCGCCCCCCCCGCGGGGGGCCGCAGGGGGGGGC